>NZ_JAQLFP010000010.1:0-21864 GCF_028207065.1 Collinsella aerofaciens
GGAAGGCTTCGCCTTCCGGGCCCTTTTTCTGTGTCAATGCCGGCACACGGCAAAACACGCACCCATTTCTTTACCAAAAGCGCGAAATCCACCTTTCGAGGCCCAAAAATAAAGTCCCAAGCGCTAAAAGTGTTCGCCCGATGGCGAAACCACACCTTACCCGACGCTGCTAAATCGTTTTAGCAAGAGCTAGATCGACCGCGTTTTCGGAAGTATGCGGCAAATTCTGAGACCTCCGAGCACACCCCGTTTTTTCGCAACAAAATGCCTGATAAACTGGCCTCAAAAGCCAGGTCTGCTCACAGGGTTCAGATTTTGCCGCATACTTCCGAATTGACGCTGGCATCGCACGGTCCAAAAGCACATTTCGACCAGGAGGATATCATGGACCTGACGCTATGCGGTCAATCCGCTTTTTACTATCACCGTATCCCGCCGCAGGTATTAGGGCTTTACCCCGCCATTAGCCTTGGCAATATGGATCGCAGATGTTGCGGCCTCGGAAGTCATGCAGTTGTAAAAGACCTGCTTCATGCACCGCTTCACAGGCTTGTATTCACTCGAGCACAATCCGGGTCGCGAAGCCTGTTTAAATCGCACCTCCTGACCCAAGAGCCGCCTCCCGGGTCGTTTAGGCAAACTGAACATGGATTTGATGTCACGTCGCCCGAGTTTACGCTGCTCAGCCTTGCTACGCAGGTCTCACGCAACCAGTTACTCATGGCTTGCTACGAGATGTGCGGCTCCTTTGCAGTGTTTACGCCCTGCGAGCGAACGCAACAACAACTCGATGAAGCCATTTCGCTTAAGCTCATTCCACCCAACTGCGGTTGGGAGCGTGTTGTCGACACCAAGGGCAATGACACCAATTTGTGGAAGCGCCCGCCGCTCCTCAGCGCGGCGGATATCGCCGCGTTCGCCAAGCAGGCTGCAGGCCTGCGCGGCGTTAAACAACTGCGCTGGGCGGCCGAGCACATGACGGGGCAGACCGCCTCGCCCTTCGAAGTACAGACCTCCATACTTGTCTCGCTCCCCCGCAACGAGGGCGGCATGGGTATCAACATCGCAAACAACGTGCGCATCCCACTCAGCGACGCCGCGCGCTCACTGTATGACAAAACCTGCTGCTACGCCGATATCCTCATCGAGAGCAACACCGACAGCATGGGCGTCATCTTGGAATGCCAAGGCCGCTCCGCCCACGATGGCGAAGCCGCAAGTCTCTCCGATGCCGAGCGCACCACCGCCCTCACAAGCATGGGCTATGACGTTATCCAGATAACCTATGAGCAAATCAAAGACACGAAGAGCTTTAACAACATCGCCGAACTCATCCATAAAAAGGCAGGGCTCCCCTACATCCCAAAGACCGATCAGGAACGCACCACCGAAGATGCCCTGCGGCGGGAGCTATTGGTCGATTGGGATGAGCTGTTCGCCGTCAAGCCGGCCAGCTAGCAGCTAGCGATCAGGGGGACTGTGGGAACGTCAGAAGCAGCAACGCGAGTCGCAAAGCCCACCTCGGTCAGCTCGATGACCTCGTTAAACGTTGCATCGAAAAACTCCTCAGTTAGCAGGCGGTATGGCGGATGATCGGGCTCACCGGGGTTTTCGCGCACAATCTCGTGCATAACGCCGATGGTCTTGAGCACATACTCCTTATGGATGGGATACTGCCCAAAACGCGTCGCCGCAGTATACAGACGATCGGTCGCACGCGGGATGGAAACAATGCCGAGCGTCTTACCAAACCAGTCAAAGTCACCTTGCTTTTTAATGCGGAATTCCTCGCACGGCTTGCCGCCGTGCGCCTCCAGGTACTGATTCACGCGCGTATTCCATACGGTATCGGCCACCAGATGTGACCAGACGCCCAGCGTTAAATCGAGCAACGACTGCGCCACATCTTCGGACGCAAGCGAGAACTCACAGGCGCCGGGACCGACAACCGGCTCGGCATCCCTGTAGCGCTGGGGATAGTGCACGCGATTCAGTCGCTCGCGTTCCTCGATAATCGAGGTCGCCGCGGCCGGAGCACCGGTGGGCAAACTTTTAAGCAACGGTGCCACATAGGTATCCCAGAACTCATGCTCACGAGGCTTAGGGATAGGCTCGGGCTTGGCAAAGTGCGTAATGCGGTACGGGATGGGATCGGCAATGCCGGGAACCATATAGCCCACAAAAATGTCCGGAACCACGCAGCCAAACAAAAAGGCATTGCGGTCGCGCACGCTATTGGCTAGCGCACCGGTGCGCTCCAGCAAACGCTCCGTCTGAGCGATATGAATGTTCCAGCTTGGCATAGCCACCCCCATAAAAACCTGGATAACTATACCATCACGGCAAAGCCGCGCGGGCGGCTACGCACGCTCTACGCAGCAACTATTCCGCAGCACCGCTCTCGGTTCCATACGACGACACCGGCGCCTCGACCACATGGTGATATCGATCGATATAGATGGCGCGGGCACCCAGGCGCCGCACCAAATCCTGATGATGCGTACTCATCAAAACCGTCTTACCGGCAGCAACGTAGGCCAGCAAAAAGTTGACTACGATGTCGCACGAGTCCTCATCGAGCCCGTTGGTGGGCTCATCGAGCACTAGGATATCGGGGTTCATCGATACGACCGCCGCCAGCGCAACGCGCTTCTTTTGCCCGCCCGAAAGCTGATAGGGCGAGGCATCGACCAGATCGGCAACCTGGAACAGCTCCATGGCATCGCGGACGCGGCGCTCGAGCTCGTCTGTCGGCAGCCCCATCTGCGCGGGACCAAAAGCAACTTCCTCGCCCACCGTGGCACAGAACAGCTGGGCGTCGGCATTCTGGAACACAAAGCCCACGCGCTGATGAAAACGCTGAGCGGCTGCGGAATCCTTGAGATATGCCGCATCGACCACGCGCCCATCGAACAGGTACGCACCCGCGTCCGTAAGCTCAAGGCCGTTAATAAGGCGCATGATCGTCGTCTTGCCACAACCGTTAGGACCAAGCAGGGCAACGAGTTCACCACGATCGACCTGCAGCGAAACGCCGTCGACCACCGTATGCCCCGTATATGAGAACACCACGTTGCGCAGCTCGATGAGCGGCGCGGCCTCGCCGCCCGCACCGTTCGTGCCCGCCGCACTATTCATATCGATCGTCAAAACGTCGCCCTTCCCTATTTGCATCCCCAGCAAGAACCAGCAGCGCCTACAGCACGGCGCACAACACTGCCAGCAGTGCCACGCCGGCCGCATAGACCGCATCGCGCCAGCCAAACCCGGCGCGCGCGGGCGCCGGATACGCACCGGCAAAGCCGCGGCAAAGCATAGCCTCGTCCATCGCGTGGCTACATTCCATCGCCTTGATAAACGTCATGCCCATGATACCCGCGATCGAATCGGTACGCGAAAAACCCGCAGGCGCACGACCCACACTGCGCAGCATGACCGATTCGGTCAGATCGTGCGCCGTGCGTCCCAGCACCTCGATGTGCTTGAGCGCCATATCAAACGTAAAGATGACCTCGTCGGGCAGCTGTAGCGTCTTGAGCGCCGCCGACATGCGGCTCCAGGTGAGCGTCCACGAAACGCCCAGCACGAACGACACGTTAATGAACGTCTTGAGCGCGATCTTGAGCATGGCGCCCGCGGCAGAAGCGCCCAGCAGCAGGGCAGGCAGTGCCAGAACCACCGCAAGCCCCGTGGCGCCGAGCGCCGGTACAAAGGTCGCACGCAGCCCGCGTACGGGGCGCACGGCAACGAGCACCAGCGCGATGGCCGCCATCAACATGAGGTACAGCGGGCTCTGCGTCAGACACACGCACAGGACGCAAACGAACATCCCCACCAGGCGCACCGGAGCCGAAACGCAAGAAAGGGCGCGGTCGACCATCGACCCGCCCTCGTGCGCGCCTCCACCCAGGCGAACCCGCTCAAGCAGGCTCGCCAGGTGCAGGACATTCTTTTGCATCACACGATGCCGAGCCCCCGCGGGCTCGTAACGCTCCTCGGCCGCAAGCCAACTAGGCAGCTCGGCTATTGCCATGAGCACCGCTTTCCTTGACCGTCAGCGAGACCAGGCGGAATGTGATGGTGAGCACCGCCACGCCAATCACGCCCGAAAGAATATACATCGCAGCCTGGCCGGCAAAGCCAAGGCCCTGCTCCTCGGAATAGGCCTGCAGGTAATCACCCGTAGGTAGAGCGTCGGCAAAGGTCGGGGTATCGAGGCCGACCGAAGCCTGCAGGCTGTCGTCGCCAGCCTCCTGAACGGCGGTCGCGGCGCCCTCGGCGTCCCACTCACCCCAGGCGTCACCGGTGGCGAGCAAGCCGAGCGGCGTAGCCACGACAAGCACGGCGACCAGAATGAGCGTGGGAATCAGGGAAGTCTTCTTGGCGGTACCATCGGCGGCAAGCTGGCCATCGGCGGCTTCGGGGCCGACGATAATGCTCGGCGCCGTCTTCTTAATGAAGCCGTAGATGGCGGCCGTCGCCACGCCCTCGATCACGCCGGCAACCAGCATATGCGGGATCAACATGGCCGGAATAGCCACGGACAGCGGGAAGGGGCAGTACAGAGGGGCGCCCGAAGCGTTGGTGAAGAGCATCGGCTGAATACCAAACTCGATTGCCGCGCACAGGGCCGCCAGGCACAGGCCGACCCAACCGCTCACGATGGCAGAAACCGAGGTGCCCCAGCTCTTGTCGTGCAGACGGCTGTTGAGCGCACGGAACACGATAGCAGCGACAAACGGCAGCACAAAGGCCATGTTAAAGCAGTTGGCGCCAAACGACAGAACGCCGCCGTCGCCAAACAGCAGCGCCTGCAGCGCCAGCGCGACCGAGACAGCGATAGCCGCGGCCTCGGGGCCCAGCAGCAGCGCGATGAGTGCGCCGCCGACGGCGTGACCAGTGGTGCCGCCGGGCAGCGGCACGTTGAACATCATGAGCAAAAAGGAGAACGCAGCGCAAATACCCAGAAAGGCCATATGCTCGCGATCGAGCGTGGCGCGCACTTTCTTGATGCAGTGAACCCATACGGGCACCATCGCCACCGCCATAACGGCATCGGTCTGCGGGGACAGGTAGTTATCTGGAATGTGCATATACGCCTCCCGGTTGCCGGCACATGGGATTGCAGCGCCGCTTGAACCATTTCATCAGTGTTACGAGCTAGATGATTCGTAACACGCCGCAGGCTATGATAGCAAAACGGCGCGCCGCCACAAAAGCAGCACGCCGTTATGTAATGCGCATGTCATATATGCAGGCTCAGCGATGCGTTATACCGAGCATAGCAGTCACGCAGGATCGGCAGCAGCCACCGCTGACCTATACCCATCGCAAGCCCTAGCCGCGGACCTCGCCGTTTACGCCTTTGCATACCTTGGTGACAATCTTCTGGTGCGCTTTCTCGACCTCTTCGCTGGTGAGCGTGTGGTCGTCGGAGCGATACGTAAGCGCAAAGGCCATGGACTTTTTGCCCGCTCCGATGCGGATGGGATCGCGGTAGACGTCGAACAGGCGCACGCCCTCGAGCAACTTACCGCCGGCGCTCGTAATGCGGCGCTCAAGATCCTCACAGGTCACGGCATTGTCGACCACAATGGCAAGGTCGTGCTCAACGGCCGGGTACTGCGAGAACTCGCGATAGTTCTCCTGGTTGCGGGCGCCCTTGATCAGCTTGTCCAAGTCGAGCTCAAAGGCAACGACGACCTCATCGATGCCCATCGCTTCGCGCGCCTCGGGGTGAATCTCGCCGACCCAGCCCAGCACGGTTCCGCCGGACAGAACCTCGGCCGCACGACCCGGCTGCAAGAAAGCGTAGCCCTCGCCCTCGACGGGACGGAAGCGAACCTTCTCGATGCGCAGCTGGGCGAGCAGCTCCTCGACAATGCCCTTGCCAAAGAAGAAGCGCAGCTTACGGTACTTCATGTTCCAGGACTGCTCGCTCCACTGGCCCGAGAGCACACCCGCCACGGACTTGGTCTCCTTGGGCAGGCTGGCGTTCTCGCGACCGTGGAACAGGCTGCCGACCTCGTACAGGTGCACGTTGGGCGTACCGTGCGCCTCGTTGTAGGCCACGGACTGCAGCAGGCCCGGCAGCAGCGAACGACGCATCTCGGTCTGCTCGGCCACCAGCGGGTTCATGAGCACCACGGGGCAACCGCGGCCCTCGGTGGACATACCGATCTTCTCCAGGTCGCCCGGGGCGGCAAAGCCAAAAGTCGTGGTCTCGTTGAGGCCGCAGGCGCGCAGGATCTCACCGACCTTACGGGTGAGCTTCTGCTCGCGGGTCAGGCCGCCGATGTGGTTCTTGGCAGCCGGGATGGTCGCCGTCACGCGGCCCATGCCCCACAGGCGCAGGACCTCCTCGATCAGATCGATCTCGCGCGGCAGGTCGGGGCGGAAGCTCGGCGGAGTGACCATAAAGTCCTCGCCGTCACGCTCGACGGTGCAGCCCAGGCGGGTGAGCGAACGCTCGATAAAGTCGGGCTCGATGTCGGCACCGCAGATGGCGTGCACGCGGGCCAGGCGCAGCTTGATGCTGTCGATGGTCTTGGGCGCGGGGAAAACGTCGACATAGCCGGGAGCAACCTCGCCGCCGGCGATCTCCTCGATGAGCGCGCAGGTAACGTTGGCGACATCCACGCAGCCGGTCTCGTCGACCTGGCGCTCAAAGCGAATGGAGGCGTCGGAGATCAGCGACAGATCGCGGCTGGTGTGCGAGGTGCGGCCGGCGTTAAAGCAGGCGCTCTCGACCATCACGTCGACGGTGTCGTCCTCGATCTCGGAATCCATGCCGCCCATAACGCCGGCCAGCGCCACGGGGCGCTCGCCGTCGGTGATGAGGCCCATGCCGGCGTCGAGCACGCGCTCCTCGCCATCGAGCGTCGTAAACTTCTCGTCCTGCTGGGCGGCGCGAACCACCACGCGGCGGTGGCCGTCGCGCTCGGCAAAGGTAGACAGGTCAAAGGCATGCAGCGGCTGACCGGTGAGCATCATCACGTAGTTGGTGATGTCGACGATGTTGTTGTGCGGGCGCACGCCCAGGGCGTTGAGGCGCTTGACCATCCAGTCGGGCGACGGGCCGACCTTCACGTTACGCACGATGCGGGCGACGTAGCGGTCGCACAGGCCCTCGTCGGCGATCTCGACGGAAAGCTCGTCGTCGGTCGCGCGGCCGGTCTCCGCCTTGATGGCGGGCAGCTCAACGTGGAAATCGCGGTCGAAGATGGCGCCGGTCTCGCGGGCCATGCCGATCATGGACAGGCAATCGGGACGGTTGGGCGTGATCTCGCAGTCGAGCACGGTGTCGCTCGAGCCCACATACTCGGCAAACGGCATGCCGCAGGGCGTATCCTCGGGCAGGATCATGATGCCGGAGTGGTCGCCGCCCAGGCCGAGCTCGCGTGCGGAGCAGTTCATGCCCATGGACACGACGCCGCGAAGCTTGCTCTTCTTGATCTTGACGTCGCCGGGCAGAACTGCGCCGATCATGGCCGTGACGATGTGGTCGCCGGCCTCGAAGTTCTGCGCGCCGCAGACGATCTGCAGCGGAGCGGGATTGCCGTCAGCGTCGAGGTTCTTGTCACCCACGTCGACCGAGCACACATACATATGGTCGCTATCGGGGTGCGGGGTCTTGGTGAGCACCTTGGAGGTCACCACGTGGTCGAAGGATTCTCCCACGGTGTCAATCGCCTCGACCTCGGTGCCGGTACGGATATATTCGTCCGAAAGAGTCTTGGGATCCTCCGGAATATCGATCATGGTCTTGAGCCAGTCGTAAGAAACACGCATCTAGCTCTCCTTTCATACTGAAAGCCTGCGAAGAGATGCAGGTGGAAACTTCAACTTTGTGAACATTCCTTACAAAGCGAGGGTTGTCCAAGTGCGGCAGATCGGCCCGAAAGAGGAGTGCCGCGTACTTTGGTACGCAAGCGACGAATGAGCGCCGAGGTGCCGTGCTTGGGCAAGCCGCAGCCTAGAACTGATTCAAGAAACGCATATCGCCTGTCATGAGCGTTCTGAGGTCCGGCAGGTCGTAGCGCAGGGCCGCGACGCGCTCGGCGCCAATGCCAAAGGCGAAGCCGGTATACTTCTCGGGGTCGATGCCACAGTTGATAAGAACGTTGGGGTCGACCATGCCGCAGCCCAGGATCTCGATCCAGCCGCTGTGCTTGCAGAAGTTGCAGCCCTTGCCGCCGCAGACGTGGCAGCTCACGTCCACCTCGCAGCTGGGCTCGGTGAAGGGGAAGAAGTGCGGGCGGTAACGCGTCTTGCGATCCTCGCCAAACATGCACTTAACAAAGTAGTCGAGCGTGCCCTTAAGATCGCCAAAGGTGATGCCCTCGTCGACGACCAGGCCCTCGATCTGGTTGAACTGCGGCAGGTGGCAAGCGTCGGCTGTATCGGGACGGTAAACGGTGCCCGGGCAGATCATGTAGATGGGCGGCTTTTGCGACTCCATGGTGTGGATCTGCACGCCCGAGGTCTGGGTGCGCAGGAGCACGTCGGACTCGCCATGGGCGTGGGCCTCGGGGTGCGCGACGCTGCCGGGGTTGTTGTCGACCACGTAGAAGGTATCGCGGGCCGAGCGGCTCGGGTGATCCATGGGGGCGTTGAGCGCGGTGAAGTTGTAGTAGGAGGTGTCGACCATGGGGCCGGACTCGACGGTGTAGCCGATGCCGCAGAAGATGTCCTCGGCCTCCTCGATAATCTGCTTGATCAGGTGTTGGTGGCCGATCTGCGGACGGATGCCCGGCAGCGTGATGTCGACGGCGTCGTGCTCCAGTGCGCGCTTGAGGGCGGCGGCCTTCATCTCGGTGTTGCGCTCGTCGAGCATGCCCTCAATCAGCTGGCGCATCTCGTTGGCGCGCTTGCCCATGACGGGGCGATCCTCGGGGGCGAGCTTGCCCATCATGCGCATCAGGCCGGTGATGCGGCCCTTGCGACCGAGCAGCTCAACGCGCGCAGCCTCGAGCTTGGCGGCGTCGTCGGCGCCTGCGACGAGCTCCTTGGCCTCTTCCTCGAGTTTGACCAGATCATCAATCAGACTCATGTCTTCCCTTTCGTCTCTCGCGCTCCCCGCTCGCCGGGACGACTGCCGCCGCCTGGCGTTGTGAAAACGCGGCCCGGTTCGGTAACAAAAAACCGCCCTCGGGCATGTACATTGCCCAAGGACGGTTGAATTCCGCGGTACCACCTTGTTTGACGCGGCGGATGTCTGGCCCGCCGTGCCCACTCTGCGCCCCTTATCGCGAGGCTCACGGCTTCCCTACTGGGGACATCGCCGCCGCTGGCCGCGTGCCCGTTGAGGTCGCTGCTCGGGAGTGAACGCTTGGCCCTTGTCACCGCAGGAAGGCTTGCAGCCCATGACCTTCCCTCTCTTGCCGGCGACGCGGCGGGCAAAACCCTCTCCGTCAACGCATTGGGCTACAGGATACCACATTGTGTGGGCGTATCGCCGCGTTCCGTTTTGTTCGTGCTGGGTACAAGGCAGGTAGCTGTGCAAACTGGCCGCGCCGCCGCGTGCGACGGGCGACCTGCGAGATCAAGGATATGGTATGGGAAAGAACAAGGATAAGATGGCCAAGCCCGCAGCGGATAAGACGCCCAAAGGCATGAAGGTCGATAAGGCCGTCAAAAAATTCCGCAAGCTCGAGGGCAAGCTGTGGACCCGCGAGTACCTGCTCAAGATTGCCGAGTTTGACGGCGCGACCATTGCTCCCGCCAACGGCGCTGCGGCGCGCGCCGATGCTATGGGCACGCTTGCCGGCGAGCATCACAAGCTGCTGACCAGTGAGAAGTCCGTTGAGCTCGTACGCTCGCTGGCACGCGAGACCGTCGCCGGTGGCAAGATCGACGACCCGCAGCTGCTCGACGAGATTCGCGTACTCGGCCGCGACCAGCGCGAGGCAAGCGTCATCCCCACCGAGGAAGCCGAGGCCTGCACCAGGCTCACCTGCGAGGCCGACGCCGTGTGGCACAAGGCCAAGACGGCCAATGACTGGGCGAGCTTTGAGCCCTATGTGGATAGAATCGTCGCCCAACTTAAGCATCAGGCCGAGCTCATGGACCCCAAGCGCGACCCATACGATGTTTGGCTCGACCAGTACGAGCGCGGCCTTTCCGCCAAGAGCTTCGACGCGTTTTGCGATGAGGTCAAGGCGACGGTCGTGCCGCTCGTGCACGCCATCGGCGAGCGCGGCCAGCAGCCGGCTGCCGACTTTTTGCACGCCCGCGTGCCAGAGGCCGCCCAGCGTGTCATGAGCTTCGACCTTATGAAGCTTGTCGGCCTGGACCTAGACGACACCACGCTTGCCTTTACCGAGCACCCGTTTAGCGAGGGCTTTTCCGTGGGTGACGCGCGCATCGCGACGCACATCTACGAGGACGACTGCATCTCCAACGTCTACAGCATCATCCACGAGGCCGGACACGCCGCCTACGAGCTGGGCGTGAACCCCGCCTACGCGCGCACCTGCCTGGAGGGCGGCACCTCCATGGGCATCCACGAGAGCCAGAGCCGCTTCTTTGAGAACACCGTGGGCCGCAGCCGCGCCTTTATGGGACCGCTGCTCGAAGTGCTGCGCCGCCACGCGCCCGAGGTCTACGGTAGCGTGGACGAGGATACGCTCTACCGCGCCGTGAACATCGCGCAGCCGTCGCTGATCCGCACCGAGGCGGACGAGCTCACCTACCCACTGCATATTATGGTGCGCTACCAGATCGAGCGCATGCTGTTTGCCGGCGAGGCCACGGCCAAGGACATCCCCGCGCTTTGGAATCGTTTTATGGACGAGTATCTGGGCATTCCCGTTCCCGACGACACGCGCGGCTGTCTGCAGGATACGCACTGGAGCGGCGGCTCGTTTGGCTACTTCCCCACGTATGCACTGGGTAGCGCCTACGACGCCATGTTTGTGCCGGCCATGTGCCGCGACGGTGTCGACCTCAACGGCGCCTGTGCGAGCGGCGACTTGGCACCCGTCCGCGCGTGGCTGGGCGAGCACATTTGGCAGTGGGGCCGCGCCAAGGACGCGCCGGAGCTCATCAAGGGCGCATGCGGCATGGCGTTCGATGCCCGCTACTACTGCAGCTACCTGCAGGACAAGTTCACCACGCTGTACGAGCTGTAAGGATTGACCAGCACGCCATCGCCAACGCCAACCATGTTGACGCCGATGTCTTGGCAACGTCAGCGAAAACGGCCCCAAGCGAGCAAGGTGACGTGAAATGAAAGGGCGCTGACCTTCTGGTCGCGCCCTTGAAATTGAACGTCAGATTGCCGCTTAGGGGCGTTTGCAGCGTCGAGCAGTTACGCGGTTTGGTAAAACCGCGTAACTACAGAGCCTCGAGTGCGTTGGCGATGCGCTTCATGGCGGCATCGGCGGATACTTGGTCGGGCGCCTCGGCCAGCACGCGGATAACCGACTCGGTTCCGCTCTTGCGTACGAGCACGCGGCCCTCGCCTGCCAGCGCAGCCTCGGCCTCGGCGATGGCGTTCTGCACGCCCATGTTCTCGAGCGCGGCGTCCTTGTCCGCCACGCGCACGGCCACCTGCGCCTGCGGTAGCAGCTTGCACGGAGCCGTGAGCTGCGAGAGCGTCTCGCGCTCGGCGCGGATCACTTCCATCACGCGCAGCGAGGTCATAATGCCGTCGCCCGTGCGCTCGATATCGCCAAAGATCGTATGGCCCGTCTGCTCGCCGCCTAGGCTGTAACCGCCCTCGCGCATCTTGGCATACACGTGACGGTCGCCCACACCGCTGGTCACGGCACTTAGGCCGGCAAGCTCCAACGACTTGATCAGGCCAAAGTTGCTGGCAATCGTCGGAACCACGGTACCGCCCGAAAGGCGACCGTGCTTGTTCAGATACACGCCGCACACGTACAGGATCTGGTCGCCGTCTACCACGCGACCGCGCTCATCCACGGCAAGGCAGCGGTCGGCATCGCCATCGTAGGCAAAGCCCACGTCCAGGCCCTGCTCCACCACGTGGCGCTGCAGGCGCTCCATATGCGTGGAGCCGCAGTCGACGTTGATGTTAAAACCATCGGGCGCGGCGTTGATCACGCGCACGTCGGCACCGAGCGCGTCAAACACCGGCTTGGCCACCGAGGAAGCCGAGCCGTTGGCGCAGTCGATGCCGATCTTGACGCCCTGCAGCGAAAAGTTCGCGCTGGCGATGAGCGAGGCAATGTAGCGGTTGCGGCCCTGCATGTAGTCCACCGTGGCGCCGATGTAGTTGCCCGTGGCCAGCGGCACCTCGCTCTTGCCATCGATGTAGTCCTCGATGAGCTCCAGTACGTCCTCGTCCATCTTAAAACCATCGCTGTTGACGAGCTTAATGCCGTTATCGCAAAACGGGTTGTGGCTCGCGCTGATCATGATGCCGCAATCGAAGCAGCCTTCCACGGTCTGATGCGCTACGCCCGGCGTGGGGATCACGTGCAGCATATAGGCGTCCGCACCGCTCGCGACCAGGCCGCTCACCAGCGCCGCCTCGAACATATAACTCGAGCGACGCGTGTCCTTACCCACGATGACGCGCGCCTTGCGCTCGCGGTTGGCGCCGTAATACCAGCCCACAAAACGGCCAATCCTATAAGCGTGCTCTACCGTCAGCCCAACGTTAGCCTCACCGCGAAAGCCGTCGGTGCCAAAGTACTTCATGCGCTCTCCTTACAAAATAGGGGCAAACAGATTGCCTGTCCGCCCCAAAATGGTACTCGATTATCTGCGCTACCAGAAAAACCCTACGCCGACGCGCTGTCGCGAGCCGCCTGGCATGTAGGAGTCTGACGCAGCGTAAGCGGCTTGTCCCCCGCCTCGGCTGACGTGGTCAGCGTATATGTGATCGTCGTCGTCTCGCCAGCATGCAGGTCAACGGTGCCCGAATAGAAGGGGATTCCATGCCACGTAGCGGCGCCAAGACCAAACTGGGTGCCCTCGACGGTCAGATCAGTAATGTTGCCGCCCGTCGGGGCAAACAACGAGACATTCAGACGCTCGTCGTCGCGCGCGGCATCGGGCGCGCTCGCCGCGACGTAGTCGGGCAGCTTGCCGGCCTCCTCCTGCGTCATGATGTTCGTCAGGGTAACGGTGATGCGATACGAGCATGTGCCGTCACCGTTCTTGATGCCCTGGCCAATCTGCGTATCGGCATTCAGGTACCAGTCGAGCTTGGAGAAGCTCAGGTTGTTAAAGTAGACACCAGCAACGGGATCTTCACTCGGGTCATCCGGATCGGGCAGCGAGGCGTCGATGTTCATCTCCTTGATAGCGTTCTGCTCGTCATCGTTTTTCATCCACGCGATCAGGCGGCCCTCTTCGGCACCGCGCTCAACGGCGCTGACAAGCTTCGTAACATCGACATCGCCGATACCGCCAAGGATCTTGTCGAAGGCGGCGCTGGCAACAGCCGCAAAGATACCGTCCGACTCCTCGACCGGATAGTTCCAGTACACATCGTGCATGAGGACCTTTGCGGCGTTGGTGCCGTCGACAACCGTTCCGTCGGGCAGCGACACGTTACCGACCAGGCCCAGCAGATACTGCAGGAACACCGGGTCGATACCCACGACGCCGTCAACGTCCTGGCCATATTGAGATTTCCACAGCGCGGCGACACGCTGCGAGTTGCGGGGCCAATCAGGCGAATAGGTATTGCCCGAGTTGTACAGGTTACTGTGGTTGCCGAACAGCGCCTCATCCTCTTCGTCGACGCTCTCGACTGCCTCATCCTCGCTGAGTCCAATGCGGGGAACAAACTCGCCAATCGACATCTGGCCGTCGGTGACCGAAATCAGGCCCTGCGAACCGCCAAAGCCGCCGCAGGCACGAATCTCGACGTTGTTCATGGCGTACACAAGGTAGTTGCGCGTCTGACCGTTGGCGCCGAGCATCTGCGGAAGGACGGGGGCGACCTTCTCCGCCGCGTCAACCGCGCCGTTGAGGGTGGCAAAGCCGTCCTTGGCCTTATCGACCAGCTCGGTCACCTGGGAAATATGAGTATCGCCAATGCCCTGGATCTTCTCGTTGGCGCTCTTGAACACCTTCGAGCTGCTGGAAAGCGAATCGGCGACCGCCTGCAGCGCGGACACGTTAATCATGCCGTCCTGAAACAGCTTGCCGGGCGTGGCCTGCGAAAGGTTATCGGCCATGGGAACCAGCGCATTGCTCGAGACATCGGACAGGGCGTCGATCATGGTGCGGGCCGCATTGATGTCGCTGCCATACACCGGGATAAACGAAGCCGCCGTCCACAGCGGGCTCGAGGTCTCTGCCTTCATGCTGTCGCAAAGCTCATCAATCTTCTTCGCGTCGTCAGGCAGCGTCGAAAAATCGCCCGACGTGACCTTGTCCTTAAGGCCACCGACAATCTCGACGGCCTCCTTCGCTTCACTCTTTACGGTCTTTGCCGAGTTAAGCAGCATAAAGCCGCTTGCGCCAAGCGCAACGAGAAGCACCGCGACTACAGCGGCAATAATGGCGCCGGTGTGACGCTTTTTGCGTTCGCCCTTGCGATGGCGATGACGGACCAGACCGTCAGAGGTCGAACTCGACGAAGCGTCGCCGCCATAGTTCAAGCCAAAATCGTAATAATCTTCCTTGGAACCCGAGCCCGCAAACTCGGCACCGCTATCATCCAGGCGGGCGAACGTGCCAGTCTCGGAGGCGCCGGTGTAAATCGTGCCAAGGTTACCCGTAAGCCCCGCGCCACCGGCAGAGGGAGTATTGTTGGCGGCCTTGCCGGCATTAACGTTGCCGGCGGCATTCGCGGCGTTGGTAGCACCTGCGTTGTTCGCGGGTACCGAAGGAGCCCCACTCGGCCGCGACGCGGAGATTGCACCGCCCGCAAAGACATTCCCTCTTGCACGGCCGGTCTTTTTTGCCTTTTGTGACTGCTCGTACAGAGCGGTAAACATCGCCGTCTCGCCCGGGGACACGCGCTTACCGGAACCGCCCTGTCCAGCGCCGCCCGGCGTGCCGGCCTTACCAGCCCCGTTCGGACGCGGCGGAACTGCAGGACGGCCGCTATCGCTGCCCTTAAAGTGATTACCAGCCATAAAGAAATCCTCGCAATTGAGTCGCAATGAAAAAGTCCATAACGTTACTAGTTTATGGCATTTTGAGCATCGACAGCTAAACTCCAGACACGGACATCAATTGGCGAAAATGCAGCACAACACCTTTTCTGTCTTGGCGGCGGCGCCAGCTACACCGTGAGGAACATCATCACGATGATCATGGCAAAGCCGATAAGGTCGGTCGGCAAAAACACCGTGCCCAGCATAACGGCGCTGGTGATGGTCGCCGAAACCGGCTCCACAGTTCCGATGAGGCTCGCACGCACCGAGCCGATGTCCTTAACGCCCTGCATATAGAGCATGTAAGCAAAAAACGAGCCGATAACCACGAATACCGCGAGCGCCTCGACGCCGGCAGCGTCGAGTGCCGGCATATGCGCCCAAGGCTGCACGAAGACGCACGAGACCACGCCCGCCGTGAGCATTGCCGAGCCCGTGACGATGGGGCTGCCGTATTCGGGCAGGATCTTGGCGGGAATCACCGCCATACACGTGGCGCTGACCGCACACATAAGACCTGCTGCCAGGCCAAGCGGCGAGATATTCAGGCTGGTGGGGTCGCCGCCGGTGGCGATTAAAAAGGTTCCACCCAGAGCCAGGCCAATGCCGATAACTTCGCGAGTACGCGGCATGCGGCGATCGGTCACGCAGGTGTAGCCCATGATGATAACGAGCTGCAGGCACTGGAGCACCGTCGCGGTTCCGGCGTTCGTCAGGCGCACGGCCGAAAGATAGCAAAACTGGTTGAACAGCAGACCAAAGGCGGTAAAGAGCAGCAGCTGCTTGCGATCGGCGGGTGTGGTCCAGAGCTTAATCAGGCGCTCGCGGTCGCGCGTAACAACCACGGCCATAAAGAGTAGACCGGCGAGAATCTGACGCACGCTCATAAGCCACAAGGTGTCGACGTGGTAGGTATCGAACAGAAAGCTCGCGCTGGTGCCCGAGAAGCCCCAAAACGAACCGCCCACCAGCGTAGCCAAGACGCCCGCGATCATCTTGCGCGTCGAAGCGCTGTTCA
The DNA here is from genome assembly GCF_028207065.1 of Collinsella aerofaciens. Lineage (GTDB taxonomy): Bacteria > Actinomycetota > Coriobacteriia > Coriobacteriales > Coriobacteriaceae > Collinsella > Collinsella aerofaciens_AR. Next base: position 16,105 of record NZ_JAQLFP010000010.1, read on the forward strand.
GGCGGTCGCGCCATGCGCGACGGGTGTTGCGGCTGAGCTCGTCGGTGCCCTCGGGCACATCAATGTTCGATATATCGGTCATCGGCACCGAAGCCCCTGCGCCTTCGACCTGCTCGACACACTCTTTGCTCATTCCACTCCCCCGAAACAGTCTGGAAGCAATTCGGCTTACCTTACCACGGCGAAGGCACCAGCCGAAGGCTTGTCCGCTTATCGGTAGGACAATTCCGCAGGCGTCTTTCCATGGCTCGATACCGCAATGGCCTTGCATTATGCGACAGCCAAATCGCGGCAGCAGGCTCTTTTGAAATGGATATGACAAAGCCCCGAATTCCACAATGTAAGCGATTTTTAAAAATGTTCTTGCCACCGAGTTCAGGCTCCGTTATATTATCCCTTGCGCGCTTGCGCACCCTTGATCGGGCGTTTAGCTCAGGGGGAGAGCGCTTCCCTGACACGGAAGAGGTCAGAAGTTCAAATCTTCTAACGCCCACCAAATGTTCGCAGCTCAGAGGCTATGTCCTCTGGGCTGTTTTGTTTTATGTCGCCAAATCCGCTGGCAGTTCCAACCGTCATCGCAACGTAGCATCAATTCACCTGACGAATGGCTGCCAAACAAATTCAATACCCCAACATCAACAATAGCCAGGCACAAAACTGCGCCGCAAGCTGCTCCAACCGCCCAACTGGTCAAAAGCCGACCATCTACTTGCCAATTTATCTAACGGCGTAACCAAGCAGTCCGCGCCGCAACTTCTCAACAAAACGCCGCGATGTCTGCGCCCTGCGGTATCCTTGAGCCGCTCGCACCTGCAGCACCAAGGAGCCGCCATGCGCACCGAGCTCGATGTCCCCTTTTCGCACAAAGAAGAAGCCAAGGCGCTGGGCGCCAAATGGGACCGGACCAAGAAGATCTGGTATGTACCCAGCGGCGTCAACCCCGAGCCCTTTGCCGAGTGGCTGCCCGGTGTTGACCGATCCGACCCCTCAGCGCCGTATATATATCTAGTACTGGGCAAGCGCGAGTGCTGGAAATGCCACGAAGAGACCTCGGTCGCGGCCTTCGGTATTCCCTATCGAACCGATGACGGCAAGGGCATCGCCATTGCGCACGCGCCCAACGAAGCCGGGCACATTACCATCGACACGGCCAATGCCAACGCGCTCGCCATTGTTCCCGCTCTTGGCTGCGTCCCGGGCGAGATCCGCGACTATCTTTCTAAACGCTGTGGCTACAAACCCGTAGGCGCACGAGCCTCCAAAGCCCCGTCGCTCGGCAACACGTGCACCAGTTGCGACGCGCTGCAAGGCAGCCACTATCTGTTCGAAGAACCCACGTCCCCGTTTGCCCTCACCGCCACCAACAAGCTGCCGGCACTGGAGTTTGTGCGTGTCGAAGTTGCCGGCGTCTTTGGCGTCCCGGCCACGCGCACCGACTTTGACCAGGCACTCTTTACTTGGGCACGCGACCATCACGCCGAGTTCCACAAGCAGCTCGGTGAGGGGATTTATTTGTAGGAACGGAGATGCCTTCACAGCCAGCTCCTCCGCATCACCCATCCCTCGTCGCCGGCGTCGTACACGATATCGAGGCCACAAACAGGGCATTTCTCCTGATACACCGGCATATGAACGCCTGTCCGTTTTCTCACTTCGTCGCTAAGTCTGTCGCGCGCATCGATGAACCGAATGTCGAGGCACGGTATTTGCGAGCCGCAGCAAGGACAGGAGACGACAAACGACCCGCAATCAACTTCTACGCTCGGAAACATTTTGTTGTCTATAAGGGCACACGGCAGTTTTCCGTACTTCCCCATCGCAATATCGCCTCGCCAGCTCACGCTCGCTCCCCTCTCGCTATACAAATCAGGAAGAGCATGCACCAGCAGGCGTGCGCGAAATTGCATCGCCGCGCGATCCGATCAAACAACACGATCGTAAAAGACCGCCAAAGCCAAATTTCGTCGTCGGTCGCACCCTGTCCGGCAAACTCAATATCGACGGGTATGTGCTTCAGATAACTCATGTCGGGCGCAAAACGAGGGTCCGGTCCGCCTTTATGAACAGGACCGTGCAGAACAAACCATCCGTTTTCGGGCTCGAACCGCTCAACAAACGCAAGGCCGAGCACCTTATAGCCCACCTCGGTTGCAAATATGACTCCGACTGGGACGCCACATTCCATGCAGTTGAGCATTTTACGGTTGTAATTCTGGTCTCGAAAACCAACGGTACCCGGCGCTTGAACCGAGTACTTAATGACCCACGTACCATCGTCCAAATAGAGCGGAGGCACATTGTTGATGCTCTCGGTTTGCCACTGGCGCACTTGTACCCCGCTACCCCACTCCCCTGTATACTGATGTAGCACGTGTTTCATCGGGGCTTGTTGGGCCTGGTTGTTCATGGGAGGGTCTTATGGCTGCTTCGAATCCGCCTAAGGGGAGTGTTTCTTCTTCGTCCATCAAGCCGGTTACGCGCAAAGCCGTGCGTTGCCAGCGCGAGGTCGCTTGGCTTGTCACGCAGGCGGCGGGCAGGCTTGTGGCGACCACTCAGGACGTCAATGCGCCTACGCCGAGCTTTGTGTTAGCGGCGGCGCTGGATTTTGTGCGCCAACTGGAGCTTGCCGCACAGGATGCCAGCGGCCACCTCGACTACCAGAATGTTATGGCGCCCGACCTGCAAACGTTCTGCCACATGGCCAAGTTGCCCGCCGCGCCCAATGCGCTTTCGGACGTAGGCTACATGTTTACGCTTTCGGGCGCGGACCTTATCCGTGACATCTATGCATACTGCAGTGAGCTCGCCGAGCGTCACGTCTTTGGCACGGCTGAAGTCAAACCGGGAAATGTCATCAAGCTGGTTCTTAGGCTGTTCTTGATGGACGGGTTCGGGGCCATGCCGGCGTAAGCCGAGTCTTTAGCATCACCGTCGACTGAGCAACAACCGCTTTACCTTAGTGGGCGCCAATTGAGGGTCAATTATTGGGTTGCCTCGTCCACTAACGCATTTATTCCACGCGCTCTGACAGTCGATATTTGCGGTTGCGGCTCGTCGCCGGCGCCGTGGGCTCAAGCTCGCCTTGAGCAATGAGCGCGTTGACGCGCGACCTAACCTGGGAAATTGTAAGCTCCGTGCGTTCTGCCAGCTCACGCGTCCCCAGCTCGCCGTAATGTTTGAGTGCCGTCACAATTAAGCCCCCGCCATGATCGACCGGCTCGATCTTTGAACGGTAAAGTACGACCTTGAACCGATCGAACCCCGGGCAGAACAGGGGCTCGGCCAGACCATGCGCGCGCATGGCATCGATCATCATCGGGATGCCCGAGCCATTGCCCTCAGCCGGCGAACCTGCGCCATCCGGAAGCAGGACAATCGACATAAGTTTCACGAGCGTCGCGTTACGGCATCGGGAGCTGTCGTCAAACAAGTTCTCGCGAGTCTTTCCCCCGTAAAGGCCGCCAGGATTCGTTACCTCGACACGATCGTCAAAGACGTCGACGGCAATCGATTGTCCACAGAACCGATCCCCGTATTCTCGATGGATTACGGCGTTGGCGATTGCCTCGCGCAGAACCTCCTCGGGAATCTCCAGCGAGTCGACACGCGAGACGCCTTGGACGGTCGAGATGCGGCGCAGGTTTTTGGCGACAGCTGCGACGGCATCCGAAATCATCTCGCCTAGGGTGCCCTCGCAGACTGTGCGGTCCATAAACCTTAGTGGCCCCGCAGCTCCCTTTTGAGTTCCCACGTGGACAGCCACATCAATGAAGAGCTTGGGATAGAACTGCTGAGGGTAAACGCCCGCGGCAAGGAGGCCGGCCTTGGTAACATTGCCCTGGAAGTCGAGGAAATTCAGACGCTCCATCTTTGTCTTCTTGTCCGCCGCACCGCGCATCGCTCGAGGCGTCAGCGAATAGGCACGCTCTATCGTGCGGTCGACCATCGACTCGTCGAGATCGCCCACACTCGTACCGGGCACCGCATCGCGATCGCTAGGACTCGTCCGTTCATATGACGACAGTGCCAAAACCTCGGTCGACGAAAGCGGGACATCTTTGTCATCGATGCGTTTGTAGCTGCCACCTTGAGCGCCCCGCTCTATGACATAACAAGGCTTGCTCGACGGGTCGAGCTCCTCAATCGTGATGACCAGAACCACGGTGCCCTGGAGCTCCACGCGTTCAATGGTGTATTTGGGCGGATTGGCCAGTTTTCCGCGACCGCCGGCATCACCCATGCCCGCTACGAATTGGTTGAGCACCTTCTCGGTCTCAAAGTTCTCAACCGGGACAAAGCCCGCGCGCTCGCTCACGCCGAGCACGATAATTCCGCCAGCAGTATTCGCGAATGCGCTAACTGTTTCCCATACGTCGCGGGAAAGCGTCGTGGCGCTCTCCTTGACCTCGACGTTAAGATCGTCCGAGCCCATGCGCCTTAAAGACTCGAGCAGACCGGTCAGCTCGTTTTCGTTCATCTGCATGTCCTTTCGCTCGGCCCGGCGGAGAATGCCACGAATAGATTTCCTTCGTCTCTCAGTTATCTCTCGTAATTATCTCTCATCTTACTGCTATCTCTCATATTAGAGATAATTGAGAGATGAAAGATAAGATGTCTGCCATCTGTTTCATGTAAACATGTTTTTGCTGATAGAACAATCAGTATTGAGACAATACCATGATTGCTTGTCTCTTTGCTGCTCAGTTATCTCTCATATTTATCTCTCGTCTTTCGGTTATCTCTCATATTAGTGACGAATGAGAGACGAGAGATGCGTGAGTGGTGCATGGGCGTGGATTATTGGACGGTCGGAAAATCCCTCAAATAAAAAACGGGGCCGGCCTTACGCCGAGCCCCGTTTTCAAACGGTCAGTTAGTTATCCAACGCGCGAGCATAGCAGTCAACATTACGCCGCTGCGAACACTCCCAAGCCCGTTCCGATAATGCAGATCGCAAAGATGCCCAAGATGATCCAAATGGTCTTGACGCCCTTTTTGTAGAGGGCGACGCAGGCAAAGGTTGCCAGCAAGGGCAGCAGACCGGGGAAGATCGAATCGAACAGATCCTGCAGGACAATCTCCGAACCACCCACGTCAAAGGTCAAAGCAGTGGACAGTGAGACCTGCGCCGCAATCATGGCGCCGATAACGGTCATTCCGAGGACACCGGCAGCATGCGTCATGCGAGACATAAGGTTGTTCTCTTCGGACTGCTGCAGGAACTTGGTTCCCAGGTCGTATCCCAGATGGGCTGCGACAATACGCGTTGCAAAGTTAATCACGGAGTAGAGAAGGAAGACGGAGACGGGAAGGGCGAGCGCGACGGCAGTTGCCGTGCCCGTACCCGTAATGACGGCAAACGCGCAGCCAAGCACGCCGGAGGCATAGACCTCGGGAGGAACCGCCGCGCCAACCATGATGGCGCCCATGAACATAGACTCCAAAGCAGCGCCGACGATAACTCCCTGCTGGACATCGCCAAGGATCAAGCCGACAAACAGGCTCGTAAACAGCGGACGACCAAGCATCGTAATGCCAAATGCTTGCTCGTCCATAGACGCCAAAATGCGACCAGCGCAACTAGGAGGTACTGGGCAACTATTCTGATTAACCCCAGAAACAAGCCTGCAGGCGAGACGTTCAGAACAGCTCGCCTGCAGGCAACAGCAGCAATTTGAAAGGATTAGTAGTTCATCTGGTGGTAGTAGCGACGCGTGGTGAGCGGGTGGTTGCGGACGTGCTCGAGATGGCAGCTCAGGC
>NZ_JAQLFP010000010.1:21964-68896 GCF_028207065.1 Collinsella aerofaciens
TTAGTAGTTCATCTGGTGGTAGTAGCGACGCGTGGTGAGCGGGTGGTTGCGGACGTGCTCGAGATGGCAGCTCAGGCGCTCGGTGATGGTGTAGGTGACCATCGGGGAGACGATCTTGCGGAACTCGGGGTCGCTGAACGGCAGCTCGACCTCGGCGGTGTCGAACTTGTTCACGCGGACATGGACGCCCTTCTCGTCGGCGAGCATGTGAGTGAAGTTGTCCACGCGGTCCATGAGCTTACGGGTGTCGTCCTCGCCGTAGAGCATGATGAGGCTCGTGCCCTCCTCGCACAGCTCGATGGTGCCGTGGAAGAACTCGGCGGCGTGGATGGACTTGGTCTTGATCCACTGCATCTCCTCGAGGATGCACATGGCGTAGTCGTAGGCCTCGCCCCAGAGCATGCCGGAGCCGATCACCATGTGGTAGTCGGTGTCCTTGAAGTCCTCGGCCATGGCGGCGCAGCGCTCGTCCTGGGCGTCCTTGGCCTTGATGAGGTACGGGGCGATGTTGCCGAACTCCTCCATGAAGGTGTCGTACTTGGGGAAGGCGCCGGCGTTCTTGAGGAAGCGGGCGACCAGCGTGATCTGGTAGGTGTAGATGGCCTCGCACAGGACGTCGTCCTCGGCGAAGCTGAAGAACTTGTAGTCGGCGTACTCGGTGGCCGGGGTGTTGTCGTTGGAGACATACATCAGCGTGCGGGCGCCCTGCTCCTGGCAGAACTTGGCGGCCTCGATGATCTCGGGGGTGGTGCCGGTACGGGTGGAGAAGACGCAGACCGAGTCCTTGTTGAAGGCCTTGGGCGGGCACGCGAGGAACTCAGCGGCGATCTCGCAGTGGACGTCGACGTCGGCCGTGGTGGTCTCGACCCAATACTTCATCGGGAGCGTGTGGGCCCAGGTGCCGCCGCAGCCGATGAAGAAGATGTTGGAATAACCCTGCTCGCAGACCTCGTCCACGGCAGCCTCAATCTGAGGACGGAGAGCGAGGGCATCGCTCACAACCTTCTCGTAACGAGGCTCATCGAAATTGAACATATCTAATATCCCTTCGTTTAATAGAGTGAAATTCGTTTCAATTGACAACTTGTCATTTCACTACGTATTAATACTTAATGACCTAAAAAAATACCTTTCTAGGAAATGGAAGCTTGGCCGTCTTTCATCTCGGCGAGTTTATGCTCGAATCCAAAGCCGCCGGGTTTAAGGCAATTCTTAGCTGAATAGTCAGCAGCGAATTCCATTGCATCCCGAATGATCTCCGCATCGAGCGGTTGCTTTTTACTCCAGCCATGCGAGAGACAGCTCACAACAAACGCAGCGATATACGAATCTCCCGCGCCCATGGTGTCAAGCGCATCTACGGGTCTTATATTTCCCTGGTACCATCGGGAACCGTCAAAGAACACAGGCCCTGCAGATCCCCGTGTAGCAATCGTGTAGCGACAACCATGCTCTATGGCCCTCTTCAATAGAACTTGAATCTGTTGATCGCTCTCGCCGGAACAGGAAAACAGACCAAGGGTTGTAGCAGGGCAAACAAGATCGAAATATGCGTCGGTTCGATACTTATCTTTAACGGAAAAGTCGTAAACCACCACAGCGGGAAGATCTTGAACTAGGTGCACATCATCCTGCAGCTTTGCATTGACGCTGGTAAAAACCGCATCGAATCCCTGAAGAAACTTGACATCAGAATCGTTGATATGGGTTTTGTGCGCCCAGCAAGCCCCCGTATCGTAACCAACTTCGACACGTTCACCGTTGTAAACATTTACATCGCAAGTCTTGGTTGTTGCTTTTTCAGGCATGCATGATTGCGAAAGGTCAACGTTCAGCGAAGAAAGGGCATCGGTGATTATTCGCCCTCCCAGGTCGTTGCCGATCTCCCCAATATACGCAGCCTGTGCGCCAAGCATGCTTGCATGGGCAGCGACGTTTACGGCATTGCCACCAGGATACATAACGCCTTTGTTGAGATAGCGATCAATAACGTTGTCACCAATTGCTGCGATTTTCACCTCAACGCCTCCCATCACGTACGGTCTTTATTAGTACTCGACCTTGCGGTAATAACGGCGGATGTCGAGCGAATGGTCACGAATTTCCTCGAAATTCTTGCTCACACGCGAGAGAATGGCATTGAGCACCACCGGAGAAAGCATCCAGCGGAATTCATCACTGATACCCGGCAACTCATAATCATGTGTATCGAATACGGTGAAATCATCCGCATATTGCTTACAGAAGCGTGCAACGCGCTCATCAAGAGGCCTAGTCTGCGCCTCCGTCATTGCGAGCGCGACGCAAACGCCCGGCTCAACAAGTTCGATAGTGCCATGGAAGAACTCAGGCGATGTAACGGATTTGGTGCGCAGCCATTGGGACTCCTCGAGCACGCACATGGCAAACGAATACGTGGGGCCCCACAGATTGCCAGAACCAATCCAAATCTGATACGGATCGTCCTTGTGCTTCAGAGCATATGCGCGAGCCATCTCGTCAGCGTTCTTGCCGACGGAAACGAGAGCAGCGGGGAGATTCACAAGCTCATCAGCGAAGCGATCGTAGTCATCGAAAAAGCCCCTGTTCTTGAGAATCTTTCCAATCAGAAGGTACAGCACGAGCTCCATAGGACGACCCTGCTTATAGATCACTCCATAATCGGAAAGTTCACCAAGCGGTGAACCGTCCACGCCAAGCGTAGAGACAATGGTGCAGCCTGCGTCTTTTGCCGCCTTTGCCGCCGCGACCGTCTCTTTGGTGTCGCCCGACTTGGACGCCATGAACGCCAAGGTCCCCTTACCGATGCGCCGATTGCCAACCGTGAGGAAATCTGCCGAAACTTGGGACTGGACGGGAATATCGGACATAACAGAAACCATATAGTCAAACGGCTGCATCATCGCAAGCGAGCCACCTGACGAGGTGAAGAAAATCGAATCGAAACCCTTTTCGCAAATTTCGTCAGCAATGCGTTCAATTTCGGCACGTTGATTGTAGATATAAGCACCGTTATCGAGAATTGCCTGTTCATCAAATGAAACCATGAGATATACCTTTCTAATTCAATTGGGCCAGACGGCGAAATCAACCATTTAGATTGCAAACACTCCGAAGAAGGAGCCGACGATACCAACCGCCATGAGAATAACGAGAATCCAAGCAATTTTGACCTTGTGCTGGACGAGTTCGTAAACTCCAAGTGTCACAAGCAGCGGCAGCAGGCTCGGCATGATACCGTCGATGATGCTTTGGATAGTCTGCGCACTGTCGCCGGTACCGAGAGAACCAGCCACGCTGACCGATACAAGGTTGGGCACCATAGCGCCGATAACCATAAGACCGAGAATTGCAGCCCCCATAGTGAGCTTTGGCATAAGACCAGATTTCTCGATCTTGCTCAAGAAACTGGTTCCGAATCCATAGCCCCATTTAAGGCAGAACCAACGAATCAGATAATGCGGAACATTGAATACGACAAGGAAGAGAAGCGGGCCGAGAATGTTACCCTGCATAGCAAGCGACACACCCAAGCCAGTGGCGATGACACGCAACGTTCCCCAGAACAGAGAGTCGCCGATGCCGGCCAGCGGGCTCATAAGAGCGGCCTTTACGCTGTTGATGGAGGATTCGTCAAAATCCTCTTCGTTAGCGTTTGCCTCTTCCATCGCTGCCGAAATGCCCAGAATTAATGTTGAGACATAAGGAGTGGTGTTGAAGAACTCCATGTGACGCTTAGCAGCAGCAGCCTGGTCATCCTTATTCTTATACACGCGACGAATGATGGGAAGCATGGAGAAGCAGTATCCCATGTGCTGCTGGCGCTCGTAGTTCCAGGAGTACTCCATCGTAAGCGAACGGAAAAATACCGATTTTAGATCACGCTTTGTAATCTTGTTGGAACTGGTGTCATTAGAAGTCGTCATCGTCGAAGCTCCCTTCCGAACTAAGCTGTGGCGTCTGAGCAATGAAGTTTGGCTGGACCACCACGAGAATTACTGCGAGGCAAAGCCCAATGATGGCAATACCAAGGATTGGAATGCTCATGTAGGCACAGAGCGCAAACCCGAGCACGAAGAAAATAGCAGTCTGCTTGTTGACAATCATTGAAGCGAGCAGTGCAATGCCGAGCGCAGGGATGAATCCACCCGCAATAACCAGGCCGTTACTTACAAACTCGGGAATTGCGTTAAGCACCGCGTTCATAACCGGCGTTCCGAGATAGAAAGCAAGGGAGCACACGAAAAAGCGAGGAAGCGATTTGACGATGAATCCACCAAGCAGATGCATCCGCTCCATACCTTTGAGGTCGCCCTTTGCCACGCAGTCGTCCGCTTTATGGACGAAAAACGGCATCACGATCAGCGTAAGCGCGTTATCAATGATGAGATAAAGCGACGCAATCGGGAAAGCGAGCGTCAGCGCAACTTCAGCGCCTTGACCCGTCGAAATTGCAAAGGCAGTGCCCAAAATACCACCGGTGATAACGTCAGGCGGAACGGCCGCCCCGATGGTAACCGATCCAATGAACACCATTTCAAGCGTGGCGCCGACAATAATGCCCGTCTGCAAATCACCCATCACAAGACCGATGAGGACGCCCGTGACAATCGGGCGAGAAGCAAGGCAAGTGCCAAGTGCCCACTCAAATGTCACGCACATTGCGACGAGGCCGATAAGGATCGCTTGAGTCAACATGAGGGATCCCCTTTCTATTGTATGTGCTTAAATCAAAATCTTCTCGTCTCTAGGTACCTGCCTGATCTCCACCTCGATTCCGGCATCACTGAGCTCATGTAGAAGCTCCACGTCGCGATCGGTAGCGAAAACCGTTGAAGATAGGCGTACATCTGCACCCTCACGCGGCTTCGTTCCTCCAATGTTGATATGCTCGATTTCGCTGTAGCCCTTTGCCAGGCGGTAAGCATCTTCGATGCTTTCAACGACAATGAACAAACGGTACTTATCGGTCACACCGCTCCTAAGAGCCTCGATAGAATCATCGACCGATTTGATAACCAATTTGACGCCTGCCGGACGTGCCAGCTTAAGCGTCGTCTTGCGCACGTCATCTTTCACAACCGCATCGCAGGCAATCAAAATGCAATTGGTGTCAAGCTCTTGCGTCCAAGTCATGGCAACCTGACCATGAAGCAAGCGATGGTCAACTCTCAGCAGCTTAATCATCTTTGTTCCTTTCTCAAAAATCCTCGTCTTCTTCTACCGAATTTGGCAGCGAACATAGGCATGTGCCCTTTTGGCGGACACTTGAAACCAATGCAGCGAGCTCGGCGTCATCAAGTGTGCTCAATTTCGAAAACACTTCGAGCACTAGTGGTAGCGACATGCCGGCAATGAGCCTTAGAGAATCGTCACCCAACCTTTCCATAAAAGCGTTATTCACTGACCCACCATAGACATCAGTGATGACAATCCACTGGTCTGCTGGGTCGCGAGAACGGTCCCAAAAATCTATCAACTCGTTTACATCCATCGTGTCCTCATCGACATATGCGCATAGCACCTTAACGCGAGGATCTTCACCGCAAAATAGCTGGAGCGTTTCACGCATCGCTCTAGCAAGTGGCCCATGGCTGGCCAAGAGCAACTTCCTCATTTATCTCCCAATCTCAGTCAATCATCTGTTAATAGAACGTTATATTTTGTATTGTTATCTACAGTATCCTCGAAACTTTCGCTTTGTCAAGACAGATCAATCGAGCTTCCTAAGCGGTAATAATTCGCCCGTAAACGGCAAAAAAACGCCCCTTTGTCGGGGCGTTTTCAATCTCTTGTTATTCGGTTAAGAAAGATCCGGGGTTTGGCTTTCGCTAGAGATAAAACTTTAAGCGCTCAGTGCAGTACACCTGCCGCGAAATAAACAATGGCACTCCCTGCGCGCTGCAACGCTTATCTACAAATAATAAAAGGGCAGATCCCGGCTTTACATTCAAATGTTCTGCCTCGTAAGCACTTGCAAAGCACACCTGCAACGTTCGCTCGTTATTGCCAAGTTCGATATGGCGTCTTCCCAGCACCTCAAGTAGAGAACCCGATAAATCTTCATGTTCCAAAAAGGCAAGAGAAGGAGTGTAGCTATTGGTTTCCAACATCGTTGGCACGCCATCGACTAAGCGCAAACGTCTAGTCTGAAGAATATTCTCGTCCTCCTGGACCTGAAGAAAACGCACGTCGCGCAGCGTAGGATAAATCCAAGCTACTTCGAGCACTACGGTAGAAGGCTTTTTATTTTCTTGAATGCAGGAATGGGTGAAGCTTTCCTGGTCATCGGCTGCATAGGCATTGCGTGTCGTGGTAACAAAAGTCCCTTTCCCTCGCGTGCGCTCAACGATATCGGCATCCTCTAGTTCCTTGATTGCCGATCGAACAGTAATACGACTAACGCCATATTCCTCCATAAGCTCCGTCTCAGTAGGAAGCTTATCCCCTTCGCTATATACGCCACTTTCTATTCGACTCACAAGATCGTGAACGATCTGCTTATACAATGGAACAGCGCTCTCCACTTTAACCATTATTCAACCTATTGCTTTCTACACTCAACGGCTTCAAGTCCCCGCCAATTGATGCCGAGTTGATTAGCCTTAATCGAAAAGAAGTATTTGAAATAATCACCCAACATCACCTGCTTAGTAAAGTGCACTGGCTTACCAGTGCTCATATAAACGGTCTCACTCAATATAAACATCGCAGCTTCTCCTGCGATATTAAGGATGCGCTTCTCCTCATCCGTAGCAAGCCCTGCTTCAAGCACAATAGACGGGAAACAATTATCCTCTAGTCGCAGCCCCGTCTCTCTCTCAATCGTTTCATAAAGTGATGCATTCTCCATATCGACACCCAGTAAAAACCCGAAGTTCTTTACTGGAAGATAAATATGTTCAATCATTGCATTTATGTGGTTAATTGACCTCACGCGTTTGAGGTAAACCGCAGATTCATTCTCTTCCATTCGCAAATGACGACGGACGGCAACGGGCGGCTCGACCTCCTGAAGAGCGAGAACACGAGACGAGGTTTCGATATTATTTTCATGGCAAAAATAAGTGAAACCCTTAAACGTGCTCAAGCTCGAGACGATTTTAGGCTGCCGGATAAATGTGCCCTTGCCATGACGCGTATCAAGCACGTCGTCATCCACAAGAGTTTGAATTGCCTTCCGTATCGTCGCACGGCTAACCTCGTATTCTTCGCAAAAACCATTTTCGCTAGGCAACACGCCACTTTCGGAAAACTCGCCCATCTCAATACGACGGCGCAAATCATCAGCTACTTGTACATATAGCGGCACAGCACTAGTCGGGTTAATCATAACGTTCTCCGTATAACATTCTATGAAACTTCTATACGTTATAAGATAACCTATTACGTATTATTTTGAAAGAAATAGACGGTTCAATCTTATTTTTGAACCGTCTACAATATCAAACACTCCATATGAAGGTGTCGAATGCCACTTGTGGCGCAAACAAGAGGGGCATTTGGCAAAAATGCCCCATTTCGCCTTGAAGTCGCTACCGTGAAATGCCAACGAGCCGCATGGTCGAGTCCAAGCAAATACGACCTCAAGCGGCCAGCTACGGCATGGCTCCCTAGAACGAGACTGCGACATTTGTTTGCATTGTTTTACGAACGCAACATAACGAATTATTTCCGAGCAAAATAACGACCGCTGAAAGCTGCTTTAGTAGTTCATCTGGTGGTAGTAGCGACGCGTGGTGAGCGGGTGGTTGCGGACGTGCTCGAGATGGCAGCTCAGGCGCTCGGTGATGGTGTAGGTGACCATCGGGGAGACGATCTTGCGGAACTCGGGGTCGCTGAACGGCAGCTCGACCTCGGCGGTGTCGAACTTGTTCACGCGGACATGGACGCCCTTCTCGTCGGCGAGCATGTGAGTGAAGTTGTCCACGCGGTCCATGAGCTTACGGGTGTCGTCCTCGCCGTAGAGCATGATGAGGCTCGTGCCCTCCTCGCACAGCTCGATGGTGCCGTGGAAGAACTCGGCGGCGTGGATGGACTTGGTCTTGATCCACTGCATCTCCTCGAGGATGCACATGGCGTAGTCGTAGGCCTCGCCCCAGAGCATGCCGGAGCCGATCACCATGTGGTAGTCGGTGTCCTTGAAGTCCTCGGCCATGGCGGCGCAGCGCTCGTCCTGGGCGTCCTTGGCCTTGATGAGGTACGGGGCGATGTTGCCGAACTCCTCCATGAAGGTGTCGTACTTGGGGAAGGCGCCGGCGTTCTTGAGGAAGCGGGCGACCAGCGTGATCTGGTAGGTGTAGATGGCCTCGCACAGGACGTCGTCCTCGGCGAAGCTGAAGAACTTGTAGTCGGCGTACTCGGTGGCCGGGGTGTTGTCGTTGGAGACATACATCAGCGTGCGGGCGCCCTGCTCCTGGCAGAACTTGGCGGCCTCGATGATCTCGGGGGTGGTGCCGGTACGGGTGGAGAAGACGCAGACCGAGTCCTTGTTGAAGGCCTTGGGCGGGCACGCGAGGAACTCAGCGGCGATCTCGCAGTGGACGTCGACGTCGGCCGTGGTGGTCTCGACCCAATACTTCATCGGGAGCGTGTGGGCCCAGGTGCCGCCGCAGCCGATGAAGAAGATGTTGGAATAACCCTGCTCGCAGACCTCGTCCACGGCAGCCTCAATCTGAGGACGGAGAGCGAGGGCCTCGCTCACAACCTTCTCGTAACGAGGCTCATCGAAATTGAACATCCCTTACTCCTAACTCACTTAGATGAACCCTTCGTTCATCCCATAACGTTATAATACTTTATATAACTAACTATGCAAGTATTATTTTGGTTCTGGTCTTTCATCAAGCCCCTTAAAACAACAATCGGCGTTTTTGGACACAGCGTGCAAGTTCATTGAACGATTCAATATGCATCGACTCTAGTTAAATGACGTCTTATGCAAATACCTTTAATCCGCTTGGGACCGACAAATCTTTTGACTGTCCGCAGAAGCTTTCCCGGAATTCCCTATGGATAGACGCACCGGCAATCGCTTCGTTATCCGGCTTATTGCGCATAGCCGGGGCATCTGGGAGAAAGCGAAATCTACCGCGTGGTCAACTAGCATTTCATCGGAATCGACCGCATCCGCGCCAAATGCATCCACGCCAAATACTAAATCGCAATCGTTGAAACTCGTCCGATCATATGACGGCAATTTCTCGCCTTAAAAATGAGCACGAAATAAGGGGGCAGCTGTTTGCAACTTGCTTTATTCGTAAGTGTTTTTACTGAAAAAAACAATCACCAACCAAACAGCACTATTAATTGTTTGGCTCTTTGCTGTACAGCCATCTTTCGTATACGTCTCTCGTCTATCTCTTATCTCACGGTTGGAGACGAAAGGTGTGCGGGAGTGGATAATTGGACGGCATTTGGGCCTGCGACGGATTATTTCGTCCGAAAATCCACGCTCGTGCGGTGAACGCGCGGGGCCTTTGTCCAATCCGCTGGCATCGTCTCCAGTTCGTCGCAGAGCCGCCGCCCCATATGGGTATACTCTCGGAGATTCGACTCGATTCGCCCCCGTTGGGGCGTCAAAGGAGACTGCATATGTCCACTACCTCAACCGACCCGCGCGCCGCTGCCGCCGCGCTGCTGGTGCCCGGAACCACCTGCCACGGCTTTACCGTCGAACGCCGCGAGACCGTGCCCGAGCTCGACGCAGACGCTTACGTGCTGCGCCACACCGCCTCGGGCGCTCGCCTGCTGCACCTAGCGTGCGACGACGAAAACAAGGCCTTTGCCATTGGCTTTAAGACGCCGCCGGCCGATTCCACTGGCGTGTTCCATATTCTTGAGCACTCGGTGCTGTGCGGATCGGCCAAGTTCCCCGTCAAGGAGCCGTTCGTGGACCTGATCAAGAGCTCCATGCAGACGTTCCTCAACGCCATGACCTACCCCGACAAGACTATCTACCCCGTTGCCACCACCAACGAGCAGGACCTGTACAACCTGATGGACGTGTACCTGGACGCGGTGTTCAACCCGGCCATCTATACCAAGCCCACCATTTTTGAGCAGGAGGGCTGGCACTACGAGCTGGACCTGCCGGAGGGCGCTGGCGGCGACGGCAGCGCCGCCAGCCTGCGCGAGGGCACGCTGCGCTATAACGGTGTAGTGTTCAACGAGATGAAGGGCGCGCTGTCCGACCCCATGAGCGTGCTGGACGACGCCGTCAACGCCGCGCTCTACCCCGACACGGCCTATGCGCACGAGAGCGGCGGCGATCCGCGCGCGATTCCCGCGCTCACCTACGAGCAGTTCCTGGACACGCACGCGCGCCATTACAACCCCTCCAACTCCTACATCACGCTCTACGGCGACCTGGACGTGGACCGCGCGCTGGCCTTTTTGGACGAGCGCTATCTGTCGCAGTCGAGCGCCGCGAGCCGCCGCATGGACGCAGCCGTCGCCGCCGGCGAGGACCCGTCTGCGCTGGCGCCCAATCCGCTGGTCGTGCAGACACCCGTGACCTGCGAGTATAAGCGCGTCGAGATGGCCACCACGCCCGAAAACGCCCTGGTGGGCCTGGGCCTTGTGCTGGGCAGCGCACTCGACCGCAAGCGCACGATCGCCGCGGACATCCTGTTCGAGGCGCTGCTGGGCTCCAACGAAGCGCCGGTTAAGAAGGCCATTCTGGCCGCCGGCCTGGGCGGCAACGTGGTGAGCTACACCGCGGCCGAAAGCCTGCAGCCCTACGAGCTCATCATGCTGCAAAACGCGCAGCCCGGCGTGGCGCGCGAGCTGCGCCGCGTGTTCCAGGACGCCTGCCGCGACCTGTGCGAGCACGGCGTTCCGCGCGAGCGCCTGGAGGCCATCATCAGCAGCAACGAATACGACCTGCGCCAGCGCGACTACGGTATCGCCGACGGCGTGGCCATTGCGTGCGACGCGCTGAGCACCTGGCTCTACGATGACGACGCCGCGACGCTGGCGCTCAAGTATGGCCCGGTGTACGAGGAGCTGCGCGGCGAGCTGGAAGGCAGCTACTTTGAGGACCTTCTGCGCGAGCTCGTGCTGGAGAACGACCACATGGCGCTGGTCGAGCTGGTTCCGGTGGACGCCGCTGAGGGTTCGGAGGGCGCCGAAGCTGCCGAGCTGGCAGCCAAGCGCGGCGCCATGACCGATGCCGAGCTGGCCGACGTGGTCGAGCGCACGGCTGCGCTGCGTGCCGCGCAGGAGGCCGAGGACACGCCCGAGGACAAGGCCACGCTGCCGCGCCTGCGCGTGTCCGACATTGGCGAGGCGCGCCCCGAGCCGCCGCTGGTCGTAGACACGACCGCGCCCATCCCCTGCCTGCGCCACGGCATCCCCACCAACCGCCTGGCCTACGCCATGCAGTATTTCGACCTGAGCTGCGTCGCATTTGAGGACCTGCCCTATGTGACGCTACTCTGCCGCCTGCTCAAACAGCTGCCCACGAGCGAGCACTCGGCCGAGGAGCTCGACAACCTGCTCGCCGGCAAGCTGGGCTTTTTGAGCTTTACGACCGAGGTCATGACGCAGCCCGAAGTGGACGGCGTGCGCCCCTACCTGCTGGTGAGCGCCGGCGCCCTGTCCGAGAAGATCGATGCGCTGGCGAGCCTGCCGCGCGAGGTATGGTCGAGCACGCTTTTGGCAGATGCCGACGCCGACCGCGTGCGCGACGTGCTCACGCAGATTCGCATTGGGCTTGAGCAGGGCTTTATCAACAACGGCCACTCGGCGGCGCTCGGTCGCGCGATGAGCTACAGCTCGCCTTCGGCCGTGGTTCGTGAGCAGCTCTCGGGCGTGGACTTCTACCTGTTCCTGCGCGATTTGCTCGAGCACTTTGACGAGCGCCTGGACGGCCTGCGCGCCAAGCTTGCCGAGCTGGCAGACCGCATCTTTGTGGCCGATGGCTGCATGGCGAGCTTTACCGGCAGCGACGAGGACTTTGACGCGTACTGGGATGCCGCGGGTAACCTGGGGCTTGGCGCGGGCGACGGCGCCGATGCCGGCCGCGACGCGCTCGTGGTGCCGACGCCGTGCAATCGCCACGAGGCTTTTGTCATCCCCAGCGACATCTGCTTTGCGGCAAGCGCGTGCGACCCGCGTCGCCTAGGCATTGACGTGACAGGCGCTTGGGCCGTGGCTGCCAACGCGCTCTCCTACGATTACCTGTGGAACGAGATTCGCGTGAAGGGCGGTGCATACGGCTGCGGATTCCGCGCAGCCGGCGAGCGCCAGACGGCGTTCTACACCTACCGCGACCCGGCAATCGATCCCTCGATTGAGCGCGTGGCGCGCGCGGGCGAATGGCTCGGCAGCTTTGAGCCCGACGGGGCCGCCTTTGAGGGCTTTATCGTGAGCTGCGTGAGCGGCATGGACGCGCCGGTAAAGCCGTACGCGCTCACCAAGCGCCGCAACACGACCTATCTGGCCGGGCTCGATCCGCATGCGCGCGAGGAGCGTCGCGCCCAGATGCTCGCCGCCACGCCCGGTGAGCTGCGCTCGCTCGGCGCCGACGTGACGCGCATTGCGGCCGAGTCGCCCACCTGCGTCTTTGGCGGCCGCGACGTCATCGCCAAGAGCAACGCCGGCTTTAACGTCGTCGACCTGATGGGCTAACCACAGCAAGCAAAACCACTACAAAGGGGACAGGCCCCTTTGTAGTGGTTCGAACACTTGTTCTATACGTACACATGTTCTATAGTATGGGTGATTGCATCGGATCTAAATTGCAACTAGAATATAGTTGCAGAATGTGAGGCGGGATGACTCGAGCCGATAAACTCATCGCCCAACTGTTTAGCTGCCCTTCGACGTATCGGTATGCCGATTTTTTAAAAGTCATGGCCTCATATGGCTTTGAAATGGACAGCAAAGGCAAGACATCCGGATCGCGCATTCGCTTCTACAGGCCCTCAGATGGCAGGATGTTCGTGATGCACGCGCCTCATCCATCTGACGAATTGACAGCGGGGACAATTCGAAACATCGTTCGATTTCTGCAGGATGTCGGAGGCAGTCATGAGTAACGTTTTGGCATACAAGGGCTATTTCGCCCCAGTCGAGTTCGATGCCGAGCAGCATGTACTAACAGGTATGGTCGCCGGCATTAGGGACGCAATTGTATTTGAAGGCTCCACGGCTGAAGAAGTGGAGCAATGCTTCCACGACGCCGTCGACGATTACCTTGAGTTTTGTGCCGAAAAGGGCAAGGAACCAGAGCGGGCTTTTAAGGGCTCGTTCAATGTGAGAACAGGCTCCGAGCTTCACAAGCAGGCAGCACTGGCGGCGGCAAAGAAGGGCGAGTCACTCAATAAGTTTGTGACCGAAGCAATCGCCGCGGCGTTATAGCGTTAACGCATGGGCCAAAACCACCACAAAGGGGACAGGTACCTTTGTGGTGGTTTCGACATTTGCCCAGATAAAACCTGCCAAAATAAACCTGCCCTTTTTGGTAGGTTTGGGAGAGGAAGCCGGGATGGACAAGGCTGAGTTGCGGCGGGCGGTGATTGCTCGGCGCGATGCTCTTGATTTGGACTTGCGGGCGGCGAAGTCTGCTGATATCTGTGCGCGGCTGGTTGAGCTGCTGGGCCGCTTGGATGCCGCGGCGCCGCACACCGTTGCCGTCTATGCCGCGATGGGTTCCGAAGTCGACTCAGCCGCGTTTGCCGCAGCTGCCGCCAAACGTGGCTGGCGCGTGGCCTATCCGTGCATGCTCTCGGCAACAGACGCCGCAGCTTGTGGCCAGCGCACGTGTATGCGGGCAGTTGCTGCCGGCGACGCGGACGCGGCTACGTTTATCGCCCACCCCACGCGGGCCTTTGCGGCCACGGACATCGACAGCAGCCGCTTCCCTATCGTGCCTGCCGAAGCTCTCGACATGATCGTCGCGCCGCTCGTAGCATTCGACCGCACCGGCACGCGCCTAGGCTACGGCGGCGGCTGCTATGACCGCTACCTGCCCATGCTCTCGCCCGTATGTCAAATCGTCGGCATCGCCTTTGACGAACAGCGCGTCGACCACATCCCCACCGACGCCCACGATCTGCCGCTGCCCCACATCATCAGCGCCTAACCGCTGCCACATCAGCCACGGCTACAGCGGCATCATCGCAGCCTAGTGCTCCTCGCCGGCGCGTGCTAGGTCGTAGGGCGTGGTTTGATAGACGTAGTAGTTGAGCCAGTTGGTGTAGAACAGCTGAGCCTGGCTGCGCCAGACGTTTCGCGGCTCGGCGGTGGGGTCGTCGCCCGGAAAGTAATGCGCCGGCACCTGAGGGTTGAGCCCGCGCTTCACGTCGCGCTCGTACTCCAGGCGCAGCGTGTCGGTATCGTACTCGGGATGGCCAAATACAAAAAAGCGACGGCTGTCGGTCGACTTGACAATGTACAGGCCAACCTCGTCGGACACGGCCACGACCTCAAGCTGCGGCTCGGCCTCCACGTCCTCGCGGCGCACATCGGTGTTGCGCGAATGCACGGCATAAAAACGGTCGTCAAAGCCGCGGACCAGCGGGCTTTGCGGCTTCACCAGATAATGCTCGAACACGCCGCTCGCCTTTGCCGGCAGGTCGTACTTCTGAATACCGTAGTGGTGATACAGGCCCGCCTGTGCGCCCCAACAAATATGCAACGTAGAGTGCACGTGCGTGGTGGACCAATCCATGATCTGGCAGAGCTCGGGCCAGTAGTCGACCTCCTCGAACGGCATCTGCTCCACCGGCGCGCCCGTGATGATCAGGCCGTCGTAGTGGATGTCGCGGATGTCGTCGAACGTGCGGTAAAACGTCTCCAGGTGGCCGGCGCTCACGTGCGTGGCCTCGTGCGTTTTGGTGCGCAGCAGGTCCACCTCCACCTGCAGCGGCGTGTTGGAGAGCTTGCGCATGATCTGCGTCTCGGTGGCGATCTTGGTGGGCATGAGGTTGAGGATGAGCACGCGCAGCGGACGGATGTCCTGATGTAGCGCGCGGTACTCGGTCATGACAAAGATGTTCTCGCTCTCGAGTTGCGCAGCAGCAGGAAGGGCGTCGGGAATACGAATGGGCATGGATGCTCCTTACGAGTCAGTTGCAGCTATGGTACAACGAGCGGCCCCATCCGCGCGAGCACATCGCCCCGCGATGCCGTCAGCGGCCCAAATCACTCCAAAAGTAGAGATTACGGCATGCCCCAAGAATCTACGGCGATTTAGCCTAGCAAAGTGACGCCTGGACGCTACAATGGTCCGACGCGAAAAACTCGGCCGAAAGGATACGTATATGTACCAGACGCGTAAGATCGGTGTGGTCGGCCAGGGCCACGTAGGAGCACATGTCGCCAACAGCCTGCTCATGCAGGGCATTGCCGATGAGCTGTACCTGTGCGATATCAACGAGGCCAAGGTGACGTCCGAGGTCCAGGACCTGCGCGACTCCCTTTCGTTTGTCCCGTACAACACCAAGATCGTCAACTGCTACGACCACTACGAGGAGCTGGCCTGCTGCGACGTCATCGTCAACGCCGCCGGCAAGGTCGCGCTGGCCGCCGGTAGCCGCGACGGCGAGCTGTTCTTTACCACCGACGCCGCCCGCACCTTTGCCAAGCGCATCGTCGACGCCGGCTTCGACGGCATCTTCGTGAGTATCTCCAACCCCTGCGACGTCGTGTGCACCGAGCTGTGGCATCTGACCGGCTACGACCCCAAGAAGATCATCGGCTCGGGCTGCGGCCTGGACTCCGCCCGTCTGCGCACCGAGATCTCCAAGAAGGTCGGCGTGAGCCCCAAGTCCATTGACGCCTACATGATCGGCGAGCACGGCTTTAGCCAGCTGGCTGCCTTTAAGTCCGCAACCATCGCCGGCAAGAGCCTCACCGAGCTTCAGGCCGAGAACCCCGACAAGTACGCCTTTGACCACATGGAGGTCGAGGAGCTCGCGCGCAAGGGCGGCTACGTAACCTACCAGGGCAAGCAGTGCACCGAGTACGCCGTCGCCAACTCCGCCGCGCGCGTCTGCGCTGCCGTTCTGCACAACGAGCACGCCGTGCTTTCCGCCTCCACGCTCATGACCGGCCAGTATGGCGAGGAGGGCATCTTCACCTCCCTGCCGTGCGTGATCGGCGCCGAGGGCGTCGAGGAGGTCTACACGCTCGACCTGTCGGAGTACGAGCTCGAGGGCTTCCACAAGAGCTGCCAGCACATCCGCGACAACATCGCCCAGCTCGACTGGTGGGACGCCGAGGCGTACGACGCAAAGTAAGCGTCGGTTGCCGCGACACCTCGCGAATCTAAGCGCGATACCAAGCGGGCCGCGCCGGAAATCCCCGGCGCGGCCCGCTTTTTTGACTCGCGCTGCGCCCTTGCGAATCGAAGGTGAATGGTTTTCCCGTTACCTAGTACTGCTCGATGCCCATGTAGCGACGAACCTCGGGGCTGTGGTCGAACACCTTGCCGCGGGCGGCGCGCAGCTCGCAGCTCATGTTGTAGAAGAAGATCGGCTCCAGGTACGAACGCACGCTGGCAGGCACGTCGCCCACGCCGTACTCGAGTGCGTCGAGCACCATGACCGTATCGGTGTGCGTGTTGAGGAACGCCAGCGCGCGCTCCTCCATGGGGCGGCACTCGCCCGATCCGAGCTGTACAAAGTAGAACACGCCGGGCTCGGTAGCCTCGAACGGGCCGTGGAAGTACTCGCCGGAGTGGATGTAGCAGCAGTGCTGCCACTGCATCTCCATGAGCGAGCAGATGGCCATGGCGTAGGTCTGGCTAAAGTTGGGGCCGGATCCCAGGATGTAGAAGAACTCGTGCTGCTGGCAGAGCTCGGCAAAGCGATCGCCCAGCTCGGCGTTGACCTTCTCGCGGGCAGCGGGCAGCAGCGCATCCATCTGCTTAAGGCCGGCGCACATGTCGGCAAGCGCCTCGTAACCCTCCTGCTGGTGGAGCAGTTCGGCGGCGATCAGAGCGCCGATGCCCTGCGGCACCTCGGCCTGCGACACGCCCTCGCCCCAAGGGTAGACCCAGGTGGTCCACTTGCCGTTGTCGATCTTTGAGCCCTCGCAGTCGGTGAGGGCAACGACCTCGGCGCCGGCTGCCAGCGCCATCTCGCAACCGTCGACGACCTCCTGCGTATTGCCGCTGTGGCTGCAGGCGATGACGAGTGACTTCTCGCCAAGACTCTTGGGGGCCATCAGGCAAAACTCGCGCGCCGTGTAAACCGTCGAGGTAAACGTGGTCGCCTCGCGCTTGAGCAGCTCGTTGGCCGGCATCAGGTCGATCATCGAACCGCCGCAGGCGATCCAAAAGACGTTCTCGATCTTACCCTTGCGCTCGATAATTTCCTGAATCAGATCGTGTGCGTTCACGGTGACGCTCCTCCTTGTGTGGCGGCTTTGGACGACGGCAGCTCGTACCTGCAGTCGTTCTATGTTGTTCTATTTATAGCATGCAAGCAGGTGCCCGTGAAGTCATTTCAGCAAATTTGTTCTATGTTGTTCTATCTATGGACGTTAGATGTCGAACACGTAGCGCGAGCCCACGATCTTTTGACGCCCGAGCAGCAGGGGCCGCCCGTCCGCATCGGTAAAGTACGCCTCCATATAGAAGAGCGGCTCGCCGACCGGCACCTCCAGCAGCGGGGCCGCCTGGGCATCGGCAAGCGCAATCTCCACGGTACAGGGGTCGGACTTGAGCGGCGCGCGGCCCGAATGCTCGGCGACGAGCGCAAAGATCGAGTTATCGGCGAGGTCCTCGTCGGCAAGCGTCTGCAGGTAGGGATGGTCGGCCAGCACAAAGGCGTTGTTCTCGAGCATGACGGGGATGCCGTCGGCCGTGCGCACGCGCTCGACCACGATGAGCTCGCAGCCGGGCTCCACGCCAAAGAACGCCGCATCCTCGCGCGTCGCCGCGACCACCGTACGCGACACCAGACGCGCTCCGGCCACCATGTCGTTGGCGGCACAACCCTCAGTAAAGCTCTGGACGTCGCCTTTCTGGACAATCTTGCGCTTGAGCTTGGGAGCGCACACAAAGGTGCCCCTCCCCTGCTGTCGGTTGAGATATCCCGCGCGCGACAGCTCCTCGATGGCGCGGCGCACGGTGATGCGTCCCACGCCGTAAGACTTCGCGAGCTCCATCTCGGAAGGAATGCGCGAACCGGCCGCGTACACGCCGCGCGCGATCTCGCCCTTTAGGTCGTCCATGACCTGCTGGTACAGCGGCACGGCGGACACGTCGGCACGCTCGGTTTTATCGTCGGTTGCCATCGTTACGCTCCATCTCGCGCATGCTCGGACTCAAACTCTTCAATCGCCGCCATAAACTGCTCGCCAAAGGCGTCGGCCTTTTTCTCGCCGATGCCGTTGACCTGGATAAGCTCGTCGCGCGTCTGCGGGCGCAGGCGGCACAGGCCGCGCAGGGCCTTGTCGGAGAAGACCATATACGGCGCCATCTCCAGCTCGGTCGAGATCTCCTTGCGCAGGGCGCGCAGGCGCTCGAACAGCTCGGCATCGTCGCCCACGCGCGGACGCTGATCCAGCTCGGCCTCCTCGCGCAGCAGGTCCACTGCGCGGCGGGCGCGGGCCGAGGCCTTGCGCTTGGACGCGCGGCGCTTAACAGTAAAGGCAAACGCCTCGTCCTCGACCTCGCCGGCACGCGGACCCAGGCCCACGACCGGATACTGCCCCTGTGAGGTGGCCAAATAACCGCGGCCGCACAGCTGGCCGATGATGTCCTTGATGCGGCCGACCGATTCGCTCGACAGCTCACCATAGCCGCGATCCTCGTCCAGATGCATCTGGCGAATGCGCTCGGTGTTGCCGCCGTGAAGCACATCGGCGATGAGCGACTTGCCAAAGCGCATGGGACGCGTGGCCACATAGCGCACGGCGGCGCGAGCCATACCGGTGACGTCCTCGACCTCGAACTGCGTGAGGCAGTTGCTGCAGTTGCCGCAGCCCTCGGCGTCGTCCGTGGCGGTGGCGCCCGCACCAGACGCAGCCGCATGCTCGGCCGCGGCCTCGTCGCCAAAGTAGCGCAGCATGTATTCGCGCAGACAGCCTGTGGTATTGCAGTAGCCCTCCATCTGGCTGAGCAGGCGATAACGGTTCTGGAGCGCCCACGCGCGCTGCTCGTCGTCGAGCGCCTCGTCGGCCGCATCGCCGCGGTCGATCAAAAAGCGGCGCATGCGAAAATCGTTGCCGTTCCACAGCAAGTGGCAGCTGGCTGGATCGCCATCGCGGCCGGCGCGGCCTGCCTCTTGGTAGTAGGCCTCGATGCTCTCGGGCACGTTGTTGTGGATCACGTAGCGCACGTTGGGCTTGTCGATGCCCATGCCAAAGGCGTTGGTGGCAACCATCACCTGAATATCGTCGTCGATAAAGGCGCGTTGACTTTGACGACGGGCGTCGTTGCCCATGCCGGCATGGTAGCGGCCAACGCGAATGCCGCTGGGGCCCAGCGCCTCGGCAAGCTCACCTGCCAGCGCATCGACTGTCTTGCGGGTCGAACAATACACGATGCCGCTCTCGCTCGAATGCGCGATCACATAGTCGCGCACCCACGCGGCCTTGGCCTTGTCGCCCATCTCCTCGCAGCCAAAGTAGAGGTTCTTGCGATCGAAGCCCGTCACCACCGTCGCGGGGTTTTGCAGGCCGAGCATCTGCTGAATGTCCGCGCGCACACGCTCAGTCGCCGTAGCGGTAAAGGCCGCCACGATGGGGCGCTGCGGCAGGGAATCGATGAACTCACGAATCTGCAGGTAGGCGGGACGGAAATCCTGGCCCCATTGGCTCACGCAGTGGGCCTCGTCAATGGCCACGAGCGGCACGCCAATGCCGCCGTCCGCCGCGGCCTCCTGCGCAAAGGCCAAAAAGCGTGGCTCGAGCAAGCGCTCGGGCGCCACGTACATAAGCTGGTAGCGGCCCTCGCGCGCCCGCTTGAGCACGGTGTTTTGCTGGGCCGGAGTAAGGCTGGAGTTGAGATAACTGGGGCGCGCACCCGCCGCGAGCAGCGCGCGGGTCTGGTCCTCCATAAGCGACAGCAGCGGACTCACCACAAAGGTGATGCCGGGCAGCATGAGCGCGGGTACCTGGTAGCAAATGGACTTGCCGGCGCCCGTGGGCATAACACCCAGCGCATCGCGACCGGCAAGGATCGCATCGACCATGCGGTCCTGTCCCGGGCGAAACGAGGTGTAGCCAAAATAGGCGCCGAGCGTGTCGAGCGCCGTCTGTTGCATGCTATCGGTCATGGTTTCCTAACGTCCAAGTCATCTGCCGCCGATTATACGCCGCCACGCGGACCGGTGCCGTACGGCTGTCAGCCACGCTCATTCTGCGGGTAGTCATTGGGGACGTTCTTGAATGACTAGTCGTTTAAGAACGTCCCCAACGGCTAAGCTCTTGACAGGCGTGGAAACGTCTCAGGTTGAGCATAAGTCAGCGAAAACGCCCCTAAGCGAGCAAGGTGACGTGAAAGAGGAGGGAAGCGTACTTCGGTACGCGACCGACGATTGAACGTCAGATTGCCGCTTAGGGGCGTTTGCAGCGTCGACCGGTCCGCCGTTCGCTAGAACGGCGGAACCAAGGGCGCAGCGTCGGCCCGTTACGCGGTTTGGTAAAACCGCGTAACTTACATGACCATAACGTAACGCGATCCCACGTAGTACTGCTTACCCATCAAAACCGGCTCGCCATTGGGGCCGATAAAGCCGGCACGCAGGTTGAGCAGCGGGTCGTGCGGGGCAATGCCCAGCTCGGCGGCCTGCTCGGCGTTGGCGCGAACGGCCTCGACCGTGCGGTAGCCAACCGAGACAATCGGCGTTCCGCCAACACGCTCGACCTCGGCAAAAATCGACTTGTCCTCAAGATCGGCCGTCAACAGCTCACGGTAAGCGTCAAACGGCACAAAAATGTTCTCCTCAAAGATGGGCTCGCCGTCGGCCGTACGCACGCGCTTGATATGCAGCAGCAGCGCATCCTTCCGCAGGCCAAAAAACTCCATCTCGTTTTGGCGCGCCGGAACGATCTGGCGATCGACCACATGCGCGCCGGCCTTCATGCCGTTATCGGCACACAGCGCGGTAAACGTCTGCAGCGTCGAGGCGTGAAACTGGCGATTGATGTGCGGCGTGGAAACAAAGGTGCCGCGGCCCTGCTGCTTAACCAGGTAGCCATCGGAGCAGAGCTCCTCGACGGCGCGGCGCACCGTAATGCGGCTCACCTCGTACTGCTCGGCAAGCTCAAGTTCGGACGGAATACGCTCCTTGGGTGCATAAACACCTTTCTCAATCGCATCCTTGATCTCGTCGTAAATCTGCTGGTAAAGCGGTGCATTTTTGGGCGCAGGCATATCTGATCACTCTTATCAAAATATCGAAATAACTAATACGTATATAACGTCTTTTTATATGTTATCTCAGTTTGATAAAACGATACACCACATACAGCAAATCCTTACTTGCCGTCGTCCTGCTGCAGGCTGTCCTGTTCACTGAGGCGCGCCTGACGACTCGCTATGCGAGCGGGCTTGTCGGGATCGGGAACGGCCGTGGGCATGGGCTCGTCGACATGACCGCCCCACCAGCCGCCCACAAAGTTGAGCGTGTGGAACACATTGATCACGGCGCCGGGATCAATGTCGCACACTAGCTTGATAATGTCCTGGCTCTCGTAGGTCGAGACAACGGTGTGCAGCAGGTACATCTTTTCACGGCTGTATCCGCCGATGACCTCGGCGCAGCTAATACCATGCTGAAAATGGTCAACATAGGCGGTCATGACCTCATCGGCCTTGCGCGTTGTGATCTGCAGCGTCACACGGTCGTAGCGATGATAGAAGCTGTCGATGGTCTTGGTCGAAATAAACTGGAACACGATGGAGTACGCCGCGTTGTCCCAGCCAAACATAAAGCCAAAGATCGCCAGGATAAAGCAGTTGAAACCAAAGATGACACCCCAGATGGTCTTGCCCGTGTGGTTGGAGACCCATAGCGCGATAAAGTCGGTGCCGCCGGTTGATGCACCGGACTTGAGCGCGATGGCAGCACCCAGACCCGAGACCACGCCACCAAAAATGATGAGCATGATCTTGTCGCCCAAAAACGGGGCGAAATGAAAGATGTTGAGGAACAGCGACGAGAGCATGACCTGCATCATCGAGAAGATGACGAAACGCTTGCTAATGCCGCTCCAGCATAGGAGCGCCACGGGGATGTTGAGCGCGAGCATGCCGAGCGAGATGTCGATATGAACGCCGCCAAGCGAGGTAACGCGATCGAGCAGGACCGCGACGCCTGTGAGACCGCTCGGAAGCAGATCGGCGGGCTGAATGAACGCCTGGATCAGAAATGTCTGGAGAACGGCTGATATGGTGACCGCCACAGCGGTAATAGCGCGGCGAACGATGGTAAGGCGGCCGAGCACGAGCACGCGGTCCGTGAGCTGATCGATGGCGTTCGCCACGTAGGCTCCCTTCGAAGGCAGATGTAGTTGTGGGGCATGTCGGCGATTGTAGCATGGAGCGACAGAGGGCGCCTCAATTCACCCTCTCTCGACAACCAAAACGGGACCGGTAACCCCACAACCAAAGGCCCAAATTCTAAGTGAGTAGACTTTTCGCGACCTCCCGAGCACAGCCAATAACAGCCACCTCTGTGACCTGCGGTTTTACTAAGTCAGAAACGCTTTGTGCCCGGCCTGCGCCAAAAAGTCTACTCACTTAGCCCGAATCGAAGCCAAACGGATCTAAATTGATGCCAAATTAAGCCAATCTGCAGCAAATGACGCGTGAACCAGTGCTTCTCGCGGTGGATTGACACTACAGAGCGGCCAAAATGTCGGTCAGGTTGTCGATGACGACGTCGGCGGCGGACTGGTCCAGGTTGACGCCCTCATGCGGACGCAGTGCCAGGACGCGGGCGCCGGAGCGCTTGCCAGCCTCGATGCCCAACGGCGAGTCCTCGATAACCAGGCACTCGGCGGGGTCAACTCCCAGCGTCTCCATGGCACGCAGGTAGATCTCGGGGTCGGGCTTAAACGCACTGCACTCGTGACCGCTGATGGTGTAGTCCAGCACGTCGGCGATACCGGCAATCTCAACCAGCTCGTCGATGAGCTCGCGGTAGGACGAGCTCGCGATGGCACACTTCACGCCGCGTTCGTGCAGTTCGCGCATCACCGGCTCCGTCTGCTCGTTGAGCAGCTCGGCATACGGAACGGGGTGGACCGGGCTGTAGACCTGCTTGTACTCCACACGCAGGCGCTCGCGCAGCTCGACATCGTCGGGCACCAGCGCCTCCCAAATGGCAGGCTCGTTAGACCCCGAAAGATCGGGAATCTCGTCAAAGTGGAAGCCCTTCTCCTCCATAAACGCCACGCGGCGACGGTTGTAGAACCACTCGGTATCGACCAGCACGCCGTCCATATCAAACAGCACTGCCTTGATCATACGCATCTCCTCCCACCTGCCAAAAAGAGACAGGTTTATTTTGGTAGGTTTTATCTGGGGTTTTGCGGCGCAACGAACACGCCCTCCCAAAACAGAAAAGGGGACGGGGTGTAAACCCCATCCCCTCTCAATCAACCCGTAAGGTCTACTTACTTGTGATTAGTAGGAAAGCTTCCACATGTAGCGACGCATGGTCAGCGGGTGCTGACGGGCCTCGGCGATCTGGTTGCCGTACTCGCGCATAACGGCGAGGTGCAGCAGCGGGTTGAAGTAGGTGACGACGCTCGCCGGCACGGCGTCAGCCAGGCCGTAGTCCTTGGAGTCGATCAGAGCGACCTTGGCGCCCATGCGCTTAAGGAAGGTGAGGGCGCGAGCGTCCATCGGACGGGTAGCACCGTCGGACATGAAGAAGACGTAGGGCTTACCCTCGGTGGAAACCTCGAACGGGCCGTGGAAGTACTCGCCGGTGTTGTAGGCGGCGGCGTCGATCCACTGCATCTCGGTGAACAGGAAGGCGGCGTGAGAATAAGCCATCTTCTCGGAGGCACCGGAGGCCATGAAGTAGATCATCTTGTCGTCCTTGAAGTCTTGGGCGAACTGCTTGGCGAGGCCCTTGGCGGACTGAGCGGCGTTCTCGCAGAGCTCGAAGACGTTGGTGAGGCCGGTGATCATGTCCTCGTAGTGGTCATAGCCCTCGGTCTGCTGAAGGATCTCGAGAGCAAGAGCGATGGCGTAGCCAGGCTTCTCGCACTTGGCAGCGTAGTTGGCATGGAAGCCGTGAACGATGACGTGGTCGGCGTCGACGGTCAGAGCGGAGCCGGCCTTGTTGGTGAGGGAGACGACCGGGCAGTTGTGCTTCTT
The DNA here is from genome assembly GCF_028207065.1 of Collinsella aerofaciens. Taxonomy (GTDB): domain Bacteria; phylum Actinomycetota; class Coriobacteriia; order Coriobacteriales; family Coriobacteriaceae; genus Collinsella; species Collinsella aerofaciens_AR. The sequence continues at coordinate 46,257 of NZ_JAQLFP010000010.1, forward strand.
GGCGGTCTTGTTGGCCTCGACGGTCTCGGGCGTGGAGCCACCGAGGGAGCAGGTGATCACGAAGGTGTGCTCGTTGACCCAGGAAGGCGTGTCGTAGTTGAACTCGTTAGCGGTGAAGATCTGAACGTTCAGCTTGTCCGTGTTGTTGGCCAGGAAGTACTTGGCAGGGTAAAGGTCGGACATGGAAGCACCGCAGCCGACGAAGGCGACGCTGTGGATCTCGTGGTTGGACAGGACGTCAGCGACGATCTGCTTAGGGAGGTTAAGGTCGATCTCGTACATCTGACACATTCCTTTCGATTTTTTGCGGCGCCACATTGCCGGGCGCTCGCAGGGTTACCGTGGTTTGGACCGAGTCGCCGGCCCGTTGAGGATGTGTCAAAGGAACTGTCCCTTTGACACATCTAGGGATGGAAGCCTGCCTGGGGTATGGGATGCCAGGCAGGCCCCCGGGGAAAGCGGTTAGACGCTTGGTCGCGACTAGGCCAGGATGCCGGCCGCGGAGAGGGCGATGCCGCCCACGATGGCGATCACGAGAAGCCAACCGGTGTTGACGTTCTTCTTGATGAGCCAGTACATAAGGCCGGTGAGGCCGAGGGAGATCATCTGGGGCATCATGCCGTCCAGGATGTCCTGAATCACGACGGTGCCCTCAGCGAACTGCAGCGGGGTGGTGGCGCCGATCAGCGTAGCGATCATGCCGCCCACGGACATAAGACCCACGATGCCGCAGACATACATGAGCTTCTCCATGAGGTCGCCGCCCTGGAGCTTGCTCAGGTACTCGTGGCCGCCCTGATAGCCGATCTTGGCTGCGAACCACGTGATCAGCACAGAGGGCACGATGGAGATGAGCATGGCCAGGATCGGGCCCATGATGGAGCCCTGCTGAGCCAGCTGAACACCCAGGCCAAAGGCGATAACGCGGATGGTGCCCTGGAAGAAGGAGTCACCGATGCCGGAAAGCGGACCCATAAGGGAGGTCTTGACCGCGTTGATCGAATCGGGGTCGAAGTTCTCGGGATCCTTGGCGTACTCTTCCTCCATGGAGGCGGCGAGGCCCAGGATGAAAGCGCTCGTCTGCGGGGTGCAGTTGTAGAACGCCATGTGACGGTGGTAAGCCTCTTTCTTAGCAGCGAGCTGCTTGGGGTCGGACTCGTCCGGATAGAGGCGATCGAGCGTGGGAACCATGCCGTAGAGGAAGCCCATGTTCATCTGACGCTCGTAGTTCCAAGAGGCCTGGATGGCCCAGGAGCGCCAGAAGAACTGGCTGACCTTCTTGTTCAGGGACACGTCCTTGGTTGCGGTTGCCATAGTGTGTTCCTCCTTAGTCTTCGTCGTCTTCGAGCGGATCGTAGTCGGAATCGACACCGGCGGCTGCATGGGAACCGTTGAACTTGAAGCCCATGAAGACGACAGCCAGGCACACACCGATCAGAGCGACCGCGATGACGGACAGGTTGAGGTAAGCGGCGAGCAGGAAACCGATGAACAGGAACGGAGTCATACCCTTCTTGATCATCATGGTGAGCAGCAGGGCCAAACCGTAGGCGGTCATGATCTTGGTCGAAACGTTAAGACCAGTGGACAGCCACTCGGGAACCATGTTGACGATGGCCTGAACCAGGTCGGTGCCAACAAAGACGGCGAGGAAGATCGGCAGGAAGTACATGACGGCGTACAGACCGGAGCCGGCGCAGATGTGCATGCGATAGGCGGTCTTGAACTTTCCGTTATCGATCGCGCTATCTGCCACATGGGTGAGGGCGGCGATGATGGAACGGAACACGATGCCGAGGAGCTGACCCAGGACGGCGACCGGGATGGCGATCGTCATGGCGGTCTCGGCGGAAGCATCGGTCAGGCACGCAAAGGCAGCGGCCACGATGCCGCCCAGGACCATATCGGGCGGAACGGCGGCGCCGACCTGCACCAGGCCCATGGACACGAGCTCGACGGCGGCACCGACGGCAAGGCCGGTGGGCACATCGCCCAGCAGCAGACCGACGAGCGTAGCGCCAACGAGGGGCTGCTCGAAGTTAAGACGACCGAGCAGGCGGGAGTCCCACATGCAGAACACGCCGACGAGGCCGACGAGCACCGCACTGATGAACGTATTCATACCCTTCTCCTTTCAGTCAGGCAAAAGCCTGGTTGATTACAGCTTGGCGTCGATGTCGACGCTCTGATACGTAGGGGTCTGCTGGACATAGAGCTTAATGCCCATGTCGAGCAGCTGGTTGACGTCGGCCTTCTGGGTGGCGTCGAAGAAGACGGAGCTGTCCTTGCCGCCGACCTGTTCGGCACCGTCGTGGTTGGCGGTGGCGCCCAGGTTGATGGCGTCGAGCTTGTAGCCCTGGCAGAACTGCAGCATCTCGGCAGTGTTGCCAAAGACGAACATGACGCGCTCGCCGAGGGTGTTGAGCTTGTCCATCTTGGCGAGGGCACGCTCGACGGTGAAGACGTTCAGGCGCACGCCCTGGGGCTTGGCCAGCTTAAGAGCGCCCTTCTTGATGTCATCGTTGGCGGCAGCGTTGTCGACGACGATGATGCGCTCGGCCTGAACCTTGGTGGTCCAGGTAAAGACGACCTGGCCGTGCAGCAGACGGTAGTCAAGACGTGCGAGGACGATCTTGGCGGGACCGGAGCTGTGACGGGACGCCTTGGCCTTCTTGGCGGGAGCCGCGGCGACCTCGACCGGTGCGTTGGGGTTGGTCAGACCGGTGCGGGCCTCGTTGATGAGGGCCGCGAGCTCGGCACCCTTGACGGGGGCGGGGCTCATAGCGAGCGTCAGTGCCAGCGGAATGTTGAAACCGCTGACAACCGTGAACTTCGTGCCGTTCTTGGAAAGCTCGACCATGCTGTTGTTGACCGAGCTGCCGAGCATATCGGTCAGCACATAGACGGTGTCGTCCGCGTTGAACGTGGCGATCATGGCGTCCACCTTATTGGTGATGGGCTCCTTGTCGTCACGAGCAAGCGACACGACGTGGACGTTCGACACGTCGCCGAGAACCATCTCGAGCGTGTCTTTGGCGCCTGCGGCCAGGCCGCCATGAGATGCGAGAATGATCTGATTCATCTTGCCTCCTCCTTTTCGTTATGGTCATTATAACGTCTTATACGTTGCTTATTTTGCTAATTAGTATATAAACCGTTCGCGGGTGAAAAACGACCGTTGGCGGGTTTAACGCAATCGAAACGATGGTCTTGGGTAGGTCGGCGCTGGCTAGGCACCGCCCGGCCAAACGCCGGGCGCTACCTGCTCAAACACTCCGCCAATCCCCTATCGCACGAAGTACCAGGGGCTTTCCTGCACGGTGGGCTCCAGCGTAATGCCCGTGCGCTCGCGGAACAGATCCATGTCCTGCGATTTCTCCGTCCACCACGCGTTGGGCTTAAAGGTCATGCTCTCAATGACATGGTCGACAAACACACTGTTGCGCAGCTTGGAAAAGTCGGTGTTCATGATCACGATGGACGCGAGCACCAAAACGATGCCCAGAACCTTGATCGTACCGGCGGGCTCGGCGTAGACACCAATGCCCAGCAGCACGGTGACGACCGTCTCGAATGACATTACGACGGGAACTTTCGACGTCTCGAGCCCCATGGACAGACCCTGCATATATAAGACATAGGCCACGGCTGTGGGGATGAGTCCAAAGCCAAGGAACAGCAGCAGCAGCTGTGGCGACATTGCTGCGGCGACATCTGGCCACGGAGCCGCGATAGCCGCCATAACCGCACCGCCAAAAACAAGGCCCCAAAACGTGACAGCCAGCGGGTGGACCGTCTTGGTTGCTATCCGGCTAAACACCGCGAGCGACGCGCCACAAAAGCCCGCAATCACGCCCGACGTGACGCCCCAAACCGAAAAATGAAAACCGGAAAGGTCGCCATCGGTCACTGCAAGTACACAGCCACCGATGTTAAAAGCGATGGCAACGAGCTTGTTGGGAGTCACATCCTCGCGATAAAGTACGCGACCGAGCATGACGCCAAACACCGGCGAGGTGTAAAGCAGCACCGAGGCCGTGGACATGCCCACCTCGCCCATGCACTCGTAATAAAGCGTGTTAGCGGTGGCGAGGCCGATAATGCCAAGAAGCGCACAAGGAACAAGCTCTTTAGGACTTGCCTTGAACAGTGCCAGGGGACCCGATGCCTTTCCCTCACGAGCACCTCCCTGGCAACCCATGAATGCCAAGACCGGAGCCATTAAGACGGCACCCGACAACAAGCGAAAGGCAGCCATACTCTGGGACGTAACGCCCATGGCCGAGATGCCGTTTACAAAGATTCCGATGCTGCCCCACATGAGCGCGGCGATCAGCACCAGCACATAGCCCAGATTGCTTTTCTTCAACGCAGCCTCCTCGGTATTGTTTCCAATATGTTTCACACTACGTTATAGTCGTTATATACATTTTTCAAGGCACAAATCGGCAGACGGGAAAATCTGCTTTTCCGCTACAACCCATTAGTGCAAAGAGGCCAGGTTCATATGCACCAACTTGGTGCAAAGTAACCTGTCCCCAATGCACCAACCCCTTAACAAACACGACGACGCCGACGTTTTGGCAACGTCAGCGAGCGCCCGTCATTTGAGCCAAGGTGCCGTGAGATGAAAAGGCGCTGACCTTCTGGTCGCGCCTTTGAAATTGAACGGCAGATTGGCCAAATGCCGGGCGCGCAGCGTCGAGCCGTTACGCCGTTCGGTAGAACGGCGTAACTAGTAGTCCAGCTTCCACATGTAGCGGCGCGTCATGTAGTCCTTGTGAGTGACGGCAGAAAGCGCGCGCATATACACGTTGTTGAGGATCGGCGCAAAGATCAGGTGGTTGAAGTATTCGCTCACGCTGTCCTTGATGTCGTTGAGGCCGAGCTCCTTGGCGTCGAGCTGATAGACGCGCTCGCCACCGTACTGGTTGACGAAGCGGATGCCGCGCTCGTCGTTGCAGCGGCTGCGGCCGACGCTGATGAGCTGGAACAGCGAAGTGCGCTTGTCCAGGATCTCGAAGGGGCCGTGGAAGAAGTCACAGGTGTTGATGGTGCAGGAGTCGATCTGCAGCATCTCCTGCACGTTGCAGATGCTAAAGACGTAGGCGGCACCAAAGAGCGGACCCTGAGCCATGACGTTGATGCAGGGCTTGTCGGCGTTCTGCTCGGCCCACTTGGCGGCGAGCGGACGGGTGTACTCGACGGCCTTGCGATAGATGGGGTCAACCAGGTCGAAGGCGGCCATAGCGGTCTCGTACTCGGCATAGCCCTCGGTCTGCTGCGTGAGTTCCATGGCGATCATGGTCACGACGGCGGAGTTGGTACGGCCCATGCAGGACTCGTCGACGGCCAGGCTGTCATACTGGATCTTGTAGTCGCAGACCTCGGTGAGGCCGGACTCGTCAACATAGATGGCGATGGTACTGGCGCCGTGGTCCTTGGCGACCTGGGCGGCGACGATGGTCTCCTTGGTGCCGCGCATGGACACGACGACGGCCAGGGTGTTCTCGTTAACGTAGGCGGGGGTTGCGTGCACGAACTCGTTGCTGGTGTAGCTGGAGCTCACGACCTGCGTGGCCTCGTGCTCCATAAAGTACTGGGCAGGATAGTTGCCGCCGTTGGATCCGCCGGCGCCAATCCACACGACGCGCTTGATGCCGCCCTTGTCTGCCTTGTCAGCCAAAACCTGGGAGACGACATCCTTAACCTGTTCCTGAGTAGTCATCGTGCATCAGCCTTTCTTCTCGTTTGATGCTCTCGATGGCATACAAGTTACATACATGTTTTGGCTATGTCGACTAGTTGTATGCTATATTTGTCTTAGAAATTATGCTGGTAAGGTTTTCGATGACTCGTTACCAGCAGTTTTATTGTTGTATTGGATACATGCTTGATTAGGCAAGCATACAAGTTAGATACAGGTTAGTCGTATGAGCGCTTCATCTAAAAAGAAACTGACCCAATACGAGCGTCTGGCGAGCACGCTGCGCGACCGCATCGCCGCCGGCACCTACGCCCGTGGAGACAAGCTGCCGTCCGAGATGGAGCTCATGGACGAATCGGGGCTGTCGCGCAGCACCGTGCGCCACGCCCTTAAGGTGCTCGTCGATGAGGGCCTGCTTCGCACCGAGCGCGGGCGCGGTGCCTTTGTGGCCGACACGCCGGCGCTCCACGAGAACAACCTGGTGTTTTCGAGCTACACGGCACAGGTACAGGGTCAGGGCATGAAGCCCACCACGCGTACCGTGGACTCGGGCTTTGCCAAGGCAACGGGCAGCGTGGCCAAGTTCTTTGACGCTACCGTGGGCAGCAAGCTCGTCAAACTTGTCCGTCTGCGTTATCTGGACGATGCGCCACTGTGCCTGGAGACCACCTATTTGCCGCCAAGCTTTGGATCGCTCATCGATCGCGATATCAACGGTTCGCTCTACGCCACGCTGCGCCAAGAATTCCATCGCGCGCCGGCACAGGGGCATAAGACCTTTGAGGTGTGCTATGCCTCGCAAAACGAGGCGTTTTTGCTCAACGTTGAGCGTGGGCAGGCGCTGATCTTGATCACTGACTACGTCTACGACACCGACGGCCGCCCGCTCCATGTCTCCAAGCGCATCCAACGCACCGACCGCGCCAAATACACCGAGCCCATCGGCTAACCACCACAATGGGGACAGACGCCTCCGTGGTGGTTTTAGGCGGGAAGGTCGGGGAACCAGGTTGGTTTGGACTGGTTGGGGGTGCGCTCGGCCAGGACCAGCTCCATCCAGCACATGTCGTACCAGCGGCCGAACTTTTGGGCACAGCGGTCGAAAGCACCCACCAAGCGATATCCCATATGGGCATGGAAGTCCTGGCTGTTGTGCGTTAGATACTCGTCGTCCTTGTCGTGCGGCACGGCGATGAGCGCGCACATGTTGGTGATGCCCATCGCGATCAGGCACTGCTTGAGCGCATCGTGCAGCTTGCGGCCCAGCCCGCCGTGGCGCACGTCGCGTGCCAGGTAAATCGACGTCTCGACCGACCAGTCATAGGCCTCGCGGTTGTTGAGCGGGCTCACATAGGCATAGCCTACCGGAAGCCCGTCCAGCTCCATCACCAAATACGGGTAGCGCTTGAGCGTACGCTCGATGCGCCCGGCGAACTCCTCAACGCTCGGCACCTCGTATTCGCAGGTAATCGCCGTCTTGAGCACATACGGCTCATAAATGGCAAGCAATGCCGGCGCATCATCGGGCGTCGCCAGGCGAATCGTCGGCTCGGACATCTTGGCCATACAGCCCCTCTCAAAAGCAAAGGCCGCCTTGCGCCAAACCCAGGCGCAAGGCGGCCCCTCGTCATTACATCAACCTACAGGACAGCCGCCAGCGCGTCGATGTCCTCCTGTGTCGTGGCCCAGCTGGTGCAAAAGCGCACCACGGTGTGGGTCTCGTCGTACTTTTCCCAGTACTCGATCGAAGCATGCTCGCGAATGCGGGCCATGTCCTCGTTGGGCAAAATCACAAACTGCTGGTTGGTGGGCGTCTCCAAGAAGAACTGGTAGCCGCGCTCATGCAGCACGCGACGAAGCGCCTGCGCCGTCTCAATCGCCTGGCGGCCAATCTCAAAATACAGGCCGTCGGTAAAGAGCGCCTCAAACTGAACGCCCGTCAGACGGCCCTTGGCCAGCAGCGCTCCGTGCTGCTTAATGCGCGGAATGGGGTGTGCCGGAGCGTGCATGCCGCAAAACACCACGGCCTCGCCGCAAAGCGCGCCGCACTTGGTGCCGCCAATGTAGAACACGTCGCACAGCTGCGCCAGCTCGGGCAGGGTAATGTCGCACTCATCGGCCGCCAGCGCATAGGCCAGACGGGCGCCATCCACAAACAGCGGAATCTGGCGCTTCTGGCACACCGCATGAATCGCCGCAAGCTCGGCGGCGGAGTACAGCGTGCCGTACTCGGTCGATAGGCTCACGTACACGGCACCTGGGAACACCGTGTGCTCGTAGCTCTCGTTTTCGTAAAACGCCTGGATATAGCTGTCGAGCTCCTCGGCATGCATCTTGCCCTCGTAGCCGGGAATGGTAAGCACCTTGTGGCCGCCAAACTCGATGGCACCCGCCTCGTGGCAGGCAACGTGGCCGGTCTCGGCTGCAACGACGCCCTCGTAGGGCGCAAGCAGCATGTCAATCACCGTCGCGTTGGCCTGTGTGCCGCCCACCAGGAAAAATACGTCGGCATCGGGAGCCTGACAGGCCTCACGGATGAGCCGCTTGGCACGCTCGGTGTGTGCATCGGTGCCGTAGCCGGGCTGCGGCTCCATATTAGTGTCGACGAGCGCCTGCAGCACTGCCGGATGTGCGCCGTGGGAATAGTCGTTGTTAAACGCGAGCATGGTAATCCTCTCTAGCCGGGCACGAGCCCGATGATTCAGGTGCCGCTATTGTACGCCGCTCGGATAGGCAATGCGCGCGGCAAGGCACTCAAGCGCCAGCACCAGGGCAAAGCCGCAGCTCACGTCACTCAAAAAGTGCGCACCGATCACGATACGACCAAAGGCGACGAACGCCGCAACCACAGCGGCGACCCAAAAGACCGCGCGGCGGCGCGACGGCTTTTCCTTAAAGGCCGCCGCGGGAAGCCCGGCGAGCATAAGGCCGATCGCCGCGTGTGCCGTGTGTCCGCTCGCAAACGACTTAAAGCCGTCCTTGATCACGCCGGCGGCGATATAGGTCCACTTGTCGGGGTTGCCGATCACCCACCACGGCTGAAAATCGAGCCCCTGCGTCACCTCGATCACGCGCATGCGCGGGCGCGACCACAGTGGCTTGACGATCACGTTGAGGATAATGGCCTGAGCGACCCACACGGCAAGCACCATCAACGCCCAGCGCGTGAGATCGTCGGGCGCGGTGTCGCGCGTAAGGCGATAGGCGATGAGGTTGGCCGCGATGACCAGCACAAACGTCAGCACCAACTGAACCACGATGAGTTTGCCGCCAACCCGCAGGGACGAAACGATCTCGTAGCCGACCAGGCCCACGTTGACCAGAACGCCCAGCACGGCGAGCCATTTGCTCCCCCTGGAGTCGGGACGCACCGCGCGTACGAGCATAACGCCTGCGACGCTCGCCGTCAGCTCAAACGGCAGCTCGCCGGCGGCCTCGATAAAGCGGCCGTACATGCTGGCGATGTTGAACAGCGCGCTCGAGATCTGGTAATCGAAGAAGCTGCCCACGCCCAGACAAAGGCACAGGACGACCGCGATAGCGGCGACGTCTTTCTTATAGATGTACCCGAACATGCTTTCCTTTCCATCGGGCGAAGTTTTCAACCTGCAACGTGGCGGGGCAAAGAATCCTTGTCCCGCCACGCCACCTACCTGTTATTCATCATCGCTAGCACCCAGCTGCTGCAGCAGCATGAGTGCGGCCGCCACGGGACCGGCCTCGTCGTTGGCGTCGAGACCGCGGCCCAGGCCGCTGCCCACACCGGCGCCCGCCTTGTAGGGCACCGACAGCTTGCGGCTCTTGGGGAAGCTCACCGCGCCATAGCGGGTCTTAAGCTCAAAGGCCACCTTCTTGGGCACGTCGACGCCCAAAAACGTGATGCGACCGCCGCTGAGCGTGACGCTCTCGAGCCCCAGGCGCTCGCCGCGAATACGGATGCGCGCGCGGTTGAACAGGTTGAGCCCTGCCAACGGCAGCTCGCCATGCGCGGCCTCGGTCTCTTCCTGCACCTCATCGATGCTCTCCAAGTCCTCGGCCGCTGCGAGCTTACGGTACACGAGCACGCGCTGATCCACCGCCGGCAGGTACTCCTCGGACAAGAAGTAATCGGCCGGCAGGTTAATGCCCACGCTCGCCGCCTCCACGCCGGCGTCGTCGTCGCCGCGCGCCTCGGCCACGGCCTGGCCCAGCATCTGTGTAAACAGGTCAAAGCCCACGCTCGACAGATTGCCGTGCTGCTCGGCGCCCATGAGCGAGCCGGCGCCGCGAATCTCCAGGTCGCGCATGGCGATGCGCATGCCGCTGCCCAAGTCCTGGAACTCGGACAGTGCGGTCAGGCGCGCCGTTGCCTCCTCGGTGAGCGGCAGCTCGCCCGGGAACATAAAGTATGCGTAGGCCTGTGTGGCAGAACGGCCCACACGGCCCTTGAGCTGGTAGAGCTGTGCCAGGCCCAGGCGCTGCGAGTCCTCGATGATGAGCGTGTTGGCGAACGCGTTGTCGATGCCGCTCTCCACGATGGTCGTGGCGATGAGCACGTCGATCTTTTTGGTCGCGAACTCGATCATCACGTCCTCGACCTCGCGCGGACTCATCTTGCCGTGCGCCACGCCCACGCGCGCCTCGGGCGCGGCCTCGTGCACGCGCGCCACGGCGTCGTCGATGGTCTTGACGCGGTTGGACACGTAGTACACCTGGCCGCCGCGACCCACCTCCAGGCGAATCGCCGCGCTCACCACATCGGGGTCGTACTCCCCCACGTGCACGATCACGGGGCGGCGCCCGGTCGGCGGCGTGGTGATCAGGCTCATGTCGCGCACGCCGCTCGTGGCCATCTGCATGGTTCGCGGAATCGGCGTTGCCGAAAGCGTGAGCACGTCAATCTGCTCACGCAGGTTCTTGAGCTGCTCCTTGTGCTGCACACCAAAGCGCTGCTCTTCGTCGATGATCACCATGCCCAGGTTCTTGGGGTTCACGTCGGCAGAAAGCAAGCGGTGCGTGCCGATGAGCACATCGATCGTGCCCTCGGCAAACGCCTTGAGCGCGCGCTTTTGCTGCGCCGGGGTGCGGAAGCGGCTGAGCACCTCGACCTCGAGGCCAAACGGGGCAAAGCGCTCAAAGAACGTCTCGTAGTGCTGCTGGGCCAGAATGGTCGTGGGACAGAGCACCATGACTTGGCGGCCGGAGTCCACGCACTTAAACGCCGCGCGCAGGGCGACCTCGGTCTTGCCGAAACCCACGTCGCCGCACAGCAGGCGGTCCATGGGCTTGGGCGCCTCCATGTCCGCCTTAATGTCAGCGATAGCCTCCAGCTGGTCGCGCGTCTCGTCGTAGGGGAAGCTCTCCTCCATCTCAATCTGCTCGGGCGTGTCGGGCGGACAGGCGATACCGGTAATCGACGAGCGGCGCGTATACAGGTCGACCAGGTCAAACGCCAGCTTTTTGGCGTTCTTGCGCGCCTTGTTGGTGGCGCGCGTCCAGTCGGCGGTGTTGAGCCTGGTCAGGCGCGGCTTGTCGCCGTCGGGGCCAACATAGCGTGTGATGCGGTCAACCTGCTCGAGCGGCACGTAGAGCTTGTCGCCGTCGGCATATTCCAGCAAAAAGTAGTCGCGCTCCTTGCCGCCCACTTCCTGGCGCGCGATCTCGCTAAAGAGCGCGATGCCGTGAGTGGCGTGCACCACGTAGTCGCCCGGCTTAAACGGAAACGTGATCTGCGTAATGTCCACCTTGCGGCGGCTGCGCGCGCGGTTGGCGTCCATGCGGGCGTTGAGGTCGGCGATCGAGAACACGGCCAGGTTGGCATCGGGCACCACCACGCCCTGCGGCAAGGCGGCATCGACAAAGGTCACGCGTCCGCGCGAGATGGTGGGCACGGTGGCGCCGGCGGCAGCCTGGGCGGCACCTGCCTCGAGCGAGCGGGCGTTGAGCGCGTCGGCCTTGCGTTCGCGAATTGCAGCATGAGCATCCTGGCGGACAGCACGATCGGCAGAATCCGCCGCTGCCACGCGCACACGGTCGCCAATAGCGCCCGCGTTTTCGGGCGCGGCCGTCAGCGACTCCTCAAAAGTAATACCCTCATCGCCAAAGGTGAGCTCCATCGACTCGCGCGCACCGCGGTCGGGGATGGCAAATACGCAGGCATAGCGCTTGCCCACGACCTCCTGGATGCGCGTCATAAAGCGATTGTCCGAGCCCGCGATGGCCGGCTGCTCAATCTTGAGCTCTGCCGTCACCGCACCGCCGGCACGAATCAAGCTCACGTAGTTAAGGCGCTGCTGGGCACCAAAGTCGAGTTGCTGGGCACGCACGTACAGGCCGTCCAGACGGTCGACCCCCGCCTCGCCGGCACGTGCCTCGATATCCTCGTAGGCACGCAGGCAATCGTCGAACAGCGAGCGCGGCTCGGACAGCACCACGAGCGCCTTGCCGCTCACGTGCGCCAGCGGGCTCACGGTCTGGCCGTACATCACCGGCAAAAAGCGATCGAGCTCGGGCGTGACGATGCGCGCATCCACCATCTCGAGCAGCGCCGCCAGTTTGCTGTCGTCTTGGCTGGCACGATAGAGCGCCACATGCATGTTGTGGACGGCGTCGTCGGTGAGTGCGAGCTCGCGACAGGGGAAAATCTCGATGCTGTCCTCGTTGCCGATGGTCTGCCCCGTGGAACTCACCATGCGGCGGATGCGATCAATCTCGTCGCCAAAGAACTCAATGCGCACGGGTGCCTTCTCCTGCGCGGGGAACACCTCGACGGTGTCGCCGTGCACGCGGAACAAGCCGGGCGCGTCGGCGGCGCCGGCATTGGTGTAGCCCATGCCCACCAGGCGATGCGGCACCTCGTCAAAAGGAATCTCCTCGCCCACCGCAAAGGTCGTGGACTCCCAGTAGCGGCTCTCGACCGGCGGCACGCAGCGCAGCAGCGCACGGGCCGAGGCAACCATGATGCAGTTGTCCCCGCGCACGATGCGCCCCAGAGCCTCGCAGCGCTGCGCCACCACGGCGTCGTCGGGCGCCTGCTCGCGCCACGGATAGTCCTTGCGCTCGGGAAAACGGCACACGTGCGCTAGGCCCACGTAGGCGGCAAGGCTACGCGCGGCGCGATCGGCCGCGTCCTCGCCACTTACGATATAGACCGTGGGGCGCGGACGGCGCGCAAACTGGGCGGCGGCCATAAGCGTGCGGCCCGACTGCGACACGGCCAGCGTCACGTCCTCGCCGGCATCGAGTCCGGCCTCGACGGTCTGCAAGGCCTCGGCAGTGTAGAGCTGCGCGGCTATACGGTGAATGAGCATATGGTCCTCCGGCATCGCAACACCAAAAGCCCGCCGGGGCAAGCTCGGCGGGTCGTACGTCAAAGTTCATTGTTTGTCATGGTAGCGCATGGAGAGGACTCCAACCCAAGGGCAAGCCCGGCCCCGCAAAAAACGCCAGACGGACGAGCCGCCTGGCGTTATCAGAGTGAGCTATACGCCGAGTCTAATCGTAGACGCCCATTTTAAGCAGCGTGAAGGTCGGGGCGCCGTCACCCTGCGCGACGCGGACCGTGCAAGTCTCGATACGGCCCCTGGATGCGTCCGCTTGAATTGCGGCGATGAACTGATCCTTTGGCAGGCCGTAGGTGCTCTCGGGAATGTCGGAAGGAAGTAACATGCCGCCAGCACTGTAGACTTCATAGGTGAGCTCGTAGATGTTGTCGCCAAGGTCAGTCGCGCCCGTAACGATGGCACACGGTGGGTTGTAATTCCCCTGGCCGTATTCCTGCTTCAGGTACAGGTACCCGTCATGCGCTTCGGCCGAATCAGCAAGCATCTGCCCACCCGACCCTTTATCAAAGGTCATGTCAGCATCCGAGAGCGTCAGACCCGTCAGGCGATTGAGCTCCCTATTGATCACATCGGTCGCCATGCGCTGATAGTGACCGTTGTCATAGTCGCCTTTCTCGATTCGATACGGCGCGTTGTCAATAAAATGGCACCAGATAAACTTGACCAGCTTGTATTTCTCGTCATCAGAAAGCCCATCAGTCGAATCGAAAGCACCTGTCTGATACCAGTCCCGATCGAAGTGTTCCTCCGTAAAGTTCGACAGGAACAGATTCGCGGCGGCATAGGTTGCCTGGTCATTGAGGTCGACCTTTACACTGCTGCCGGTCTGCTCAGACTCATCCGCCTCATCCTCGTCGGCGGACGGCTTTTCCTTGGCGCTTCCCTTGTCCTTGTGCTCGGCCGAACCCTCGTCGGACCCCAGCACCGTAATCTGCGATGAGTTGCCCTGCCCAAGCGGACCCAGTACGCCGGTCAGTGCCAGAGCGGCACCGCCGGCAACGAGCACGCCTGCCACGCACATGCCGATAATCACCGCTCGCTTATGCGATTTCTTTTGTACGGCGCCCTGCACGGAAGGCATCCCTGCCGCCGGCATCGGTGCGGACTCAGCAGGCGCGGCCGCCGGAGAAGTGGTGCCCATGCGCGCCCCGCAGTTCGTGCAAAAATCGGTTCCGTCGGGCATCTCGGAGCCACACTTGGTGCAAAACATATTCGGGCATCCCCTCACAACAAACGGCATCTGTCGCCATCATATTGAGCCTTCGCAGCCCAAATGTGTTGCGCAACATTGGCCAAAGCCTTCGGACGCCGGCAAAACGTGCCGGGCCCTACCCCGTCACGCGCACGCTGGGGCACAAATCCGCCAGCGGGCACTCGTCGCATTTGGGCTTACGGGCATCGCAAATCTCGCGGCCAAAAGTGATCCACTGGTGATTGACCGACTCCCAATACTCATGCGGCAGAATCTTGAGCAGATCTTGCTCGGTCTTGAGCGGCTCCTTGGCATGCGTCTTGGGGCTCAGCATCAGGCGGTGCGCAATGCGGTTGACGTGCGTATCCACTGCGATGCCTTCCACGATGCCGTACCCCACGTTGAGTACGATGTTCGCCGTCTTGCGCCCCACGCCCGGCAGCTTTACAAGCTCCTTCATGTCGGCCGGTACCTCGCCGCCGTAGTCAGCAACGATCATCTGGGCGGCCTCCACGGCATGCTTGGCCTTACTCTTATAAAAGCCGAGTGACTTAATGGTGTCCGCCACGTCAGCCACGCTCGCCCCGGCCATGGCCTCGGGCGTGGGCCACTGGGCAAACAGCCGCGGCGTCACCTTGTTGACCTGCGCGTCGGTCGTTTGCGCCGAGAGTAGCACCGCGATCAGCAGGCGGAAGGGATTCTCGTGGTCCAAAAAGCACTCGACCGGGCCATAGCGACGGTTGAGGCGCTCACACACCTCGATGGCGCGCTCGCGCTTGGCGGCATTGGTCTCGCGTGGCATAACGACTCCTCGGCTCAACGGCACAATAAACTTATGGGCACAATTGTCCCACGTCCTAGACGCTTACGCCTCCAAGAATGCGCCGGTCTGACGGCTCCACAGACTCGCGTACTCGCCACCCGCCTCGACGAGCTGCACATGCGTGCCGTCCTCGACGATCTCGCCATCCGCCAGCACCACGATGCGGTCGAGCGCCGCCACGGTGGACAGGCGATGCGCCACCACAATGGAGGTGCGGCCGCGCATCAGGTTCTCGAGAGCTTCCTGCACCAACGCCTCGGACTCGCTATCGAGGGCAGACGTCGCCTCGTCGAGTACCAGAATCGGCGCGTCGGTGAGGATGGCACGGGCAATGGCCACGCGCTGGCGCTGGCCGCCCGAAAGCTTAACGCCGCGCTCGCCCACCATGGTGTCAAAGCCATGGGGCAGGCGGTCGATAAACTCCAGGGCATTGGCCAGGCGCGCCGCCTCACGAATTTGCTCGTCGGTGGCGTCGGGGCGGCCGTAGGCGATATTCTCGCGAATGGAGCGGTGGAACAGCAGCGCCTCCTGTGGCACGTAGGCCACCTGACGGCGCAGGCTCTGCTGCGTACAGCGCGAGACGTCCTGGCCGTCCACGAGCACGCGGCCGCCCTGCACATCGTCCAAGCGCAGCAACAGCTTGGTAAGCGTCGTCTTGCCCGAGCCCGATTTGCCCACCAGGCCCACGCGCTGGCCCGCCGCCACATGGAGCGTCAGGTCGTCGAACACGCTCTCGTCCGCCGCGGCATCACGGTATGCAAAGCTCAGGTGCTCAAAATCAATCGCGCCCTCGCGCACCTTGAGCTCGGAGGCGTTCTCGTCGTCTGCCACCAGACGCGGCTCGTCCAGCACGCGCGTCATCTCGGCCGCATCGCCCAGCGCGCGGTTGATGCGCTGCATCATGGAGCTCACGTAGTTCAGGCGCATGGTGAGGTTATAGGTGTAGGTAAAGATCATGACGAGCGAGCCCGCCGAGATGCCAAACCACGCGTTGCCGCCCGCGACGAACACGCTCACCACAGCCATGGTGATGACGATAAGGCCCGAGGTCGTAAAGTTGCGTTGCATCATGGCGTGCATCGAGACCGTCTCGGCGTCGCGCGCGGCGCGGTCGGCGGTATCGAACAGATCACGTTCAAAGTCCTCGCGCCCGCAAGTCTTGACGGCCAAGATGTTCGTGACCGCGTCGGAGAGCACGCCCGAGAGCTTGTTCTGCGCGGCGGACGTCGCGGCCGAAAGCGGCATGATGCGCTTGTACATAAGCCAGACAAACGCAATGTAGACGACCATGATGCCCACCAGGATCACGGTAAACGTCGGCACCACCGGGGCGAGTGCGGCCACGGTGCAGATGACCGAGGTGATGGTGGGGATGAGCGAATACACCGTTACGTCCACCAGACCCGTATAGCCGCTCATAAAACGGCTTGCCTGGCTCACAAGCGATCCGCCAAAGCGGCTGGTATGGAATGTCATGGATTGGTTGGAGAGCGTGTCGAAGCACAGGCGCGCCAGGTGGTAGTTGCCTGCGATCTCGAGCTTGTAGACGGTGTAGTCCTGCAGCTTGGAGAGGATCTGGCCCACCAGGTTGACGAGCACGAGCGCCAGAATGTAGGGACCGAAGACCTCAAACACCTGGTCACCCGCCACGGGACCGGCTTGAACGCGGTCGACAATGAGGGCCATCACATAGGTATTGGCAAACGTCAGCAAAAAGATGTAGCCCGCCGACGAGAACACCGAGAGAAAGACAATCAGCGGCTGCATGCGCGTGACATCCCAAAAACGCTGTAGCGTGCGGCGCACGGTGGAGCGTTTGAGCGGGCTGGTGCTTCTCTGAGACATGGGCTTCCTTTCGCGTCTGATAGGGCGAAACGCCATTGTTGCACATTGAAGCGCACTTCAGGCAAGCACGATGCGAAAAGCAGCGGGGCATCCGCGTTTGCGCCGGCGCCCCGCCGTCTTGTTGCAATTAGTCCTCGTCTTCTTGGTCTGTGGGAAAGCCCGCGGGCGTGAGCCCCAAGATCTCATCGGCTTGGTCGGCGTCTTCCAGCGCGTCGATGTCCTTGAGCTTGCGCTCCATGACGTTGGTGCGCGTGGTAATGATGCCCTCGACCGTTTTGCCCGCGGTCTCGATCTGCTGCTGGGCGCGGCGCAGCGCCGCCTGATAACGCGGCAGCTCGGCCTTGACGGCGGAGAGCACGCGCAGTACGTCGTCGGTACGTTTTTGCAGCCTAAACGTCTGGTAGCTCATCTGCAGGCTGTTGAGAATGGCGGCCATGGTGCTGGGGCCGGCAACGTTGACGTGATAGTCGCGGCCCAGGGTCTCGATAAGCCCGGGGCGACTGACGACCTCGGCATACAGGCCCTCAAACGGCACGAACATAATGCCAAAGTTGGTGGTCGCGGGTACGCTCAGGTACTTTTCGCAGATGTCCTTTGCCTCGCGCTTCACCATCATATCGAGCGCCTTGCGCGCAGCGGCAACGGCCTCCGCGTCGCCCGACTCCTGCACGTCGAGCAGGTGCTCGTACGCGTCGCCCGGAAACTTGGAGTCAATCGGCAACAGCACGGGGTCGTCCTCGTCCACCGGCAGCTTGACGGCAAACTCAACGCGTTCCGAGGCGCCGGGCTTGGTGGCGACGTTTTCCAGATACTGGTCGGGCGTGAGGATGTCCGCCAGGATCGCGCCCAGCTGCACCTCGCCCAAAATGCCACGCGCTTTGACGTTGCCCAGCACGCGCTTAAGGTCGCCCACGCCGGTGGCGATAGACTGCATGTCGCCCAGGCCCTTGTACACGGCCTCGAGCTGGTCGCTCACCTGCTTAAACGATGCCGACAGGCGATCGTTGAGCGTACGGGAGAGCTTCTCGTCCACCGTCGCACGCATCTGATCGAGCTGCACGTTGTTGTCTTTGCGGATGGCGCCCAACTGGGCATCGACCGTCTCGCGCACCTTGTCCAGGCGGTGCTCGATGCCTTCGCGGTTGGCGCCAAGCTGTTGGGCCGTCTCGCGGCGCAGGTCATCCATACGGTCACCCGCCTGCGAGAACTCGCGCGCAATGGTCAGGTAGCGCTGCTGCTCTACGGCGGCGTCGGTCGTCTGCTGCTGCGCGATGGCATTGGCCGTGCGGCGGGTTTCGGCCAACGCGACGTTCAGGGTGTCGAGCGTGCTGTTGGCCTGCTCGAGCGCTGCCAGCGTTTCCGCGCTACTGTCGCCACGCTCCCGCAACTCGGCACGCAGGCTCTTGAGCTGGAGGGCGCAAGCCACAGCAACCCCCACCGCCACCAAGGCGATAACAACAAGCACAATATCAATAGCAGACATAAACTCCGCCCAACAAACCCAATCGAGCACCAATCAAACCTCGATCAATCTTACCCCGCCATACGCACCGGGCGCCCGGCCCCTTCTTGGGCGCCCCTCTCCTCCGCATATTCCATAATGCGGCGCGCCGTTTTCCTGCTCACCTTTGAGTCATCGCCGGCCAAGTATGCGTATACGTTTCCTTTATTCAGGCGCAGAGCACGGCAGAGGCCATAGCGCGTTACACCCGATTCCTCCAATGCTTCCAGCGTTTTCTTTCTCATCAGGGCGTTCACCCTTCTATCGGCCGCCGGCTTTTCCTTCACCGCTCTATACGCACGCCAAACGTTGGCATAACGATTAGGGAGCTCACTTTTGGCGCATAGAGACGCCATGCTACCCGCTTGACCGTACAAGGATAAAACGTCTCGATAATCCCGTTCCATCCACGAGCCCTCGGATAAACCCAGAACGTATTCGGCTTTTCCTTGCGCCAAAGCGAGCAAAAACAGAGCCTCCGCCACGCGCGGCGCATCCGTCGTCGCCTGCTCAACCAATTTTCTAAAACTCAGCGACTGCTGTCCGGATAGCTCTCGGCAATAGCCTTTTAAGAATCCCTCAAAGGTCAGATTCAACCGAGCACCTCCTTTTTGTATTACCTGTATCCCTTATTATTATTCATCTTCAATAATACTATTCAGTCGCACGACAGGACCCACAGGATGCAAGGATTCCACTCGTGGCGATAATCCCTACACCCTAGAAGTCCTAATGCGACAAACGCTAGCTCTCCCAGCCGGCGCGGATGGTTGTTATGACGTCATCTAGGCGCTGGCCCAGGGCCGCTAGATGTTGGAGCACCTCGTTGGGCGATGCACCGTTGAGGATGCACGTGAGGGCATATGAGGCCAAGAAGATTGCCGCAAGCCCCAGCGGGATCAGCACGATCATCGCCAGCGTACGCAGGCGCTGGGCCCAGCGACGGTGACGCGCACGATGCTTGTCGAACGCGAGCTCCTGCGCATATGAATCTTGCTGTACGGAATAGGCCTCTGGTGCCGATTCGCACCCGGGCACAGCTGCAGGTACAGCAGCGGGCACGACATTTTGCGCAAAGGGCTGGACTGCCGCCCCTTGCATTTGTATCTCCATGAGTCGTTGCTGCTGACGCAGCATGCGCTCAGCTTGTTGCTGCGGAGTCTCAAGAAACAAATCCATGCTGGCCTCCAAAATCGGAGCATTCGACGCTTACGCCCAGCATCCCGCACCGCCATGACCGCGACAACGCAATCCGTAGCAATAGCCGCAAAGTTTCTTGTTGACAAAAGCTGTCGAAAACCTCAACAACTCCCCTACCAGCACTTTCTCTGAGCTTTTTTCGCCAACAATCTTTTGGCCTTCCACCCTTACGCCAACTGACCAAAATCTAACCAATAGCTTGACGAAAATTGTGGAGACCGGGACCCCACAAAAACGTGCCGCCCCAAAAAGGGGCGGCACACAACCTTTTTTATCAGCTTTTCTGTATCGAGCACGCGACGACCCAACGCCGGAGCGCAAGGCGGGGAAATACCTTTGCCTCGCGCGACTCTGCGAAGCCGTGAGCGAGAGGGAAAGGTATTTCCCCGCCCTGCGCTCCGCAGCAGCCAGCGCCAAGCGCTAGTAGTTCACCACCTGCTCCTCAAAGTACGCCTTGGGGTGGTTACACACCGGGCACACCTCAGGTGCCTCGGCACCAACGTGCAGATGTCCGCAGTTCAGGCACTTCCACACCTTTACGCCCTCGCGCTCAAACACCTCGCCCGACTCAATGCGCTCGACGAGCTTGTTGTAGCGCTCCTCGTGGGCCTTCTCGACGGCGGCGACGCCACGGAACTTCTCGGCGATCTCGGCAAAACCCTCCTCCTCGGCGGTCTTGGCAAACTCGTCATACATCGTGGTCCACTCGTAGTTCTCGCCCGCGGCGGCGTCGCGCAGGTTGTCCAGAGTGCCCGGAACGGCGCCGTCGTGCAGATATTTAAACCACAGTTTGGCGTGCTCGGACTCGTTACCCGCCGTCTCGGCAAAGATATTCGAGATCTGAACGTAACCGTCCTTTTTAGCCTTGGATGCATAGTAGCGATACTTGGTGTGCGCCTGGGACTCACCGGCAAAAGCGGTCTCAAGGTTCTTCTTGGTTTGGGAGCTCTCAAAATCCATAGGTGTACTTCCCTTCAATACATGCCGCCCATAGGCTTTGAGCGGCCTTATTTTATGGTACCCCCTGCCGAAAATCTAAACCTTACAATCCTGTTCTTCAGATTTGCACGGGCTAAATGCTCAGCCAGCGATCGCCCTCGGCTCGGCAAAAGCCCTCACGCTCCAGGTCAGCTAGAATACCCGCGATCAAGTCGCACTCGACCGGCCCGCGACCGGCTGCCGCTTCCATCTCGTTAACGCCCACCACGGTATCAGCAAGCGTAATCCCCGCCGGCCGGCCATCGCGCGCTGCCAGCAACATACGCACGATATGCGCGCGCTTTTGGCGACGTGAGCCCTCAAACTTTGATTGACGGCTATAGCCCGCCGACCGCCTGGACGGATTGGGCAACGTCTTTTTTAGATATGCGCCGTAATCCAGCAACGCGTAATACCACGCGCGCGGCGTGTCGGCATCATCGAGCGGCACGGCAAAGGGAGCGATCTCGTCGGTCGCCGCACCGGGGGCCGCCGGACAGGCGGCTTGGATCAGCGGCACCAGCTCGCGATCGGGAACAGCCGGCATATCGGGAAAGAAATGATGCAGAAAGACCGTGCGCACGTTGGTCTCCAGATACACGCCTGGAAGATCGAACGCGAACGACCGAATGCCCTGCGCCGTCGCTGGCCCAATACCGGGCAGGGCGACCAGATCGCGCGTCTCGCGCGGGAACTTCCCGCCCCAGTCCTCTACTAGCTGCTGTGCAGCCCTATGAAGTGCTAGAGCACGACGGTTGTAGCCCATCCCCTGCCAAGCGTCCAAAACATCGGAAGGCGCGGCCTGGGCAAGCGCCTGCACGGTTGGAAAGCGATCGAGCCACGCGGGCATACGCGTCTCCACACGCGGCACCTGCGTTTGCTGCAGCATAACCTCGGAAAGCCAAATAATGTACGGGTCGCGCGTGCGGCGCCACGGAAGGTCGCGATAGCGCAGGACCCCTTCCGAACGAATCATCGAACGAAAGGGGTCCTGAATCATGGCAATGCTCCTTATGCGGCGCTATTCCTCCCGGCAAGCATACGCGCAGGCGGCGTACTCGGGAAACGCATCGCGATCGGCGAACTTGGGATCGACGGCCGGGAACTGGCGATGGGCGACGATATCGCCGAGCGAAACGGAATCGAGATAGTCGCGCATCAGTGCCTGGGCTCCGGCCCACAGGGGATGATAGCAGCACGTGCCCATGCGCGCACAGTCGCCATCGGGCGCGGTGCAGTCGTTCATAACCATGGGGCCCTGAACGGCCTCTACAACCTGACGGATCGTGACATCGTCGGGGCTCACCTTAAGGCGCATGCCGCCATGAACACCACGCAGGCTCTCCACAATGCCGGCCTGAACCAAACCGTGTTGGATCGAACGGGCAAACGAATACGGGACATTGACCTCTTCGGCGGCAGTGCGAACAGAAAGCAGACGCTCCGGGTCCTCGGCAAGCATCGCGAGCATGCGAAGGGCGTAATCAGTCTTCCTCGATATGTCCATTTTTCCCCTTTCAAGGAATAGGAACAGCTCGAACGAGCTCCGGGGCCGAGCTTACGTCGAGACGTCAATGACCGTATGGACGCCCAAATAGCAAAACGGGTGTCCACTGAATGCCGCGTTTGAAGCCTCTTGCATCAAAAACGGCCCACAGTGCAATTCAGTATAACCTAACCCCCTGCTTCGTTGAACAGGTGTTGCGCAACAAACGTCTTGTTTGAGCACATGTCTCAAACGGAGCTTGTCCGGGAATTGGAAGGATTTGGTTTTGGGCGAAAGGTACCGATGGGATCAAGGTCCTATCAAATCAAAACCACCCCTAAAAGGGGTGGTTTGCTCTTAGGGTATAACCCTTGGATTTCCGGCACGCGTCTAAAGGCGCCGGCCCTCACGGGGTTCGGGCCGCACTGCAGGTTGACCCGTGACGGGCCGGTCAAACCGGCGCTATTTGCGCCCCGGCCCCCTATCGAAGGGGTCCTCGTACTCCTTGACGCTCAGCCGGTCGAGCGCGATGTCGGCCTTCTCCTGCTCCCGGATGTACTTCGCGATCGTCGCCTCGTTCAGGCCG
>NZ_JAQLFP010000011.1 GCF_028207065.1 Collinsella aerofaciens
AGGCCTGGCGTTAGCATGTCGCGATTCAATCTCGAAAACAGCATTGCCCAGTTGACAAAACTATAGGAACACCCCCCTGCAACGACCGAGTGTTCCAAGCGATCTCCATGAGCTCCGAGACACGCTATCCGTTCATCATTAACCTCGACACCGGCGAATCGCAATGGTCGGTTAATGCCGTGCGCGATTTTGACCTACCCTCCCAGCATCCCTACAACTCGCTCGATATATGGCTTGCCCGTGTTCACCCCGAAGACCGCGACAACGTACGTGCCGAGCTCGATATGGTGGTAAACGGCACGTGGCACTTCCACTGCATGCAGTATCGCGTCATGAATACCGCCGGAAAATACGCGCTTTGCGACTGCACGGGTTACCGCCTGGACGGCACCGATACCGAGCCCAACATGTATGTGGGCATTGTCACCAACCGAAGCTTGGCAGATACGACCGATTCCGTGACCGGTCTGGGCGATATCCACGCCCTGGTCAACGCCATTGGCGAGATGCGTCGCGTGGCACGAAACGCGGGCTTGATCGCCATTAAAATCGACGAAATCGCACAGGTCAATGCCCGCTTTGGCTTTGATGCAGGCGACCGCGTTTTGGCAGAAAGCGCCGCCTGCCTCATGGATTGCTCGCGCGGCAAGGGTCGTCTGTTCCGCTCGACCGGACCGATGTTCGTGGCGCTCTTTGACGAACTTGATCCCGAAGAGACCGACGCGGTTGCAGACGAAATCGAACGGTTCTTGGGATCGCCCGTGCTCCTTGGCTCATTTGAATATCAGCCGCCCCTTCGCGTGGCGACGCTTCATCTGGACGCCGTCGACCGACAGCCCGTTTCCATTTTGAACGAACTCAATGCGCTGATTAAAGAGGCGCCGCAGGTACCGGGCACCAAGCTGGACTAGCGTTATGGGGCGCATGATGGTTAATTTCCGATCTCAACCGACCACATTGGGCAAATAGGTCGTACCCGCAGTTAGCCGAACGTCCCCGCAGTCCCTCCCGGGGCCCGGGGGCACCGTTTCGATACTCTTGGTTTACTTTGCCTGATGCAAATAAGTGCTCAACAAGATAGAACCTATCCCCCGCCACGGATATGCCCTCGAGTAAATCTGTTAAGCCAAGCCTACCAAATTCTATTGACAATTGGCTGCATTGGTCCATTTTGTCGTCCAGCCACTTCCGCTGGCTATCGCCTCATAAACACAAACCTAACGAGCCGCACGAACGACAAAGAGGCCAAGCTGAACAGAAGTAGAACCAAAACTTCAAAAACGCTGGTATTCCAATCGCGTACCCAGCCCTCTACCGCCCACAAGAAAAACAGCAGCCCCATCCATAACGTCACAGAAGAAATCAGCTTTGCGTAAGGGCGTATATCTATCTCGCTCTCCCTTTTTGTGACATCATATCCAGCAATTGAGCAGAGCCATCTTCCTCTTCGGTATTGGATTGAAAGGACAATCAAGGCAATCGAAGTCATCAAGCAAACAGCATCCTCTGTTTCCATAGAGTTTCCTTTGCTTTCCATCCTAGTTACGCATTCACAATCGAATCAAACCAAGTATGAATTACTCGATAGCAACCGCCTTAGTATAAACCATAGCCGCCGCAGCAGCAGCCCGCCTTCCAAGACCTCAAAGCTCGCCATCGAGGGCGACCCGCCCAGACCCCTTACAATCTGCTCGCACGAGGCCCCGCACTCCAACATCCTCTGGACCGTATCCCGCTCGTACCTGGTGAGCGAGCCTGCCGTGGGCCCTCGGGGCCGGCATCGCGCCCCACGCTATCTGCCCGCTCGTGAGATAATCCTCTGCAGAAGTCACCAACAGCAGAGGGAGTTTGTGATGAAGGTTCTTTTGGTCAACGGCAGTCCCAAGGCAAACGGCAATACCGCCCGCGCACTCGCCGAGGTCGCCGAGCAACTTAACGCCGAGGGCATCGATACCAAGGTGTTCCAGCTGGGCGCCAAGCCCATTCGCGACTGCATTGGCTGTGGTCAGTGCGGCAAGCTCGATTGCCGCTGCACCTTTGACGACGACGTGGTGAACGAGCTGATCGCCGCCGCCGAGCAGGCAGATGGCTTTGTCTTTGGCTCCCCCGTCTACTATGCGCATCCCAGTGGACGCATCCTCTCGGCCCTCGACCGCGCATTCTATGCTGGCAGCAAGGCCTTTGCGCACAAGCCGGGCGCCGCGGTCGCCGTCGCCCGCCGTGGCGGCACGTCGACCACCTTCGATGTACTCAACAAGTACTTCACTATCAACCAGATGCCCGTGGTGGCCTCCACGTACTGGAACAACGTCTTTGGTGCCATGCCGGGCGAGGCCGCCCAGGACGCCGAGGGCCTGGCCACCATGCGAAACATCGGCAAAAACATGGCCTGGCTCCTGCGCTGCATCGAGGCAGGCAAGGCTGCCGGCATCGAAGCCCCCGAGGCCGATCGCGAGCGCACCAACTTTATTCGATAAGTCCGGCGGCGGTCACCTCGATGTACCGTCAATGTCAGCGAAAAGCCAGCTGATGAGACAAGGTGCCTTGAAAGAGGAGGGCGCTGGGCTTTTGCCCGCGCCCGACGATTGAAAGGCAGATTGCCCATCAGATGGCTTTGCAGCGTCGAGGTGACCGCCGTTCGTTAGAACGGCGGAACATTATATGAACGTGCAAATTTTTGGCACCAAGAAGTCCTTCGATACCAAGAAGGCCCAGCGTTATTTTAAGGAGCGCCGCATTAAGGTGCAGTTTATTGACCTGAAGGAAAAGGAGATGAGCAAGGGCGAGCTCACGAGCGTGATACAGGCGGTTGGCGGCATCGACAAGCTGCTCAACCCCAAAGCCAAGGACGAGGAGACGCTCGCACTCATCCAGCACCTCACCCCCAGCCAGCGTTTCGATAAGCTGCTCGAGAACCAGCAGGTTCTGGCCGAGCCCATCGTGCGCAACGGCAAAAAGGCCACCGTCGGCTATTGTCCCGACGTGTGGGGAGCCTGGGAGTAGCCTGTGTTATTTGTCGGCACGTGGGTATAAGAGCAGACGTTTGACATAAGATTCAACTGTAAGCCATGTCTAACAAAGGAGGGCACATGCCCAACAAACCCGTGAAGATCATCATGCTTACCGGATACCTCGGTGCCGGCAAGACCACGCTGCTCAACCACATCCTCGCTAACGACGGCGGCATCCGCGCCGCCGTGATCGTCAACGATATCGGCGAGATCAACGTCGACGCCAGCCTCATCGCCGACGGCGGCCTTTCCGAGACCGACGACCTCATCCCGCTCACCAACGGCTGCATCTGCTGCACGCTTTCGGACGACCTGGCCAACCAGCTGCAAGGCATCGCCGATTCGGGCAAGTTCGACTACATCATCATCGAGGCCTCGGGTATTTGCGAGCCTATCCCCATCGCCTACACCATCTCGAGCTTCTGCGACGAGGCCAAGGTGGGCGGCGAGCCCAAGCTCGCGCTCGACAACATCGTGGCCGTGGTCGACTGCGCCCGCATGTACGACGAGTTCAACGGCGGTCGCGACCTGCTGGCCGAGGATATCGACGAGGACGACATCGAAAGCCTGCTCATCCAGCAGATCGAGTTTTGCTCCACGCTGATCCTCAACAAGACCGATACCGTGAGCCCTGAGCAGATCGCCGAGCTCAAGGCCATCGTGCGCAGCCTGCAGAAGGACGCCGTAATTGTCGAGGCCCAAAACGGCGAGGTCCCCATGGAGGAGCTGCTCGACACCGACCGCTTCGACTTTATGCGCGCCTACAACTCCGCTGCCTGGATCGAGGCCATGGAGCATCCCGAGGAGCACGACGACCCCGAGGTGCTCGAGTACGACATCGAGACCTTTGTGTACTCGCGCCGCAAGCCGTTCGACCTGCAGAAGTTCACCGATTTTGTTGAGCAGGAGTGGCCCGACGAGGTTATTCGCGTCAAAGGCCCGCTGTGGCAGAACGGTAATCCGGACATGTGCTACATGTTTGAGCAGGCCGGCCACCAGATGCGCCTGATGGAGAACGGTCTGTTTGTCGATTCTGCGCCCGAGGGCGAGAAGCAGAAGATTATCGACGAGAACCCCGAGATCATGCAGATTTGGGACGACGAGACGGGCGACCGCATGACGAGCCTGTGCATCATCGGCCGTCACATGGACAAGGACGCGCTCATCGCCGCCCTCGATGCCTGCCTGACCGACTGGCACCGCGCCTAGGTTTATCCAAGCGGGCATTTTTCCGCCTACGTAACCGCCAAACCACCACGAAGGTACCCTTCGTGGTGGTTTTTCGTTCTGAGCCAAGGAGATTCATGTTCAACATTGTGCTGTATGCGCCCGAGATTCCGGCCAATACGGGCAATATCGGCCGCACCTGCGTGGTTACCGGCGCCCGTCTGCATCTGGTGGAGCCGCTGGGGTTTTCGCTCGACGACAAGACGGTGCGTCGCGCCGGTCTGGGCTACTGGCAAAACTTGGACGTGACGACCTATGCCGGCTGGGAGGATTTCCTTGCGCGCAACGGCCTCTCCCCCGCCGACGAACGCCTGCACCTGCTGACCAAAAAGGCGCGCCGTACCTATGCGCAAAGTACCTACCGCGACGGCGACTTTTTGGTCTTTGGCAGCGAGGGCTCGGGGATTCCCGAGCCACTGCTTGCCGCGGCGTCCGAACGCTGCGAGCGCATCCCCATGCTACGCGATTGCGACTCACTCGATAACGCCGATGCCTGGGAGGCTCATGAGGAGTCGCTCGGGCATACCGAGGACAGCCACGAAGCCATCCTGCAGCAGGACATCTGCGGCAACTTCGTCAACCCGGATGACTACCGCATCAGCGCACTCAACCTCTCCAACAGCGCCGCCATCGTCCTCTACGAGGCCCTGCGCCAGGCAGGCTTTCCGGAAATGTGATAAAGGAACTGCCCCTTTGTCACATTCAAGCGCCACGTCGATGACACACATGCCTGATTGATGCTCTAAATAACGAACCATCACTTTTAATCAGAATTAACTAAAATAAAATGAAGTTAAACGGCGACGCGAAAGGATGGCATTGTGGAATACCTCGAAAACCCGTTTACCCCTAGCTTTGGCGAGGTTCCTGCCCATCTCGCTGGCAGACAACAGATTATTCGGGATTTGGACCGCGCCTTCTTGAGCCAGCGCAGGCGCCCGGAATTGACCTCGATCTTCTCAGGCGCGCGTGGAACCGGTAAAACCGCTCTCATGTCGTCGCTTGCGACAAGGGCGGAATCCCACGGCTGGATTGCCGTAAAGACGACCGCGCTCTCGGGAATGCTTGAGGAAATCGAGTTCGGGGCGAAACGTGCTGCAGGCCATCTTATCGACTCGTCCAGCCGCTTCGAAGTCACCGGTCTCGAAATTGCACCGCTCGGCAGCATCGAGGTCAATCGCGTCCACGATGCCTCAACCTGGCGTTATCGCATGAGTGACATCATCGACCAGCTCAACGAGGCGGGCGCCGGTTTGCTCATTACGGTTGACGAGGTGGACCCGACGCTCGACGAGATGATTCAGCTCGCAGCGACGTATCAGCACTTTGTGACCGATGGGAAACGCGTCGCGCTGCTCATGGCGGGACTTCCCAACAACGTCTCGACGTTGCTGAACCACAAGACGGTCTCGTTCCTTAGCCGCGCCCAACAATATCATCTGGGTCGCATCGCAGACCATGACGTACGCGAGGCCTTGATTCGCACAATCCAGGAAAACGATCGCCTGGCAGATGCTGGGGGAATCGATAGAGCCGTTCGCTCGATCTCTGGTTTTCCCTTCCTATTGCAACTCGTAGGCTACCGTGCCTGGGATCTCACAAGCGATTCGAAGGAAATCTCGTCACGCGACTTTGACCTGGGAATCAAAATCGCGCGCGACGAGATGGATGACCGAATCCTCGCGGCAACCTATCGGGAACTCACTGCAGAGGACAAGCGATTCCTCATCGCCATGCTCGATGACGAGGAAGAGTCCACCACCGCCGACCTTATCGAGCGCCTTAAGCGTTCGCCGCAACAGGTCTCCCGCTATCGACGTCGCATGATAGATGCCGGCATCATTGGAGAACGCGGGCGCGGAATCGTCGCTTTTGAATTGCCATTCTTCCGCGACTATCTCGCCGCTCAATGCGTGAAATAGAAGTCAATGTGACAAAGGGACTGCCCCTTTGTCACATTGACTATAGGTAGCGGCCGGTAATGCTCTTAGGGCAGGCCGCGATGTCGTCTGGCGTGCCGACGCAGACGATTTGCCCGCCCGCATCACCGCCGCCCGGGCCCATGTCGATCACGTAATCGGCGTTACGGATGAGGTCGAGATCGTGTTCGATCACGATAACCGTGGCGCCCTTGGCAACGAGTCCGTCAAACACGCTCAGCAGTACCTGAACATCGAGCGGATGCAGGCCGATGGTGGGCTCGTCGAACACGAATACGGCATCGTCCTGCACGCGGCCCATCTCGCTCGCAAGCTTAAGGCGCTGCGCCTCGCCGCCCGAGAGCGCCGGCGTGGGCTCGCCGAGAGTCAGATAGCCCAGCCCCAGGTCGTGAAGTGTCCGCAGGCGCGCCTGGACTTTCTTGAGTCCCACCGTGGCGTCGAGGGCCTCGTCCACACTCATGTCCATGAGCTGCGGCAACGTGAGCAGGCTCCCGTCCTTGCCCTCGCGATGAATATGCGAGGCCGCGTCTGCATAACGCGAGCCACGACATGCAGGACAGACAATCTCGACATCGGGCAAAAACTGCACGTCGAGCGATATCGAACCCGTGCCATCGCACGTAGGGCAACGCAAGGTGCCGGTGTTGTAGCTAAAGGCACCCGCCTTATACCCTGCCGCCTTGGCCTCGGGCGTACGGGCGAAGGCGCGGCGCAGCTCATCATGGATGTCGGCATAGGTCGCCACCGTCGAGCGCACGTTGGCGCCGATAGGCGTAGCGTCAATCAGATTTGCACGGGCAATGCCCTCGGCATCGACCCAACGCACGTGCCCCGGCAGGCGCTCGCCGGCTGCCTGCGCCTTGAGTGCCGGGATGAGCGTCTCGAGCACCAATGTCGTCTTGCCCGAACCCGAAACGCCCGTCACCGCGACAAAGCGGCCGCGCGGGATATCGACTTCGAGCGGTTTGACGGTATGGATGGTACCGGTCGCCATGCAGATATGGCCTTGGTCGAACATTTCGTCGTCAGCCACCTGCGGGCGCAAGCGCTTGGGGTCCGAGCGCAAGAACGGCGCGATGCGGCTACCCTGCGATTGTTCGACCTCGTCCACCGTACCGGCAGCGATTACATGACCGCCGCCTGCTCCGGCAACGGGACCCATCTCGACCAGATAGTCGGCTTCTGCCAGCACGCGCGTGTCATGGTCGACCACAACCACCGTGTTGCCGTCTGCAACCAGATCGCGCATCACGCCCACCAGGCCGTCGACATTGGCAGGATGCAAGCCGATCGAAGGCTCGTCCAGCACATACAGCACGCCCGTCGATCGGTTGCGCACCACGCGGGCGAGCTGCACACGCTGGCGCTCACCCGTGGAGAGCGTAGCACCGGCGCGGTCGAGCGAGAGGTAATCGAGCCCCAGGTCGACCAGGCGACGAGCCGTGCTCAAAAACGAATCGCAGATATCCACTGCCATGGGCTGCATCTCGGCCGGCAAGGATGCGGGCACCCCGCGCACCCACTCAATCGCCTCACCCAACGTCATGGCCGCGGCCTGCGCCAGATTGATACCGCGCACCTGGGGCTGGCGCGCAACCTCGGAGAGACGCGTGCCGCCGCAGTCACGGCACGGGCCCTCGCGCAAAAAGCGAGCCACGCGCTTTAGTCCCTTATCGTCCTTAACCTTGGCGAGCGCATTCTCGACCGTATAGACGGCGTTGTAATAGGTAAAGTCGAGCGGCGTGGCGCCCTCGCCGTTTTTGGGAACGTAGAGAATATGCTTCTTAACCGCCGGACCATGGAACACGATGTCGCGCTCTTGAGGTGTGAGCTGGTTAAACGGCACATCGGTACGCACACCCATCTCGCCGGCTACCTGCTTCATCAAGTCCCACATGAGCGTGCCCCAGGGAAGCACCGCGCCTTCGTTGATGGTCTTGGACTCGTCGGGCACCAGGCTCGCTTCGTCCACCTCGCGCATGACACCGGTACCGCCACAGGTGGGGCATGCACCGCCGCTATTGAAAGCCAAATCCTCGGCACTCGGCGCGTAGAACTCGCGGCCGCATGTCGAACACGTGAGCGACAGGCCTGCGGCCACGTTAAGGCTCGGCTCCACACGCGCCCCGCAATGTGGGCACACGTGATGGGCACAGCGGCTAAAGAGCAAACGCAGACTGTTGTTGAGCTCGGTCATGGTGCCAAAGGTCGAGCGTACGCCTGGCACACTAGGGCGCTGATGCAACGCGAGCGCCGCCGGCACGTGCAGCACTTCATCCACCTGAGCGTGCTCGGCCTGCGTCAGACGACGACGGGTATAGGTGCTGAGCGCCTCCAGGTAACGGCGCGAGCCCTCGGCATAAAGAACCCCCAGCGCCAGCGAACTCTTGCCCGACCCCGACACGCCGGCAATGCCCACGAGCCTTCCCAGCGGGATATCGATATCGATGTCCTTAAGGTTATGGACGCGCGCACCGCGCACCTCGATAGCTTGCGGGCTCATCTTCTGTTCCGTCACCTTTATCACCCTACTCATGCCATAAAACGCGGTCGCGGATATACTCGCCCAGCATGGGCACGGTAAACCGCACAAGGCCGTATCCGGCGGCCTCGATGACGCGCTCGCGAATCAGGCTTGCGCGATATTTACTCGCCCAGCTCTGAGTGCGATCGCAGCGCTCAATGATATCCGCCATGCGCGTCGGCTTACCCTCGTCAGTAGCCATGGCCTCGATAAAGAGGCGCTGTGGGGTACGCAGCCCGTAATACAGAGGCGCGTCGACCGCTTCGTAGAACTCGGAGACGGCATCCGCATGGCCATCCTCGACATCACAGCTTTCGATGATCTGCGAGCCACGCCGGACAGCAGAGCGCCACATGTAATATCCCACCAGCTGGACCATGTAGGGATGCCCCATACTCTTGCGCGCCGCAAGGTCCGCCGTCTCCGCATCAACGTAAAGACCGGCGTCCTTGACCGTCTGGACATATGAATCGCGCACCTTGGGCAAAGAAATCGCCCCCAGCGTACGCTGCTGAGCACGGCGCAAAAACGTCACGCTCGGCTCTTCGAGCAGGTCGTCAACCATACTGGGCAAGCCGGCAAATACCAGCGCAAGACCGCGCTGGTCGCTATCGGGCAGGCCCGTAGCATCCTGATCTCCGAGCACCTGCTGATAGAGAACGGCAAGGGCCGCCAGTTCCTCGATTGACGCAGATTGCGCCTCGTCAATCGCAAACAGGATGCCCTTGCCTGGACCGAGCTTCTTGAGGCGCTCGTTGACCAGCCCCCGTAGCGTCTCGCCCTTTGCCCGAGCCGCCTCGACCGACATCCGACCAAACGACGGCCCAAACTCCATTGACGTCACAACGGGTTTATTCGAGCGAAGCGCGTCGGCCAGGCGATCGCACAAGCCAAGCGAAGCAGAATCGGAGATAACCGCCCATCCGCGCTCGCTGGCTAGACGTTGCAGCTCTCGCAGGAGAACCGTTTTGCCGCAGCCGCGGTTTCCCGTAATGAGCATGAGCCTGCCCGGCGCCCCGGCGCCGTTATCAAGCCCTTCCTCAAAATCTTCGATGACCGACTCGCGACCGATGAGTATCGGAGGTCGTTTACCAGCCGTTGGCTTAAAGGGATTTGGGTTCATGTCGGCCTCCTCGGATTAGCAAACGCTGGTAATAGTTATACCAACTTATACCGAGTTATACCAACTCAATGTGACAAAGGGACTGTCCCTTTGTCACATGTGGCCGAAAAATTCCGCGTCGGCGGAGCGATAGGGGCGGAAAGTGGCGGGATCGACCTTTACGTGCGCCGCGGCGGGTACGTCGTACCATTTGACCGTGTAGCCGGCGCCGTGGGCGCAAAAGACCGAGTCGGGCGTGTTGGGCAGATCGGCCTCGGGCTCATAGGCGGCCGTCTCGATTACGCGCTCGGCATCATGGCAAGCCGCATAGCCGGCGAACTCCAGGTACAGATGACCGCGACCGCTCGTGTAGGCAGCCACCTCCAGCGCATAATCCTGCACCTCGGATGCCGGCGCGCGACCCACAAGCTTCGCCCGGTCTCCCGCCATCGTCGGCGGCTTGTACTCGGCGCCCATGCGCGTGGCATCCGAGAGCGCCCGGCCCACGCACTCCCCCGGCACCTCGAGCTCAAAGTGATACCACGGCTCCAGCAGCACGGCTGCGCCGACCTCACGCGCCTGCATCAAACCCTGGCGAATCGCGCGGTACGTGGCCTGGCGAAAATCGCCGCCCTCGGTGTGTTTGGCATGCGCGCGGCCGCCCGTAAGCGTAATGCGCACATCGGTGATGGGCGAGCCGGTCAGTGCGCCCAGGTGATCGCGCTCCATGGCGTTGGTGAGTGCCAAACGCTGCCAGTTAAGATCGAGCTTGTCGGTCGAGGTCACGGTGCCAAACTGCACGCCCGAACCCGCTGGCAACGGCTCCAGGCGCAAATGCACCTCGGCATAGTGGCGCAGCGGCTCAAAGTGGCCCACGCCCTCGACCGGCTGCGAAATAGTCTCCTTATAGAGAATGCCGCCAGACTCAAACTCAACCGAAAGGCCAAAGCGATCGACCAACACCCGCTGTACGACCTCGAGTTGCACGGCGCCCATCAACTGCAAATGAATCTGCTCAAGATGCGTATTCCAGCTTACGCCGAGCATAGGATCTTCATCCGCCAACTCAGTCAATGCTTTGAACACCGTGTGGACGTCGTGTTCGCCCGGAAGCACCGTATAGGTGAGAACTGGCGCAATGACGGGCGCATCGCACGCGGGTTCCGCGCCCAAGGCGTCCCCTGGGCGAACGTGCGCAAGACCCGTCACGGCACAAATACCGCCAGCGGCAACTTCTTGGGCAAGCTCATACTTCTCGCCGTTATAGATGCGCACCTGATCGACCTTTTGCTCCCATGCCTCGGCACCGGAGCGCCCCTCGATCATCTGCTTTGCATGCAGCGTGCCGCCGGTCACTTTTACCCAAGCCAAGCGCTCGCCGCGATCGCCGCGGCTGACGCGATAGACGCGCGCGGCGAACTCCGGCGGCCACGCCCTCTCACGCATCAGCGCGCACATGCCATCCAGCAGCTCGCCCACGCCCTGGTCCTTAAGCGCCGAGCCGGCAAAGCAAGGAAAGAGCCTGCGCTCGGCAACCATGCGCGAAAGCGTTGCGACGGAAAGCTCGCCTGTCTCAAGAAACTCCTCGAGGGCTGCCTCGTCCAACGCGGCAGCGTCCTCCCAAGCGGCACCGCCCGTCAGCAGTTCGTTGGCATCCAGACAGCCCTCGGAAAGACGCTGCCCAAGTTGCGTCAGTAAAACATCGCGGCCGGGATTCTCCAAATCGATTTTGTTGATATAGATGAACGTCGGGATGTCATAGCGTGCAAGCAGGCGCCACAGGGTTTCGGTGTGTCCCTGCACGCCGTCGTTGGCACCTACCACCAAAATCGCGTAGTCGAGCGCGCGTAACGTGCGCTCTGCCTCGGCTGAAAAATCCACGTGACCGGGGGCGTCCACGAGCATAACGTGGGTTTCGTCGTGATCGAGCACAGCCTGCGACGAGAAAATCGTGATGCCGCGCTCGCGTTCGATAGCGTTGGTATCCAGGTGCGAGTCGCCGTCGTCCACACGGCCGCGCTTGCGAATGCGACCTGCGCAGAACAGCATGGCCTCGGCCAGCGTAGTCTTGCCGGCATCGACATGCGCCAAGATTCCAACGACAGCTTGCTTCGACATGACTCTCCTCTTATTGCAAGCCCACCGCACGCGGCAACGGGCATTCTCGTTCCACACTGGATGATACAATTTACGGGCCGGCGGGCGAAGCGGGCCCTATCCCCCGACCGAGCTCATCGCCCTGCGTTGCCGCGCGGCGATTTTCGTAGGTTCGCGCCTTGCGAAAGCCGGCACCTCCCCTTTTTGTCCGCCCGGACTCATCTGGGCGGTAACAACGCGAGCCCCACAACGACGCGTTTTACCAAAAATGGCCCCACTCGAGGCCATTTTTTATTTGAGCTGGGTGACGATACGTGCCTTGGCTCCTACGCCTCGCGCAGCCAATCAAACGCGACACGCGGCGTACCGTCCGACACATATACGATACCGGCGCGCTTAAACCCGGCCTTGGCGATGGCACCCTGCATGGGCAAGTTGTCCTTGTGCGTGTCGATACGCAGATGGTCGGCGCGTTCCTTGGCAAAGGCAAACATCGCAACCGCGATACCGTGCACGGTATCGTCGGATGCCACGCGATGCAGCACATGGTATGGAGCGTCGCTGCGCCAGGCGCCGTCCTCAATGACGTCATAGCACTCGTCCGGCCCCGGCAAAAGGGCAAACGTCGCCACCACGCGACCGTCGACTTCGCACACGTAACTGCCATCAGCGGCAATATCGGCAGCCAGCTGCTCGGCCGAAGGCGTGCCCTCGGGCCACTGCGTGGCGTTGCCATGTGCGCGCATAAAGGCGCGGGCCGCGTCATAGATAGCCATGACGACGGGAATGTCGGTATCGAGGGTTTTTCTGATCATCACGCGGCGACCTCACGTTTATTGGTATCACTTTGATTGAGCAATGATACCAACGTTTGGAGAGGGTGCGAAGCAGATGGGGAGCAAGAAGCGAGCCGCCTGGTCAAAGGCCAAAAGCGAGTTTTTGGGCGCTGCCACCGGCGGCGATATGAGCGACCTGTTTGCGCGCGAGGGCGAGCGCCGCGACGCCCTGGGCGCCGAGCGCGATGAGGCCTGGCGCTACAAGTCGTGCGAGCGCAAAAACCGTTACGACACACGCGCCGAGGCCGAAGCAGTTATGGCCGACTGCGAAAACCGCGGGCGGCGTGGTTTGGCCTGCTACAAATGCGAATACTGCGGCGGATGGCATTTGACGTCGCATCCCTGGAAATAGGGCCTGCGTCGGCGCGGCGCTGACGCAGCGGCACGGCACCGGCGCAGCGCCGGCCATCGCACACAAGCTACGGGCGCGGCGGCACCAAAACATCGTAACGAACGGCTTTGCCCGCAAGCTGATAGCTCGGCTTAACGCCGGCAAGCAGCGGCCCCTTCACCGGCCGCTTGATAACGACCTTGCGCGGCCGCACCGCAAGCGCAGCTTCGACCAGTGTCTCTTCATCGGCGCACGGCTGCTCCAAATGGTGCAGGAGTTGGAACTTCTTTTTGACCGCCGCGCTCTTGGTGCGCTCGGGAAACATGGGGTCCAGGTACACCACGTCGGGAGCCGTAAGCTCACCCTGCTCGATTAGCTCAGCCGTATGGCGAAGGCCGGCAATGCTGTCCTCGCCCGCATGCAAGTGCATGCGCGCCACGGCATCCGCAAGTGCCGGATCATCTGCCGCTCGATCCAAAGCATCCTGCAGCAGCGCCGCGATCACGCAATCCTGCTCATACAGATCGACGGTAAAGCCCGCGGCCGCTAGCAGCAGCGAGTCCTCGCCAAAGCCTGCCGTAGCGTCAATCGCCCAGGGGCTCTCAATGCCTTTTGTGCGCGCGGCCTTCACCAACAGCTCTTGCTGCAGACGGCCCTGCTTGAGCCGTGGGCGCATGCGGGCAAAATCGGCACGCAGCTCCATCGTGCCGTCGGTGAGCGTGAGCCCCTCGGGCTTCTCGGTCAGCTCTAGCCCTGCGGCCCGAGCAACAGAAAAGGGATCGACGACGCCCATGGGCACTCCTTCACAAGCAAAACGGATACGCAGGCGCCGTGTCCGTCGGCACCCAGCCGTTCGTTATTGTCCCACATGCGACATGGCCCACAGCATCCCAATGCAAAGCACCGCCATCAATCCCGTGCACACGGCAGCGATCACAGAATCGCTCATGCGCCTTCCCAACGACCGCGACTCGCGCACTTGCTCTGTTCCGTACATCATGGCTCCTCCTTAGACCAGCTCCTTGTTACGATTCCATCATCGCAGCGCTGCGCATGAGCTGCCATCGATTTGGCTTACGCCCGGCTTTCCTTTTTGAAAGGTTGAGGTGCGCAGGCCCCAAGCGCTTTCAGGCCGTGCTTACCCTTCCCGCTCTCGGCGGCAGCGTCGTTAACATCGGTGCCTTTGCCATCGTGGTGTACGACCTGCTCTTTGTTCAGCAGGCTCACGCCGTTACGGCCGAGAACAAGGATCGCCTGTAGGTACCCGTCTGCCACAGCCCCCTGCAATCAAGCAGCCAACATGGGCCGATCGCACCACAATGCGATCAGCCCTTTACGTTTGCCCAGATAAAACCTGCCAAAACAAACCTGTCCCTTTTTGGCAGGTTGTTAGCTGTGGCGGTACTCGGCGATGATGAAGTCGGTATCGGTCTGAAGGGCGTCCAGGACCTAACGCCCATCGCAGAATGCGAGCATCTATTTAGCGGTAAAGCACCAAATCCCGTCAGGTATTGTCCTCCACCTCAACCCTCCGTTTACCCGCCGCTTCGCGACTATTCCATACTTGCCCGTCCATATCATTAAAGGACTGAACATTCGTCGTGAGGAATGCAAATGGACCATTCAGTCACACGCCGAAAGGCCTGCCGGTTGGCAATCTCGGCAGCCGGAGCCACACTGGCAGCCGTGGTACTGTCAGCCTGCTCGAACAGCGCTTCCGGCATGTCCGGCAAGGCCAGGCTGAACGTAGGCGTCCGCTCGGATATCGTCGGGTTTAGCGAACGTAATCCCAACAACGGCAAGTACTACGGATTCGAAATCGACCTCGCCAACGAGTTGGCAAACCGTCTTGGCTATGGAGGCTGTTCGTTTACATCCGTAACGCCCGAGACGCGCGAAGAAATGCTCTCGTCGGGAAAAGTCGATTGCCTGATCGCGTGCTACTCGATAAGCGACGAACGCAAAAAGCTGTTTGACTTCTCTGCCGCCTATTACACCGACTCGGTAATTCTTGTTGTCGAAAATACATCGCTCATTCAATCCTTCTCCCAGCTTAAGGGCGGAACAATTGGCACGGTATCCGGAACAAACGCTGCACCTCAACTTGCCGCGAAGTTTTTGGAGCTGGGGCTTTCGGACGGCATCCCCCGGCAGCAGGATGCCAAGAGCGGCAACATTGACTACGACACATGGCATCTGAGCCAATATGCAAGCTACGCCGAGCTTTCCCACGCATTGGAATCCGGCGACGTCGACGCCATGGCGACCGATGGCGCAATTGCCAAAACCTATCTCGATGGCGAGCGCACCGTCCTGCCCGATTTTGGCATCAACCCACAGCGCTACGCTGTCGCAACGCAGAAGGGCTCCGAGCTTTCACCCAAGATTGCCGCCGAAGTACGCTCAATGCTCAAAGACAAAACAATCGATACGCTCATCCAGAAATGGAACTAAGGAAGTCCACCCATGTCCAAGCGACTAAAACAGAAGTCCGTGGCGCTTGCCATTGCCGTAGCCGTCTGCACGTTAGCGATGGGACTCCTACTCGCCTCGATGCAAACGCGTCTATCGCAAGAGGAATACGCTTTGGAATTCGATCGCGTTGCCGCTGAACTCCCCGATCTCGTTAAAACGGCTCAGTCGGAAACGAAAGACAACACCCAAGCATTTGATGACTTGTATCGTACGCGTGCCGCAAGCATCGCATTTATGGCGGCCAACAATGCCGGTTATGAAGCGACCGATGCCAAAATGGCCGAGTTCAAGGACCTGCTCAAGGTCGATAACGTTCTCATTACCCGACGTGACGGCTCCATCATCGCCAAAGCGGCTGACACCAAAGCCGATTTCAGCCGCGCCCGCTTTAACCAGCTACGTCAGTGCTTCGAGACCGGCAAGCCCTCCGATCCAGTTGAGATCGATCTTCCCGATCAAGACTGGGTCATGCGATACTATGCCGCCAAAATCGATGACGACACCATGGTCATCGTAGAGCAAAATCCCCAAGAGCTGCACGCCCTTGTCAAGGACACCGGCTCGACCGAGAGCATGCTCAAGAACATCTCGCTCGGCAGCCACGGATATGTCCTCGCCGTATCGGCAAAAACGCACCTGATCACCTACCATCCCGATCAGAACATGATAGGTACCGATGCGCTCGACAACGGCATCGACATGGGCAATCTTGAGGACGGCAAGACATTCATCACTTCCGTCAAAAACACAAGCCTGTATTGTCGCGTCAAGTTGGTCGATGACACCTATTACATTCTCGCCATTCCCGAAAGCGATACCGCCTCCGCGCGCAACATCACCGTGGGTGTCATCCTCTTTGCCTTCATCACAATCGTCGCCGCCGTGGCACTCTATGACCTGTTTGTCCTAGCGGATGACGAACATGACGACCACGGGCATCGCGAATACGTCAAGATCGGTCGCGGCCTTCGGTTTAGCCCCTCCGTGGGCAGGCGCGCAACAGCCTTGTCCATTGCAGGACTCGTCTTACTTTTGGCAGTAACCTTCTATATGCAAACGCTCTTTGCCCTTTCGAGCCAGGTGACGGTCAATCGAGAGCGCTTAGAGCAGATCGATCAAACGCTCAAAAATAATGCGCTGCGCGAGGATGAACTTACGAGCCAATATAGCGAGCACTATGCCACTGCCTGCCACATTATCGCCTACATCATTGAGCACAATCCAGAGCTCGCCACGCGAGCCGACCTGCACAGCTTGGCAAAAACGTTCAACATCGAGTCAATTTATCTCTACGACGGCGACGGCAATATGACGATCTCGAGCACGTCGCAGCGATCCTACAGCCTTTCGACCAAGTACGGTGACTCCTCCTACGAGTTCCGCTCGCTTTTGGGCGGCAAGGATGAATATATACAGCCCCTCTCTATCAACAGAACCACCGGCGAGACATATCAGTACATCGGAGTCGCACTCTACGATCAGGATGGCATTGCAGACGGAATCGTGCAGATTGCCGTGCGCCCCATGCGCTTAGAAGAAATGCTCAAGAGCACCAAGATCGACGCGGTGCTCGATGGCATCAAGGCGGGCGCCGGAGGCTTCGCCTTTGCAATCGAGAAAAAAGACGGTACCGTCGCATATCATCCCAACGACCTTCTTTTGGGGAAAAAGGCATCCGAAATAGGACTGACTGACGAGCAGCTTGCAGACGGCTTTAGCGACTTCGTCTACATCGACAACCAAAAACTCTACGCCTCCCGCTTGGAGACTGGTGACTATTACGTTTACGTCGCAGCACCCGAAGACTCTTTTATGCACCAGCGCGTTCCGCTCACCATCGCAACCGGAGTTATCGCCGCCATTTGCTTTGCCCTTATCTACCCGTTGCTGACACTCGACACCATAAAAGTCGAAGAAAAGCGTTCGAAGCGCGAAGACGATTTCGCGACAAGGCGGCACAACATCACCGTCACGACGCCCGACGGCCGTGTCAAACACAGCGAAAGCGCCATTGGCCGATGGCTCAACATCTCCTTTAAATGGGAGGACAAAACCCCCGAGCAAAAACTCGGCACAGTCCTTAGATGGTTTACCGGCATCGCGGTGTTTATCGTCTTTTTGGCCGTCTTGCTTAAAGACGCTCTGTTTGGCCCGAATTCGGTATTTACCTATATCCTAGGTAACGACTGGCAGCACGGTCTCAACATATTCGCGCTCACCGCTTCAATCATGTACGCCTGTGTGGCTCTCACAGTGTGCGCTATCGCGCAGGCGCTTCTTCGCATGTTGTCCAATGTGCTTGGAGCGCGCGGCGAGACGATATGCCGACTTCTCTCGAGCCTGACAAAATACGGGACTCTCATCGCTATGCTCTATTGGTGCCTCGGTGTTTTGGGTGTCGATACCGCAACGCTTTTAGCCTCGGCAGGCATCATCACGCTCGCCGTCTCCTTTGGAGCCAAAGACCTCATCACGGATATCTTATGCGGGCTCTTTATTATCTTTGAAGGCGAGTTCCGCGTTGGAGACGTCATCTCGGTTGGCGGCAATACCGGCACCGTTATGGAGATTGGCGTGCGAACCACAAAGATCAATGACGGCAACGGCAATGTTCTGCTCCTGCGCAACAGCTCGATTTCGAATGTCACCAACATGACCAAACTTAATTCTTACGCCAGTATAGATATCACCATCCCGGTGGGAGAATCTCTACCCTATGTC
Source organism: Collinsella aerofaciens (assembly GCF_028207065.1). GTDB lineage: Bacteria > Actinomycetota > Coriobacteriia > Coriobacteriales > Coriobacteriaceae > Collinsella > Collinsella aerofaciens_AR. The sequence goes on from NZ_JAQLFP010000011.1 coordinate 18,265, forward strand.
GAAAAGGTGCTTAAAGACGAGCTCAAAAGCGTGCATGACCGCGTTCCCGCCATTATCGATGGCCCCTTCTACAAGGGCGTGGTCGACCTTAGCAGCGCCGCTATGACCATTCGCGTCGTCGCCACCTGCAAGGAGACCGATCGCGGCGGCGTCATGCGTTCTTTGCGCCGTGAGGTAAAGCTCATGCTTTCCCGCCGCGACATCGCCCCCTATCAACTCGTTTTCGATCATTGCGATGCCGACGAGTCCGCCTCAAGGGAAGCTACCGCTGAAGAACTCGCCGAAGCGGACGAGTTTAGCGAAGAGCAGAAACTCGCCTCGCAAGACCTGGGTAATGAACCTACCAATCAGTAATTCATGGCACCGGGCAACACCCGCACGGCGCCATTAAGGCTCAAGGGAAAGGAACTGAACATGAGCAACAATCGTAAAGTCCTAAAGGTCATGTCCATCATCTATGTAGTGGGAGGTATTTTTAGCATCGCCGCGGGCGCGTTGGCGCTCACTGCAGCTTCGGGCGACGCCAGCGGCGATCTCTCGGTCTACAGCGTTGTCGTCATCGTGATGGGCATCGTCGAAATCATCGCTGCCGCGTTGGGCATCCGCGCCTCAAATAACCCCAGCAAGATTGGTGTCGTTTGGGTCTGGGCTATCATTTGCCTGGTATGCGCCGTTGTGAGCCTGCTGCTTTCCGAGCCCTTCTTGGGCGGAGTCGGCACCAGCGCCACCGATGTTACCGCCGTGGTCGTAAGTGCCGTGTACTTCGTTTTCGCCAACCGCGTTAAAAAGGAAAGCCAGGAGCACCTGAGCTAGGGTATCTGACCTGCCTGCGCAGAGCGCCGTATATGAAAACCGCCCTCCGTTTCTCGAGCAGACAAGAAACGGAGGGCGGTTTGCTGTGGATAGTCTTTGCATTCATTCGGTTGCCACGGCACGGCACAATCGACAGCATAATGCCAGACACGACCGGGCCGACAGCGGCAAGCGCGTCAACAAATGTGCTAGCGAGCAGCAGACCCGTTGGCACAGCCCACCATGCGAATCAAGTAGTTCTCTACGACGTGATAAGCTTGGGACTTTTCATCTTTAAGGGAAACTAAGCACACCGGAACCGTCAGGGCCCCTTCGCCCACAATGGGAACAATCTCAAACCCACTTGCAACCTGACCGGGAACGGGAAGAATGGCATTTAAGAAATAGCCGCGCTCGGCCGTCAAAAACGCCCCAACTTGAGCGGGGCTATCGATAACGCGCGTCTCACCTAGGACATCGTGGCTATTGTACTGCCAAAAAATCGAGTTGTTAAAGCTATCGAACGCAGTCGACTGTCCCACCGGATAGGAGCTCAGATCAGCCACAGTCACAAAGGGCCTCTTGCCGAGCGGATGGTCGGCAGCGACGAAAATACCCGTGGGCAGAGTTCCCAGCTGTTCGCAGTCATCATTGGTATTGTCATATGTACCCACCGTAAGCAAGGCATCAAGGCCGCCCTGCTCGAGCTCCTGCTGGGCAACTCCGGGATGCACAGTGCAAAACTTCACCCGCACGCGCACACCACGCATGATAAGCGCAGATAGCCCCTTATATAGCTTATCCTCGTTATCGAATGCGGGAGCGCACAGGCCAATCGAGAGTTCCGGCATCGCTTGCGGACCAGAGGCCGACGAGACGGTCAGGTCGCATCCAGACGGGTCAAAGTTTTCAACCTCGCGATATGCTTCGACGGCGGGGCGAGCCTTGGCATAAAAGCTGCGGCCGGCCTGAGTCGGCCTGACACCGCTACTTCCACGCTCAAAAAACTGAACGTTAAAAAACTGCTCGAGCTCGCTAATTGACTTGGAAATGGCCTGAACGGTCACGTTGCGCTGTTGCGCCGCAGCAGTAAAACTCTTCGTCTCGAATACGGCGACAAAATAGCCAACCTGCTTGATATTCACCATTCACCTCTAAAAAATGCACAGTTTAATCCAGTTAAACAAAAACCTAGCACAGCGCAAGTGCCATCCCTGTCATGAGCGGAGCATTCAACTATTGGATGAACGTACACAGCACCTGGTTGAATTACAATATGCTTCGCGACATGCGTCATGCGTGCGCATCAAATACGTCATGTCCACTTCGAAAGGACCAGCTATGAGCTACACTCGCAAGACACTCAAAATACTTGCCCTCATTTACTTTGTTTTGGGCATCGCCAGCCTCGTCATCGCCGGCGTCGGCATCGCCAACGGCAGCCTCGATTCCAAGTATGGGTCGAACGCCATGCTCGCCGCGGCCGTACTTGTCATCAAAGGTCTTGTCGATCTTGCAGCAGGCGTCGCCGGCATCAAGGGCGCCAACAAGCCCTCGCAGGTGGATGGCGCGTTTAAGCTCGGCATCGTTGCCGCAATCGCCACGATTGCGCAGGCCGTGCTCACGCTTCCCGCACTCGGCGGCAGCGCCGTCAATATCGGCGCCTTTGTCATCGTGGTCTACGACCTGTTCTTTGTTCAGCAGGCGCACGCCGTCAAGGCCGAGAACAAGGACCGCCTGTAAGCGCTCGCTTCTCTTAGCCTCTGCAGCCAAGCAACTAAAAAGGGCCGATCGCGCAGCAACGCGGTCGGCCCTTTACGTTTGCCCAGATAAAACCTGCCAAAATAAACCTGTCCCTTTTTGGCAGGTTGTTAGCTGTGGCGGTACTCGGCGATGATGAAGTCGATACCGGTCTGAAGGGTGTCCAGGTTTGCCAGGCGCTCTTTGTCGGCAGGGCGCGTGCGGTAGTAGTACGGCGTCATCTGGAACACCGCCTCGATGTCGGCCTGCGTCTGGAGCGTAATGTTCGCAGATACCCGTTGCGTTCCCACCAACTCGAGCTCGGTCGTCTTCGGCAGCTTCTCGTCGTTGAGATATGGCGTGTCGTAGAGCACCTCCTTGAGCCCAAAGAGATGACGGGCACCCGGTATAACGGTATAGAGCGAGCCCTCGGGTGCCAGCACGCGGGCAAACTCACGCTCGTTAAAGGGAGCAAAGAGCTCGGACACCATATCGAAGGTGCCATCGGCCACGGGGATGTCCTTCATGTTGGCCACGAAGTAGGTCGCATCGCCGCGCTTGGCGGCCAGACGTACCATCTCTTTGCCCAGGTCGAACCCATAAGCATCCACGCCCGGCACCGCACCCATGGCGCTGGTGTAGTAGCCCTCGCCACAGCAAATATCGAGCAAGGTCAGCTGCTTGTCCGTAGACACCCCGTGCTCTGCCGCCCGCGCGCGCACCAGCTCGACCATCGCATCGCGCAACGGCGCATAGTAACCGCGGTTCAGAAAGTCACGACGGCTGCGCGCCTGCGACTTGGGATCGCCCATGGAGTCGCCGCTCTTGGACGAGCGCAGCAGATACAGATAGCCCTCGCGCGCACGGTCAAACCGGTGTCCGCCCGCGCACACAGCACCGCGCTCGTCGTCCACCAAAGGCTCATGGCAAACGGGACACAACAACATGGCAACTCCTTAGCGCGAACAACACAACGCCCACCATTGTCGCACGCCTCCCCCGCCTCGTCATTGGGGACGTTCTTGTTCGACTAGTCATTTAAGAACGTCCCCAATGACTAGTCTGAAGGAGTGTCCCCAGCTGCCGGCAGAAAAGGAACGTCCCTAAGTGCCGACTGGATGCATTAGGAGTATCATCGTCTGCGCAAATAAGGAGCGAATCGCATATTAGAGATTGAGAGCGTATGACTGATACCGCGTCCAAGCACATTGACATGACCACCGGCTCGCTGTGGCGCAATATTCCCCTGTTCGCCTTTCCCGTCGCCGCCACGAGCATCCTTGAGCAGCTGTCGAACCTCATCGCCACGGTCATCATCGGTAACTTCTCGGGCGACCAGGGAACCCTCGCCATGGCGGCGGTCGGCTCCAATGTTCCGCTTACCAGTCTTATGATCAACCTGTTTATTGGGCTGTCGCTTGGCTCCAACGTGGTCATCGCCAACGCCATCGGCCGCAACGATCAGAACATGGTCAAGCGCGCCGTCCATACCTCGATTCTGATGGCACTCGTGGGCTTTGTCGTCATCGCACTGGGCGAGATCTTTGCCGAGCCCATGCTCGCCGCGCTCAACGTCCCTGACGAAACCATGCCGCTCGCATCGCTCTACCTGCGCGTCTTTTTGCTCAGCATGCCCTCGATCTTGCTCTACAACTTTGAGGCCGCAATCTTCCGCTCCGTCGGCATCACCCGCATGCCGCTGCAGGCGCTTGCCGTGTCCACCGTCCTCAACATTGGCCTGGACCTCATCTTTGTCCCCGTGCTCCACTGGGGCGTCGCGGGTGTCGCCATCGCCACCGCCATCGCCTATACCGTCAGCGCAGTCACGCTCTTTATCCGTCTGCTCAAGACCGATTCCGTCGTCCGCGTCACCCTGCGCGATCTGGCTATCGACCCCGTCGCCCTCAAGCGCATCGTTAAGATCGGCCTGCCCGCCGGCATCCAAAGCGCCGTCTTTGCCGTCGCTAACATCATCATCCAGTCCGCCATCAACAGCTTGGGCACCGAGGTCATGGCGGCATCCAGCGCTGCCATGAGTCTGGAGTATGTGTGCTACAACCTGCTCAACAGCTTTAGCCAGGCTTGCACCACCTTTGTGGGACAAAACCACGGTGCCCGCCAGATCGACCGCTGCACCAAAACGCTCAAGGTCTGCCTGGTCGAAGGCGGTATCGTCGCACTCACCACCATCGTCATCATCGTCGGTCTGGGGCGCGAGATCCTGGCGCTCTTTAACAGCGATCCCAACATCGTCTCGATCGGCTATATCCGTGTGTGCTCGATCTTCCCGGCATACGCCTTTAGCATGTTCTACGAGAATATGTCCGGCTACCTGCGCGGCTTTGGCATCTCGCTCATGCCCGCCCTCATCACCATGATCTGTGTCTGCGGCATCCGCTTCTACTGGGTATTCTGCGTGTTCCCGCACTTCCGCACCTTTGCGAACATCATGATGGTCTACCCCATCAGCCTGGGCACCACAGCGTTCTTTATGGTCGTGGCGGTATTGCTCTGCCATCCGGCACGCACCTATCGTCTGGCGCAAGCCAAGACTGGGGCGCGCTAGACACATCCAACAAGGTGGCGCATCGGCAACTAGCTCACGATATGTGAGCTCATGTAGTCGATAAAGCGCCTCGTGGCGATCGGCATGGTATCCCAGCTGCGCCAGGCTGCCACGACGTCGCGTGAGGGAGCGTGCACGATGGGACGCACGCAAATATCAGCCTGCATGCCCTCGACCGTACGCCGGTAGAGCATGCTCACGCCGAGGCCCTCCTCCACCATCGCCATAATGGTGTAGTCGTCGGTAACCTCACTTGTCACGTGCGGGGACAGCCCGTGCGCCGCGAATGCATCGAGCACCAGGCTCTGCTCGCCCTCATCCAGCAGCACAAACGGTTCGGACGCCAGGTCGGCAAGCGTCACCTTTTCCTTTGCCGCCAGTGGATGGACGGCTGGCAACAGCGCCACCAGCTCGTCGTGATAGACCACGCGTTTCTCGAGCCCCTCGGTAAATCCACGCGCCGTAAAGCAAAAGTCAACCACGCCATCGTGCACCCACTGGGCGTTGCGCGTGTAATCGCCCTGCTTGAGGGTAAAGCGCACGCCCGGATGCAGGGCCCCAAAGTCGCGGATCACGCGCGGCAACACAGTACGACTCACGTTGGTAAACGTCGCAATGCGAATGTCGGTCGACGAAAGCCCCAGCAACTCCTGGCGCTTGCCCTCGAGCTCGGCCTCGGCCGTTACGATCTGGCGCAGATACGGCAGATACTGTTTGCCGTCGCGCGTAAGCGAGACGCCCTGCTTGCCACGCTCGATAATCGTGGTGCCCAGCTCGCGCTCGAGCGCCTTGACGGCCTGGCTCACCGCGCTTTGCGTATAGCCCAGCGCGTCGGCGGCACGTTTCAGGCTGCCGCAATCGACCACCATACATACAATCTGATACCGCGATGCCATCGTGCCTCCACATCGATGTAGCCGTAAAACGTTTTGCCAGGGCTTTTTCTTCCAACATTAGTATTTCTTAATCATACTGAAGATACATTCGCTTTACTACATCCATATCTGGGAGCAGAATCCTTTTTGCGAAACCGTTCTGTAACAAAAGGAGTCCCATGGATCGCAAAAAAGCAATCGCGCTCTCATTTTCCGTTCCCGTCGCATGGGGCTTTTCGTACCCCCTCATGAAGATCGGCATGGACAGCATGAACGCCACGAGCATCGTCGCGCTGCGCTGCGTCATCGCTTTTGCGGCCTGCCTGCTGCTCTTCCACAAGCACGCGGTGCGCATCAACCGTGACCTGATGGTCCGCGCCGCCATCATCGGCGCCATCATGGCAACCGAGATCACCTGCATGTGCCTGGGCTCCAGCCTCACCTCCGCCTCCACCGCCGGCTTTTTGCAGAGCCTGACGGTCGTAATCGTGCCGTTTGCCAACGCGGCCCTGCTGCGTCGCGCCCCCGAGCGCAAGGTGCTCATCGGCACCGCCGTCGTCACCTGCGGCATGTTGCTGCTCTCGGGCGCCGACTTTACCAGCCTGAATCCCGGCGCGATCATCATGCTGCTCTCGGCCTTTATCTATGCCGGCCACATTATCATCGCCAAGCGCTTTGTCGAAGAAGTCGATTCGCTGGCTCTGGGCGTTTGGCAGCTGGGCTTCGGCGGCTTGTTCTCGGGTATCGCCGCATTTACCTTTGGCGGCTTCACGCTTCCCGGCACGCCGGGCGAGGTCGTAGTCGTCGTTGCCCTCGCACTCATCTGCTCTGCCTACGGCTTTATCACCCAGACGCTCGTGCAGCCCCACGTGCCTGCCGAGACCACCGGCTTCGCCTTCTCGCTCGAGCCGGTCTGCTCCGCCGTCTTCTCGTTCTTCCTGGTCGGCGAGGTCCTGAGCCCCATCGCCTTCTTTGGCGCCGCCCTCATCCTCACCGGTGTCATGGTGGCAACCGTCGAGCTTCCTCGTCTTCGCGCACATGAACACGCTCGCATGGCAGGAGCGCCCGAGCGCGTCTCGTAGACCCCACTCTTCATACAGCCGTGGCATAAAGGCAACCGGTGCGCCTTTACAATAGATGCCAACAGAGCATCTGCCATAAAGGAGCCCCATGGACACCGCAACCCGCGACCGCAACATAGCAACTTGGTTGGGCGATGCGCCGCAGCCGGTACGTGACACGACGAACCAGCTGCTCGAGCGCATCGCCCTTTTACGTGCCGAGCAGACTATCTACCCGGCACAAGACGACATCCTCAATGCCCTCGCCTACACGCCGGCAGACCAAGCCAAAGTTGTCATCTTGGGTCAAGACCCCTATCACGGACCCAACCAGGCCATGGGGCTTTCGTTCTCGGTCCCCGCGACGCAAACCAAACTGCCGCCGAGCCTGCGCAACATCTATAAGGAACTCAGCGCCGATCTGGGCTGCCCCATCCCCGCCACGGGAGACCTGACCCCATGGGCACAACAGGGCGTCCTGCTCCTCAACACTACGCTCACCGTGCGCGAGCATGCCGCCAATTCGCACGCCAAGCTGGGCTGGAGCACGCTCACCGACTATATTATCGAACGCTGCTGCCAGCTGCCCCAACCGGTAGTCTTTTTGGCATGGGGTCGCTTTGCCCAGCAGATGGTCGAGGGCAAGCTCGCCGCGACCGGCGCGAGAAAGGCAACCGGCAAGTTCTGTCTGGCCTCCACGCATCCCTCACCGCTTTCGGCCAACCGTGCCACGGCAGAACTCCCCGCTTTTATGGGGTCGCGCCCCTTCTCCGCTGCCAATCGGCTACTCGAGCAGTACGGCTCGACCCCCGTCAACTGGACTTGCCTCGGCTAAAAATCAATACATCAAAAACGCGCCCGACGGATTTCCATCGGACGCGTTTCCTATTCGGGCCAAATAAATTGTGTGCGGCCGGCCTCGCCGCCATCGATCAGCAGGCTCTGCCCGGTCATAAACCGGTTGGTCACGCCCACAAAGTAGATCCACTCGGCGATCTCTTGGGCGGTGGCCCAGCGTTTAAGCGGCGTGAGCTCCATAATCTGGTTCCACAGGTGCTCGTCTTCCATCACGCAACGATTGAGCGGCGTGATAACGCCGCCCGGGTCCACACTGTTGGCGATGGCCTGCGGCGCCAGGCGGTTTGCAAGGTTCTTGGTGTAGGCGATAACGCCACCCTTGCTGGCAGCATAGGCGGGAAACTCCGATCCCGTATGTCCGCTCGCCGACCCCACATTGACCACGGATTGGATAGCAGGCGCCGGCTTGGCGGCAAGCCCCTCTCCCACAAAGGCGTAGCGCTCGGTCACGTTGATGGTGCCACGCAGGTTGGCGGCAATGTCATCGGCCGAATCCTGCGTACCGGCAACGTTCACGATTACCTGAGGCTCAAGGTCGCCTGGAAACGAGTTAGGCTCGCGTACATCAACGATCAGATGGCGGTAGCGCTCGTGCTCAACCGTCGCCGGCAGCAGGTCAAAGCCCACGACCTCGTGGCCCTCGTCCAAAAAGCGCTGCACGCACGCGGCTCCGATACCGCCCGAAGCGCCCGTGATCAAAACCCGCATACTTGCTCCTTAGGCGGTTGCGTGACGCTCGAGATACTCGGCACCCACGTTCTCGCGCTCCCAGCCGCGCACGACCTTGTAGCCCACGGGGCTCAGGAAGACCTCGCACAGCAGCTCGGCAACAGCGCCGGTCAGCGAGCACATAAGGACCTGCACCCAGGTCCAACCAAAGAACGTATGGCTCACCACAATGGCAAAGACCAGATTGTCGATAAACTGGCCAACACCCGTGGACACATAGGAGCGGAAGGCAAAGCTCGCAAAGTTATTCTTTTTGAGCATACGGCCGAGCGACTGGTTGAGCGTGGAGTTCACCACGGCAGAAACGAGCATTGCCAGCGAAGAGCCCAACACCACGTACCAGGTGCCGCCGATGGTGGCGTTAAGGGCGGTGTTGACCTCGATCATGCCCGTGTCATAGTAGGCGCCCCACATGCCGGGCGTGAGCGAGCACAGCCAAAAGCACAGGCTTACGGCCAGGTTGACCGCCAGCGCGAGGATAGAGATTTTGATGGATGCCTTGGCGCCAAAACGCTTGCAGATCATGTCCTGGCACAAAAACGAGACCCAGCTCACCACAAAGCCGCAGTCGAGCGCCAGATATGGCAGGCTGATAAGCTCTTTGTTGGCCAGCAGGTTCATCATGATGACACTCACGAAAAACAGCGAAACCGTTGCCGCGGGAATGCTCCGCAACAGGACCTTGTAGTCCTCCATGACCTTCTTGATCATTATGTACTCCTTTGGTTTTAGGTTTAACGAGCAGGATATCGGACCCGAACTGCTCGGACGTCACGGGCTTGAGACGACGATGGGTATAATAGCCGCTCACACGGCATCAGGCAAGCAAACGACGCGGCAGCCCCACAGGGCCACCGCGCCGATGCATTAAAAGGCTACGTTGCCAAACTCCGACAGGATAAGATCGGGGTTGTGATCGGTTGCCCAATCCACGTTCCACGGGCTCGTGAACAGCAGCAGCTTACCGCCGCGCATGTCCTCGACGCGCAGGGTATCGCGCGTGAGCGAAAGGCCCGGGATATCAATGGTATCGGGGTCGTTCTGAATCCAGCGGATGTCCGTATAGGGCAGCGGCTGGCGACGGACCTCAACACGATACTCGGCCTTGAGGCGGCGCTCGAGTACCTCAAACTGCAGCACACCGACCACGCCCACGATGACGCTCTCCATGCCGGCACCCAGCTCGCGGAAGATCTGGATGGCACCCTCCTGGGCAAGCTCCTCCATACCCTTGACGAACTGCTTGCGCTTGAGCGTGTCGACCTGCGTAATGCGAGCGAACATCTCGGGGGCAAACGTCGGGATCTGCGGATACTGCACGTGGCGCTTGCCGGAGCACACGGTGTCGCCGATGCTAAAGATACCCGGGTCGAACAGGCCCACGATATCGCCCGCGTACGCCTCGTCCACGATGGCGCGGTCATCGGCCATCATCGACGTGCCCGTGGCAAGCTTGAGCTTGCGGTTGCCCTGCACGTGGAAGGCGTCCATGCCACGCTCGAACTTGCCCGAGCAAATGCGCACAAAGGCGATGCGGTCGCGGTGGTTCTTGTCCATATTGGCCTGGATCTTAAACACGAAGCCGCTAAAGTCGTTCTCGGCGGGCGCGACCGGCTCGCTGGTGAGTGTATCGGTATAGGCGCGCGGCGTCGGGGCCAGACGCAGGAACTCTTTAAGGAAGGGCTCCACGCCAAAGTTGGTAAGCGCCGAGCCAAAGAACGCCGGGCTCAGCTTGCCGCAGGCAACGGCATCCAGGTCGAGCTCGTCGCCGGCGCCATCGAGCAGCTCGATGTCGTCCATCAGGTTCTTATGGTTCTCTTCGCCAATAAGCTCATCCATGGAAGGATCGCCCAGCTCGGCCTCGACCTCGGCGACCTTCTTGGTGGCATTGGCGTGGCCGTCGCCCTCAAAGGCGATAACGCGACGGGTCTGACGGTCGAACACGCCGCGGAAGTTGCGGCCGCTGCCAATCGGCCAGTTCATGGGATACGTATTGATACCCAGGACGTTCTCGATCTCTTCCATGAGCTCAAACGGATCGCGAGCCTCGTGGTCGAGCTTGTTCACAAAGGTAAAGATGGGAATATGGCGCAGGGTACAGACCTTAAAGAGCTTTTTGGTCTGGGCCTCGACGCCCTTGGCGCCGTCGATGACCATGACCGCGGCGTCGGCAGCCATAAGGGTACGGTAGGTGTCCTCCGAGAAGTCCTGGTGGCCGGGGGTATCGAGGATGTTGACGCAGGCGCCGTTGTAGGTGAACTGCAGCACCGAGGAGGTAACGGAGATTCCGCGCTCCTTCTCGATGTCCATCCAGTCCGAGACGGCATGCTTGGCCGAGCTCTTGCCTTTGACCGAGCCGGCGGTCTGAATGCTGCCGGTATAGAGCAGCAGCTTCTCGGTAAGCGTGGTCTTACCGGCGTCCGGGTGGCTGATGATCGCGAATGTGCGACGCGACGAGATTTCATCCGACAGGCTTGCCATGCGGATCCTTTCTTGCATTGAGTGCATTACGTCGATGTAACCGTACTATTGTAGCCGCGAAACCTCGCCATAGGGCACCTATCAGGACAAATTCATTAGCCGAGCTCGCTGTGCACCGGGCAGCCGCCTCAAGGACTGTCTCAATCTGCAACAGATAGACGGGTTTTGAGCCTCTACCTGTTACAGATCGAGACAAACCGGCAGGCCCGCCGGCACAATCTCAACCTGTAACATCTAGCCGTCTAAATCAGGTCTAACTGTTACAAATCGAGATAAACAGGAAGGCAGGCAACCAATGTCTCAATCTGTAACATCTAGCCGCGCAAATCGACTCTTACCGTTACAGATCAAGACAAATAGGCAGGCGGGCAAATAACATCTCAATCTGTAACAGCAAGCGATCCAAAACGGACCTAGGTGTTACAGATTGAGATTGTTTTGGAGCAAGCGCGGCGCCGGCGGGCTATTCCACATTTAGCTCTTGCGTAACTGTGCATAGTGTATATATACTGTGCTTACCGGTTATATACACGTGTAGCCCAACAGCTAAGGAGCCGCTGTGGACATCATCCTATCCAATTCGAGCGACAAGCCCATCTACGAGCAGATATCCTCGCAGGTCAAAGCGCAGATCCTTTCGGGCGCACTCGCTGCGGGAGCCAAACTACCCAGCATCCGTACGCTCGCGAGCGACCTCGGCGTGAGCGTCATCACCACCAAGCGCGCCTACGCCGACCTGGAGCAACTCGGCTTTATCTGCACCGTGCAGGGCAAGGGCTGCTTTGTCGCCGAGGGCAACCAGGAACTCTTGCGCGAAAACCAGCTCTGCCATATCGAAGAGTTGCTTGCGCAGGCCGCTACGCAGGCCGAAACCCTGGGCGTCACGCGCGACAAATTGCACGAGATGCTCGACCTTGTAGCCCCCGAAACCATGCAGTAGCCATCTGCAAGAAAGGCTATACCATGCAAAACCTTTTAGAACTCAAAGGCATCTCACGCCGTGTGAGCGACCGTTTTTCGCTGCGTGATGTCACGCTCGCTGTGGAGCCCGGCCAGATCGTTGGCTTTGTGGGCGCAAACGGCGCCGGCAAGACAACGACCATTCGTGCCGCGCTCGGGCTTATAAAGCTCGATGCCGGCGAGGTGCATCTGTTTGGACAGCACTGCGACGCCAACGCGCCCGGCGAGGCACAGCGTCACCTGCGCTCCCGCGTCGGTCTTGTCCTGGACACGTGTCCTTTCCCCTCCACGCTCAAGGTAGGCCAGATCGAGAGGCTCGTAGGCCCGGCGTACCCCACGTGGAGTAGCGAAACGTTCGCCGGATTCATCAACCGATTTGGCCTCGATCCCAGGACAAAGGTCAAGGACCTCTCCCGCGGCATGGGCATGAAACTGCAGCTTGCCTGTGCGCTCAGCCACAATGCCAAGCTGCTCGTTTTGGACGAAGCCACCGCGGGCCTCGATCCCATGGCACGCGAGGAACTGCTTGATGAGCTGCTTGCCTTTGTCGCCGACGGCCAGCGCAGCGTGCTGCTCTCGAGCCACATTACGTCCGACCTCGATCGCACTGCCGACCGCGTCATCTGTATCGATAACGGCTCGATTGTGTTTGACCTGCCGCGCGAGGACATTACCGACCGCGCCGGCATCGCCCACTGTACCCAAGCACAGGCCGCCGAGCTTACGGCTTGCGTCGAAGGCGCCCGCGCCGCCCACCACGCCTACAGCGTGGACGTGCTCGTGCCCAACCGTCGCGATACGCTCGAGGCCTTTCCCGAAATTCCCTGCGATCGGGCAACCATTGATGACTATCTGCGCCTCATGCTGAAAGGGGCTTCGAAATGAAACGCGCCTTTATGTCCGAGCTCGCCATCGTTCGCACGCTTATCCCGAGTATCGCGGGCGTCGGCCTGTTCATATTCGTCGTGCTGACTCTCGCCAACGCATCGGATGGAGATTCCGGCATGAGTGCCGGCGCCTGCGCGGTCAGCGCCATGTCGCCCATCATGGTCATGAGCTCGCTGGCCGGCTTCGACAATCAAAACGGATGGGAGCGTTATCGGGCGACGCTGCCCTTCTCGCGCAAAGACATTATTTGTGCCCGCTACCTGTGCATCGTTGTCTTCTCGGCCATCATGGCCTGCGCCGCCGTGCTTTTGAACATCATCGTCCTTCCGCTCTTCAACAGTGCGGGCGTGACCTCGACAGGACAAACCGTCTTTGAGATCGCAATCGCCTCAGCAGCCTCGATGCTCATCTCACTCATGATGGTATTTCTGGCGCAGCCGCTGTTCTTTCGCTTTGGACACATGGAGGCGCTGCGCCTTTCCGTCGGCCTGTTTGCCCTGCTCGGATGCCTTGCCATGGCCGCACTGAGCTCCTCCAACCCCATCAGCAACTGGCTTATGTCGATTGCCGGGGCGAACCCCGATCCTGCCGTCCTCGGCTGTCTGTGCGCAGGAATTGCCGCGCTGGCCCTCGTGCTATGTGCACTGAGCTGCGCCGTCAGCACCAAGGTTTATCGAGTACGCGATCTGTAAGCATGCGAGTCTCGATCCACGAAGGGAGTGATCGCCCCCTCCCCGCAAATCCGTGGCAAACGGCATGTCCCCGGCGTGCGCCACCGTGCTACTCGCACAGCGGCTTGGGCAGCGGAATGCCTGCCGCAATGACGGCGGCGATGATCATGCAGACGATACCCTTGAGCGGGAAGCACATAAGCAGCAGGCCCACGACCATGACGGGCTGACGCATAACGGCGCCCATCGTCGAGGCGGTGCAGACGGCGACGCAAAAGACCGGATCGGTGCCGGTAAGGATAGCGAAGCCGTAGCCCAGGCTCACGCCCGAAAAGATGATGGGGAAGAAGTGACCGCCGCGCCAGCCCAGGTTGATGAGGGCGGGCGTCAGCATGGCCTTGACCAGACCGGTTGCAATAAGCACGCCGGCGGGGATGGTCAGATAGGTTTCCATAAGCACGTCGGCCTGCGTCTCGCCGGCAAACATGGTGAAGGGCAGAGCCGTACCGCAGGCGGCAAGTACCAGACCGGACAGTATGGCCTTGGCGACGGGGCGCTCCCCCATCGCGTGCGCCAGAGCCTCGCTCGCGTGCTCCGAGACAAAGTACAGCCAGCCGCAGACCGTGCCGACGAGCGACAGGGGGATAAGCCAGGCAAGCTCAAGGTTACCCACCTGGGCGGCCTCGAACCTCGGCATGCCCATGCCGCCGCCCATAAGCTGGCCGAGCAGCAGGTAGGTACCCAGACCGCCGGCAATCGCAATGCCGTAGACCACGGTCTTTTGCGCCTTGGGAAGCTTGATCGTGATCTCATCGGACGCGGACTCATCGTCATTAGCGCCCTGGCCGTCGGCGCTACCGGCGAGCGGTGCCACAAAGCCAAACACGGGCGCGGTGAAGAGCGCCGTCAGGGCAGCCTGAGTACCCAGCAGCGTGAGCTGCCTAAACTCGGCGCCAAAGCGACGCATGCGGTCGCCGACCCAGCTGCACAGGCCCGCGATAACGCCGGTCAGGCCGGCCTCCGGTCCAATACTTCCACCAAACAGCAGCGGCAGCAATGCCGCGAGCGAAAGCTTGCCAAGGTTGTCGTACGGGTAGCACCCGTCTTGCTTAACCTTAGCCATCACCTGGTTGAGGTCATCGGTCTTGGTGCCCGTAAGCTTTTCGTACAGACCGATCAGCAGGCCGCCCAGGAGGCAGACGAAAAACGGGTACGGCAGAAAGCCAAACGGGCCGCTTACGAGCTCGGGCGAAGCGACGCCCAGCATATGCGGGATCTCGGTCCATAGATAGTCGATACCGTGCTCCATCGCAAAAAAGAACAGCCAGACCGCGGCGCCTGCAAACGCACCGGTCACGGCAACGCTCACTAAAAACAACGCACGATTTTTGGGCTTTGCAAGGTTATCCATCGGGGCCTCCCGTGGTCAAAATCGACAAGGATACGTTTTATTGTAGAGCGAGCGTTACCCGAACGAGCCAACCGTCTGCGCCGCAAACGGCACCATTGGGAGTCATAGTGGGGCAGGCTCAAGACTTATCCGTTGATAATCGAGGCAATCTCGCGCAAATCGTCGGCAAAGTAGATGCCGTGCTGGCGCCTCGGGCTCGAAAGCCCTTTATCAATCATGCGTCCGAGCAGCGCCTTGAGATCGTTGTAGTAACCGTCCAGGTTATACAGGATGCACGGCGCGCTCAGATGCCCCAGCGACACGGCCGACATGACCTCGGCAATCTCCTCGAGCGTACCCGTCCCGCCGGGAAAGGCAATGAAGGCATCACCAAGCTCGATCATCTTGGCCTTGCGCTCGGCCATGTCGCTCGTCACGATGAGGTCGTCGATGCCATCGTGCTGAAACTCGGCCTCGATAAAAAAGCTCGGCTCCACGCCCGTCACGTGTCCACCGGCATCGAGCACGCTATCGGCGAGCGCGCCCATCAAGCCCGACTTGGACCCGCCGTATACCAACGCGTGTCCGTTAGCGCCAATCCAGTTGCCCAGCTCCTGCACCGCGGGCAGAAACGCCGGGTCATTACCGACGCTGGCACCCAGATACACGGTGATATTCATATTCAGTCCCCCTCATCGTGACGCACGGCGCCCGTTCTAGCGCTGGCGTCGACGATACTCGCGCACGCGACGCGAAAGATCGGCGAGCTCGTCACGATCGAGCTCTTCCAAATGCTCAAGATCGTCCATAAAGCGCGCCATGGTGTCCTTTTGGCGCATCTTGATGAGCGTATTGCAGTAGTTCACCGCCACGCCCGTAAGCATGGCGATGTAGAAGATGCTGATGACGCTCAAGACGACGGTAATCGCGCGGGCAACCGGTGTCTCGGCCGGAATGTCACCAAAGCCGATGGTCGAGACCGTCTCAAAGCTAAACCAAAGTCCATCGCCAAAGGTGAGGGTCGTGGGCTCGGACAGCCAGACGGCCGTCGAGCACAGCAGATAGAACACAAGAAACAGGCCCGTGATGCGCGCAAAGCCAGCCTGGCGCAACACGTCGGCAAGCGTCCTCAACTTGTTCATCGCGACCCCTTTTCCCAAGCGCCCAATCATGTTCGTTCGGTATTGTCCCACACTCGACACTCGAGGACGCTCCTTTTGTGCTGGCAGAAAGGGACTGTCCCCAACTGCCGGCACATAAGGAACGTCCCTAAGTGCCAACTCCGGCAAAGAGTGTCCCCGGCGACTAGTCGTTTAAGAACGTCCCCAATGACTACTACAACTGCCGGACAGATTGGGAACGTCCCTAAGTGCCGGATGTTAGGCAAGCTGAGCTGGTATCCTTATGCGGTATTATCTCGACTCGATAGGATTGCCTGTGAAACCTTCCGCCGTCCTTCGCTTAGCTCTATATCGCACCCTAGCTGTCGCGCTTGCTGCGCTCACACTACTGAGCGCCGTCATGCCCACCCCAGCCTTTGCCGCCGACTCCGACCAGCAGGTCAAGACGGTTCGCGTTGGCTGGCTCGTCAACAACAAAGGCTTCCAGGAAGGCACGCCGGGCGAGCGCCTCTCGGGATGGGGCTACGAGTACCTCCAGACCCTCTCGTATTACACAAAGGGCTGGCAATACGAATACGTTAGCGGCACCTTCTCCGAGCTTATGACATGCTCGAGGCAGGCGAAATCGACCTCATGCCCAACATCTCGTATTCGGCAGAACGCGAGCAGAAGCTGCTCTTTTCCTCGAACCCCGAGGGCACCGAGCGCTACTACATCTACGCCAGGCCCGACCGCGACGACCTGGCCAAGGGTGACCCCCAGGCGCTCCAAGGCCTCACCATCGGCTGCAACTCTGGCGTTATGCAAACTATCGTCGGCCAGCAGTGGCTCGCCGACGAAGGCGTTACCTGCACCTATAAAGAAATCGACACCGGCAGTGCCCTCTTTGAGGCGCTTGCAGACGGCGAGGTCGACGCCGTCATCATGAACGACACCATTTCGTCGCCCGATGCGTCACCCATGTTCTACGTAGGCTCGAGCGACTACTATTTTGCCGTTCCCAAAAGCCGCCCTGATCTGATGAACGACATCAACGCCGCCATGACGACCATCGCCCGCGATAACCCGCGCTATAACGAGGAAGTCAAATCGAGTTACTCGACCCAAAACAGTGGCTCGTCATCGCTCACCGGCCCCGAGACCACCTGGCTCAAAGAAAACGGCAATACCATCACGATCGGCTATCTTAAAAACCAACTTCCCTACTGTACGCAAAATGACGACGGCGAGATGGAAGGGTCGCTCGCCTCGCTTGCAACGACGTTGCACGACAAGTTTGGCATTACGGTCAAAACAATCGCACTCTCGAGCAACAAACAAATGATCAAAGCCCTTTCCAACGGGACCATCGATGTCGCCCTGCCGTTGTTTCGCGACTACTGGCTCGCCGAGCAGACAGGGGTCATCCAGTCAAACTCGATGGGAACGGTTTCGCTGACCGCCATTCACAGTGGCAAAAACCTGAACAGCGACCTTAAGAACATCGCTTGTACAAAGAGCACAATCGTTAACCGTTTTGAGCTCGAAAGTCTCTTTCCGAACGCAACGGTAACCGAGTATTCGAATGACGGCGAGGTGCTCAAAGCCCTCGATGAGGGGAAGGCACGTTGCATCATTGTCCCCAGCACGCGCCTGGAAACTCTCCGCGACATCTACGACATCGAGGATTTCGAAACACAGGAACTCACCAACACGGCACAACTATCGTGTTTAATTTCGCGCGGCAAGCCCGAGCTGCTGGGAATCATCAATAAGGGCATCGTCAATGCAGGTGAATCGCTCTCTGCAAACAGCTATTTCCCCACATCGTACTCGGCGCAAGAATCGGATGCGTTCCGACTTCTCTACCGCAACCGCATCGTCATTGCGGCAGTCGTCATTTGCATTTTGCTCACCGGCATCGTCATCCTTGTCTGGTCGCTTTACCGCGCACAGGAGGAACGGCAGAAAGCCGATGCCGCCAACGCCGCCAAAACCGCTTTCCTCACGCGCATGAGCCACGACATCCGCACGCCGCTCAACGGCATCCTAGGCCTTATCGAAATTGAGGAATTGAGAGAAGGCGACATGCAGGTCGCCCGCGAAAGCCGCGCCAAGGCGCGCGTTGCCGCCAATCACCTGCTGTCACTGATTAACGACATCCTCGAGATGGGCAGGATCGAGGAGTGCAAAGTGACGCTCGAGCACGAATCATTCAACCTTAAAGAGCTGTGCGACAATGCGCTCGTACTGTGCAAGCTCCGCGCATCGGACCGCGGCATAACCATGCTCGACACCAGCGAGCCCTACGCTGTCGACCAATATATGATCGGCAGCCCCACCCATATTCGGCAGATCCTTGTCAACCTGCTCGACAACAGCATCAAGTACAACAAGCACGGAGGCACCGTCACGTTCTCATCGACCATCAAACCGGTCGACGACGAGCACGCCGTGTTTTGCTTTAGCGTCTCGGATACCGGCATTGGTATGACGCCCGAGTTTTTGACGCACATTTACGAGCCGTTTGCCCAGGAAGGCGACGATGCGCGTAGCAAGTTCCAAGGAACCGGCATTGGCATGTCTATCGTCAAATCGCTCATCGATATGATGGGCGGCACGATTGAGATTTCGAGTGAGGTTGGCGCGGGAAGCACGTTCAACGTCCAGATACCGCTCGATATCGACAAGAACCCTCAGGCAAAAGAACGTGCGTCCAAGCAGACATACAGTTGCTCGCTTGCCGGCATGAACGTCCTTTTGGCAGAAGACAACGAGCTCAATGCCGAAATTGCCCAGGCTCTACTCGAAAGCGAAGGCATCGTCGTAACGCGCGCCGCCGACGGCAACAAAGCAGTCGACCTATACGTTAGTCGTCCCGCCGGCAGCTTCGATGCGATCCTGATGGACATCATGATGCCGGGCATGGATGGCTACGAGGCAACCCGCGCGATTCGTCTGAGCGAAAAGGCCGATGCAGCCGACATCCCCATCATCGCGCTCACTGCCAACGCCTTCAACGAGGACGCCAAGGCGGCACACGATGCCGGTATGAACGCCCATCTGCCCAAACCGCTCGACTTTAACAAGCTCAAAAACATACTCGCCCGCATCAAGAAAAACGGAACTGTTTCGCTATAGTTTGCGTTTAACCACCATGCACAGCCAGAAAGGAAGCCAACGATGTTTAGGCCCTTACGTCGAAAGAAACGCGCCATCACTGACGAGGAAGCGCGCGAGTTGCTCGCCACCTGTAAGCGCGGCGTCTTTGCCGTCAACGGCGATGATGGCTACCCCTATGCCATTCCCGTCAACTACTTCTTTGACGCCGAGCACGACAAGATTTATTTCCATGGCGCCAAGGCCGGCCACAAGGTCGATTCGCTCAGGCGTGACGATAAAGTCTGCTTTACCGTTTACGGCAACGAGTGGTACAAGGACGGCGACTGGGCTCCTTACGTCATGAGCACTGTGGTCTTTGGCCGTTGCCGCCTGGTAGATGAAGCGCCTGCGTTTATCGACGACAAAGTCCGCCAGCTCGCGCTTAAGTACTACCCTTCTGCCGAAGAAGTCGAGGAAGAAATCGCCAAAGACATCAAGGGCGTCCAACTCTACGAGATTTCAATTGAGCATCTTTGCGGCAAGCAGATTCAGGAAAAGTAGCGAATGCGAAAAACGCGCTCGCTACCCTCTGCGCCCCATGCGCCCACGCATTTTGACGGCGTGGGCGCATGGGGCAGCACTCGAATCGAGCGCCCCCCTATACCCCAAAAACGTAGCGGTCCAGGCGCTCACACGCCTCCTTTACCCGCGAAAGGGGCAGTGCCAGATTCACGCGAATGTGGCAGGGCCCGTGGAACGGGCGGCCGTCCTGATACCCCACGCCCACACGAGCGCCCTCGTCGAGCAGCCACTGAATATCGCGGCCATGCTCGCGGCACCACTCGGTGCAGTCCAGAAACACCATGTAGGTGCCCTGCGGACGCGAATAGGACACGCCCGCAAAATGCTTGTCCACGTAATTGCAGAAGTAGTCGACGTTGCCCTCGATGACCTCATTGAGCTCATCAACCCACTCGTAGCCTTGCAGCTGGTAGGCACCGATAAGCGCATGCATGGAGAGGACGTTCATCTCGTTGTAGTGCGTCTTGTTGGACACGGCGCACACGCGGTCGCGCAGCGTCTCGTTATAGATGATGTGGTAGCTGCCGACCAGGCCCGCCAGGTTAAACGTCTTGCTGGGCGCATAGAGGGCAACCGTGCGCATGCGGGCATCCTCGCTCACCGACTGCGTCGGGATATGCTTGTGACCCGGCAGGATGATATCGGACCAAATCTCATCCGAGATCACCACGCAATCGTGCTGGCGATAGATGTCCATGGCACGTTCGATCTCGTCGCGCCCCCATACGCGGCCGCAGGGATTGTGCGGCGAGCAGAACACCGCGGCATGGATGTGGTTTTGGGCGAGCTTTCGCTCCATGTCCTCAAAGTCCATGCGCCACACGCCCCGATCGTCGAGCTTAAGCGGGCTGTGGACAATGCGATAGCCCGCGGCTTCGATAGACTTGGTAAAGCCGATGTAGGTGGGACTGTGGACCAGTACCGCATCGCCCGGCTGGACATATGCGCGCAGCGTCGACACGACACCGCCCAGCACGCCGTTTTCGTAGCCGATATGCTCCGGCGCCAAGCCCTCAACGCCGTTGCGACGGCTTTGCCATTCGATGATGCGGTCGAAGTACTCGTCACGCGGATTGAAATAGCCAAACATGGGATGCTGGGCGCGCTGAATGATGTGTTCCTGAACCGTGGGCACCGTGGCAAAATTCATATCCGCCACCCACATGGGGATGCGGTCGAAGCCCTCGTCGGGTGCGTTCGGAGCCATGTCGGGAATTTCTCCCCAGGAGTCAACGGCGATGGCGTCCATACCGTGGCGGTCGATAAGCGAGGTAAAGTCGTATTTCATGCTGAGCTCCCGTGCAAAGCGGATTGTTTCGGTAGGCGTTATTGTCCACCAGCGTGGGCGGTTTTGGAGCGGAGTTTGGCGCTTAATTTGACGGGTGCGGACGAATGGCTGGTTAGTCTCGCGCGTCGTTGATGGCGGTTATCGTCAACCTGGTTCCGTCGACCGTAAAGGATATGTCAAGCCCAGCGTAAGCCAGATGGTAGACGCGGTTTGGCTCGTGTTTGCTACCCGCGCGGCGCGGATCCTGGCGAAGGACCTCGACCAACCCGGGGAGCTTTGTGGGCGGGACCATCTCCTGCAGCGCTTGCGGGAACTCGATATCGAGCTCTTGCCACGGCGTATCCTCAATCCAGCCGCCCGTTGCATCCGGGTGGCAGTCCGCAAACGGAATGTAGGGCTTAATGTCGTAGATGGGCGTGCCGTCGCGCAGATCGGCTCCCAGCACATGAATGATGGGACCGTCGTCGGTAAGCTCCACGCGGTCGAGCTTGACGCAGGTGAGACCGATAGGATTAGGGCGAAACGGACTGCGTGTGGCAAACACGCCCACGCGCTCGGCCCCGCCCAGGCGCGGCGGACGCACGGTCTTCGACCACTTGGCGTTGGTGCCGGACCTGTCCTGCGCCTTGGCATCGGCGGCGATGTCTTCCGCCGTGCCGCCGGGCGTTCCGTTTTCAAAGCGCCAGAGCAGCCATAGGTGAGAGAAGGAGTCCAGGCCCTCAACTGCCGCGTTAAAGGCAAATTCCTGCTCAAAGACGATGCGCCCCTCAAGATGAGGCGCCAAAAAGCTGTTGCGCGGAATGCCGAACTTCTGCGGCAGGTCGGTATGTATGCGTGCAATAGGTTCCATGCCGGTCATTGTACGGCACTGGTGCGCGGGCGAGGGGCCGCGATTCCCGCTCATCGCCATCTGCATGCAACCAACGGTTGCTTGGAAGGGTGCCTGCCGCCGCGTATGCTTAAGCCATCAACCAGCAGAAAGGAGCCGTTATGGCCTTCGCAGAAAAGCTCATCGCCGTCCGTCGCGCCAACAATCTCACCCAAGAGCAGCTCGCCGCCAAGCTCTACGTCACGCGCCAAGCCGTCAGCCGTTGGGAACGCGGCGAGGTCACACCGGGCATCGACATGATGAAGCTCATTGCCGCCGTGACCGGCGAGCCTCTGTCTCATCTGCTCGAAATGCCCGAGCACTATTGCCAGAGCTGCGGCACGATACTCACGCCCGACGACTGCGGCACCGATGCCGCGGGCGCCACGACCGACCATTACTGCAAGTGGTGCTACGACCGCGGCAAGTACACCTACGAGACTACGATGGAGGCGATGATCGAGGATTGCGCCCCGCGTCTGGCGCAAAACACCGGTATGTCACTCGACGAGGCCGTCTCGCTCATGGGCGCCGTGCTGCCGCAACTGGAGCGCTGGCGCACCGTGCAGGAAAACGAAGAGCGCTACGGCGCCGAAGCCCGGGCGCGCTATGGCGATGAGGCAATCGATGCGGCAAGCGAGGCGTTGCTGGACATGGATCCCGAGACATGGAACGACATGAAGGAACTTGAACGCGCTATTCTGGGTCAGCTCTCGATTGCCATGGGCGATGGCGACCCAAAGAGCAGCGAAGCCCAGAAACTTGTCGCGATGCATCGTCGTTGGATTGGCCTCAACTGGGGATGCGAGCCCCAAGACGAAGCGTATCTGGGCCTCGCCCGCGGCTATCTTGCCGACCAGCGCTTTGTTGACTATTACGACAAGCCCTGCGGCACCGGGGCAACAGCGTTTCTGGTCCAGGCCATCGAGTCATCGCTTGCTCGCGCATAGACCGCAGCGGCTTTGGGTATCTCAACCGAAACCTCAACCGATTGGAGACACCATGGCTACTGATCACGAACTCGTGCTCTACGTTATGACCGGCTGCCCGTATTGCATAAAGGTCAAGCGCTTTTTGGCCGATAACGGCGTGACCATCCCCGAGCGCAATATCTCGACCGATTCCGATGCCGAGCAGACGCTCATCGCCGTCGGCGGCAAACGCCAGGTTCCCTGCCTGTTCATCGACGGCGCACCACTCTACGAATCAAGCGGCATCATCACCTGGGCACAGAAAAACCTGCTCTAGCACTCATTGGGGACGCACTTAAATGAGTAGTCGTTAAAGAACGTCCCCAAATAACTAGCCCCGCCGAACCCAAACATGTACGCCAGCATCCAAAGTCGACATTTTTCGACATCTTTGGATGCTGGCGTACAGCTTTTTGCGCGGGTCCCTCACAACCACTCATTGGACGTACTTAAATGAGTAGGTAGGTTGATTTCCGATCTCAGCCGAACACATTGAGCAAATAGCCCATTCCCGCAGTTAGCCGAACGCCCCCGCGGCCCCTCCCGGGGTCCGGGGGCGGCATTTTCCCAGTTGAAGGAACGGTGGAGATGTGTTTCGATGGGTCCGGTGGCCATGCTCCGCCCGCCGCCCGGCGCCTCTTCCCAGACTCAGCCGGACGGTCGGTTCCGTCTATTCTCTTTTCCTTTCAGGCTAGGACAGCGGGGCATCGCCCCTCTCTGCGCGCGCCCGCGCGATGAGCCCCGGCGTCAGGTCGAGCTCGTCGATGGGCACGTCCTCGATGCCGTACGCATCCAGCAGCGTCTCCGCGTCGTCGCCGAGCATCGCCCGGAAGGCGCGGGCGGGCGTCGCGAAGCCGAGCGCGCCGCGCGGCTCGGAGTTCACGTGCGACATCGCCAGCGACAGGTCCGCCGGGGCCAGCCGGTCGAACCTGAGGCCGCGGCCCTTGGGCAGCAGCTTCCTGATCTCGACGTGGTTGCGCTCGCAGGCGCCCTTCTGGTCGCTGCGCCGGGGGTCGCAGTAGAACAGCCTCGTCTCGCCCCGCCCCTCGCCGAGCAGCGCCGCGATCGCGTCCTCGTCGGAGAACTCGGGGCCGTTGTCGGTGAGCACGGCGCGGAACACGCGGCGCGTCCCGTCGGCGCCGAGGACCGCCCGGACGCCCTCCAGGGCGCCCGCGACGCACCCGGCGGTCTTCTCCTCCAGCGGCAGCGCGAGCTGGAGCCTGCTGGGGCGGTGCAGCAGCGTGAGCAGGCAGGCGCTGTCCTCCCGGGCCCCCTCGACGGTGTCCATCTCCCAGGCCGCGGCGCACGCGTCCTCCCCGAGGGCGAGGAACGCGGCATGCGACCTGCGGGCGGAGTGGCGGGTCGCCGCCCGGCGCGCGGCGCGCCTCCTCGGCCTGTAGCCGACCTTGCGCCTGAGCTCCATGTTGGTCATGCCGTCGTAGCCCGCCGAGACCCAGCGGTAGATGGTCGACGGCGACAGGTCCACCGGGCCGCCGTTGCGCGCCGCCATCTGCTCGGGCGACAGCCCCCGGCGCAGGCAGTCCCTTATCGCCTCCAGCCTGGCCGCCGCGGCGGGCTCGTCGGCGTCTATCCCGCGCCTGGACGAGACGAGGACCGAGTCGGCGCACAGCTGCGCGGCCCGGGCCTCGTAGAAGACGTGCGGGCGGCGCTTGCGGCCGGCCGCGCGGTACCGCCCGCACCCGTTGCAGCAGCGCGGCCACGCGGCCAGGCGCGGGCATGCCGCAGACAGGTCGGCGGAGGCGTCCACGCGCTCGCCGCGCCTCTCCCTCGGCGCGGTCACGAACCTGTGCGACGCCACCTCCGAGCACACCGTCGAGGGCGACCTGCCCAGCTCCCTCGCGATCTGCCTGCACGACGCCCTGCGCTCCAGCATCCTCTGGACCGTGTCCCGCTCGTGCCTCGTGAGCCTTCCGTAGGCCCTCGGGACCGCCCTTGCGGAGCCCCTTTTCTTCTTTCCGGACATGCCGTCCTCCGATCTCCCGGGGCCGGCCGATCCGGCCCTCGGGGTATCGGGTTCCCACATTCATCCGTACATGTACGGATGAATGTGGGAGGTGTTCGGATAAAGTCGATAATCAAGGAAATGAGTAGGTAGGAATTCAGTTTCTCAAATATATAGAACATACGTTTGCTTATATGCTATACTCGCCTCAAGGCATGAGACTGGTCGAGAGATCCCGCGGAGGTCCCCAATGACACGCTGGAGCGAGCTCGGTAAGTAAGATCGGTGGTTACTGCACTCGTCCATCTCAGACAGGTTGCGCTCCTGTTCGCCGTCGCCATCAAAGAACGGCACTCACAACCAAACGTTTCCGTTATCCGTGAGTCACACAGGAATGCATCGTTATGGCTAAAAAGATTCCAACCCTTTCACCCGACATTATTTCAAACACCTGCTCAGATATCAGCAGGATTGTCGAGGCCAAACACCTCGGCCAGAAAGGTATCAACCATGAGACCTCCTCGGAAGGGGCTCTGCTCATCGGGCGCCGTCTCGAGCAAGAGATTGCCGGATACCCCATCTCCAATCTCAATGGCTTACTCTCGCCCATCGCTTGCCACCTCAAGCAGCACTTTAGCCCAAGTCTGGGCCCGACTTATCTCAAGCGTTGCATAAAGCTCGCACGAATTGTTCCGGAAGACATGGGTTTTCGACCGGAGCTTGATCTGGAACACTATCAGTCGCTCGCTCACATCGCCGACAAAGATCTGCGCTTAGATCTGATGAACGTTGCCGCGGATAACCATTGGAGCGCGTTGCGCATCGATCGTCATGCCCGCTATCGAAGTCCGCAGGACACTTTGGATGCTTGGGAGCGCCGTGTGCTTGAATCAAATCAAGAAGTACGGCGCTTCGCCCGCGCCTACACAGATGCCTGTGGAATCATTTCACTCGATGAACTTATTGAGCTCTACAACTCCTGTGCCCCCAATCCAGTCTCGAGATTTGAGATAAATGAGACTATTTGGCAAATCAGGAACGAATCGGGACAAATCGACAATCCCTGCATTATATCCAGAGATAGAAAACTCTATCTCATAGCGCCAGAGCTCGATGACGCTGTTGATGAAGCCCCTTATTACTATGATGACTACGGATACTCCTATCGAAAATATGAACGGCGCAGCGAATACACCGGTGAGATGCGCGCGCTGCGCGAACGGCGCGTTGGCATCAGAGTAGCAGCCATCTTCGCCGGTCACGAACGTCTTCCAATCAGAAGGCTCAGCTATGACGAAGTCATCTGCGGGCATATAAAGTGCAGTCGATCTGTCGAACGACTCAAGCAGTACGTCCTGAGAGACCCTGAGCTCAGGGCATCTGATTTCCATGCAAGAGAAGATGAGTTCGATTTCATCATGACAAAGCTTTTGCGTTCCGTTGGACTCAACGGTATGCCGACAGCCCAGCAAATTGCCGAAGACGCAGCTTTCTTATTGATTGTCGTACGACCCGAGCTTTATGAACGCAAGAAAACACCCGAGGTCTCCAAGCTCCTCTCGATAATCTATGAAGACGCTCCCCTCTGGGAGTTCAACGGACGCTCACATTCCGAGCTGAGAAGCGAAGAAGTGCTGGAGCCTCCGGTGCCAATTTCACATCGAGAAGTCCAATCAAAACAGGCCGCTTAACCCTATTAACTGCTTGCATTTTTGTCTACAAAACTGTATACAAAAAGAGAGGCCCTTATGGAGCTCATCGCAATCCACCCCCATGCCCTCAAGCACGGGCTGACGGAGACGGATATTACATGCGCCTGGAACTCCGCTTTCGCATGGTTCAGGCGTGATCTTGAAAATGGAGGTATCGATTACGTTCTCGTTGGACTTGATGGAAGAAGCCGTCTCATGGAACTCATCGCTCGATATTGCCCCGATCGAGATGGCTACATCATTTACCACGCCCTTGTCCCTCCTACGCGCAAGGTGCTCAGGGAAATCGGGGTCGATCGATAGGAGACGCTATGGACGCTAAGCAGCTCGAGAAGATGATGGGGTTTGCTCCCGGAGAGCTGGAAAAGGCAGCAGAGGCATACGAAAAAGATGAGTGGCCAAAGGGCCGCACCATCAAGTTAGGGAGGCCGCCGATCTCCGATGAGCCGAGCGTTGTTTTGTCGGCACGCGTGGGTGAATCGGTTCTTGAGGCGTTTGACGCAAAGGCAAAGCGTCATGGGCAGACACGCACAGAGCGGATCAGGGAGCTCATTACGCTCGATGCAATGATTGCCTAGTCCCCCGCCGAACCCAAACGTGTACGCCAGCATCCAAAGTCGACATTTTTCGACATCTTTGGATGCTGACGTACAGCTTTTTTGCGTGGGTCCCCCACAACCGCTCATTGGGGACGCACTTAAATGAGTAGCCGTTAAAGAACACCCAATGACTAACTAGCCGCAAAAGCGAGCGGTTGACGCGAGCGGCTGCTCGCGAAAGACGCGCTCGACGGCGGCGCGGTATTCGTCGACCTTTTTGGTCTTGCGCACGATCTTGTGAACGGTAGCGGGATCGGCGAAGGCGCACTTGGCGTAGAACCACCACTCCTTCATGCGGAAGACCGCGTTGCCGCCAATCTCTTCTGCATACGCCGCAAACAGCGTGTCGTGGAAGCGTTGCAGTTCAGCTGCCGTGGCAGTAGGGCCGCCCTTAACCATGCGAGCCAGCGCGGGGTTCGCAAGCAAGCCGCGTCCCAACATTACGTGACGCGTCCCGGGATAGGCCTCCACCAGCGCATCCATGTCCTCAAGATCAAAGATGTCGCCGTTGTAGGCCACCGGGAACGGCGCCCGCTCCAGCGTCTCGCCGTAAAATTCTTTGCGCGGCGAGCCCGTATAGCGGTCCTTTTGCACGCGCGGATGCACGATCAGCTCTGCCAGCGGCATGCGGCAATAGAGGTCGAGTACGCGCTCGTATTCGTCGTCGCTTTCCAACCCCAGCCTGGTCTTGACCGACACCGGCAATGGCGAGCGCTCGCACACGTCACTCAAGAACACCTTGAGCTCGTCCAGATTGCGCAGAAAGCCCGAACCCTTCCCCTTGGCGACAACCGTGCCCGAGGGGCAGCCAAGGTTGAGATTGACCTCGCGGTAACCCATGTCGGCGAGCACCTGCGCCGCCCACACAAACTCGTCCGCGTTTTTGGACATCAGCTGAGGCACCACGTTAAGCCCCTGGTTATTGGCGGGATCGACCTCTTTAAACGCCTTGCCGCCAAAGCGGTTGCCCACCCGTGGCGGCGGCAAAAACGGCGTGTAATAACAATCGAGCGCACCGAAACACTCCGCATGCACGCAACGGAACACATGCCCGGTAATCCCCTCCATAGGGGCCAGCGATAAATACATCGACATCCATTCTCACATCAATGTGACAAAGGGACTGTCCCTTTGTCACATTTGCAAATCATCATTCGGCTGTTTATTTTGGCACACATACGTATCGGGCGGCATCATCGCGTGGGCACAGGAGCAGCCGCTCTAAACCAGGGCTGTCGTGGCACTTTTGCCGTATGACCTGCGCTCACCGATGGCGGGATTCTCTATACTGAGTCACATATGACGGCATCGCGCCACAACGACCGCCACGACACCAAGGACCAGCCATGGCAGCACTCTCCGAACAAGAACGTAAGCGCATCCAGCGATACTGCATCTGCCCCAAGGTTGCCGGAGCGGCGCTTGCCATGGCATTCGTGCTGCCCTTATCGATCATTCCCTTCGAAATGATCGACGACATCGTCTTCCATCACGAAGGCTTTCAAGAGACGGGCATGATGACCGCCTTGGTGCTCACCGCCATCGAGCTCGTCATATTCTGCTATTGCGCTCTCGCCCCGCGCTTTGGCATGCGTGGCAAGCAATGGAAGGAAATGCAGTACCGGCTCGCCGTCGAGCAGAACGAGAAAGACCGCTCGGCACAAATCGCAGGCGTTGTTGGCACGCAGGCCGCCGCACGCCTGCTCAAGAACAGCGACAACGAGGCTGCACGCAACCTGGGCGGCGCGGCAGAAGTCGCCGCTGCCGTAGGCGCCGTCGCCACCGCGGCAGACGTGCTTGCCGAAAGCTTTGCCAACGCGAAGGCCATGGCAGAGGCCTGTGGCGTACCTATCCCCCATGCAAAAAAGTGGATTGTCGCGCTTGTGGCGCTGCCCCTCGCAATCGTGTGCGGCGCCTATATCCCACAGCTGGCGCAGGGAAACATCGAGATGCAAGAAAACGCCGCGGCCGCGGCCGAGCAGATCGCCATCGCTCGCAAGGCGCTCGAGCCCTCATGCGAGTACGTGTCCGCCGATGACCCCTACGAGCGATATCAAGATTACGGCTATCACGTTCGCGGCTACCTGCACGACGGTGACTCCGATGCTCAGAAGACCTATACGTACCTGGATTTTGACAACAAGGGGACGCTCACGGAAGTGAGCTACGCGGCAGAGATCGACCCCGATGCGAGCCTCGAGGACAACCTCGCCCGCATCGAACTCGACCTTGACGAACTTTCCTCTGTCGTCCAGACCATAGACGTCAAGACCGCAAGCCCCGAGCTCCTGGCACCGCAGAAGCTCCCCGAAGAGTTTAGGCAGGCTTTTTGAACGGCTCGCTCTGCGAGAGAATCTCTATCAGGACGAGTGACGACCCTATCAAAGCGTATTACTCGTTTGACACGGATCCCGAGGACGAGTTTGACGAGTACACCCATCCAACCATCCGCATCACGCTGATGGGCAAAACGAACTAGGCGCAGGAGAGAAATGTGGCAAAGGGACTGTCCCTTTGCCACATTATTCGGAGCGTAGGGCTTCTACGGGGTCTTTCTTGGATGCGCTACGGGCCGGCAGCAGGCCGGCGACAACCGTCAACAGCACCGAAATCGCGATGAGCACCAGCGCATCCTGCACGGGCAAGCTCATCAGGTTGGGGACCTGCTTGGCCGCAAGCGCCCAGGCATTAACCGGGAAGCTCACGAGCACCACGACGACAATGGCGAAGACGCCGGCAATGAGACCTTCGATGAAAGTCTCGGCATTGAATACGTTGGCCACGTTACGCTTCGACGCGCCGATCGCGCGCAGGATGCCAATCTCCTTTTTGCGTTCCAGCACGCTGATGTAGGTGATGATGCCGATCATGATGGAGCTCACGACCAGGCTGATGCTCACGAATGCGATGAGCACCAAGCTGATGGTGTTCACGATGTCGGTCACCGAACCCATGATGATGCCCATGTAGTCGGTGTACGAAATTGCCTGTTCATCGTGGCCGGCAGCTTTGACCTGCTTGTTGTACGCATCGATGTGATCGAGCACGCGCTCCTTGGCCTCAAAGTCGCGCGGGAAAATCTTAACCGAGATGGGGTCTGCCTCATCCGCATAGCCCAACGTGGTCAGATTGTTATCGTAGGTGAGCTTTGACGCCTTGGCGTAGCTCATCATGAGCGAACTCAGGTCCTCGGCGTCCATGTTGAAATGGATGGCACGCGCAAAGGCGCTCGCATCCACACGCATAGCGCTCGCTAGGTTGGCAAAACTCGAAGACATCTGCGTCACCATCTGGCCCATGAGCCCTGCCGCGCCTGCCTTGAGCTGAGCTGACACCGTCGCCGCAATCTGATCGCTGATTGTCTTGGTCACCTGATCCATAGACTGCTGCAGATACGGAGCCAGCTGCTTTTGCACATAGTCGGTCATCGCCTGCTGCAGGCGCTCGGCCAGGGCATCGCCACCGAGTGCCTTGAGCTGAGCCAGGATTTGCTGGGCCGCGTCATCATTCTCAAGATACGCCGAGAATGCGGCAGCGAGCTTTGACGCGTCCTTAAGATCTTCGGGCGACAGCACCCTAAACTGATCAGACTGCAAAAAGCCCTCAAACAGCTGGTTGGCTAGTGTTCCCACCTGCTGCATTTGCTCGGGCGTAAGTTCCAGACCGTCAAAGATACCCGAGAAATCTGGGGTTGGCGCTTTGGCCATAATGTCACCAAAGTCGATATCCTTCCCAACGCCCGAAAGGTCAAGGTCCAGCCCGGACAAGTCGATACCAGAAAGGTCCACACCGCCGGCAGCGCCCGAAAGCGCAGATGCATCGAACGAGAACGCGCTCTTGAGCTCCGCCTCGTCCACGCTGAACATGCTGCCCAGATCAACGCCTTGTTTGGCCTCGCCTTGCAGTTCATCGAAAGACTTGCCCGTAAAGACATCCGTCTCGGGGTGGACAAGCTGCTCCTGCACAATCTGCGAATTGGCGGCGCGTTCCATAAGCTGGCGAGTCAGCGCATGCGTATAGGCAATGCCCGGAGTCAATGCGCTCGCGTTGGCCGTCTCGTTGGGTCGCACCACGCCCACAATGCGCACGTCAATACCGTCAGCAACCTTGGCCGCCATAAAGTCGGCATCGCCAGACATGTCAGTCCACATGCCGGTCTCTTCGTTTTTGCGATAGGCATCGGACGGCGACAGCACCTTAAACGTCGTGGACAGCGCATCGTCGTAGGTAAAGTCGGTGCCGGCCTTGGGCGTCTCGACCTTGCCGTCGGCCGTCATGGCACTGTTAACCAGGTCGTTGAGCTCATCGATATCCAGCGCACCGATGCTGTAGAGCGTGTAGTCACCCACCGTGCCGCGGCTCGAAAGCACCATCACGGCCTCGTTGGCAGACGTAGGCCAATGGCCGGCAACGACATCGTACTGGCTGTCGAGCAGGCTCTGGTCGTCAATCATCTCGTTAAAGACCGAGGTTCCCATGGAATCCATGCTCACCGTTGCCGCCGAACTTGCGCCGCCGCTCATGGCCTCGGTCATAGCGTTGGGCACCAGCCGGACAGGCTTCTCATCGCCCTTGCCCGCACGATAGACAACCGGCGTCACGCCATAGCCGTACTGGATAGCATTGACCTCTTTATTGATACCGTCGCCACCGGCATCGAGCCATGCCTTAAAGCTCGTCATATCGTTAGATTTAACGCTCGCAAACATGTCCTTTACGGCTGTGACCACAGGGATCTTGTCGGTTCCCTTAGCTTTGCCACCGGTAGCGTCATCGGACGAGCCCTCGCCCTTGGACGCTTCCTCATCCGTAGCCCCATGCCCGCCCATCATGGACGACAGGTCGTAATCTTGTTTGGAAATCGTGAGCGGGTAGCTCGAGAGCGTGTCCTCCTCGACCTTTTTGATGTAGCCGTTTACGCCATTGGAGAGCGCCAGAATCGCCGCGATGCCGATAATGCCAATCGAACCTGCGAAGGCAGTCATGGCCGTACGGCCCTTCTTGGTCATGAGGTTTCGGGCAGAAAGCCCCAGCGCCGTCACAAAGCTCATCGAGGTTTTGCGCGTAGGTTTAGCCTCGCGACGCGCGACCTCGGCAGCATCAAAGGGATCTGAATCGTCGGTGATCTTGCCGTCCGCCAGGGTGACGATGCGCGTGGCGTACTTGTACGCCAGCTCGGGATTGTGCGTGACCATGATAACCAGACGGTCGCGCGCAACGTCCTTGAGCAAATCCATGACCTGCACGGACGTCGTTGAGTCCAAGGCGCCGGTCGGCTCGTCAGCCAGCACGATCTCGGGGTCGTTGATCAGGGCGCGGGCAATGGCCACGCGTTGCATCTGCCCGCCCGAAAGCTGGCTCGGGCGCTTGTTAACATGCTCGCCCAGACCAACTTCCTCGAGCGCCTTGCGCGCACGCTGGCGGCGCTCCGCATGCCCCACGCCCGTGAGCGTAAGCGCCAATTCCACGTTTTCCAAAATGGTCTGATGCGGAATGAGGTTATAGCTCTGGAACACAAAGCCGATGCGGTTGTTGCGATAGGCATCCCAATCGCGATCGTGAAAGTCCTTGGTCGAAATACCGTCGATCAGCAGATCGCCCGAGTCAAAGTGGTCGAGTCCGCCGATAACGTTGAGCATCGTAGTTTTACCCGAGCCCGAGGGGCCCAAAATGGCCACGAACTCGTTATCGCGAAAAGACAGGTTTACGTTGTCGAGCGCCACTTGCGTAAACGACTGCGTAACGTACCTTTTGCAAATATCTTTGAGATCCAGCATGGACGGCAACCTCTCCCCCGCGGGTGCACTCACCCGCTCTCCCCCGCCGTTCACATTCGACGCGTTAGCCCTACTCTATCCCCATTTTTGGCCGATACCAGTGAGGAATGTAACGAACCGCGCCAAAAAACGAACGGGACAGCACGCCGCATGGCGCACCATCCCGCATATAACATCCCCGATGCGACAAAGAGGCTGTCACTTTGTCACATTCCAATGCGCGCTACTTTTCGAGCCCGCACGGCATAACGTTAGCGCTGCCGCGGCGAGCCTCAGTCACGGCTGCAAAGAAGCGATAGCCGCCCGAGAAGTTAAAGCACTCAAAGCCATGCTGCGCCAAAATGCGGCAAGCAATGTAGCTGCGAATGCCGCTCTGGCAAATCACGTAGACCGGCTTGGCCCGGTCGAGCTCGCTCAGGCGATTGCGCAGATCATCGACGGGAATGTTTACGAAACCATCGATATGCCCGCGCTCATACTCCCCTTCCGTACGAACATCGAGCAGCTGCACGCTGCCATCGCGTGGCAAGTTGGGCTCATCCTCCCAATGCCACTGCGCCAGTATGCCGCGATTGAGGTTCTCGATCATAAAGCCCGCCATATTGACGGGATCCTTCGCCGATGAATACGGCGGCGCGTATGCTAGGTCCAAATCCTTAAGCCTATCGCCGCGCATGCCTGCCTGGATGGCAGTCGCCAGAACGTCGATACGCTTGTCCACACCATCGATGCCCACGATTTGCGCACCCAGCAGGCGCAATCCCTGCTTCTCGAAGACAACCTTCATGGTCATGGGCGTTGCACCCGGATAATAACCCGCATGCGAACCGGGCGACAGGACCACGCTGTCGCAGTCAATTCCCGCCGCGTGTGCCGCCTTTTCGGATAGTCCCGTGCTTGCCGCCGTCAAGTCGAATACCTTGATAACCGATGAGCCCAACGATCCGAGGTAGCAGCTGTCCATGCCGGCTATGACATCGGCGACGACACGCCCCTGCTTGTTGGCGGGGCCGGCGAGCGAAATGACCGCGTCCTCGCCGGTCACCTGATGCGTGACCTGCACGGCATCGCCCACGGCATACACGTCGGCAGCAGAGGTCTCCATGCGGTCGTTGACCACAATAGCCCCCTTGATGCCCAGTTCGAGCCCCGCCTCTTGCGCCAGATGGCTCTCAGGTGCCACGCCAATGGCAAGCAGCACCATATCGGCTCCGATAGGGTCATCGCCCGCAACATGGGTGACAACGCGGCCATCAACTTCCTCAAAACCTGTCACATCGGCCTTGAGGCGCAGATCGATACCGTGCTCACGCACCTCGGTATGCAAAAGGGTCGCCATGTCGTAATCCAGGTTGTTCATAAGCTGGACGGGACGCTGCAGAAGGGTCACCTGGAGCCCCAGCTCGCACAGATTCTCCGCCGTCTCGACGCCAATGAAGCCGCCGCCGATCACGACGGCACTGCTCGGTCGCCGCTCTCGAACATAGCTGTG
Source organism: Collinsella aerofaciens (assembly GCF_028207065.1). GTDB lineage: Bacteria > Actinomycetota > Coriobacteriia > Coriobacteriales > Coriobacteriaceae > Collinsella > Collinsella aerofaciens_AR. The sequence goes on from NZ_JAQLFP010000011.1 coordinate 52,730, forward strand.
AATACGCAGCGTGTCCTCAACGGTGCGTAGGCTAAAGATTTTATCCGAGTCGATGCCCGGCAACGCAGGGCGGATCGGCTTTGCACCCGGCGACAGGATGAGCTTGTCATACGTCTCGACAAATTCCTCGCCCGTCAGCATATTGCGAACCTCGACCGTATGCGAATCGGGATGGATGGCAAACACCTCGTGACTCGTCTTGACCGCAATGCGAAAGCGATCCCAAAAGCCCTTGGGAGACTGCAGCGTCAATGCGCTCTCTTCTTCTATCACGCCGCCAATGTAGTACGGAAGCCCACAATTGGCATACGATACAAAACCCGTGCGCTCAAAGATGACAATTTGGGCCTGCTCGTCGAGTCTGCGCAAACGTGCCGCCGCCGATGCGCCGCCCGCGACGCCTCCAACGATAACCACCTTCATAGCTAACGCACCACCTTTCCCGTGTAGCCGCTTATGCCGCCGATATTCTTGACACTGCCATACCCAGAACGCTTAAGAAAACTCACAGCTTGGTTGCTTCGCGCACCGCTCGGGCAATGCACGAAAAGCTGCGTGCCCTTTCGACGTATACCCATGATGCTACCCCGAAGCAGAAAAAAGAGTCGCTGTTTCCAGCGACTCCCCTTCAGTTGTCTGTCCCACGGACTTACTGTTCGCTCTTCGCAAGTGCCTGATCGATCAGTTTGTTGAGCGCCTCGCGCTGCTCAGCGGAGTTGATACCGCCCATGATTGGCTCTCCCACGATGTTGCCGTTCTGGTCGATCACGTAAGTGGTCGGGAACGAGTACAGATTGGAGGTGAACTTGCCGGCCTCGCTGTCCGACTTAAACCAGATGTTCTTATACGTCACGCCCTTCTTGGAAAGCACGTCCTTGGCATCGGCCACCTCGTCTTTGTTGCCATCGAGCGTAAAGGAATTAACGCCCACGACCTGGCCGCCCTTCTCGGCAAGCTCCTTGTTGAGCTTCTCCAGATCGCCCAGCTCTCCCACGCACGGCTTGCAGGTGGTAAACCAGAAGTTCATGACGGTGACCTTGTTCTTGGAGAACAGCTCGTCGCTGTTTACATCGTTGCCGTCCAAGTCCTTGCCCTTAAAGCTGGGGAACTTCGTCTCCCCGCTCTCGCCGTTGGTCATGCCCGCGGTCGAGGCATCGACGCTCTCTCCCTCGCCGGGCGTGCTGCCACATCCGGGGAACTCCTTCTCCAGCGCCATGAGCTTGTCCTCGATCTCCTTGACCTGCTGCGCGCCGGCCTTAAGCGTCTTAAGCTCGTCAGCCGCAAACTGATCCTTGGCGCCCTCGATGGTATCGAGCAAGAAGTCACCGTAGTTCTTGCCGTCCTCAATCATGGGAGTGTCTTTGTTGGCCGCAAGGAACACCTTTTCCCATAGGGCGTTATCGCTCGCAAAGATCTCGTTTTCCTTTTGCAGCAGCTGCTGGTACAGCTCGGCCGCCTCCTCGGCACTCGACGGCTTTTGCGCTATGAGCTCGGCAATCTGCGCATCGCCGCTCGTGGCATCCTTCGCGTCGCCCTTGGGGGCAGAGCACGCCGCGAGAGTCAGCGCCAGCACGGGCAGCATCAACAGAGCCGCAATTTTTGACAGTTTCATGGTTCCTCCGTTTATATCGAAACTTATATAGGTACCTATTTGTTTTCGCGGGCTTGCGTGGACTGCGCGGGTTTGTCGCCCGTCACACCCAGCCCGTAGCGAAAGCTAATAGCATCGACGGGGCACGCGACCACGCATTTGCCGCAACGAATGCACTCGGCATGGTCGGGCGTACGCGTAACGTCCACGTCCATCTGGCACACCTTGGCGCACTTGCCGCACGAGACGCATTTACAATGATCGACCTGAATCCCCAGCAACGACACCTTGTTCATGAGTGCATAAAATGCGCCGAGGGGGCAAATCCATTTACAGAAGGGGCGGTAGAACAGCACGCTCAGCACCGCAACCGCAATGAGGATCGCGAGCTTCCAGGTAAAGAGCTTTCCCAGCGCAGAGCGGATTCCCATGTTCATGATGGACAGCGGAATCGCGCCCTCGAGCACGCCCTGCGGGCAGATGTACTTGCAAAAGAACGGGTCGCCCATACCCACATCGTTGACCACCAAGACGGGCAGCAGCACCACGGCAAACAGCAGCACGGCATACTTGATGTACGTGAGCGGCTTGAGCTTTTTCGTGGAGAGCTTCTTGCTGGGAATCTTATGCAAAAGCTCTTGCAGCCATCCAAACGGGCACAAAAAGCCGCATACAAAACGTCCCAGCAGCACGCCGATTAGAATGAGCGTTCCGGTGACGTAATACGAAAAGCTAAACTTAGACGAGCCCACCACCGACTGAAACGACCCGATGGGACACGCACCCGAGGCCGCCGGACACGAGTAGCAGTTGAGCCCCGGCACGCAGACGGCTTTGCCCGCCCCCTGGTAGATGCCCCCCTTGGCAAAGTTAGGCAGGTGAATATTGGTCGCAAGCGTCGCCGCCGCCTGAATCAATCCGCGGAATCTCGCCAAAAGATGCGATGCAGTGTTTTTTCTTTTATCCAATTCCGATACACTCCAAGCACAGCCTGATTGCCTTGGCCAGCACGGCATCCGCTTCGCCGCGCATAATTCCAAAGCCAACCATGGCTACCCCAACGATCAGCAAAGCCACCTGCGCCACAGGCTTAATCGCTTTGAACAATCTGACCACTCCTTTCGTTTCGCGACCCATTGGACCATACCGACTATAAAATCCGTGTTAAGCGTGAATGACTATGCAAGGAGAACGTTATGCGCATCTTGGTCATCGAGGACGAGCGGGCACTGTGCGATGCGATCGCACGCAGCCCGCGCAACTTGGCCTATAGCGTCGACTGCTGCTACGACGGGCAGCAGGCCCTCGATCTGCTCGATGTCGAGACCTTTGATCTTGTCGTGCTCGACCTCAATCTCCCCCATGTCGACGGCATGACCGTGCTCAGGCAACTCAGGACAACTGATTGTGAGACCAAGGTGCTTGTGCTCTCGGCACGTGGCGAGGTCTCCGACAAGGTAGCGGGGCTCGATGCGGGCGCCAACGACTACCTCACCAAGCCGTTCCATCTTGACGAGCTGGCGGCACGTATACGCAGCCTCACGCTCAGGCGCTTTACGCAAAGCGACGTTGTCCTGACCTGTGGATCGCTGAGCTTTGACACCAAAGCGCGCCTCGCCTCCGTGGGCGGCGAGACCCTATCCCTCACGCGCAAGGAGACCGGCATCTTGGAATACCTGATGCTTAACCAGGGGCGGCCGGTGAGCCAGGAAGAGCTTATCGAGCATGTATGGGACAGCAGCGTCAACAGCTTTAGCAACGCGACCCGCGTGCACATCTCGTCGCTGCGCAAAAAGCTGCGCGGCGCGTTGGGGCACGACCCCATCCGCAACCGAATCGGCGAAGGCTACGTTATGGAGGACGGCAAATGAAGCGGCTGTCTCTGCAGTGGCGCATCACGCTGATGACGGCACTGCTGATATGTTCAACCTGCGTACTTATGAATTGCCTGGTTGGCTACTCCGGCATGCGCTACATGGACTCGATCGGCAATGAACTATCGGCGCACAGCAAGGTGGAGGCGGCCTCGCCCAGCTCATTTGACCCGACAAACAAAGAGCTCGACGATGCGCTGACCATCGTCGTGAACGACGCCCAAGAATCGTTTGGCGCGACGAGCTGGTATATAACTGCGGCGGTGACGCTGCTCGGAGGCGTCCTGGCCTACTTTGTGAGCGGGCATGCGTTGCAGCCGTTGCGCTCCTTTGCGGCACAAGTCGAGAGCGTGCGGCCCGACAACCTCGCCGACACAAAAATCAGCGAGGACGTGCCCTCTGAACTCAGGCGCTGCAGCGCGTCGTTTAACGACATGATTGCCCGCCTTGACGAGGGATTTTCCGCACAAAGACAGTTTACGGGCAATGCGGCGCACGAGCTGCGCACGCCACTTGCGCTCATGCAGGCCCAGGTTGAGCTGTTTTGCGCCGAGCACCCCGACGTCGACGCCGATACAGCGAGCCTGCTCGGGCTGCTGCAGGAGCAGACCGAGCGGATGACGCACATGACAAAGACCCTGCTCGAGATGAGCGAGCTGCGCAGTGTCCCTTGCAACGATGCGATTGACCTGGCGCCGATGATCGAAGAAGTACTCACGGACCTGGCGCCCCTTGCCGAGCAAAAAGACATCACGCTTACAAGTGAGGGCGACGCGCAAACGATCGGCAGCGATACGCTAATCTATCGGCTGCTGTTCAACTTGGCCGAAAACGCCATACGTTACAGCGCGCCCAACTCGACCGTGCAAATCAACGCCTGCGCCGAAGGCGACCGCGTGCTGCTACGCGTGCGCGACCAGGGGCCGGGCATTCCCGAGCAATACCAGACGAGCATCTTCCAGCCCTTCTTTCGCGTCGACAAATCGCGCAGCAGGGCATATGGCGGCGTGGGGCTGGGGCTTGCACTGGTCTGGGAGATTGCCGCACTCCACGGCGGCTCCATCGAGGTCGAAGAGAGCTCGGAGCGCGGAACGACCATGCTCGTGACCCTTCCCGCGCATAACATCGAAGATGCGACAAAGGAACTGCCCCTTTGTCACATCTGTTAGTTCGCAGGATACGTGAGGCCCAAGATGCGCGAAATTGGGCGAAGCGCCAGCAAAAAGCCCCCGCTTCCAAGCGGAAACGGGGGCTAGGTGAGTTAGCTTACTCCCACTCAACGGTGCCAACGGGCTTCGGCGTGAGGTCGTAGCACACGCGGCAGATGCCGGGAACCTCGGCGGTGACGCGAGCGGTAATACGCTTGAGTAGCGCCCAGTCGAGCTCGGGAACCTCGGCAGTCATGACATCGACGGTGTTGATGCAGCGGATGATGCAGGGCCAATCGTAGGCGCGCTTGCCCTCGCGCACACCGGTTGCGCGGAAGTCGGGCACGACGGCAAAATACTGCCAGATGGTCAGACCGGCCTTGTCGATCTCCTCGCGCACGATGGCGTCGGCTTCGCGCAGCGCCTCAAGACGGTCGCGGGTGATGGCACCAAGGCAGCGGACGCCCAGGCCGGGACCGGGGAACGGCTGGCGCTCAACCATATTCTCGGGCAGGCCGAGCTCGCGACCCACGACGCGGACCTCGTCCTTGTACAGCAGTTTGACGGGCTCGCAGAGCTCAAACTGCAGATCCTCGGGCAGACCGCCCACGTTGTGGTGAGCCTTCACGCCGTCTTGGGACTCCAGGATGTCGGGATAGATGGTGCCCTGGGCGAGGAAGCTGACCTCATCGCCAACCTTGCGGGCCTCCTCCTCGAACACGCGAATGAACTCGGCGCCGATAATCTTACGCTTGGCCTCGGGCTCCTCGACGTCCACGAGCTTGTCCAGGAAGCGATCTGTGGCGTCAACGTAAACCAGGTTGGCATCCATCTGATTCTTGAAGACGTCGACGACCTGCTCGCTCTCGCCCTTGCGCATCAGGCCGTGGTTAACATGCACGCAAATGAGCTGCTTGCCGATGGCCTTGATGAGCAGGGCCGCGACAACCGAGCTGTCGACGCCGCCCGAAAGAGCCAGCAGGACCTTCTTGTCGCCGATCTGCTCGCGGATTGCAGCGACCTGCTCATCGATGAACACCTGGGCAAGTTCGGGAGTGGTGATACGCACCATGTCGTCGGGACGCTTGTTGGGATCCATGCAGAGCTCCTTCTCGATTCGATGGAAATGCGCCGCGCGTATGCAGACGCACCGTCATATAACCTCATTATATGCAGAACGAGATGCGTTTCCCATCGCTGCGACAGAGCTTTTTACAGGGGTGGTATTTTTTCCTAATGTCAAGGTCAGCTAGGCTTCGGTAGCCACCTTGGGAGCATCGCCAATAGACTCTTCCTTTATACGTTCGGCACAATCGTAGGCGATACCCACAAATTCAAGTCCCGAGCAACAGGAGTACAATTGCTGCTATTGTTGCCAGCTGTTGGGAGATGGAAGATGGACTGCGATGGCTACCCATGCGTTCCCATGCCGTTGATGTGCACTGCCTTTGTGCCGGGGCAGATGGACGCTGCGGTTGCAGGCATTTCCGACCCCGATTCGCGCGCCATTGCCACGGCAGAAGCGCTGTACTTTCGCGGACAGGCCACCCTTGCTGCCAAGACGGCGCGCCCCTATCTTGACGCCACCGATCCCGCACTGCGCTATTCCGCATGCTTTATCTGCGGATACGCCAGTCTGTCGCTCAACCGTATCGCCGACGCCCGCCGGTGCCTTGCGGGCATCCTCGATACGCCAACTGACGAGGAATCGCCCGCCGTCCACGCCACGCATATCCTGTTCGCCTCGGCCGCGAGCGTCCTGCTGCACTTGCCTTCCCCGTATTCTGCCGAAGAGTTTTATCCGCTTGCGGCGCATCTGCCCGAAGGCCTGCGCTTGTTCGCCAGCTACGTGATGGCGCATGCCCTGTACCTGTGCGGCGAATATGGCCGCAGTCTGGGCATGGCGGAAAACGCCCTAATTATGAAACAGGGAAGCTATCCCATCTCGGAACTGTTCCTGCACCTGGCAGCTTCCATGGCATACATGAGTCTCAAAGACGTCGACGCCGCAAAAGCGCATTTTGGCGCCGCTTGGGACATTGCGCGCCCCGACGGCCTCATCGAGCTCATCGGCGAGCACCACGGCCTTTTACAGGGGCTCATCGAGGCGTGCCTAAAAACGCAATACCCTGACGATTTCGCGCGCATCATCGAGATCACGTACCGCTTCAGCTACGGCTGGCGGCGCATCCACAACCCCGATTCGGGCGAGGACGTGGCCGACGATCTAACGACCACGGAATTCACCATGGCCATGCTCGCCTGTCGTGGGTGGACCAACGCCGAAATCGCACGCCATATGGGAGTATCGCCGGGCACCGTCAAAAACCGCCTATCCGGCGTATACGCAAAGCTTGGCATCGGCACACGCGCCGAGCTGGTCGCGCATATGTTGCGTTAGCGACCGGGCTGCCAAGCGCATCGAACGCGTTCCGGAACCCGGCGCTTCGCTCGATCAATTTGGACATTTTGGCCATCGAACGGCACTACCGCCACGAAGCGCCTTCTCGCACAATTGGATTATTTCCACCGATATTTGCGGGATGGGAGCCCAAGATGCTTGATCGCCGTTCGTTACTTGTTGCCGGAGCGTCCTCGCTAGCGAGCATCATGTTGCCTCGCGTGCCGGGAAGCGAAAATGCCTTCCTGCTGCCGTTCGCGCCCACCGCGGCCTATGCCGACGAAAAAGACCCCTTCAGGGTGCTCGTTCTCTCGCGCACCATGTTTGGTGTGGTCGTGGTCGACGTCGCCAACAAGAATATGCCCATCAAGGGAGCGCAGGTCACGCTCACGTCGCGCTACGCCGCAGGCAAGCAGCTCGCCGCCACGACCGATGACGAAGGCACCGCCATCTTTGAGATTGCCTTGCTTTCGGAAGGCTACGTAGACGAGGCAAAGCTCCTTGACGCGTACGACTTTAACGGCGGCATCTCCATTAGCATGGCGGGCTACCGCGATGTCGAGATTCCCCTTGCGCGTATCCAGGGCGGCACCGCCATAACCACGCCCACGCGTCCGCTTTCCGACGGCGAGCCGTACTTCCGCCAGCTCACATTCGACGAATGGGACATCCAGTACGCTGAAGCCACGTTCATGGCATTGCCGAAGGACGACACGGCAAACGAGCAGCCCGATACGCACGCATTTACCGTGCAGGCTCATCTGCCGCAGGGCGGGCAGGCAACATTGCATATCAATAAAGTGATGCCCGCTGCGGGCAGCTCAACCGAAACCGTCACGCAGATTGGTCAGATCAAGGCCAGCGCATCGGGCGCGGATAATCTGGCGACGTTCACACTCGAAGACAAGTTCCTCGATGCAGCGTCGAGCCTTCTGGAAGAAGGATGCAAGCTGCGCTTTGTCCTCGACTACCAGGACAAAACCTACACGCTCTCCTCCCCCATGGCCGTTGTTACCGCGCCGGCGGCAAAGGCGGAATCCGGATCGACCACTATCGTCCCCACCACTATGGACCAAGAGATCACTCCGTTTGATTTCCCCGCATCGTTTCCCGGCATCGGTGGTAATAAGTTCACGTGCTGGATGCCCACATTTCCGATCCTCTTCGATTTCTCGTTTGCTGGATACGTGCTGTTTGGCGGAGGATACAAACCAGCCAGCTATATGAACGATTCGGGCAATCCGGATCCGGAGTACTGGAAGAAATCGCCGCGCGAGTCGGGCGCCAAGCAGGCAAACCGCTACCTCGACGAGATGGAGGGGAAGTGGAATCAGTACAAGAGTATGAGTGCCGGTTCGGGCACCGATCCAAGAAACACCAAGCTCCTTCGCCACCATTGCACGCCGCTGTTCACGATGGATATCGCCACACAGCTGTACGGCTCGCTTGCCTACGATTGGGTGGGCAAAACCTGGGGTAACAACAACGACCCCGCATACGGCAATATTAAGGCCCTCTTCCAGGTAAGAACCGACCTCAATTGGACCGAGCAGTTTACCCTAGGACCGGTGCCATTTTTCCTAAACGTCAACCCTTGGGTGCTGGCGAAGCTGGCGCTCGCTGTGGGTGCCCACACGCACGGCAGCGGCGCGGCGTTTTTTAAAAACATTTCGCTCGACTATTCAAACACGTCGGGCTCGTTCACCATCCAGATCGGGCTTGCCGTCACCTTTGGCGCCGGCGTTGCAGGCGTCGCTTCGTCTGCCGTGCGCGGCGCCGCATCCCTCACGCTGTTCATTGGGTACGAGAAGGCAGATGGACACCAGCTTCCGCGGCTGCGCGTAGGTGCAGACGTCGATGTCGATGTGATACTCCAGTTCGTAATGTTCAAGTGGACCACCAAGGCTTGGTCGGGGTCATGGCCCACACTCATCGATTCGTGGAATATGTCGGTGAACAATGGCGACCAGTATGTGCTCCAACGCTCTGAGCTGGCATTGGGTGGAGATACGCCTTATACGCTGGATGCCTGCTTCGGCTCGGCCGGCAACGCCGAGGCAGGTGGTGTGCCGCAGTTTATCGCATCGGCCACCATCGTCACCAACGCCGAGCTGCTCGCACGCGCCGAGGTTAAGGCCACTGCCGTAAACGCCGCGCCTGTCGTGCGCGATTGGGATCAAACGGTCACGCGCATTGAGCTCGAGGCGAACGCGGAGAGCGACGACACGGGACAGGTCGAACATTTCGTCCATGCGCTGATGGAGAACGACGAAAATGCCGCACCGATGTATGAGTACACCTACATCGGTCAGTCAACGAACGCCGTTGCGGACCCGAACGCCAATTCTGCCGGCGTGCCGGAGGACGAGCGTGGCGGCATAAAACCCTCGAGCGACAACGTGCTGTTTTCCGGCGTGCTCAGCGAAGCCCACATGAAGCTAACGATGATTGCCGGCGTAGAATGCTTGTTCCGTATCGCCTCGGTGCGCTACGGCGACAATGGCCGCTCGCGCCTGGTGGTGCACACAAAGGCAAACGGCACGTGGTCCGCTCCCACGCCCGTGGACTTTCCCCTTGGGTTTGGCGAGGGCGACGTGGAGCGCAACGGCATATTCGATTACGACTTCGACGTGGTGGAATATACGGACGGAAGAGGAAACCAGGACGCCTACGTGCTGCTGGTCTCGGGCGAGCGCCCCGCCGGCGACAACACCCTTTTCGATACGGCAAGCACAGCCGGCATACTGTCCGTTGTGCGCCTGCGCATAAGTAATGACGAGATCCGCGTGGTGTCGCATACGTCATGGCGCAGCATCTCGCGCGGCCGCCTGCAAGAGGATGGCCACCATTGCCTGCAGTGCCCGCGCATCACGGTAGGCAAGACGCTGGTCGACGGACGCCTGTCGGGTGCCTACCTCCACCGCCGCGGAACCACCGCAGAGAAGGCGCTCGGCAGCGAGGCCGAGGTTGCGCTGGAATGCTTTACCCTGTGGTCGGATGATTTGGGCGACAGCCTGACGTTCCGCCAAGTTCTTCGCTTTCCGCAAGCACCGTCGAGTATCGAGCTGAGCGAGCCCGAGAATATCAACGGCAAAATGGTGGTGCCCGTTGCGTACGAGACCGCAGACGGTTGCGGCTGCGCATCGTACGCCGTGATCGGCCAGTCCATTGCGGGCTGGGGCGTTATGCCACCAGACGCCACGGTGCCCCATGCGGTGCCGTGGCCACAACATTCGGGCTTTTTGGCCACCGTCAACGAGCAGCTGCAGCATATTACTTGGACGCGAGGCGCATCGGCATTTGCAACGCAGCCCGTGGGTGCCGCAGGCTGTGGCCCGGCATCGTTTAGCGTAAGCAACAACGGCAGGTGCGCGCTCTATGTAGAGAACACCGATGGCAAGGTGGGGCAAACCTACGACGAAGAAGGCAACCCGGTAGCAGTAATGGGCAAGCACTTCCGCATCTTCGCCAGCACCTTGGCAGGCGATCTGTTCACGGAGCCGTTCGTGATGTGCGAGCTGGACCATCCCGTCGATCAGATAACGACATTTTTGACGTCGAGAGGCATGCTCTCCGCGCTCGCCACGCACATTGTGAGCGCGGAGAAGAGCGAGGCAGAGCTGCACGGCATCGAAGTGCCTCTGGTGGCGTGTGCCACTCCGACGGGCGCGGTCGCTACCTCGGGCGCGGTGGTGCCCGGAGCAGCAGGCGAATCCTTCATGGTCACGGTGCGAAACGACGGCAACACTTTGCTGACTGCCGGCACAATCGATCTGTACCGAGAGGGCTCCAGCCAGCCGTTCTCCAGCGCATCCATCGGATTCGGAGCGAACGCACGCATGGCTTCGATCTACGATCCAGAGCTTGCCGAAGACGCTTCGGCCAACGACATGGCACACGTAAAGTACGCGCTCGAGACGCTGGGCGCACGTTTTGCAACGCACCCGCTGGTAGCCGACAACGGCAACGCCGTGCTGGCACCGGGTTGCACGGCACAGTTCCGCATGAGCTTCGCCATCCCCGAGAGCTGGAGCGACGAAGTGGGCAAACGCGTCACGCTGTATGCGAAGGCGCGTAATCTGGTGGCGCTCGACCCCGTAACGCTCGAGGAGATCCGACCGGGCGCAAACTCGGCGCTGAGTGCCGTTCTGCACGAGCTTCATGTGCCCGACGCGGCATGCGAACGCTCAGAAGTTCAGGTCGGCGTATGCGACAGCGCGGATACGACAGGACTTCACGACGCCCCGATGACAGCAGACGGCGATGGTAGCTCGAGTGGCGGCGGTACTGACGAGGGCGGCGGCTCCGGCGGAAGCAGCTCCGGCAGCGGCAAGGACCACGGCAATAACAAGCGCTCCGGAAAAGCGGGCGCACTTGCGGGCACGGGCGATGTCAACGCTCCCCTTACGGCAGCCGCTGCAGCACTCGCCGCTGCAGGCGCCGGCCTCGTCGCCTACAGCGCCCGCCGCACGGCGCTCGAAACCGACACCGCCAATGAGGTCAATTCGGATAGGCCTCGCTAGCTCCTACTTACTTTTGTGAGAGACGCTGACTCGGCTCATCGAACATCAAAATGGGCTGGTTCTGAATACCCAGAGCCAGCCCATTGCGCATTAAATGTCGTCTGAAGAGTCGAGTTCTGCCTCGAGCTTGGCACGGCGTCTTTTCGCCGTGAAAAACGTTGCGCACAGGACAGCAAACGTGGCCGCGAAAACCGTCGCACCGCAGAACACGCCCGTGGCCAGGTTCGCCAACCAAAAGACGCTTTCGAGCGGTACGATCTGCGCCTCAGCGATACAGCGCATTGCGGCAATAACAAGCGCGAACGCGGCGCCGCTAAGACCGCTGACAAGCAGGAAATATCCAACAGGAAGATGCTCGGTTTGCCCAAAACGATTGGTATCGACATAGCCCTTCCGCGTTTGCAGTCCTGCGCAAATCAACATCACGAGAACGAGCCACAAATACATGGCTGCCTCGAATGGCGTTGCAAAGCCATGCGGCATTTCACTGGCGTCGCTGTGAACCCACGCAACCTGTCGAGCTATAAACTGGTAGAAAAAGATCATCAACATGCCAAACGAAAGCAGCACGAAACCAATCTTGTAGATCTTCGCGTTCTCAGCCTCCAGGCGTTCATCCTTTGGGCCGGCATATTCACGCCACTTTTGCACGATTTTCAGATCTTCAAATTTCATAGTGAACTCCTAAAGAGCGTTGGGGTCGGCTTTGGTCTCGTCGTCCCAAAACAAGTCGTTCAACGTAACGCGCAGCGCTTTGCAGATTGCCACGCACAGGTTGAGCGTGGGGTTGTAGCCGCCCGCCTCGATAAGGCCGATGGTCTGGCGCGTAACGCCCACGGCTTGGGCTAAATCGGCTTGCGAAAGGCCAGCCGCCGCGCGCGCCGCCTTCATGCGGAGGTTCTTTTTGCCCGGCAGGGGGTGCGGACGATTTCTTGGACCGCGCCTAGGCGTATCCAAGCTTCCTGCGGTACTCCATCGGGCTCAGCCACCC
>NZ_JAQLFP010000012.1 GCF_028207065.1 Collinsella aerofaciens
CGCGAGTTCCGCACGAGCCGGAGAGCACTTAATGTGCTCTCCGTGCGAGTCAGGACTGTCCGAGCAGGCGACCTTATGCCCCGCACCTCGGGACGACGGGATAGATTAAAGGAGCAGCCATGGCAGGCAAGCCGCAAACATTAGCTACGACCTCGGCATTTGAGATCTTGGGGCCCGTCATGGTCGGCCCCAGCTCATCGCACACCGCCGGCGCCCTGCGCTGCGCCCAAGTTGCCGCCAGCCTGCTGGAAGGCCGCATCACTAAGGTCACCTTTGGCCTGTGGAACTCCTTTGCCCACACCTACCGCGGCCACGGCACCGATCGTGCGCTCGTCGCGGGCATCCTGGGCCTCGACACCGATGACGAGAACATCAAGCAGGCCTTCGACCTCGCGCACGAGCAGGGCCTCGAATATCACTTTGACATCAAGGGCGACGACGCCTCCATCCACCCCAACACCGTCGACATCGACATGGTCGACGACACGGGCGCCACGGCCCAGGTCCGCGGTGAGAGCCTGGGCGGCGGCAAGATGCGCATCAGCCGCATTAACGGCGTCGGCGTCGACATCTCGGGCATGTACTCCACACTCTTCGTGGCGCACTACGACGTCCCCGGCGTGCTCGCCGCGCTCACGAACCTGCTCGCCTACGCACACGTGAACATCGCCTTCTGCCGCACCTACCGCACCGAAGTGGGCGGCCAGGCCTACTCCGTCTTCGAGACCGACGGCGCGCCCGACGACACCGTCGTCCCCATGCTCCGCAAACTCGACAATGTCGATTACGCGACCTTTATCGAGCTCCCCGGTTCTGCCTCGTCGCTCTCCCCCGGTGTCTCGGCAAAGGAGATCTTCGACGACGGCGAGCAGCTGCTCGATGCGTGCGCCGAGCTCGGCCTGAATATCGGCGCCGTTATGGCCGTGCGCGAGGCGCGTCTGACCGGCGAGGCCCACGCCGTCGCCGCCATGCGCCGCGTGCTCGACGTCATGCGCGAGGAGACCACGACCCCCATCGTCAATCCGCAACGATCGCTCGGCGGGCTTATCGGCGGCGAGGCTAAACTCGTCGATGCCACCGGCCGCAACGATTTGAGCACGAGCCTGATGGGCACCGTTCAAACCGACGCCGTGGCCCGCGCGATGGCCGTGCTCGAGCGCTCCGCCACGATGGGAGTGATCGTCGCCGCTCCCACGGCAGGCTCCGCGGGTGTCGTGCCCGGCTGCGTGCTGGCGCTCGCCGATCACCTTCAGCTCGACGACGAGCAGGTCATGGACGCGCTCTACTGCGCAGCCGCCATCGGCCTCAACCTCACCACGAGCGCCTGCGTCGCCGGCGCCGAAGGCGGCTGCCAGGCCGAGGTGGGAAGCGCCGCCGCCATGGCAGCCGCCGCGCTGGTGCAGATGCTCGGCGGCACGCCCGAGCAGGCGCTCGACGCCAGTTCCATCGCGCTGAGTAACCTGCTGGGCCTCGTTTGTGACCCCGTCGGTGGCCTCGTGGAGGTGCCGTGCCAAAACCGCAATGCCATCGGCGTGGCCGCGGCATTTAGCTCGGCGCAGCTTGCACTTGCCGGTATCAAGAGCCTGGTGCCGTTTGACCAGATGGCGCACGTCATGCTCTCCGTGGGCCACGCGTTGCCGACCACGCTGCGCGAGACAGCAAAGGGTGGCATCGCGCAGGCTCCGGCCGCACTTTCGGCCTGTGCAAAATGCGGTGTGTGCGGATAGCGACAAAGAAAGACTCGAAGGTGGGACAAATGTCCCACCTCTTTTGAATGCCACCGTTTCCATACCACAAACAACTGGGTAATCGCTATAATGCAAGCCCAGTAAAAACACGATGAGCCGCAAGGCGAAATTCGAAGGATATGCATACGATGTCGCAAAACGATCGAACTCAACTGATTCCCGATCCGCAGCAGCCGAGCAGGCACACAGGCGGCGTTCAGTCGCCGCGTCCTATCGCGCCGAGCCGCGGTCAGCAGCGAGGTGCGGCAAACGTTTCCCAACGTCCGAACAAGCAGCATCAGCAGCGCCAGGCAAATGGCAATGCGCCCAAGCAGCCCCCCACGCACGCTCGAGGCGATCGCGGCCCCGCACGCAAACCCGCCGAGAACAATAAGTCGGGCAAAAAGACGACGCTCTTTGTCGTCCTGGGTCTTATCGTCATTGTCTATATCGTAGGCGTCGTAGCGTTTTCGCAGGTAGCCTACCCCAACACCACTATCGCCGGCGTCGATGTCTCGTTCTCCAACGCTTCGTCTGCCGCCACCAAGGTCAACTCGGCTTGGAAGCACTATAAGCTCACCGTGACAGGCGATGACTTTAGCTGGACCTATCAGCCCGAGTCCGATGAGCCCATTGTCGACGGCGAAGCTGCCGCAAAAGAGATTATCAGCCGCAACGAAGCCTTTGTATGGCCGGTTCGCCTTGTAGAATCCTTAAGCGGCAAGACCAAAACAACCGCTAGCTCCAACGAAGTCGATCTTGATCAAGACGTCGACCTGTCCATGCTCTCCGACACCTTTGACCAAAAGCAGTTTGAGAAGGATCTGGGCGCCGCCATCGACGAGTTTAACGAGGGGCGTTCGGGCGCGTTCGAGGCCAATAGCTCCTATGACGAGCAGGCCGGCAAGTTTACCGTCGAGAAGGCGCGCTCCAACGAAAAACTCAACCGCGAGCATATCATTAAATATGCCGAGCTCGAGCTTGCCTCGCTGGCCGAGACCGTAGACCTTTCCAAGCTCGGCAACGATGCCTATGAGCCGCTCAATGGAACGCTGACCGATGATCAGATTCAGGCCGCATGCGATGCCGCCAACAACTTCCTGGGCGTCAACGTGACCCTCAAGCTCAACGGCGAGGATGCCGGCAAGGTTGATGGCAGCTCCGTGTTGCAGTGGATCAGCTTTGCCGATCCGGCCAACCCCACACTCGATACGTCGCAGATCAGCAGCTGGGCAGCCGAGCTCGCCAACGGCTTCAATACCGTGGGCTCCACTCGCTGGTGGACGCGCGCCGATGGCAAGCAATGCGCCGTCGAAGGCGGCGACTTTGGTTGGTCCATCGACAGCAGCTCGCTCGCCAAGCAGGTCGAGGACGCCATTAACAACAAGCAGACCGGCGAAATCGAGATCAAGTACTCCCAGAAGGCCGACACCTTTACTGCAAAGGGAGAGCCCGACTGGAAGGCATACGTCGATGTCGATCTGTCCGAGCAGCATGCGCGCTACTATGACGAGAACGGTAATATCGTTTGGGAGGCCAACTTTATTTCTGGCAAGCCGGGAGAGGACGCCACCCCCGAGGGCGTATGGCAGATCAACAGCAACAATGGCGCCAGCAAGCTTATCGGTGCCAAGGACCCCGAGACCGGCAAGCCCAAATACGAGAGCCCGGTCAGCTATTGGATGCCGTTCGAGGGCAATATGGTCGGATTCCACGATGCAACGTGGCAAAACGACAAGAGTTTCGACGATCCCAACTCCTACAAGTGGTGCGGCAGCCACGGTTGCATCAACCTGCGCCTGGCCGATGCAAAGGCACTTCACGACTGCATCAAAGTCGGCCTGTGCGTGGTTGTCCACTCGTAGTGCAACGCGCGCATTAATACAACGTGGAACCGCTGCAAACAATCTAACAGTTCCGAAAGAAACCGTCCTATGCGCCCATCCCAACCGATGGGCGCATATACTTATCGAGGTTCTATCTATAAAGGAGACGCTATGCCGAATGTCCCCACGATCGCCCCGGGCCCGGATGATACCGAGCACACGCCCGAAGGTGCCACCGAAACGATTCCTCTGATTACAAACGTACATGCCGACAAGCAGAGCGAACGCACGAACGATACGGCCGAGATTTCCGATGAAGAGGCGTACGCCAAGCTCAAGGCAAAACGTGCCGACCGTCGACGCAAAAAGCTGATTCGACGCGGTATTGCCGTCGGCGTCGTAGGTGCCATCGCGCTCATTGCCATTGTCGCAACCCTGGTTATCAATGCGCAGCCACAGGGCGCTAGCGAGCCGGTAACCGACATGGTGACCGAGGGCACGTTTAGCACAACGGTCGAGGCGAAAGGCCAGCTCAAACCCATTTCGTCCTCAGTGGTCTCCCCTTCTGTCGACGGCACGGTCGATTCGATCAACGTGCAGGCGGGCCAATCCGTCAACGAGGGCGACGTGCTCATGACCATTAAAAACGACGAGCTCGATCGTAACGTTGCCGAGGCGCAGCGTGCAGTTGCAGCCGCTCAAGAAGACCTCGCCAACGCGCAGAAAGCCGCAGCTGCCGCGCAGGCCAACCCAACGACGGACGTCGACGGAGGTTCCGCAGCGGCTGGCATCTCCGCCGCATCAGCGGACACGAACGCCGTATCGGCCGCTCAGCGCAGTCTCGCATCGGCCCAGGCAAACCTCGATCAGGCGAACGCCAAGGCCGCCAGCCGAACGGTCACGGCCCCGAGCTCGGGCAGCATCGTGGAGCTCAACGCCAAGGTGGGCGCCACGGTAACAGGCGGAATGATCATGGGCGAAAGCGATACGAGCGGCGGCAAGCAGTGCATGCAGATCGCCGACCTGTCCAAGATGAAGGTGACGGTTCAGGTAGGCGAAAAGGATATCGCCAAAATTGCCGTGGGCCAAAGCGCCAACGTGACCTATCCCGCGTTTCCCGATATCGTGAGCCAGGGCACCGTCACGGCTATCGCCTCGGTTGCAAACTCTGACTCCGGCTCCGGTAGCGGCGGCAGCGTGACCTTTAACGTCGACATCCTCATCGAAGCACCCGACAGTCGCCTCAAGCCGGGTATGACTGCCGAGGTCTCGGTAGTGACCGAGAAGCTCGACGACGTGGTGATGGTGCCGACGATGGCGCTCATGACCGAAGATGGCGAACACTATTACGTCAACGTGGCAACCGATGACGAGGGCAAGCAAACCCGTCGCGTGAAGGTGACCATCGTGACACAAAACGACAACGAAGCCGTAGTCGGCAAGACACAGATCAAGCGCGACGACCAGGGCAACGAAATCAATCCTGGCGTGCCCACAACCAAACTGCGCGACGGTGACACCCTCGTCATGGACACCGGAGCGGGCGCAACGGCTGACGGCGGCCACAGCGCGGATTCGGGCAACATGTCTGCCGACGAGGGTATGTAATGCGTCCCGTCATCGACATTCGCAACGTGCACCGTATCTTTGAGAGCGAGGCCGGCTGCGCCCATATCCTGCACAACGTGAGCCTGGCGGTAGATCCCGGCGAGTTCGTCGCTATCACCGGCCCCTCGGGCTCGGGCAAGTCGACGCTCATGAACATCCTAGGCTGCCTGGATAAACCGACGGCAGGCGACTACTACCTGCAAGGGCTCAACGTGGCCGAGCTCGATGATGACGAGCTCACCGAAGTTCGCGCCCTGAGCATTGGCTTTGTCTTTCAGAGCTTCAACCTGCTGCCGCGCCTGTCGGTTATCGAAAACGTCATGCTGCCGCTGGCCTACACCAATGTGCCCCGTAGCCAGCGCGAGATGCGCGCCGTGCACGCACTGCAGGCCGTCACGCTACCGGTCGACCACTGGGACCACCGCATATCCGAGCTCTCGGGCGGCCAGATGCAGCGTGTCGCCATCGCGCGCGCCCTCGTCAATGACCCGCCCATCATCCTGGCCGATGAGCCAACGGGAAACCTGGACTCCGCAACCGGAGCGCTTGTGATGGAGACCTTCCATAAGCTCCAGGAGCGTGGCAAAACCATCGTGCTTATCACACACGACCCCGGCATTGCCGCCGAGGCCGACCGTGCCGTGACCATACGCGACGGTCGCATTCACGACGGCGCGTATATTCCACATGCACCGCGGACCCTGCGCAGCGCCGTAGATAGCCTGCCCATGATTTCCGCCTCCGCCAACCCGCCGAAAGGAGTGATGGCATGAGCGCCCGCGATCTCATCCAGGAAGCCCTTCATTCGCTCGAGGCCAACAAGGGGCGCAGCCTGCTCACCATCCTGGGAATCGTCATTGGCATTGCCTCGGTCATCGCCATGACCTCGCTCATCGGCGGCATCCAAAACAGCCTGGTCAACAGCCTGGGCCTCAATGCGGCACGCATGGTGCAAATCTATTCGTCGCAAGAACTCACCGAGTCGGACATCGAGAAGCTTCAAAAACTGTTGCCGCAGATTGAGCAGATCGGCATTGTCGACAGCGCGTATACCGAATACAAGACCGGCGATAAAAGCTATACCGTCATGGCGCAGGGCGTCGACAGCGACATGCTCGACGCCGTGGGGGCCAGCAAGCTCGTTGCGGGGCGAACCTATTCCCAGGCCGAGTCCCAATCAGGCTCGCGCGTGGCGCTCATCAGCCGCGGCGGCGCCGATCAGCTTTACGGCAACGAACAGGACGCACTGGGGAAAACCATCAAGGTGTCCAACGGCGAGGTGCAGATTGTAGGCGTGATTGATGGCGGCAGCGACTCCATGGGCTCGCTCACGCTGTATATGCCACGCGAAACCATCTCCGGCCTGTTTGGCGACGAGAATCCTTCATTTCCCAGCGTGACGGCACTTGCCGCCGAGGGCACAGACATGGACGAGCTCTGCAAGACCATCGAGTCTAAGGTGCGCGCGATGAAGGGCATCTCGGAGGATGATGAGTACGACAGCGTATCGGCGACCTCCATGAAAAGCGCCATCGATGCACTCAACTCGTTTATGGGCGCCTTCTCGCTCATCATGGGCGCTGTCGCCAGTATCTCACTGCTTGTCGGCGGAATCGGCATTATGAATATGATGCTTACCAACGTGACTGAGCGCATCCGCGAGATCGGTATTCGCCGTGCCTTGGGCGCCAGTCGCCGCGATATCACCGCGCAGTTTTTGGCCGAGTCCTCGGCGCTGTGCGTCACCGGTGGCCTGCTGGGTGTCCTGATTGGCTATCTGCTGGCCTGGGGCCTCGCGATGTTTGCCGCAGGATCAGGGGTTCTCAACGAGCTCGGTGCCAGTGGGGAGATCACACCGAGTTTTTCGATCGCCACGGTGCTGCTGGCCTTCGGCGTCTCCGTCGGCATCGGCGTAATCTTTGGCTTCTACCCCGCTCGCCGCGCGGCAAAGCTCAACCCGGTGGAGTGCCTACGCTACCAGTAAGCCACCACCAGCTACCAGTAAGCCACCACCAACAAGTTGCGGTGAATTAGGGACTGAATATGCTATCTAGCAGCAAAAACAGACACTATTTCACCGCAACTTATTGAAGGGCTGTTTGCGCCAGTTCTGGGCGTCGTCCTCGAGCTATTGATGGATGACGGGCTTGTACGGGTCGAGCTTGCTCGGGACGCTCCTCCTCGCGGGCGGGAGGGCGCGCAGGCGCGGCAAGCGCCTAGCGCGCGAACTCCCGTAAGAGCGCGTCTTCCACTTCCCGAAGCGAAAGGGCCCCGCTTCCCTCGGCGGGACGGGTGACCACGATGCAGCGCGCTCCCACGTCGCGCGCGGCGGCGAGCTTCTCGGCCGTGCCGCCTACGGTTCCCGAGTCCTTAGTCACAAGCCACTGGGCGCCCACCTGCCGAAGCATCGCCTCGTTGAGCTCGCGGGTGAAGGGCCCCTGCATGCCGATGACGTGCGACGGCGAAAACCCCGCGTCGATGCACTTCGTTATAGCACCGGGCAGCGGGAGCACACGCACGAAGAAGCGCTCCGCGAAATCGGCGACGCGCGTGTAGGGAGCAAGCTCCTTGCTCCCCGTCGTGAGAAGCGCGCGACCCGGGTTCTCGGAGAGAAAGCGCGCCGCGCAGGCGATCGACGCGACCGGCACGACGCCTTTGGGCAGCGCCTCGACCGGGCGCGCAAGGCGCAGGCATCGTGCACCCACGGCGAGCGAAGCGGCCCGGATGTTGCCGCTTGCGAGCGTAGCGAAGGGGTGCGTGGCGTCGACAACGATGTACGCGCCGGAAAGCTCGCGCTCCATGTCGGCATCGTCGAGCCTGCCCGCATACACCTCGATGCCCGGAAGCTCGCCCAAAAGCTCGCCTCCGTACTCGGTTGCCGCGTAGGCACGGGCGGGGATGCCCGCCCTGCTCGCCCATTCGCACAGAAGGCGGCCCTCGGTGGTGCCGGCGAAGATGCGCAGCGCCAGCGCGGATGCGGGGGCCGTCACTTCGGGCCGCCTGTGCGCGTGATCTGGTAGAGCAGCGCGTTCATAATGGCGGCCGCCACGGTCGAACCGCCCTTGCGACCCCTCGCGACGATGGCCGGAACGCGTCGTGCGAGTAGCTCCTCTTTCGCCTCGACCACGTTCACAAACCCGACCGGCACCCCAACGACGAGCGCGGGCGCGATCTTCCCCGCGTCCATGAGCTCGGCGAGGCGCAGAAGTGCTGTGGGAGCGTTGCCGACGGCCACGATGAGCGGACCCTCGATGCCGCAAGCTTTGTCCATGCTCGCAACGGCGCGAGTCGTGCCCGCGGCGCGCGCAGCCGCGGCGACATCAGGGTCGGCCATGAAGCACACGGCCTTGCAGCCGAGCTTCTCGAGCGCGGGCTTGCTTATGCCTGCGAGCGCCATGTTCGTGTCGGTGAGCACCGTGGCCCCTGCGCGCAGTGCGTCGAGCGCACAGTGCGCGGCGTCATGGGTGAACACGAGGGAATCGGCGTACGAGAAGTCGGCAGTGGTGTGGATGACGCGCTTCACGACGGGCTCTTCGAGCGGCGGGAACGTGCGGCCGCCGAGCTCTTCGGTGATGATCTCGAAGCTGCGCCGCTCGATGTCGCCGGGCGCCATCTCCTTGGAATCCATCTAGTACTCCACTCCTTCCCTTGCACATATCCCCTGCTCGTAGGGGTGTTTCTCGCACCGCATCTCGGTTATGTAGTCGGCCTTCTCCACGATCTTGCGGGAAGGCGCGCGCCCGGTGAGCACTACTTCGACGCCGAGCGCGGACATATCGAGTGCGCGGTCCACGAGCGCCTCGTCGACAAGCCCCTTCGAAAGCGCGTCGAGCGCCTCGTCGAGCACGAGCAGTCCCTCTTGCGCGCACTCGAGCTCGACGAGCGCGGAAGCGAGGTTCCCATCGTGCAGCTCGCACGTCGCGGCAAGTTCTTCCGACGTCATCGACCAGGTAAACTTGTCCGACGCCTTCCCCGCGAACACGGGCACGCCGAAATGCTCAGCGAGCAGGCGCACCTCCCCGCTTTCGCCGTCTTTCAGGAACTGTACGACGACGACGCGGCGGCCTGCAGCGAGCATGCGAAGGGCGAGGCCCATCGCCGCCGTGGTCTTGCCTTTGCCGTCGCCATGATACACGTGGATCATACGCCCTCCTCGATAATGCGGTAGACATACTCCATGTCGAGCGCCCCGCGCACGACGTCGGCCAGGCGGTCGAACTCACGCGCACGGTGATCGGCCGCGGACGCCGCGCCCGCGTCACCCACGACGCTCTCGGGCAGGCCGCGCATGCGCGCGAGCGAGCGCGCGAGGGCGAGCGCCACCCCCGGTTCGTCGAACAGGCCGTGGAGATAGGTTCCGAACACGTTACCGCAGGCCGCGCCTTCCGGTTTGCCGCCAATCGTGCCCGCAGGGGCGCAGGAGACGGTCGTTTCGCCGTCGTGAATCTCGTACCCGCGCGCCATCATGCCGTTCCACACCGAGAACGCGCCTTGGGCGCCCGTGATGCGCAGTGCCGACTGGGCGAGGCGCTTTTCCTTCTTGAAAACCGTACTTGCAGGGATGAGCCCGAGCCCGCGCGCGGTACCAGCGCCTTCCCTGCCGTGCGGGTCGGAAAGCTCGTCTCCCAAAAGCTGGTAGCCTCCGCATATGCCGAGCACCGGCGTGCCCGCGCCCGAAAGCGCGCGTACACAGGCTCCGATGCCGCTAGCCGCAAGCCAACGCGCGTCGTCGAGCGTAGTCTTCGAGCCGGGAAGCACCACCAGGTCGGGTCGGCCCAGATCGGTCGTCGAGGAAACGTAGCGCACGCCCACGCCGGGCACGCGCGAAAGCGGGTCGAAGTCGGTGAAGTTCGACAGATGCGGAAGACGCACGACGGCGACGTCGATGACGCCGCGCGCCTCGCGGGCAGATAGGCGCGGCGCGAGCGAGTCCTCGTCGTCCAGGTCAAGCGTGAGATACGGCACGACCCCCACGACGGGAACCCCGCACATCTTCTCGAGCGGGGCCAAACCCGGGCGCAGGATTTCCACATCGCCGCGGAACTTGTTCACCACAAGCCCCCGCAAAAGCGCGCGGTCCTCGGGCGCAAGGAGCGCGACCGTGCCGTAGAGCTGGGCAAATACCCCGCCCGGGTCGATGTCGCCCGCAAGCAGCACGGGGGAGGACACGGCGCGCGCGAGCCCCATGTTGACGATGTCATTTTCGGCAAGGTTGATTTCGGCGGGGCTGCCGGCGCCCTCGATGACGATGACGTCGTTTTCCTCCGCGAGCGAATCGAACGCCTCCAAAATCTGCGGCATGAGCGCCTTCTTTCGCGCGAAGTAGTCCCTCGCAGCGAAGGCTCCCTGCGCCTTGCCGGCCACGATGAGCTGGCTTCGGTGGCCGCTTTCGGGCTTGAGCAGGATGGGGTTCATGCGCACGTCGGGCGCGATGCCGCACGCCTCGGCCTGCATGATCTGGGCGCGCCCCATCTCGAGCCCGTCGGCCGTGACGCCGCTGTTGAGTGCCATGTTCTGGCTCTTGAAGGGAGTCACGCGCAGGCCGTCCTGCGAAAGTACGCGGCACAGCCCCGCCGCGAGCAGGCTCTTCCCCGCGTTCGACATGGTGCCCTGGATCATGATGGGCTTGGCCCTACCCACGGGTATCGACCTCCTTCGCCAAGCCTCGGCCATCCGCGCCCGCCATAGCGCCGCTGAAAGAAGCGCCGCCCCGTTCGTCGGGTTCGCCTTCGCCCGATGCGTCTTCCGCCCGAAGCGCACGGCCGAACGCCATCGCAAGCCGGGCGTTCTCCTTGCGCGTGCGCACCGCGACGCGGCACCAGAAACGGGACAGTACCGAAAACGAGTCGCACGTGCGGACCAAAACCCCCTGATCATACAGGCGCTCGGGGATGTCTTTCGCCGGCGTGCGGACTAAAAGGAAGTTCGCATCCGACGGCACGACGGAAAGCCCGAGCGAGGAGAGCTCGTGGGAAAGCCACGCTCGCTCGCCCTCCAATACATTGCGCGTGCGCGAGACGTATTCAATGTCTTCCAGGGCGGCGATGCCCGCGGCCTCGGCGACCGAAGAGACGGGCCACGCCTGCCCCGCCCGGCGAATCCCCTCGATGAGTTGGGCGTTTCCGCTGATCAGATATCCCAACCGCAACCCCGCCATTCCGTAGAGCTTGGTGAACGCGGAGAGCACGGCCACATGGCGCGAACACGCGGCGCGTGCGGCCACGCTCCTTTCGCGGGCGTCGGGCGCAAATCCGAGGAAGCACTCGTCCACGACGAGCAGCGCGCCCACCTGCTCGCAGCGGCAAGCCGCGGCATCGATCACACGGGGGTCGACGAGGCGCCCCGTCGGGTTGTTCGGATTGCAGAGGTACGCCACGTCTCCCGGCCCCTCGATCGCGCGGGCGAAGGAGGCGGGCACGTCGAAGTCGTCCGCTTCGGAGAGCGGGAACTCCTGCACGCATGCGCCGTAGTACGATGCCGCCTCCGCATATTCAGAGAACGTCGGCGCGCACACGACGATGCGTTTCGGGCGCACCGCCGCGGCGAGCCGCCAGATGATGTCGGACGCGCCCGCGCCGCAGACGATAGTATCTTCGGGAATGCCCTGGTCGCGCGCTAGGGCGCGAACGAGGGCGAGGCTTTCCCTATCGGGGTAGGCGTCGATTCGAGAAAGCGCCTTGCAAGCTGCGGCGACGGCGCGCGGCGAGGGGCCTGCCGGATTCACGTTCACCGAGAAGTCAATGAGGTCGGAGGCACCCCCTTCGCAAGCGATGCCGAGCGATTGCGCGCTGCCCCCATGCGTGCGGGCGCGCAGGATTCCCCCGGCAGCCCGGGGCGCGGCGTGGTCTTTCCTCATGCCATCGCCCCCACGGCGAGCACGACCGCCGCGCGCGCGGCGCCGAAGACGACGAGCGCGCATACGGACGCGGCGAGCATGAGCCTTGTCGCCCGGGCGATGTCGCCCCACTCGATTTCGCAGGACGCGTCGCCTATCGTCGGTTTCTCAACGAGCTTGCCGAAATACACCGCGGGTCCTGCCAGGCGCAGTCCGAGCGCACCCGCGCACGCCGACTCGGTCTGCGCCGCGTTCGGGCTCGCATGGCGACGCCTGTCGCGGCGCCAGATGCGCGCCGCCCCGCGCGCGTCGAGCCCGACGATCGGGCACACGGCGATCATGAGCAGAGCCGATAAGCGCGAGGGAATCCAGTTCAGCGCATCGTCGAGGCGCGCCGAAGCGCAGCCGAAGTCGATGTAGCACTCGTTTTTGTAGCCCACCATGCTGTCGAGCGTGTTCACCGCCTTGTACGCCATGCCCAAGGGCGCACCCCCGATCATAAGGTAGAAAAGCGGCGCGATGACGCCGTCGCTCGCGTTCTCCGCCACCGTTTCCACAGCGGCGCGCGCGACGCCCTGCTCGTCGAGAACAGACGTGTCGCGTCCCACGATGAGCCCGACGGCTTCGCGCGCCTCGACAAGTCCGCCCTTCGAGAACGCGCGGGCCACGGCCAGGCTCTGGCGGCGCAGCTCGCATGCCGCGAGAATCTGATAGCTCGCCCATGCCTCGGCCACGAAGCGCAAGCCGGAGTGAACCATGCCGCAAAGATGCAGGATTCCCCAGGTCAAAAGCCCACACGTAAGCGGAAGCGCCACGGCAAGCACAAGCCCTGCGGCGCGCGTGCCCGCGGACGTTTGCGGGAATGCGCCCCGCAGGCGGCCTTCGGCCCACGTGATCGCGCGCCCCATGGCGACGACGGGATGGGGAAGCCAGCGCGGGTCGCCGAAGGCAAGGTCGGCCGCGAACCCGGCGGCGACGGCAAGAATCGTCATCACCGGGCATCGCCCCCCGAAGCGGGGCGAACGTCGCGAAGGCAGCGCCCATCCCAAGTGGCGGCCCATGCGCCGCCCGGCTCGGTATGCACGTCGAAGTATCCCATTTTCGGGACAGCTAGCTCGGAGAGCAGCGCTTTCACGGTACCCGCGTGAACGACGAAGACGGCGCGCCCACTCCCCTGGGCGCGCTCCGATTCGCACGCCTCCCGAAACGCCGCGATGACGCGGCGGGTGAAATCGCTCTTGCCCTCGCCATGCGGGCAGCGCGTCTCGCACCAGGAGTCTACCCAGGCGCGATAGCGCGCATCCTCTTTAAGCTCGGCGGCGCTTCGCCCCTCGAAGTCGCCGAAATCCATCTCGCGCAGACCGGGGCACGCCATAAGCTCCGCGTTCGGGAAGAGGATGCGCGCCGTCTGGTCGGTGCGGGCCATGCCGCTCGTGATAACACGGAACACGTCACGATCGCACGCGAGGTCGCGCAAAGCGCGCTCGCCCGCACTCGACAGGGGCTCGTCGGTGCCCGCCCCGCTGTAGCGATGGTCTTCCGTGCCCGCCGTGGCACCATGGCGCACGAAGACGACTTCCAAAGGCGCACCCGCGCCCTGCGTCCCTCGAGGTGCATCGGCAAGGTTTCCTTTGATGACCTGGGGAATCCCGCACGTCATGCGCACGACGACGTCGGCGCGCGCAGCGAGCGCGCATCCCAGGCGCCCCGCGCGCTCGCGCCATTGGGCGTCTTCCGCACTCATGGGGACGACCCCCGAGCCGACCAAGGGCAGAATCACTGCGTCGAAGCCGATCAGCCGCTCGAGCGCCCGGTCAGCGTCGAGCGCGCGTACGAGTTCCTCAGCACGGTATGCGACGCGGCCGGCAAAAGCCGCGGGCACGCCGCCCTCCGCAAGCTGCGCCGCATCGACGAAATCGTCCGCCGCGAACCCGAGTTTTTCGCGCACGAAGGTCCTCTTCCCCGAATGCGCGCCACCTACCACGAGCATCATAGGAGCATGCCCCCCACCACCAGCATGGCAAGCATCGCGAGCTCGGCCCATTGCAGAAACCATCCGGCCAAATCCCCCGTCACCCCGCCGAAGCGGGACAGGGCAACATGGCGGTACCACGCGAGCACCAAAAGCCCCGCCACCGCCATAAAGGCGCCGACGGCCTGAGCGCACGCGACCATCCCTGCAGCCGAAGCCGCAGCGAAAGCGCAAAGCGGCACGACGATCGCCGCGCGCTTCTTCGCAGGCGAGAGCCCCGCGGCCATGCCGTCCGCCCGCGCGGCAGGCCAGCATTCAACGGCGAGTCCCGAAAGCGCGCGGGAGAACACGAGCGAGCACAGAAGCGCGAGGAACGCCCCCGCCGTAAGCGGCAGCGCGGTGAACAGGGAAAACTGCAGAATAAGGTACACAACAACACCGATGACCCCGAAGGCGCCCGCCCGCGGATCGTGCATGATCTCGAGCTTTCGCTCGCGCGGGGCCCAACTTGCAAGCGCATCGGAGGTGTCGCAGAGCCCGTCTAGGTGGATGCCTCCCGTCACCGCCACAGGCAGCGCCACGAGCACGGCCGCGACGATGGTCGCGGGCACGCCGAGCAGGTTCGCCACGTGCCCCCACACCGTCATGAGGAACCCTTCCGCAAGGCCCACCAGGGGAAACGCGGCAAGCGCATGGGTTGACCCGAAATCGGTCCAGGCCGATTTCGGGACGGGGATGCGCGAGAACGTTCCGAACGCCGCGCCGATTGCCTCTGCTATCTTCACCTTGTAGGTCCTTCGCCTTTCATCCACACGGGAATCCCGCATACCACTTCGACTGCATGGTCGGCCAGCGCCGCCACGCCCGCGTTCACGCGCGCGAGCGCGCGCCTCCATGCCTCGGTCCCCTCATCGTAGCGCATCTCATCGGCGAACACGTCGACGGTGACCACCACCGTATACGCAGCGGCCTGAGCGAGCCGTTCGATGCCTCCGAGCACCTCGCGCGCCGCAGCGTCGGGGTCACGTGGGGACAAGCCGCCTTCCGCGAAAAGCTCGTTCGCAACCAGGTTGCCCACGTCCTCCAAAAGAAGCGTGCAGCCGCGCGGAAGCCCGGACACTGCGGCGCCCACGTCACGCGTTCGCTCGAGGGTGGAAAACCCCTTGCCCTCGCGCAGCGCCCGATGGCGCGCGATGCGGCGGGCGCCCTCTTCCCCGAAGGGCTCCATCGTTGCCAGGTACACGCGAGGGCCGTCGTGCCCGAGGCACAGGGACTCGGCGTAGGCGCTCTTGCCGCTCGCGGCGGCGCCGATGACGAGCGTCACCGTCATTTCCCGGCCTCGAAATGCTCGTAAGCAGCCATGCCAGTCGCCGTGAACGTCTTCCCATCCCGGTACACGCGCAGCGCCGAATCCAGAAGGGGGAGATACGCCATGGCGCCCGCGCCCTCGCCCAAGTGCATGCCTGCGTCGAGGGGCGCCTTTATGCCGAGCTCGCGAAGGAGCTCCCGGCTTGCGGGTTCGCTTGATGCGTGGGTGCCCACGAGGTAGCCCAAGGCGTTGGGGCACAGGCGCGCCGCGCACAGGGCCGCCGTGCAGGATATGACCCCGTCGAGGAGCGCCGGCGCCTTCGAGACCGCGGCCCCCAGGTAGAAGCCGCACATCGCAGCGATGTCGAAGCCGCCCACCTTCGAGAGCACGTCGATCGGGTCGGCGGGATCGGGCGAGTTCGCGTCGATAGCGCGCTCGACCACGTCGCGCTTGCGCGCGAGCGAGGCGTCCGAGAGCCCCGCGCCGCGCCCGACAAGGCTCCGCGCGTCCGCCCGGATGAGCACTGCGGCCACCGCCGCCGAGGTGGTCGTGTTGCCGATGCCCATCTCGCCCGCGGCGAGAAGGCGCACGCCGGCGCGGGCAAGCCCGCACGCGACGGCGATTCCTACCTCGATCGCGCGCACGGCCCCATCGCGAGACATAGCGGAGCCGAGAGCGATGTTGCCGCTCCCCCGCCGCACGTTCGCGCGCACCATGCGCGCGTCTTCTATGCCCCGGGCCATACCCACGTCGACGGGCACGACCTCGGCACTCGCGAACGCCGCCATGCGGCAGGCGCTCGCGGCCCCCTCGCACATGTTGCGCGCGACGGCTCGCGTCACATCTTGCCCGCTTTGCGACACGCCTTCGGCAACGACCCCGTTGTCGGAGAAGAATACCGCGAGCGCACGGGGAAACTCGGCCACCTCGGCGCTCCCCTGAGCTGCGGCGATACACGCGACGGCGTCTTCAAAGTCGCCCAATCCCCCCAAGGGGTGCGCGATGGAGTCCCACGCGGCGTACGCGGCGGCACGGGCGCACTCGTCTGCGGGCGCGATCCGGGAAAGCGCGGCTTCGAGCACGGCGCCCGGCGCCGACGAGAACACGCGCTCGACTTCCTCGCGGATGCAGGCAAGCGCGGTTTTGGTTGCTTCAGCCATGCCGCCTCCTCTCTGTGAACGACGCTGCGGCAGACGCGAACGCGCGCGCAACGTCGGGGTTCGCAGGATAGTACACATGCGGGAAGCCCGCCACCAGGGACGGGGTGGTCGTCATGCACGGCCAGCCCTTGTCGCGCCGGGGCTTCTGCGCCCAAAAGTCGCCGCCCGGGCAGGTGGACTGCCAGTAGTGGAACTCGTGCGCGCGGATGCGTGTGCCGCGCGGCCCGTAGAGCCCGTCGCGTTGGGAAGTGAGCTCCACGTACCCGAAATGGGACAGCCTTCCCCCGTTCTCGCTTGCGCCCTCAAGGGCGCCCGCAACAGGCCAGCGCCACCCCTCGCTATCGGCGATTTCGCGCTGCAGGTACAGAAACCCACCGCATTCGGCGACCGTCGGCATGCCGGATTCCACAGCGCGCCGCACCGCCCCGCGCATCGACACGTTCTCGGAGAGCTGCCGCGCATGGAGCTCCGGGTAGCCGCCCCCCAGATAGAGGGCGCTTGTCCCCCGGGGCAACTCGCCATCACACAGGGGGCTGAAAAAGGCCAGCTCGCAACCCAGGTCCTCGAGCGCGCGCAGATTCTCCTCGTAGTAGAACGAGAACGCCTCGTCACGCGCGACGGCGACGATGGGCCGCGCTCCCGCGATCGGCTCCAACCGGTAAGGTTCCTCGCGGATATCGGGTGCCGTCGCCGCTATTTCGAGCAAGCGGTCGACGTCGATGCTCTTTTCCACCAGCTCGGCCATCTTGTCGATGCGCGCGGAGAGCTGCTCGACCTCGTCGGCGGTCACAAGCCCCAGATGCCGGCTTTCGAGCGAGAACGCCTCGTCGGCGGGGATATTCCCCAAAACCGCGACGCCCGTGTGCTTCTCGATCGCAGGCGCCGCGTAGGCGCAGGCAGCGGCGCTCGTCTTGTTCAGCACGACGCCGCGCACGTTCGCACAAGGCAGGAACTCGGCGATGCCGCGGATTACAGCGGCGAGCGATAAAGACGCCCCGCGCCCGTTCACCACTAAAACGACCGGCGTTTCCGTGTCGCGCGCAACCTGGTAGCTGCTCGCGTCGGCCACGCCGGGCGCCATGCCGTCGTAGAAGCCCATAACCCCCTCGAGCACCGCGACATCCGCGCCCGCGGCGCCGCGTGCGAGCAGGGCGCGCAGCGTCGGGGCGTCGGTGAAGAAGCCGTCTAAATTGCCCGAGCGCGCACCCACGACGCGGCGATGAAAGAGCGGGTCAATGTAGTCGGGGCCGCATTTGAAGGCCGCGCATGCAATGCCGCGGTGCGCGAGCGCGCGCAGGAGCGCGCACGTTACGACCGTCTTGCCGCTCCCGCTCGAGGGCGCAGCGACCATGAAGCGCGGGATGGACGTGCTCACCGGGCGCCGCCTTCCCCACCTGCGGCGCTGCAGTTAGCAAGCGAGACCACCTCAACGGATGGGTTCCCCTCGACAGAGAGGTCCTTCCCGACAGGCGACTCAGCAAGCGCGCCGACTTCGGCAAGCTCCTCGGCATCCGCGCCCGCACCACGCGCGCTGACGAGGAACACGGGGTTTTGCGCCTTCATAAGATGGTGCGAGCCTACAGCCTCGGCACGGGCGGCCGACACCTGGCACGCCTCGAACCCCTTAAAGCGCGAACCCGAGAGGAGCGCGCACGCCTCGGTGAGCGTCTCAACGGTGACGCATGGCACGCACAGGCGAACCTGCGAGCTCTTCTCGAGCGCCGCCTCCACGATGGAGGGAAGCTCGCCCGCGCTCCCGCCGACGAACACGGCGTCGGGGACAGGCAGTTTCGCGAGCGCTTCGGGGGCGACACCGGGGACCGCATGCACGTTGCCGCACCCGAATGCATCCGCGTTCTCTCGGATGAGCCGCACGCCGGCCGCGTTGCGCTCGACCGCCCATACCGACCCCGCTCGCGCGACGAGCGCCGCCTCGATCGACACGCTCCCCGTGCCGGCGCCGACATCCCACACGGTGTCGGTCGCGGTAAGGCGCAGCTTCGCGAGCGCGACGGCGCGCACCTCCTGCTTGGTCATGGGAACGTCGCCGCGGATGAAGAGCTCGTCGGGAATGCCCGAGGAAGCGTACGGCCAGCGGGAGCTCGCGGCGCGGGATGCGCCCGCAGAGTCCGCCGCGAAAGAAGCCGCCGCGGGCGCAGACGCGCCGGCCGGCGCCTCGGAGGCTGCGCTAGAGCCCGCAGGCGACCCGGCGCAGCCTGCGAACTCGATAAGCATCACGTTCAAGTCATCGAACGTCTGACCTGCGATTTCACTTGCGGTCGCGCAGGTGATGCGCTCGTCGGGGTACGACAGGCGCTCGGCCACCGTCACGCGCGCGTCCCCGAAGCCCGCCTGCACAAGCTCGCCCGAAAGCCGCGAGGGGTCTTCCCCGCCCGACGTGGCGAGGAAGAGCTCACCTGCGCGCTCGGCCTCGGCCACGATGTCGCACGCCACGCCGTGAGCGCTCGCGAAGCGCCAATCCTGCCATGGACGCGCGAGGCGCGCGGCGAGATACGACGCTGAGCTTATGCCGGGAATGACGCGCACGTCCACCCGCGCGTCGCCGGAGAGCGCCTCCACCAGGCGGCGCGCGCCGCTGAACAGCCCCACATCGCCCGTCATCACGACCACGGCGCGCTGCCACGACGCCGCATCGATGAGAGCGGCGACGATGTCCGCCGTCTTCACGAGCTCGCATCTCACCACGTCGGGCGGCACGTCGATGCCGACAAGCGCGCGATGAGCGCCGATGACCACGTCGGCGATGTCGATCGCGTCGAGCGCCGCGCGCGAGAGCAAGTCGGGGTTTCCGGGCCCCGCCCCGATGATCGTTACCTTTCGCATGGAATCTCCCGATACCCGCGCGGCGTGACCATACGGCCGCCTACGCGCTTCGTGTCCGCGTTGCCGACGAACACGGTGGTGAACATGTCGGCGTCGAACTCCCCCAGCTCGGAGAGCCTGCACATGCCCGACTGCTGCCCCTCGCGCCCGATGTTGCGTACCCAGCCGCAGAGCGTGTCGGGGGCCTTCCATTCGAGCATAATCTTCGCCGCGCGCGAGAGCCTGTCGGCGCGCTTTCTGCTGCGCGGGTTGTACAAACAGATGCAGAAGTCGGCGCTCGCCACGGCGGCGAGCCTGCGCTCGATGACCTCCCACGGCGTGAGCAGGTCGGAGAGCGACACGACCGCGAAGTCGTGGGCAAGCGGGGCGCCGAGCACCGCCGACCCGCTCTGAGCCGCGGTGGCCCCGGCGATAACTTCCACGTCTACATCGGGGTAGTCCTCCGCAAGCTCCAGCACGGGGCTCGCCATGCCGTACACGCCCGCGTCACCGCTGCACACAAGCGCCACGGCTTCTCCGCTCTGCGCGCGCGAAAGCGCCAGGCGGCACCGTTCGACCTCGTGCATCATCGGCGTCGCTAGATGCGCCGCGTCGGGCACGGCGGCGAGCGCGAGCTCCACGTATTTCGTGTACCCCACAACGATGTCGGCCGCCTCGAGCGCGCGCCGAGCCGCAATCGTCATGCCGTCGGGGCCGCCCGGGCCGATCCCCACCACGAAGAGCTTTCCCATCACAGCTCCTTAAACGAAAGTTCGATAGTTACCTTGGAAAACGCGACGGTCACGCCGCCGTGAGCGAGCTTCGGGAAGATTAGTTTGCCCCCGTCCGCGAGCGCCGCGCGCTCGCACACGTTGTCGACCCCCACCGTCGCGCGCACGAAATCAGATGGCGAAACGCTGCCTTCGACCTGCGACAACTCCTCTACGGAATACGTCGCAAGCGGAATCTTGCGCGCGCGGCAGAAGGCGAGCAGACCCTCCTCGTGCGCCTTCACGTCGATCGTCGCCGCCTCGCGCACGGCCGAAGGCGAGATACCCGCCTGCCCGCACGCGAGAAGAAACGCCTCCCCGATCGCTTCGGCGCACGCACCGCGACGGCATCCTATGCCCGCAACGATGCAGGGCACGACAAGACGAAGCGGCTCGGGCGCAGGCTCCTGCGCCCGCACGCCCGCCGGCTTCCCCGTCTCACCGGCGGGCACAACATCGCCCGTCGTCTCCGCTGCGCGAACGGACGCACCTGCATTCGCGCCAGCGAACGGCGACACGACGATATCGGCCCGAGCGCGGTCGGACGCAATGTCAACCCCCTCAGGCGGCTGTCCCGAAATCGGCATGTCGGAATAGAGCGCCACGCGCCCGCCCGAAAGCAGCCGCGCCGACACTCGCTTGATGGCCTCGGGATTCGAAACGGCGAGCCCCGCACAGCGCGCCCACGTATCCACCGCCCACACGCCGCGGACGTCGGTCGCCGTGGTGATGACGGGGATGGCCCCTGCCGCGCGTGCCACAGTTTGCGCAAGCTCGTTCGCACCGCCCAAATGCCCCGACAAAAGCGGGACGGCAAAGCGCCCCGCCTCGTCGATCGCCACAACCGCGGAATCGCTTGCCTTCGAGGCGACATGCGGCGCGATCGCCCGCACGGCGATGCCCGCCGCGCCCACGAACAGAAGCGCGTCCGACGCTTCCCACGCGAGCGCCGTCCATGCGCGCAGGTCGGCCTTCCCCTCGCCGAACCCGCGCGAAACGGAAACGTTCCAGCCAGGGTCATCTTCACCTGTCTGCGCGCAATCGGAAAGCGCGCGTGCGACGCGCTCCGCCAACGCATACCCCCTCTCAGTGAACGCTATGCAGGAAATCCTCATCTAGCGCACCACCATCGTCGAGAAGTAGCTGCCCCGATCGGGCACATCGTCGAGCGAGCGGTACACGCGCTCGCCCGGAAGCCCACAGTCCTCTACGAGCTCGGCACCGTCGAAGGCGCCCTCCTCGCGAAGGATGCGCTTCGTGTCCGCAAGCGAGCGGCGCGCCCTCATGACCACCTTCGTCCCCGGCCAGCCGATTGCGTGGCGCACGTCGTCGTAGCCGCCGGGCACGATGTGCAGAGGCGACGACATCTCGGGCGTGAGGTCGCGCTCGAGCGCCGCGGCGACCGCGCAGAAGCTCGGCACGCCGGTAATAGCGCACGCCTCGAACCCGCGGGCGCGCACGTCGGGCGCTATGCGCTGGAAGGTGGCGTGGATGCTCGGGTCCCCCAGGTTCAGCAGCGCGACGTCGCGGACCGCATCCAGGTGAGCGACAAGCTTGCGAACAAGCGAGGCATGCTCGGCCGCGCGGCGCTCGGCGTCGCGCGTCATCGAGAATCGCACGGGGATCACCGTCTTGCCTGTAAGGTCGACGGCGCCGCGCACAATGTCAAGCGCGACCATGACCCCGTCCGCCGTCTGCGGCGCGGCGATGACCGGACACGATTCGATTGTGCGGACGGCCTTGATCGTGAGCAGCTCGGGGTCGCCAGGCCCCGTGCCCACCCCGTACAGCACGCCTTTACTCATACGTCGCCCCCAATTCCCCGATAATTGCATCGGCGCCCGACGTGCGGAAAAGCTCGCAGCGCTCGGCGTCGAACACGACCGCGGCGATGTCGCATCCGCCCGCCGCGCGGCGGCGCAACCTGTCCTCGATTGCCACAGCGAGCGAGGCGCGCGCAGCGTCCCCCACGCCGGCGGCCTCGATTACCTCGAGCGCCGCCGTGGTCGTGACCGACGACATGATCTCGCGCACAGTCTTCGTGCCCGCGCCGGCCAAGGCCGCGTGGGCGGCCAGAATCTCCGCGCGGCAGTCGGCGGTACGCGAATGGGTGTCCATGATGCCGCCCGCGACCTTCACCAGCTTGCCGATGTGTCCCACAAGAAGGACATTGGTAAATCCCTCGCGAACGCAGCAATCAATCGCATCGCCCACGAAGTTGGAGATGAAGACCACCGGCGCACCGTTTAGGTGGAAATGCCCCGAGATGAACTGCGCGCCGTAGTTGCCGGGCGTGAGCACGACTCCGCGCCGCCCCATAGCCGCATGCTGCCGGATCTCGAGCTCGATGCTGTCGCGCAAGGCAGCGAGGCTGCGCGGCTCGACGATGCCCGTCGTGCCCAGGATGGAGATGCCGTCCTCTATCCCCAGGTGCGGGTTGAAGGTCTTTTCGGCAAGGGCAACACCCTCGGGTACCGAAATCGTCACAGCAATATTTCCAGAAAAGCCATGCGCGGCGCACACCTCGCGCACCGCCGAAGTGATCATCGCGCGCGGCGTCGCGTTGATGGCGGCCGCCCCCACCGGCTGCTCGAGCCCGGGCAACGTCACGCGCCCCACGCCCACGCCGCCATCGACGGAAACTTCCGATTCGCGCGCGGGCACGCCCTTGCTGCCCGCAGCACCCGTGCCCGACCCCGCATGTTCCACGCGCGCGTACACGAGCACGCCGTCGGTCACATCGGCATCGTCGCCTGCGTCCTTTCGCACGGCGCACTGGGCGCGCCCCTCGCCGATACATGCGTCGACCACGTTCGCCTCGACGGGCAGCCCGCCGGGGGTGACGATCGACACGCGGCCGACGGGCTTTCGTGACAAGAGCATCTCGCAGGCCGCCTTCGCCGCGAGCGCGGCGCAGCTCCCCGTGGTGTAGCCGCAGCGCAGGCGGGTCGTCCCGGTATATATGTAGTGCTCGAAGGCCACGCTAGCTGCTCGCCTTCCGATACCCTGTGGCAAACGAAGGGTCGTAAAGCTTGCTGCGCTCGTACGACTCCGCTTGCCCGCCGTTGTGCGCAAGCCCGCCGCGAGCTCCGAGCACGCGGCCCACCACCACGAGCGCCGTGCGGTCGATGCCCTCTCGCGCGCCCGCATCGGCGAGCGTGCCCACTGTGCATCGCACCACGCGCTCCTCAGGCCAGGTCGCCTTGTACACGAGCGCCGCCGGCTCGTCGGAGCTGCGGCCCGCGGCCAAAAGCTCGGCGGAAAGCTCGGCGAGCATACCCGAGCTCAGGAAGATGACCATAGTCGAGCCGCTTTCCGCCATGGTGCGCATGCCCTCGCCCGCGGGCATGGGGGTGCGCCCGGAAAGCCGCGTGATCACGACCGACTGGCTGATTCCCGGCAGCGTGTATTCCTGGCGAAGCGCCGCCGCGGCACCGCAAAAGCTCGACACGCCGGGCACCACCTCGTAGTCCACGCCGCGCGCGTCGAGCGCGTCCATCTGCTCCTGGATGGCGCCGTACAGGCACGGGTCGCCCGTGTGCAGGCGCACCACTTCCTCGCCCCGCGCATCCGCCGCGCACATCACGTCGAGCACTTCCTCCAAGGTCATGTGCGCGCTGTCGTAGACGACGCAGGATTCCTTGCACTCGGCGAGCAGCTCGGGGTTCACAAGGCTCCCCGCCCAAACGACCACGTCGGCCGCGCGCAGAAGACGCGCCCCGCGCAGCGTGATAAGGTCGGCGGCGCCCGAACCTGCGCCAACGATATGAATCATCCGAGCCTTCCCTTCCCGTTTCTCATCGCAACCGTTTACGCCGCCCTTCGCGCAGCAGGCAAGACACGGCGCCCGCAGCGGCAATCGGCGCAAATACGTAGGCAGGAGGCGCAATGCCGCCCGCCCTGGCTTTGACACGCCCACAAACGCCCACTATCATAGTGGTAGTTTCGGCAACGAGCATATGACAATCGAATAAAAGGAAATGACCGGCGCGGCGCCCACACAGCCCGCGCTGGCTTGCGGAGGGAACCAGGTGGGAATCCTGGGCAAGGGACATTACTGTGTAGGACGCGCGGGCGAACCACCTCGCGCCCCAAGCCAGACTGCTTCGCCTTTTCCTCACGGCATCGCCGTGGCGTTATCTCCTTGTGAACCCCGAGGAGTGCGCTTCCCTTTCGAATGCAAGAAACAGGCGCGCTATCCCTTTGCGGACGAGCGCGCTTTTCTTTCGCTTGTGCCGATAAGCAACTGTCGCCGGGGGACCGGCAAACCGAGGAAAGGGAAAACCATGTCCGACCAGATGTCACGCCGCGGCTTCATGGGCGCCGCAGCAACCGGAGCCGTCGCGCTCGCCGGATTCGCGCTCGCGGGCTGCTCCAGCACCTCCGCGAGTCCCGAGAAATCGAGCGAAAAGGAGAAGGCCGTGAAGCCGGTCATTCTCGTCACGAGCTTCGGCACGAGCTACAACGACTCGCGCCACATCACCATCGGCGCCATCGAAGACGCTATCCGCGAGAAGTACTGGCAGGACTACGACATCCGCCGCGCCTTCACCGCGCAGATCATCATCGACAAACTGAAGAAGCGCGACGGCATCACGATCGACAACATGACCGAGGCGCTCGACCGCTGCGTGGAAGACGGCGTGAAGGAAATCGTCGTGCAGCCGACGCATCTCATGGCTGGCCTGGAATACGCCGACGTGAAAGACGAGCTCGACAAGTACGCCGACAAGTTCGACAAGATCTCGCTCGGCGACCCGCTGCTCACCTCCGACGACGACTACAAGAAGGTGGCCGCAGCCATTAAGGAGAACATGGCGTCCTTCGACGACGGCAAGACGGCGCTGTGCCTCATGGGCCACGGCACCGAAGCCGATTCCAACGCCGACTATGCCAAGATGCAGGAAGTGTTCAAAAACGAGGGCTTGACGCAGTTCTTCGTCGGCACCGTCGAGGCTGAACCGACCTGCGAGGATGTTATCGCCGCTGCGAGCGCCGCAGGGTACAAGAAGGCCGTGCTCGCGCCGTTCATGGTGGTCGCGGGCGACCACGCGAACAACGACATGGCAGACGAGACCGACCCCGACAGCTGGGCTGCGAAGTTCGTGGCCGCCGGCTTCGAAGTGACGTGCCTGCTCCAGGGTCTGGGACAGAACGCCGCGGTCGACGACATCTACGTCTCGCACGTGGACGACGCCATCGCCAAGCTGTAAACTCGCCGCGCACGGGGGCGCCGGTCGCGTCCCCGTGCAACGGGCATGCGCCTTCCCCGACCGACGGCGCATGCCCGTTGCATTCGCATCCCGCCCGCCCACCGCACGGCGCGGGCGGTAGAAGCGATTGAAAGGAACCCCTCCATGTTGAAGAAAACCCTCGTCTTCGCCCTGTCGGCGGCGCTTCTCGCGTTCTCGCTCGCCGGCTGCGCCGGAAATTCAAGCGACAGCGCAAAGGCAAGCAATACCGATTCCCAGGAAAAGACCGAGCAGGCGGCCGATGCGACCGAGGGCGCAAGCGCTGCCCCCATCACCGCCGACAAGGTGGCCGACGGCACCTATCCGATCACCGTAGATTCCAGCTCGAACATGTTCAGGATTGTGGACGCCCAGCTCATCGTGGAAAACGGCTCCATGCACTGCGTGATGACGCTTTCCGGCACGGGCTACGGCAAGCTCTTCATGGGCACGGGCGACGAGGCTGCCGCCGCGAGCGAGGCCGACTTCATCCCCTATGTGGAAAACGCGGAAGGCAAGTACACCTACGACGTGCCCGTTGATGCGCTCGACGAGGACACCGCCTGTGCCGCGTGGAGTATTAGAAAAGAGCAGTGGTACGACCGCACGCTTGTGTTCGAATCCGCCGGCGTCGATCTGCGCGCCGACGCACTGAAGTAACGCCATGCGGTTGATTCTCCCCAAGGGGGAAAACAGGAAGCGCCACAGCATCGCGGCGCGCGCGATCACCTGCGTTCTCGTCGCCCTGCTCGCGCTTCCCTTCGCGGGGTGCAGTGCGAGCCCGAACGCAACCGGTGGCACGGCGGGCTCTCAGGAATACACTGTGAATGTCTCGCTTTCCGGCGGGTCAGGGCGCGCAAGCATCGCCTCACCCACCACAATTGTGAAGGATGGCGACACCTACACCGCGACCATCACCTGGTCGAGTTCGAACTACGACAAGATGACCGTCGACGGCGTGGACTACGCTCCCGTAAACGACGGCGGCAACTCCACGTTCGAGATACCCGTCACGCTCGACGAGGACATCGCCGTGTCGGCCGAGACCGTCGCCATGTCGACGCCGCACACCATCGACTACACGATCCACTTCGACTCATCCACCATGAAGGAGAAATCGGGCGACGATGCAAGCGGCGGCTCCCCTGCAGGAACGGCTTCAAGCGCCGCGGCCGACTTCCACAACGCCGATTTGGGCTGCGGCTGGGAGCCGACGGGGGCGCTTCAGCTTGAATTCGCCGAGCACTTCACTGTCGACGAGTTCGAAGGCGGTCTGCGGCTTATCTGCGTTTCGAATGGGGAGCGTTTCCTCGTGGTGCCGCAAGATGCGAAGGTACCTGATGGGTTGAGCTCCGACATCGCGGTCATAAGGCGCCCCGCCGACAAGGTGTACCTCGTGTCGTCGGCGACGATGTGCCTGGTCGACGCGCTCGATGCGAACGACAATATCATCATGTCGGGCACGAAGGCCGACGATTGCTCGGTCGCAGGCTTCAAAAGCGCGCTCGAAAGTGGGGCGATCGCCTACGGCGGCAAGTACAGCGCGCCCGACTACGAGCGAATATCGGCCTCGGGCTGCACGCTCGCCATCGAGAACACCATGATCAACCACACGCCCGATGTGAAGGAAAAGCTGCAGAAGCTCGGGCTCGTCGTGCTCACCGAACAGTCGTCGAGCGAGCCCGAAGCACTCGGGCGCGTCGAGTGGATTAAGCTTTTCGGCGTCCTGTTCGACAAGGAAGACGAGGCCGCGCACCTGTTCAACGAGCAGAAGGCCCGCGTCGAGCAAACGTCGGGGCTCGCGTCGTCAGGTAAAACCGTGGCGTATTTCTACATTAACTCGAACGGGGCCGCCGTCACGCGGCGGGCGGGCGACTACGTGGCGCAGATGATCGAGCTTGCAGGCGGCAGCTATGCGCTCGATGACGCGCAGACGGCGTCGACGTCAGGTTCGTCAGTAACGCTCGAAATGGAGCGCTTCTACGCGACGGCTAAGGATGCCGACATCATCGTCTACAACGGCACCATCGACGAATCGGTTGCCACCTTGAACGACTTCGTAGGCAAAAACGCGCTATTGTCGCAGTTCAAAGCCGTGAAGAACGGCAACGTCTGGGTCACAAGCGCCGACATGTACCAGCAGATGACTTCTACCGCCGACATTATCGACGAGCTGCACGGGGCGTTCACCGGCGATGACGCGAGCGACTTCCATTATCTGAGGAAGCTCGGTTAGCGCCATGAGAAGCCGGCTTTCCATGGCATACGACGAATCGGGGCGCGCCGCGCGGTGTCGCGTCGTGACGTCGCTGCTCGCTGTTGCCCTCATCGTGCTCGTCGGGGCCAACCTGTGCATCGGGAGCGTGCTCGTGCCCGCAGACCACATCCCCGGCATCCTTTCGGGCGGCGCGGCCAATTCCATGGAAAGCCAGGTCATCTGGGAGATTCGCCTGCCGCGCGTGCTTTCAGCCGTGCTTCTCGGCGGGGCACTTTCGCTTTCCGGGTTCCTGCTGCAGACGTTTTTCAACAACCCCATCGCCGACCCGTTCATCTTGGGCGTCTCCTCGGGCGCAAAGTTCGTCGTCGCGCTTACGATGATCGTACTTCTAGGCGCGAACCAGGCCATGTCCTCGCCGGCCATGGTGGCCGCAGCGTTTCTGGGCTCGCTTATCACCATCGGCTTCGTGCTCCTCATCGCACGGCGCATAAGTTCCATGGCCATGCTCATCGTGGCGGGCGTCATGGTGGGATACATCTGCTCGGCGGCGACGAACTTCCTCATCGCCTTCGCCGACGACCAGTCCATCGTGAACCTGCACAACTGGTCTTTGGGTAGCTTCTCGGGTTCGAGCTGGGACGACATCGCGGTCATCGCGGTCGTGGTGATTACCGTGAGCGCATGCGTATTCGCGATATCGAAGCCCCTTTCCGCCTTCCAACTGGGAGAAGCCTACGCGAAAAGCGTCGGCGTGAACGTCGAACGCTTCCGCGTGGTGCTCGTCCTTCTAGCGAGCATGCTCTCCGCCTGCGTGACCGCGTTCGCTGGTCCGGTGTCGTTCGTAGGCATCGCGGTTCCGCATCTCGTGAAGTCGGCGCTAAAGTCGTCGAAGCCCATCCGCGTGATTCCTGCGTGCTTCTTGGGAGGCGCCATCTTCTGCGCGGGCTGCGATTTGATCGCGCGCACGCTGTTCTCTCCCGTCGAGCTTTCCATCAGCGCCGTCACCGCCATCTTCGGCGCTCCGGTGGTTATCGCGCTCATGTTGAAGAAGCGGGTGAGGTAGATGGGGGAATTCGTGCCGCGGCCCAAAACGCTCGGAGGGGACATTCCATGCTTAGACAGTCCTGAGCTCGCACGAAAGCGCCAGAAGGCACTTTCGGCTCGTGCGGAACTGCGCGCGGAACGCCTCCTCCGAGCGGAGCCGAACCTCGAAACTACGGTCGAAACGCAGGCTGACGGAGCGCCGCTTTTCCACATAAGCGACCTGTCGGCGGGCTACGACAAGAAGGTCGTAGTCGAAGGCGTCGATCTGGAGGTTCGCGCGGGCGACGTCGTGGCGCTCATCGGGCCGAACGGCTCGGGCAAGTCGACCATCTTGAAAACCATCACACGCCATCTGGCACCGCTTGCCGGCGCGGTCGAGCTCGACGGGCGGGAGATTTCCCGATGGAAGACGGCGGAGTTCGCAAGGAACCTTGCCGTTATGCTGACAGATCGCCCCCGGACCGAGCTCCTCACCTGCCGCGATATCGTAGAGGCGGGAAGGCATCCCTACACCGGGCGAATGGGCACACTCTCGCCCGACGACAATAGTCGGGTCGACGAGGCCATGAAAACCGCACATGTGGAAGAGCTCGCCGAGCGCGACTTCATGCAGATAAGCGACGGGCAACGCCAGCGCGTCATGCTCGCACGCGCCATCGCGCAGGATCCGCGTGTGCTCGTGCTCGACGAGCCCACGTCGTATCTCGATATCCGCTACCAGATCGACCTGCTGCGAATACTTCGACACCTTGCGAAATCGCGGAATGTGGCTGTCATCATGTCCATCCACGAACTCGAGCTCGCGCAGAAAAGCGCCGACAAGGTGATTTGCGTGAAGGACGGCCGGGTCTTCCGCGCCGGCGTACCCGAGGACATATTCACGCGCGAGACGATTGGCGAGCTCTACGGCCTTCAGCATGGCACCTTCAACGAGCGCTTCGGCAGCGTGGAAATTGGGCGCCCGCACGGCGATGCGCACACGTTCGTCATCGCCGGCGCAGGTACGGGTTCGGCTGTGTTTCGCCAGCTCATCCGGCAGGGCAAGGCGTTCTACGCGGGCGTTCTGCACGAAGGGGACATCGACTGCGAGCTCGCGCGCGACTTGGCGGCGGAATGCGTGGTCGAGCGCGCCTTCGAGCCGATCGGGGATAAAACCATAGCCCGCGCCAAAGAGCTCCTCGTCCACTGCGCGCGCCTTATCGTGTGCCCCGCCGCCTTCGGCACCATTAACGCCCGCAACGCAGAGCTCGTCGAGTTCGCACGCTCGCACGGTATCGAAGTCATGCGAGCGTGCGAAGGCGCATCGGAGGATTCCCAATTGGGGTGGAAAGGATAAACTGGACTTTCTTTTAAGGATCCTCAGGCTACAGCTCCTACGCCGGCGAGGTCTACAAGGCGCCGGAGAACCTCGTAAACAGGAATTTCCACGCCGACGAGCCCAACCTGCTGTGGCTCACCGACATCACCGAGTTCAGGCTCCCGGGCGGCGAGAAGGTCTACCTGAGCCCGGTCATCGACTGCTTCGGCGGGATGCTCGTCGCCTGGTCGATCGGGCTGCACCCCGACAAGCGCCTCGCGAACTCGAGCCTGCGCCTAATCCAATCGAGATTCCAGACTCGACAGGCCATTGAGAGTCAGGTCGTTGGCGACCTCCGAGACACGCTCGATAGGAACCGAACCGTCAGACAGCGCCCACGTGCGATAGATACCGATAATACCGGACAGCAAAAACGCCAGATAGTAATCGAACATCTCGTCCTTGAGGCCGTGGGGCAGCAAGTCGCGCTCGGCAATCTCATGCTCGAGCGGCACGCGCAAACGCGTCATAAAATCGTCGAGCGGGATGTTTTCAATCAGCTGGCGATTGAGCACGAGGTTATTGCAAAGTGCCTCGTTGATGGTCTTAAAGAAGGTAGCCGCCGCTCCAAGGGCGCGCTCGTTGGGGTCACTGCCCATAGTGGAAAGCGTCTTTTCGACCGAGTCGACGATCATCTCGACCACATCGGCGGCGATGGCATCGAGCAGGCCGTCGACCGTGCCAAAGTGCACGTAGAAGGTCTTACGATCGACATTTGCCTCACGCGCGATGGCACTCACGGTAATATCGGCAAGCGGTTTATCCATCAGCAGGCGCTCAAACGCAGAAAGGATGGCATTGCGGCTGCGAACGATGCGACGGTCGAGGCGCGGTTTGCTGGTGTCCATGGACGTGTCCCTTCGGAATGTGAGCATTCATCAACAGATGAGAGTTAATCTACGTAAGAGGATTATCCCCCATCCGGCACAAAAAAGCCCGGCAACATGAAGAACGCACGACCAACTGTTACGCCTTAGGGAGCTTCATTTTGTTCAAAGCAGCCGGGGACACACGGATGCCGTCGCCTGTCTGGCGCACATAGGCCTTATGCGACGGTTTGGCGGCCCCAGAAGCCTTCTGAGCATGCTGATTGGGATCCACGGTAACCGCATTCACAGGATGGGGCTTTGCAGGCTTAGAGGACGTCTGAGGCGATCGTCCGAGCTTGCGCATCGCGCGATCCCAGCGTGCGTGGATACTCTCGTTGTGAGCGCTCTTAAGACCCAGCAGGGGCGCGGCCAAAATCGTCGGCGCGATAAACGTAATGAGGCGCCACAGCAGATAACCGGCGGTCGACGCCGATCCAAAGAAATGACCCAGGAACAGTGCGAAGCCGCCCTCGGCGCCGCCGGTGCCGCCGGGCAGGGGAACAGCAGAGCTCAGGAGCTGAACAAAGGCACTCGCGGCCATGACCGAGAAAAAGTCGACTTCGTGGTGGCCAAAGGCAAGCATCAGAAAATACGGCACGAGGTAGAAAAACGCGAGCTGCAACATGGTGATGACCACCGTGAGCAGCATGGACGAAAAGTGGCCGGCCGAAAGCTTGAACTTCTCGGAGAACGAGTAGATTTCGCCGTCGACAAACGTACGCCAGCCCTCGATCTTAGTGCCCGAGACGCCCATTCGCTCGAGCCAATTGATGATGCAGTGTGCGACGCGCGTGACGGTCTTGGGCATGAGCGCGACGGCAAAGATGCCAAGCAGAATGCAGCAGTGACCGCCAAAGCTAAAGACGCACAGCAGCGTCATGTCGCCATAGCGCTCGGCGAAAAACGGCATGCGGGCAAGCAGCAGAATGGCGCCCCAGGCAACAAGGCCAAACTGATACACGATAAAGCGCGTGAACTGCGTGGCACCGGCCTCGCCGACATTTTGGCCGGCCTTGGTCAGGCGGTAGATCTGGGCAGGCGTAGAGCCCATCATCATGGGCGTCAGGTTGCCAAAGAAGATGCCGCTCGCCTCGACCGAGATCAGGTCGCGAATGCCGACGGGCGAATTGGGATCGAGCCAGACGGCAATCGCATAGGCGACGATGCCAAAGAACAGATATAGGAACATGCAAAAGCATGCGGCAACGAGCCACGGCGCTTGAACGCTCGACATGGCAGCCCAGAACTGTCCCATCTGACCGGTCGCAATCAGATAAACGA
Organism: Collinsella aerofaciens; assembly: GCF_028207065.1. GTDB lineage: Bacteria > Actinomycetota > Coriobacteriia > Coriobacteriales > Coriobacteriaceae > Collinsella > Collinsella aerofaciens_AR. The sequence goes on from NZ_JAQLFP010000012.1 coordinate 32,031, forward strand.
TATAGCCAACCAGCACGACGCCGATAAAAATGGCACCGCGACGTGCACCCTTGTTGTCATCGCCACCCGAGGCCTCAACCTCGACCTGGGGCTTAGATGTATGCTGAGAGGACTCCTTCATGAGGCTCCTTCTGACCGTCCAAATATCTTGCATATTGTACCCGCAAGGGCCACAAGCAGAACGTAAAGCTATGGGCCAAATGGGAATTGCAGATGGTTTGCTCGGAAATAAAAAACCCGGGCTTCCGTGGGAAGTCCGGGTCTCAAATTCAAGGTAGCCCGTACCAGATTCGAACTGGTGATCTCCGCCTTGAGAGGGCGGCGTCCTAAACCGCTAGACGAACGGGCCATAAGCCTCAGCAGAAAAGAAGTGGTAGCCCGTACCAGATTCGAACTGGTGATCTCCGCCTTGAGAGGGCGGCGTCCTAAACCGCTAGACGAACGGGCCATAAGCCTCAGCAGAAAAGAAGTGGTAGCCCGTACCAGATTCGAACTGGTGATCTCCGCCTTGAGAGGGCGGCGTCCTAAACCGCTAGACGAACGGGCCACATGACATCTGCACTGCCGTGCTGCGAGGAAATATATTACGGGACAAAAAACGCAAGCGCAAGAAGAAATTCCAAATTGCCGAAATTTTGTCGCGAGGTTATGGAACGCGCAGGTCAACAAGGTAGTAAATTTGGAACGGGGCTATTTTAGCTACCCTAGGTGGAGATGAGTCAGGAGGGCTTCGCGGTTGTTGGGGATGTTGTCCTCGATAACGGCTTCGAGGGCGGCGTTGAGTAGCTGGCCTAGCTCGGGCCCCGGCTTCACACCGGCACGAATCAAGTCGCCGCCGTTGATAGCAAGCATCTTGAGCGAATAGGGCTCCCCCGCCTCCAACAAATCATGGGCGAGTGAGCGCATCTCTTCGATCGTCTCGACGTAATAGAAGCACGACGGCGCCTTGCCCAGCGTGTCGGCACGCTTAAGGTCCATAAGCTCGTCCATCAGGCGCGGCGTATCAACGCCCTCGCCCGAAAGCAAGCGCATCATATTGAGCAGGCAGGAGCGCTCGGGGCGCAGCGGCTTGTCGTGGTACTTAATGAGCAGGCACACGTCGCGGACCAAGTCGTGCGAAAGCGCCAAGCGATCCATGATGGCGCGCGCCTTCTTGGCCCCGAGCTCGGGGTGACCGTAAAAGTGGCCGCTGCCCGCATGGTCGACCGTAAAGCAATCGGGCTTGGAAACGTCGTGCAAAAACGCCGCCCACATTAGGCTCATTGAGGGTGTAAAGCCGTCGCACAGCGCCAACTCCCCCGCCACCGTCAGCACACGGGCGATATGCTCGTAAACGTTAAACGCATGATAGACGCTGCGCTGATCAAACCCGCGACCCGCTGCCAACTCGGGCACGGCGGAGCAGATGAGCTCGGGGTAGCGCAGCATGGCGTCTCCCCCGTGGCCGGTCGAAAGGATACCCTCGAGCTCAATGCCCACGCGCTCGCGCGCCACAGCATCGAGCAGCGGCGCGCACTCGGCAAGCGCCTGTTTAGTCTTAGGCTCGATCATAAAATCCAGACGGCAGGCAAAACGCACCGCGCGCAGCATGCGAAGCGCGTCCTCGTTAAAACGACGCTTGGGATCTCCAACGGCGCGGATGAGCTTGCGGTCTAGGTCGCCCTGACCATCGTAGCGGTCGACAAGACCACGCTCGGGATGCCAGGCCATAGCGTTAACGGTAAAGTCACGACGCGCCAGATCGTCCTCAAGCGACGCCGCACGCTCCACACTCTGGGGATGGCGGCCGTCGGTGTAAAAGCCGTCTAGGCGGTAGGTGGTGACCTCAATGCGCTCATCATCGCAAATAGCCGTGATGCCGCCAAATTTAATGCCCGACTCAACCACGGCAATATCAGCCGCTTCGAGCGCCTCTTTGGACTCCTGCCACAGGCCGCTGCAGCACATGTCAACATCGTGGCTGGGGCGTCCCATCAGGGCATCACGTACCCAACCGCCCACGTACCAAGCCTCAAGACCTGCTGCCTCAAGCGCACGCAGGACACGGATAGAGGCATCGGTCGGCTGCGTACCGTTGAGCGAAACATTGCACATGCCTATGGCCTCCTGCGACTATCAAATTGGCTATCGATTGCGTCTGCAAGAAGTCTAGCAAGAAACAGCCTCCACTGCACACGCAAGTCCGATAAACAAAAACGCATCCGTCCTGGTCTAAGACGGATGCGAAATAATTGAACTATTCAGGCAAGGTGCCGGAACTAGCAAACCTGACGGATTGCAATACCCTTCTGATACTCATCGACCTTGGCAAAATCGCCCAGACCCGGGCACTCGACCACGTTGGCGCCGGTGGCCATCGAGAGGCGCAGGGCATCCTCGACGCGCTCGGGGGCGTCGTGCCACACGGACAGGAAGGCGGCCAGCGAGGAGTCGCCCGCGCAGACGGTCGACAGCAGCTTGACGTCGAAGGTGCGGTTGGCAAACCAGATGTGCTCGCCGTTGGAGAAGTACGCGCCGTCGCCGCCGAGCGTCAGCAGTACATTCTTAGCGCCCTTGGCGTGCAGCTCGGCCATGGCGCCCTTGACGGACTCGTCGTCGCCACCGCTCACCTTAATGCCAAAGATGTCGAGCAGCTCGTCGTCGTTGGGCTTAATGAGCAACGGCTCCATGGCAATGAGGTCGGCCAGCTGATGGCTCGAGATATCGAGCACGAACTCGGCGCCCTTCGCCTTCACGCGACGCAGGACCTCTGCCAGGAAGCCCTCGGAGGTGTTGGGGGGCAGCGAGCCGCTGATAACCAGGCAGGTCATGTCATCGAGCGAATCGATAAGCTCAAACATCTCCTGCTCGTTGGCTTCGTTGATGGCGGCACCGGCGTTGACCATGTTGTACTCGGTGTCGGGGCCGGCATTGAGGAACACGTTGACGCGCGTGATGCCGTCAGTCCACACGGGCTTGACGGGCACGCCCAGGGCCTCGGCGCCCTTAACGATATACTCACCCGAGAAGCCTGCGAAGAAGCCCAGGATCGTGGTGTCGACATCGTAGTGGTCGAGCGTAAACGAGACGTTGAGGCCCTTACCGTTGGGCGTGTAGACGGCGTTACGGGTGCGGGTGACGGTGTTGGCGGACAGGCCATCGCAGGAGATGTTGTAGTCAATAGCGGGATTTGCAGTAAGCGTGTAAATCATGAATGTTCCTTTCACGAAGCAACGTGTTAATGAAAGTATATTCCACGTTTCGGCAAAAGGCTACAACAACTCGGTGAACGGTGTGGAACGCGTGAAGCGCGGCTCCGAGGTTCGAGTGGGACAAAAAAACGGCGCCCCGGCCGAAACCGGAGCGCCGCATGAGCACGAATATGTCGCGTTTCGCTTACTTGCGATCGAGCTTGCGGACAGCAACGCGCTTGCTGTACTCGTCGACGTGACCAAAGTCGCCGATGCCGACGGACTCAGCAACGTTGGCGCCGGTGGCCATAGCGAGCTTCATGGCCTCCTCGACGTTGTCGCGATCCCTGTACCACTTGTGCAGGAACGCAGCGAGGGTGCAGTCGCCGGCGCAGACGGAAGAGACAAGCTTGATGTTGAACTCACGCTTGGCATACCAGATGTCCTCGCCGTTGGAGAAGTAAGCGTCACCGCGGCTACCACGGGTGAGCAGCACGTTCTGGACGCCGGCCTCGTGAGCCAGCTTCATGGCAACGCGGACCTCGTCGTCGGTGTCGACCGGCACGCCGAAGATAGCCTTCATCTCGTGATGGTTCGGCTTAATGAGCAGCGGCTTCTTGTGAGCGAGCTCCTTGAGCTTGTCGGAGGACAGGTCCAGGACGACGTCAGCGCCACGGGCCTGAGCGTGCTCCATGACCTTTGCCAGGAAGTCAGGCGTAGCTTTGGGAGGCACGGAGCCAGAGACGATCAGGCACTCAAGATCGCCCGCGGTGTCCAGGATGTTGTAGAGCTCCTCCTGGTGCTGCGGCGTGATCGGAGCACCGGGGTTCAGGATGCCGTACTCGTGCTGGCCATCGTTGACGTAGGTGTTGATACGCGTGATGCCGTCGGTCCAGACCGGGCGGCACAGGCAACCCAGGTTCATGACCTCCTCGACGATGAACTTGCCCGTGAAGCCGGCGAAGAAACCGAGCGCGACGGTGTCGACGCCCATCTTCTTAAAGGCGAAGGACACGTCGAGGCCCTTGCCGTTAGCCGTGTAGCTGGCCGAGCCGGTGCGGACGTTCTCGTCGGGCTCGAGCGGAGAGCTCGAAACCGTCATGTCGACAGCCGGGTTAGCGGTTAGCGTGTAGAACATTTACAGTACCCCCTGTATATGTGAGGGCCGCGTGGCCGGCCCATTCCAACCACGCGGTTACCTCTGATACCAAATTAGCGAGCTGCGGACTCGAGCAGTGCCTTGACCTCGGCAGCGGTGTTGCAGGCGAGCGCCTTCTCGGCGAGCTCGTCGCACTCGGCCTTGGTCCACTGGCTGATGGTCTTGCGGGCGCGCAGGATGGACGGAGCGCTCATCGAGAACTCCTCCAGGCCCCAGCTGATCAGCAGCGGCTCGAGCAACGGATCGGCAGCGGCCTCGCCGCACATACCGACCATGATGCCGGCCTTCACGCCGCTCTCGATGATGTTCTTGAGCGAGCGGAGCACGGCGGGATAGTAAACCTGGTACAGGTTGGAGATGGTGTCGTTGCCACGGTCGGCGCACATGGTGTAGCCGATCAGGTCGTTGGTGCCGATGGAGAAGAAGTCGGCGACCTCGGCCAGGCGGTCAGCGAGCAGCGAGGCGGCAGGCGTCTCGACCATGATGCCGACCTCGATGTTCTCGTTGAACTTGCGACCCTCTTCGGTCAGCTCGGTCTTGCACTGCTCGACGAGCTCCTTGACGGCCACGACCTCCTCGACGCAGGTGACGAGCGGGATCATGATCTTGACGTCACCAAAGGCGCTGGCGCGCAACAGGGCGCGGAGCTGGACCTTGTACTGATCGGGGTTGGCCAGGCAGTAACGCACGGCACGGAAGCCCATGAAGGGGTTCTCTTCCTTGACCATGTGAAGGTACGGAATCTCCTTGTCGCCACCCACATCGAGCGTGCGGATGATGACCGGAGCGCCCTTGAGCGCGCTGGCGACCTTACGGTAGGCGTTGAACTGCTCCTCCTCGGAAGGAAGCTCAGCAGAGTCCATGAACAGGAACTCGGAACGGAACAGGCCAATAGCCTCGGCATCGTGATCGAGCGCGTTGGGCACGTCATCGGGGTTGCCGATGTTGCAGGCAATGATCTTCTTGATACCGTCGGCAGTCACGGACGGCTTGCCGCGGAAGGCCTCGAGAGCCGCCTTCTCGGCAGCAAAAGCCTCGGCCTTGGCAGTGTAGGCGGCGAGCGTCTCCTCATCGGGATCGGCCTCGACGATACCCTTGCCACCGTCAACGACAACGGTCATGCCGTTGCGCAGTGCGGTGCAGCTGTTGGAAACCGAAAGGACAGCCGGGATCTCGAGGGCGCGCGCAATGATTGCGGAGTGCGACGTGCGGCCACCAGTCTCGGTGACGATACCGGCAACGTGGGCCTTATCGATCGTGGCGGTCATGGACGGCGTGAGGTCGTGCACGACAACGACGGTGTTCTCGGGCAGGACGGAAAGGTCGACGACCTCCTTGCCCAGCAGCTCGGCCAGAATACCGGTGCGGATGTCGGCGATGTCGGCCGCGCGCAGACGGAACATCTCATCGTCCATGGACAGGAACATGTTCTCGAACATGGTCGAGGTGTCCATGAGCGCCTGCTCGGCGCAGGTGCCGCCGTCAATGGCGGCGTTGATGGCGTCGGTCATGCCCGGATCCTGAGCCAGGACAATGTGTCCGCTCATGATCTCGGCCTCGGCCTCGCCCACCGTCTCCTTCATGTGGTCGGCCTGAGCCTGGGTCTTCTCGCAGAAGACCGAAAGAGCGGTCTGATAGCGCTCCTTCTCTGCTGCCGAATCAGCAACCTCGTGCGGCTCAAACGTCAAGTCGGGATCGACGGCGACCATGACGGTGCCGATACCGATGCCCTCGGAAGCGTTGACTCCCTGATACATTCCCATTCCTCTCTCCGTGTCATGTGATAAAGCGTTTTGCCATATCCATGACAAAAGAGCGCAGCTACCTTAAGACAGGTCACTGCGCCCCCAAATATGAACTTAGTTGTTCAACATGCGACCCGTTTGAGTTCTACTCGCCAAGACCGCTCTTGATGAGCTCGATGGCAGCAGCCAGAGCCTCGGCCTCGTCGGCGCCGTCGCACTTGACCTCGACCTCGGTGCCGCAGGGGATACCAGCAGCCATGAGGGCCATCGGGGACTTGCCGTTGACCTCCTTCTCGGGGGTGACGACCGTCACGTCACAGGCGTACTTGCCCATGGTGGAGGCGAACAGACCAGCCGGACGCATGTGCAGACCCTGAGGATTAACGAGGGTAGCCTTCTCAGAAACCATAATTGACTCCTTTTTTGTGTTTAACCCCTGTCATGCATGTGGCAGGAGTCAGATTCACGACGTTGTTTATATTAACTCACATCAAACGGTTTTTCATTGTGTTTCGCACGAATTGTTGGACAGATGTCGTTCGCTGTCCGCTCGCCTGCCGGGCGGGGCGGTTAAGTTTGCTGCTCTACAATCCTGCGCAAGACGGAAAGCACATTAAGTGCTTTCCTTTGCGTGCGGAACTCGCGACAAACTTAACCGCCCCGCCCGGCAGGCGAGCTGCGGGAACATGCTTCCGTCCAAGAAATATCGTGCAAAAGGAATTCTGGCTGAATTATTGTTCGCGTGGGTGATTCACTCGATGAGGGCTATTTATGCCCTGTTGGGTACTAAGGAGTGTCCCGGGGTGCCGGCAGAAAAGGAACGTCCCTGAGTGCCGCTTGGTATGAAAAAAGGCGAGGACCCGTAGGGAGTCCTCGCCTTTGTTACAGGGGGCGATGTTATTCGCGTACTGCGGAATTAGACCAGGCGGGCGTTGATCGTCTTGGCGATCTCGGCGGCGTCGGTGGAACCCTTGACGGTGGCACGGAAGTCCTCGTCCATGAGCGCCTCGGCGACCTTGGACAGGATCTTGAGGTGCGTGGTGCCAGCCTGTGCACCAGGGATGAGCAGGGCGATGCCCACGTTGACGGGAGCGCCGTCCATGGTGTCCCAACCGGTCACGCCGGACTCGTCCTTGACGACGATGACGGCAGCCTCGGTAATGGCGTCGGACTTGGCATGCGGAATGGCGAAGCCCTCCATCATGCCCGTGGTGCCCTCGGCCTCGCGGGCCAGGAAGGCGTTCATCACGGCGTCGGCGTCGTTTGCGATACCGGCCTTGACGGCCTGGTTGGAAACGAAGCTCAGAGCCTCGTCACGAGAAGCGAAGTCCTCGGCGACAAAGACATTCTCGACCTTCACGAAGTCGGCAGCCTCGGCCTTGGGAGCCTCGACGGCAGCGGCCTTGGGGGCCTCAACGGGCTTGGCTGCAGGAGCGGCCTTCTGATTCTTCTCGAAGTCGTACTTCTTGAAGGCCACGAACAGGATGCCACCGACAACAGCGCCGATGAGGATCGCGAGGACCCACAGCGGACCGTTCTCGACAACGGGCAGGACCAGGAAGCCACCGTGAGGCGCCGGATCGTGAACGTTGAACATGATGGTCAGGATCGAAGCGATAGAGGAACCGAGCATCATGATGGGCATGACCGGCCAGATGTTCTTGGTCATGAACGGAATGGCGCCCTCGGTGATGTGGGTGCAACCAAGGATGAGGTTGACGACACCGGCGTCGTGATCCTCCTGGCTGAAGTACTTCTTGCCGACAACGACGGCAAAGGTGGTGATCAGCGGCGGAACGATGCAGGCGGCGGAGACGGCAGCCATGAAGTTGGTGCCGAAGTTGTAGGTATCGGTGCCAACGCCAGCAGCCAGCGCCTCGGTGAGCATAGCGGTACCGGTGACGTAAGCAGCCTTGTTGACCGGGCCACCCATGTCAAAGGCACACATGCAGCCGATGGCAAGACCCAGGACAACGGCGCCAGAGGCGGACAGGCCCTTGAGGAAGTCCATCATGGCAGTGTTGATGGCAGCCATGGGGCCAGAGATGCCGAGCATGACCAGACCGACGATGGCGGTCGAGAACAGCGGGTACAGGAAGATAGCCTTGAGGCCGTCCAGGTTCTTGGGCAGACCGGCAAAGACCTTCTCGAGCAGCAGGATGACATAGCCAGCGAGGAAGCCGCCGACGATGCCGCCCAGGAAGCCGAAGCCCACGCCGGCGCCACCGGCGTCGATCATGCCGGTCTCGGCGTTAACAGGCAGGCCCTGAATGGCGATCATACCGGCAACAAAACCAGGGACGAGCGCCGGGCGCTTACCGATGGACTCGGCGATGTAGGCGGAAAGTACCGGAACCATGAGGTTCATGGCGATGCCGCCGATGATCTTGAGCATCGCAGCAAAGCTGTTGTAGTCAGACGCCGTCGAATCGAAGGACGTAATGCCCCACAGGAACGAGACGGCGGTCAGGACACCACCGGCAACGACGAAGACCAGCATATGGCTGACGCCGTTCATAAGGTGCTTGTAGATGACGTGACCGATGGACTCCTTCTCCTCGGCCTCGTCCTCGACATCGGCAGCGGCTGCAACCGTGTTGTCGCCCTTGGCGGCGAGCGCGCGGTCAATCAGCTTACCGGCGGCCTCAACGGACAGGGCCTTGGAAACACCAACGGAAACCATGGGCTTGCCGGCGAAACGCTCAGCCTGGACATCCTTATCGGCTGCGACGACGACGGCCTTGGCACCGGTGATCTCGCTCTTGGTGAGCTCGTTCTCGACACCGACCTGGCCATGGGTCTCGACCTTAATAGTCAGACCTCGCTCGGCAGCTGCCTTCTCCAGTGCCTCCTTCGCCATGAAGGTGTGCGCAATGCCGGTCGGGCAACCGGTGGCGGCGATGATGTCAAACTTAGCCATGTGTCCCTCCTTTTTAAGTTTTGCGCCCGCAGGCGCTCCCCTACACGCGCGTCCTTGCGCGCTTTTCCACAACTGAAAGATACCAACCTACCGTCCGCGTGAGAAGAGACAAGGCGCAATTCTCCGGTGAAAGGTTCTTTCATAACCGTAAACGGTAGGTGAAAGTTTACCATCAACACTTGAAACGGCAAGGTGTATCTTGTAATTGAAAATCCCCCTATACTATGACATTACAAAACGAGTCCGATTTTCATGCCAACCAGGAGCCATCCATGACCGATAGTAGCAAGAGCGCACTTTCCCTCATTAGTACCCATCAGGGATACAGCGAGTCCGAGCAGCGTATTGTCGACTATATATTGGAGCACCAGTCCGAGGCGCCACGCCTCACGGCGGCTCAGCTCTCGCGCGCCGCCGCCACGTCCGAGGCGACCGTTTCGCGCTTCTGCCGCAAGCTTGGCTTTGGCAGCTTCCGCAGCTTTCAGTTTTCGTTGGCGAGGGATTTGGAAAGCCAGCGCAACGAGGGCCTGACTGACGAAGTCTCGCTCGACAATATGGAGCAGAGCCTTAAGAACATCCTGGCTGCCAAGGTGAGCGAGCTTAATGCGACCATCGACGGGATCGACCACGATACGTTAGCGGCTGTTGTGCATGCCCTTAAGCATGCAGGGGTTATTGAGTTTGCGGCTGTGGGCAATACGAACGCGGTCGCGCTCGATGCGACGTTTAAGTTTTCGCAGCTGGGCCTGCGCTGCATGGCGAGCACCATTAGCGAGACATCAATCGGCTTTGCGCTCACGTTGCACCCGGGTGACGTCATCGTGCTCATCTCAAACTCCGGCAAGTCGCGCCGACTGAATCGCATGGCAAAAGCGGCTCGCGACTGCGGTGCCACCGTAGTCGTCATCAGCAGCGACAGCAAGTCTCCACTCGCGCGCCTGGCAGACTACACTTTTAATACCGTCAACCACGAGGCGCTGCTGACGACGGGTGACTTTGCGTTCTCCAAGATCAGCGCCACGATGATCATCGAAGTTATCTACAACTTCCTGCTGCCCGAGATTGAAGACGCTCGCGAACATATCAGCTACTACGAGGAGCTCATCCAGCCGGACAAGGTCGTTGAGTAAAACGCGTAGTGGGACATAAATTTCAGTCTATTTTGTCCCACCAACACCGCTGATACGACCTAGCCTCGAACTTCTTCGAGCATCTGCTTTGCGTGGGCCAAGCTTGCCTCGGACTGATCGCCGCTGAGCATGCGGGCGATCTCGGCGGTACGCGCTTCGCCGGTTACCTCGTCCAAATGCGTCTGGGGAACATCGCCCGGCTCCTTGCTGACAACATAATGCTTGTCGGCCATGACGGCGACTTGCGCCAAGTGGGTTACGACAATCACTTGATGCGTAGCGGCAAGATCGACCAGCACACCAGCAAGAGCACGAGCCGTGGAGCCGCCGACACCGGCATCGACCTCGTCAAATACCAGTGTATCGACGCCGTCAGCATTACCCAAGACCACCTTGCTCGCGAGCATAACGCGGCTGAGCTCGCCGCCCGACGCAATTCGGCGCAGGGGACGCGGCGTCAAGCCGGCACCGCTGCGATACAAAAGCTCGTAACTCGAAGGACCCGCCGGCGTCCACTCAGCGCGCGGAAGATCATGCGACTCCCAAACGAGCTCGGCACCGCCCATCTCCAAGCGTGCCATCTGACGACCGACCTCGTGGCAGAAGCGCGGGGCCGCCGTATTGCGAGCGCGCTTGAGTGCCTTGGCGGCAGCGAACAGCTCGCGCTCGGCGCTCCCGAGTGCCTCACGCGCCTTTTTGATCTGTTCATCGCCATCATCGACCAGGGACAGCAGCTCTTGCGAGCGATCGCGCATGGCAAAAACATCGTCCATCGTGGGACCCCACTGACGCAACAGGCCCTTGAGGTCGGAATACCGCTCACGCATGCGAGCGAGCTCGCGCGGGTTGAAGGCGACGCCATCGCGATAGGCACGAAGCTCGTTCGCGCTATCCTCAAGGGAGATGCAGGCATCCGAAAGCGCATCGGCAATGTCGCCCAGTTTGCGATCGACGGTAGCCATACGGGAAAGCTCTGCCACGGCGCTGTTCACGGCATCGAGCGCTCCACCTTCGGCGGCAAGCGATGCATGGGCATCGTTAGCTGTGGCAACCAGTACCTCGGCATGTTCGGAGCGCGGCAGCAGTTCCTCGAGTTCCTCATACTCGCCCGGCTTGGGGTCGACCTCGCCGATGCGCTCGAGGGCAAAGCGAGCCTCCTCGACACGGCTCCCCTGCGCGCGTGAGGCTTCCTCCACGCGACGGACCTCCTTGGCAGCCGCACGCGACGCCTTGAAGCAGGCACGGTAACGGTCGAGCGCCTCGAGCGCAGAGCGACCAGCCCAGGCATCAACCATGGCAACATGATGCGCCGGATCGAGCAGACGCTGGTGTTCATGCTGGCCGCACAGATCCATCATCACGCCGACGCGCTCGGAAAGCTCGCGCACGCTAGCGATGCGGCCGTCAATCTTGACGCGGCTGCGACCCTCGGCAGAAAGGCTGCGCTGCACGGTAAAGCCCTCCGTGTCGTGCGGGTCGTCGAACAAGCGCGCCTCGACGCTCGCCAGCGCCTCTCCCTCGCGCACGGTCGACGAATCTGCACGCTCGCCCAAAATGAGCTTGAGCGCCGAGAGCAGCGCGGTCTTGCCGGCACCGGTCTCGCCAGTCAAAACCGTTAGGCCCGCACTCGGCACCAGCGTCGCCTCGCGAATGAGCGCGATGTTGGAAACCTGCAGCTCATCGATCATGGCGCACTCCATAGAACACGCGGCTCACCGAGTTATAGAAGCTCTCGGGACCGTAATCGAGCAGCAGCACGTCTCCGGGACCGCGACGCACCGCCACGCTCTCAACGGTGCCATCGCAGGTAATAAACTGTCCATCGATAGCGATCGCCGGAACACTCGGACGGTCATCAGACATAAAGATCTCGACGACATCGCTCGGCGAGGTCAAAAAGGCGCGAGCCTGAATGGTATGCGGAGCAATCGGCACACAGACCATGCCCGTGTAATCGGGGCTGACGATGGGACCGCCGGCGGATAGCGCGTAGCCGGTGGAGCCAGTCGCCGTCGATACAACCACGCCGTCGCCACGCAGTCGATCGATATGGTGGCCCGACACCGTGATGTCGAACTCGACCATATCGGACAGCGGACCGCGGGTAAGCGCCATGTCGTTGAGGGCGAAGGTGCGCACGACATCCTTCGTACCGTCTTCGCGCACGGACACGATATCCGCGGCGATGGTAGCGCGACGGCTCACGTGCAGCTCACCGGACAGGGCATCGCTCACAACCTGCAAAATGTCGCGCTCCTCGGGGCTCGCGGCCGTCAAAAAGCCCAGGTGACCATAGGAAAGACCGAGGATAGGAATCTCGCGATGGTTGAGGATGCGGGCAGCGCGCAGCAACGTACCGTCGCCGCCGAGCGTAATGACCAGATCGGAGCCGTCAATATCAGGCGTGCTTTGAATCTTCGATCGCTGGTCGGCAGCCCATGCGACCTCATAGCCCTGGCGCGTCAGCCAAAGCTCGAGCATCAGGCCGCTCTCGACCGCTTCTTGCTTGTAGTAATTGGGAACCAGAAAGACCTTCATAGCGTTGCAGCTTTCTCGCTCATAACCGATACCTGGGATTGCAGCTCGTCTTGCGAGCGGTCGCCGGGGGCATACCTCGTGCCGTACAAGAAAAACTCAACGTTTCCCTTGGCACCATGAATGGGCGACACGCACACATCGACCGGAAAAAGGCCCTTGGCTGCAAAGAGTTCAACCGCCGCCACGAGTGTATCGCGGCGCACGGCGAGATCGGTCACAATGCCGCCCTCACCCACCAGCGCCGCCGGAGCCTCAAACTGCGGCTTTACGAGCGTGCAGAATGCACCCGTAGGCGCCAGGCACGCCAGCACCGCATCGATAATGTTCGCGATGCTGGTAAACGAGACATCACAAACAGCCAGGTCGATGGCGCCGGCATAGCCAAGCTCAGGCAGCTGCGTCACGTTGGTGCGCTCATGCAGCGTCACGCGATCGTCCTGACGCAACGACCAATCGAACTGTGCGCGACCCACGTCCACCGAGATAACGGTCGCAGCTCCGCGCTTGAGCAGGCAATCGGTAAAGCCGCCGGTAGAGCAGCCCACATCCAGACAGCTAAGGCCCGTCGGATTGATGCCAAACGCATCAAGCGCGCCTTCGAGCTTAAGACCGCCGCGGCCAACATAGGGAATGCGCCCCTTCACGTGCAGCGGCAGACCCGGGGTCACCTTAAGCCCCGGCGAAGTCAAGCGCTCGCCGCCGCTCGAGACCAAGCCGGCCATAAGAGTGCGAAGGGCATCCGCGCGATCGGCGCAGATGCCCTGTGAAATCAGTTCGTCATCAAGACGCACGCGTTTCATGAATGCCATCAACCATTCGTATCCGGAGATGCGGCCTAGCTATCCTGGGATTCGTTTGCCGCATCCTCATCGTATTCCTGCTCGAGCTTGTCGGCCTCACGCGGCGTCAGCTCAAACTTGTCGACCATATCGACCGCGCGGGAGCCCAGCTCAATCGCCTCGTCAAACAGATCGAGCGAACGCTCCAAGGACGTATCCTTGGAGCGAACGGTAGCGATGATCTGGTCCAGACGGTCCGAGATCTCGTCAAAGTTGCGGACAGAACCCTCTGGCATGGCTACTCCTCGACGGAGTCGATGTCAGCCTCGGCGGCGTCCGCATCCTCGGCCAGCACGCCAGCCTCGGCCTGGGCAACCGCAACCTTGGCGGCAGCCTCAGCAGCCTGGGCCTCCTCGCGAGCGCGATCCTCGGCCAGCAGTTCCTGGTACAGGTCCTCGCCCGGCAACTCCTCGCTGCGCGCGATCTTGCCCAGCACGCCGTTGACGAACGACGCGGACTGGTCGGTGCCATAGGCCTTGGCAAGTTCGACGGCCTCGTTGATCACGATAGCGTCCGAGACCTCTTCGTCGGTAAGGAAGCGCATCTCGTAGACGGCGATACGCAGCAGATTGCGGTCGGCGCCGGGCATGCGCATAAGATCCCAGTTCTTGGCGACGGCGCGCAGGGCACAGTCGATGCGATCGATATGCTCGTAGGCACCGCGGCACAGCTCCAGCGCATAGGGGTCGAGGGGGCCCTTCGAGATCAGGAAATCACCCTCGAGGACGCGCTCGAGCGGGCTGTCCGTGGCCTCGGCCTGAAATAGCAGCTGCAGCGCCTGACTGCGGGCAAGCGTACGCCCGCGATAAACCTTAAGGCTCAAAGGTTACTCCTTGGGGAAAACGAGGCCGTCGATGCAAACGTCAACGCGCTCGACCTCAACGCCCACCTGGGCATCGATGGCGGCGACCACGGCGGCGCGAACGGCCTCGGCGAGTTTCTTGAACGGATAGCCAAAGAACACCACGACACGCACGGTGAGTGCGAGCTTGTCGCCGATGACCTCGGCCTCGACCGCCGGCTCGGAAGCCGGGGCCTTGGACGAGAGCATCATGGAGACAAGGTTAGTGGCAAGGTCCTTGACGCCAACGGAGGCGATGCCCTCGACATCCGACACGGCGCGCGAGACGATGGCGGTCAGAACATCGGGCGAAATGCCGATGCCGTCAATCTTGATTTCCTGGGGCATGAGTCCTCCTAGAAGAGTTGGTTGCTAGACGCGGGAGACGAACTTGCCGTCGCGGGTGTCAACCTTGATGACCTCGCCCTCGTTGAGGTACATGGGGACCTGGATGACAGCGCCGGTGTCGATCGTGGCCGGCTTGGTGGAACCCTGGACGGTGTCGCCCTTAAAGCCCGGGTCGGTCTGGACGATGGTGGTCTCGATGAACATCGGCGGGGTTACGCCCATGAGCTCATCGTCGGCAAAGAGCAGCTGGCAGATGTCGTTCTCGCGCAGCCACTTGGAGTTCTCGCCCACCATGTCCTCGGGAACGGGAACCTGCTCATAGGACTCGTTGTCCATGAAGATGTAGTCGGTGCCATCGTTGTAGAGGTACTGGAACTCACGGGTGGTGAGCATGACGCTCTCGAACTTGGTGCCGGCGTTGCAGGTGTTCTCGACAACGCGGCCGCTCTTGATGTCGCGGGTCTTGTAGCGCACAAATGCGCCGCCCTTGCCCGGCTTGACATGCTGGAACTCGACGATGGTGTAGACCTTGTCCTTAATACGGAGACCGAGGCCGTTCTTGAAGTCGGCGGTAGAAATGGTAGGCATAGCGACCTTTCTTCTTATGGGCAGAACGCACAGGCGTCCAAATTACATACGACCGAAATTATACACTTGCAGACGGCGCCTGCAGCGAGCGCATAAAAAGAGAATGCGGGGCGTCCGAATCGATCCGGACGCCCCGCCCCAAAATCTATCGAAATGAGCTAGCAATCGATGACGTGGAGGTCATGCGGCGTCTTGGTGAAGGGCTCGTAGCCGTTCTCGGTGACCACGCCGTAGTCCTCCAGGCGCACGCCGCCCACGCCGGGCAGGTAGACGCCGGGCTCCATGGTGATAACCGAGCCGACCTCGATGATAATCTTGCTGCGGTTGAAGTTGGGCAGCTCATGGATGTCGATACCGACACCATGGCCCAGACCATGGTTGTAGTAATCGCCATAACCGGCATCGCCGATGATCTTCTTGGAAAGCCTGAAAATGTCATTGCCCTCGACGCCCGGATGGATGGCGGCGACGCACTCCTCGTGCGTACGGCGCACGAGCGCATAGAGGTCGAGCTGCTCCTGGGTAGGCTCGCCCATCACGACGGTGCGCGTCATGTCGGAACGATAGTCGCAGTAGCCCGCGCCGTAATCCATGAGGACGAAGTCGCCCTTCTCGATCACGCGGTCGCTCGGGACGGCATGCGGATTGGCGGTATTGGGGCCGCTCGCCACGATGGAGCCAAAGGCCAGGCTGTCGGCGCCATTGGCGAACATAAAGTTCTCGAGCTCATTGCGAACCTGCTTCTCGGTCATGCCGGGCTTAATAAAGCCGAGCATATGCTGGAAGGCGGCATCGGTGATCGACTGCGCATGGCGCATGAGCTCGATCTCCTCGGCGTCCTTGATGGCGCGCATCTTACGGATGTCGTCATGCATCAGCGGCAGCATGCAGGCGACGGAACGATCCTCCAGACCACGCTGAATGCCCTGGTAGAAGTTGATCTGCATGTCGTCCTCGACAGCGCAGACGCGGCACTTGTTGGCCGCGATCTTGCCGGCGACCCAACCGGGGATGGTACCCTCGTCCATATCGTAGACCCAAGGGCTGCCGGCGGGCGTGTTCTCCTCAAAGCTGTTGAGGTAGCGCGAGTCGGTATGGAACAGGCACTGGTCAACCGTAATAAACGCCGCGTGCGGGAACTCGAAGGTGTAATCGAAGACGCCCTTCACGCCCGTAAGCCAACGAAGATTGGCCTCGTCGCGCACCACGATAGCGTCGTAGCCGCGCTCGGCCATCAGGGCACGGACACGCTCGATACGACCGGCAGGACCGGCAGCAAACTCAGACATGCAGATTCCTTTCTTGTTGCCTCTATAAAGACGGGACGGGTCTCAACCGAACGACGGAATCGCATGCGATCCGCAATCGATTAAAACCCGCCCCTCAACATGATACGAAAGACGATGGAAGTCAATAAATCTTAGAGAAGTTCTTTGCGAGAAGCCAAGTAGGCGTGAGCATGGCGCTCAAGAACCTCGTCCTCAACGCTCGTTAGACGAATGGCGCCGAGTGCCGCGGGCAGCGGCAACATGCTACGGTTCGAGCGAACAAACTGCTGCCTGCGGAACTCCTCGATATATGCGGCAGGCTCCAGATCGAAGGCAAGCTCCTCGATGCCAAAGTCCTCCAGGCAGTCATCGACCTCAAAGACGTAATCGATATCGAAGTCGCAGGCATCATGTGCTAGGCGCGCCTCAAAGCGCATGCCCTCGGACAACAGCTGGTAGACAGGGACCTGCAAAGCGGCATCGCCCAAGCATGCGCGCAGGGCACGCTCCCCCGTCTTGCCAAAATCGAGCGCATGGCGGGCGCTCGGGTTCGTAGCCATCAGCACGTCCTTGCGGGCAGTCTGAGACCACTGAACGGCATTGACGAGCGCGACCTCCTCGCCCGCGAGAATCTCGGGAACGGTCTCGGTAAACTGATTCCAGCGGGACTTGCTGCTCGAAAGCATGGTGCCAACAAGTACTGCATAGCCGAGCTTGAGGTCCTCGGGGGCCGCCTCGCGAACAAGGTCGAGGTCACACACGACCAAGCCCGGCTCGGGACGGAACGCGATAGCGGGAAGCGCATGCGCCGACGAGGCGACAAGCGGCTTCATGGTCGTCGCGACCATGAGCATGGCGTCGAACGTCGTCGGCAGCAAGGCGCACTCGGTGCGACCGCACCACTGATTGGCACACCAGCAAACGACCGAGCAGGTCGCCGTGTCGCCGACAGCGACAACGAGATCGTCACAGGTAATGCCGTTAGCCGACAGGGCGCCAAAGACGGTATCGGCATCGGCCAGCGTAGCACCGGCAGGCGAAACCTCGAGGACGAGCGGCGACACGGCAAAACCGGCGTCAACCAGTGCATGCTCGACAACCTCGCCAAACCGCTCGGATGTAGCGTCGTTCCAAACCACCATCGCGCGCTTAGGCTTGCCCACAGCCGAGGCAAACATGCGCGGCAGCTCCTCGAACGCGCCCAATCCGACGCGGACATCGACACTGCGGTTTTGGAAATTGATAAGTTGACGGCGAATCATAGCAGTCCACGCTCCAAAAGCATCTCGGCACAAAGGTAGGAAACGTCCTCGAAGGACTTGTTGCGAATATCAAGGGTAATATCGGCGGCTTGGCGATACAGCGGACGGCGATGCTCAAACAGGCGCGCAGCATGCTCGGGCGAGCGGAAATCGGGCCGGGTATCGGAGCGGCGAATCTGGCGCAACGAGTCCTCAAAGTCGCCTTCGAGGTACACGCATGTACCCATCTCGTGCATCAGTTCAATGTTCACCGGCGTCTCGACGATGCCACCCCCGCACGACACCAGCAGGCTGCGCTCGCTTTGAAGCGAACGGAGTGCCGAGGTCTCGAGCTCGCGAAAACGATCCTCGCCCTCGGTCTCAAATATCTCGGTCACCGACTTGCCACATCGACGCACAACCAAACGATCGGTATCGATAAAACGCCGCTTGAACATAGTGCCGACGTTGCGCGCGAGCGTCGATTTGCCCGCGCCCAAAAAGCCGATAAAGAAGATATGGTCGCAGCCGTGTTTGATGTGCTGAGACATGGCGAAACCTATTCCTCGCAGGGAAGGTCGCGCAGGGCCCGGCGCTCAAAGATACGGAAGATCTGCGTGTACCACAGGTCCTGGGTTGCCTGCGGCTTGACCAGAATAGTGTCAACGCCGGCAAAATTACCGCTCCACACGTCCGTGTACAGCTGATCGCCGATCAGCACCGCCTCGTCTGCCGTTGCGCCGAGGCGCTTAAGACCCGCCTTCAAGGCAAACGGGGCGGGCTTCATGGCGTGGCTGATGGCCTCGAGTCCCAGCTCGCGTGCAGAGCTCATGACCTGATCGCGATGCCAGTTGTTGGACACCATGCACAGCTTAAAGCCTTTGGCGCGGGCGGTATCGAGCCAAGCGGAGACCGCGGCGGGAACCTGCTCAGTGTCGCGCGGAACCAGAGTGTTATCGCGATCGAGCAGAATGGCGCGTTTGCCGTCGGCCCACAGGGTATCAAGGTCGATGCGATCGACCGAGGCAACGTATCGTTTGGGGCTAAATATCCTCATGCTAATTCCAAGACTGTTGATGCTCTTCGTAGGTTTGCGAGAAGTACTCCTCGTCCTGCGTAATGTAGAAATACAGGTCATCAGAGTCGGTCGGCTCAAGCGTGGCCTTAAGTGCCTCGAGCGACGGAGAGCAGATGGGCGTGGGTGGCAGACCCTCGTGCTTATAGGTGTTATAGGGGCTATCACTCTGCAGGTCGTCGGCGGTAACCTCGCCACCGGTGACATACATCATGGTCGCATCGCTGTTGAGATAACGCAGACCGTCGAGCTTGCCGGCAAGGCGGTTGTAGAAGACCGAGGCCACGTGCGCACGTTGATCGGCGTTGAGGCCCTCGCGCTCAACGATAGAGGCCAAGTTGACGATGTCGTAGTCGGACATCTCCACACCGTAGCGCTCCTTGATCTTGGCTTCGCAGCTCGCAAAGTCAAGCGATTTGTACTCGGTGTTGAACTGGTCAAGCATGGCGCGAATCACATCATCGGCAGAAGGGTCCTTACCCAACGAATAGGTCTTGGGGAATAGGAAGCCCTCGAGTGAATCGTTTGCAGCGTCTTTAAGGAAAGCGTAATCATTCACATAATTGCTCGCCTTGGCCTGGTTAAGGAAATCTTCCTTAGAAATGCTGTCGTATGCCGCGGCCACACGATCGGCGACCTGGTCGACCGTCAGGCCCTCAGGGATAGTCAGTGCATCGGAGCCCGCATTGGGGCCTTCCATGAGCTGCTGAACAACCTTGGTCGCGTCCATGAGCGTGGTAAACGAGTAGGTGCCAGGCTTAAGCGACATATCGGCATTGAGCTTTTTGACCGCCGCGTAATAATCCTTGGGGTCTTCGACGATATGGTTCTCGGAGAGAATCGAGGCGATCGTATCGCCCGAAGCACCGTCGGGAATGGTCACCGTAACTTGCTGGCCAGCAGCGACTTTCGCATCCTCGCCGGCAAAGAAGCCCTTGACGGCCGGCACAACAAAGAAAACGATCGCGACAAGCGCAAGCACGGCGATGACGCCACCGATAATCATAGGCACCGGAGAGCTTTTCTTTTGGACGCCACGGCGGGCATGCGTGTTATAGCTCGAGCGCGTGGCCGGAGCAACGCCGTGCGAGTCATGAGCATGATGTGCGTGGGGGCGTGATTGCCGGGCCTGCCCCTGCGTGCGCTGGGCAGGAGCCTGCTGCTTAAAACGAGCGCCGCCAGCGGGCTGCGCGGGACGAGCTGCGGGCTGTTGAGCGGCACGCTGAGCAGGTTGAGCCGAACGCTGCGTCGGCTGCGCCGGGCGCTGGCCAGGCTGAGCAGGGCGCGGCGCAGGCTGCCGTGTACGATTCTGCTGGCGCGGATCGGAAGCGCTAGGCATGCGAAACCTCCTCGTTTTTACGATCGAGCCATGTCTGCAAGAAAAGGCTGGCGGCGATCATGTCAATCTTGCCCCTCATCTGCTTTTCGTTGAGTCCCTGCTCTCGCAGGATTCGCTTGGCCTCCTGCGAGGACAGACGCTCGTCCTCAAACTCCAGCGGAAGTTCGAGCTCGTCGGCAATCTTTTGGGCCACTGCGGCGACGCGCTCGGCCTGGGGGCCGGGCTCACCTGCCATGGTCAAGGGACGTCCACTTACCAGGATATCGGGCTCATAGTCCTCGACCAGGTAGCGAAACGTCTTTGCCATACCAGTGACCTCGGCAGCCGGAAGCACCTTGACAGGCATCGCCATCTTGCCATCACGGCTCGAGACGGCAATGCCAATCCTGGTCTCCCCTATGTCCAGTGCGAGCGCGACCACAGCGACTACTTAGGTTCTTAGGCGCCGAGCGCGGTCTTGGCGGCCGCGAGGGCATCGGCGATACCGGCAGCATTCTTGCCACCGGCCTGGGCCATGTTGGGACGACCGCCACCGCGACCATCGACCAGGCCCGCGATCTGCTTGATCACGTTGCCGGCGTGGAAACCGGCCTTCACGGCGTCATCGGAGCCGGCGGCGAGCAGGGCCGGGGTGCCCTTCTCGGTAACGCTGGCAACGACGCAGGCGACGGGGCCGGCAACCTTCTGGTGCACGGTATCCCACACATTGCGCAGGTCAGCAGCCTCAAGACCCTGAAGCTCAGCGACTACGAGCTTGTAGCCGTTCAGCTCGACAGCGCCCTCGATGGCGCCAGAGATAGCGTCGGAGGAGCCACCGGTGAGTGCCTTCTTGAGCTTGTTGGACGTCTCGCGCAGCTCGGCCTGCAGGTTCTCCACGCGGGCGGGAACCTCGTCAACACGGCACTTGAGCGCAGCAGCAGCGGCGTCAACGAGCGCCAGGCGGTCGGCCATGTAGTCGAGGGCGCCCTTGGAGGTCACGGCCTCGATACGGCGGACGTTGGAGCCCGTAGAGGACTCGGAAATGATCTTGAACAGGCCGATCTCGGCAGTATTGGCGGCATGCGTACCGCCGCAGAGCTCACGGGAGAACGGCTGATCCTCGGCGCCCACGGAGACGACGCGGACGACGTCGCCGTACTTCTCGCCAAAGAGGGCGACAGCACCGGCGGCCTTGGCCTCGTCGATGCCCATGACGCGGGTCACGACCGGTTTGGAAGCGAAGATCTGCTGGTTGACCAGGTCCTCGACAGCCTTGAGCTGCTCGGAGGACAGGGCCTCGAAGTGCGTGAAGTCAAAGCGCAGGTGCTCGGGCGTCACCAACGAGCCAGCCTGGGAGACATGCTCGCCCAGGACCTGCTTAAGCGCGGCGTCGAGCAGGTGCGTGGCAGTGTGGTTGCGGCGCAGGAAGCCACGGCGCTCGGCGTCGAGCGCGGCTGTCACGGTAGCACCGACGGTCAGTGTGCCCTCGGCAACGTGCGCAACGTGAGCATACAGGCCATTGTGGTTCTTGGTGTCGGCAACAGTCAGCGCAACGCCCTCGGCGGAAAGCTCACCGGCATCGCCCTGCTGGCCACCCATCTCGGCGTAGAACGGGGTGCGGTCGAGCACGACCTCGACGTCCTCACCGGCGGAAGCAGACTCGACGGACTCGCCGTTGCGAACGATGGCGACAACCTTGGCACCCTCGATCACATCGTTGTCATAGCCGTCGAACTCGGTCGCGGCAACCTTGTCGGAAAGCTCGACCCACACGTCGTTGAAGCTGCCCCAAGCATCGCCCTTGACGTTGGCGCGAGCGCGGGCCTTCTGGTCCTCCATGCAAGCGGTGAAGCCGTCCATATCGACGTCGTGGCCAGCGACGCCGGCAATCTCGACGGTCAGGTCAATGGGGAAACCAAAGGTGTCATGCAGCTTAAAGGCGACGTCGCCCGGAAGGACAGCACCCTCGGCAAGCGCGGCCAGAGCCTCATCCAGGTAGACGCGGCCGTTGTCGAGCGTCGTGGAGAAACGCTCCTCCTCGGAAGCGACGATACCCTTAACGAGCGCGACGTTCTTGAGCAGCTCGGGATAGGCCTCGCCCATCTGGGCGTTGACCTCGTCAATGAACTTGGTCAGGAAGGCGCCCTCGATGCCCAGCAGGCGACCGTGGAACACGGCGCGGCGGAGCAGGCGGCGAAGGACGTACTCGCGACCCTCGTTACCGGGGAGAATGCCGTCCGAGATCATAAAGTCGACGGCACGAGAGTGATCTGCGATGATGCGCAGGGAGCGGCTAGCACCGGAGTAATCGTCGGCGTCATAGGTCTTGCCGCTGATCTTCTCGCCCAGCTTGATGAGGTGCTGCATCAGATCGCCGTCGTAGTTAGCGGTCTTGTGCTGCATGATGGCGGCCATGCGCTCCAGACCCATGCCCGTATCGAGGTTGCGGTGCGGCAGCTCCGGCATGGAGCCATCCTCCTGGCGGTCGTACTGGGTAAAGACGAGATTCCAGAACTCCAGGAAGCGGTCGCAGTCGCAGCCGGGCTTGCAGTCGGGGCTGCCGCAGCCGACCTCCTCGCCCATGTCAAAGTAGATCTCGGAGCACGGACCGCAGGGGCCGGTGGGGCCAGCGGCCCAGAAGTTGTCGTCCTCGCCCAGGCGGGAGATGTGATCCTCGGCAACGCCCAGGGAGCGCCACACGTCATGGGTCTCGTCGTCCTCGGTAAAGACGGTGAAGTACAGGCGATCGAGCGGCAGCTTGAACTCCTTGGTAATGAGCTCAAAGGCCCAAGCGCAGGCCTGCTGCTTGGAGACGCCACCAAAGGAGAAGTCGCCGAGCATCTCAAAGAAGGACAGGTGACGGCCGTCCTCGCCGATGCAATCGATGTCGTTGGTGCGGACGCACTTCTGGCAGGAGATTGCGCCGATCTCCTTCATGGTCTTCTTGCCCTGGTAATACTCCTTAAACTGGTTCATGCCGGCGTTGGCAAGCAGCAGCGAAGGATCGTCGGGGACGAGGGACGAAGAAGGATAGAGCTTAAGACCGCGCTCCTCAAAGAAGTTGAGGAACTTAGAGCGAATCTCGGCCGTAGTCATTGACGGGTAGTCAGCACTCATAGAGGGAATCTCCTCGATTTCACATCGAAACAGTTCAAACGTAACGATATTACCATCCCACCGCGCCTGTGCAAAAAAGAGGGCCGGCACAATGCCGGCCCTTCAGCGAAATTGCATGTTAGCGCGTATGAATGTTAGCCCGAATTACCCCGCTACTTGTCGTCATCGTCCATGGAGCCGTCGATGCCGGTTTTGGTATCGTCGTCAGTGTTGGAGTCATCGTCCTTGGCAAAGGGGTTCTTGAAGAAGCCCGTGGCATCGGGCTGCAGACCAGAGAGCTTAATCCAGGGATTATCGAGTTCGGGCTTGGGCATGGCCTTGGCCTCGGGCGCGGTCTCGTTGCCGATGAGCTCGGACTCATAGATGAACGTATCGTCTCCAAGCGCGTCGTAGGCGGCGACCGGGTTGCCCTCGGTATCGCGATACGGCGTGCCCTTAAACACGGCGCCATCGTATGCCACGAGCTGACGCCCGGTCTCGTTCTCAAAGTAGTAGACGAAGATGCCCTTGAGGGCCGCGCACAGCGGAATGGCGATAACCATGCCGATGGGACCCATGAGTGCCGAACCGATAACGAGAGCCGTCAGGCTCATAACGGGATGCACCTGCACCGAGCTCTGCATGACCTTAGGCGAAATGACATTATCGGTGACGTTTTGAGCCACCATGGTCACGACAAGCGTCCATAACGCCAGCATAGGGCTGAACATAAAACCGAGCACCGTGGCGATCGCCGCGCTCACCCAGGGACCGACAACCGGAACCAAATGCATGATGCCGGTAAAGATGGCCATGAGCGCTGCGTATGGATGGCCAATGAGCATAAAGCCGATAAAAGCCAAAAAGCCACCGCAGATGGACGTCACGACCATGCCGCGCATATAGCCGCCGACCGAGCGTGAAAGGATGGCAACCATAAAGCGGTACGAGGTCTCTTTTTCCTGTCCGATGATGGTGCAGACCTCGTGGTGCATGCGGGGATAATCGCAGGCAAGCCAGTAGGCAAGCACCAGACCCAGGAAGATGACGAACAGCTGCGAGGCCGTATTGGTAATGAGCGGAAACACGCCGCGGCCGAGCTCCGCAGCGATTTGCGAGACGTACTTGGACGCTACGGTAACCAGCGAAGAAAGATTGTCGTCCAGATACTCCTTGAGCGGCGTGTTGTTGAGCGTCTTAGCGTGCGAGAGCATCTCGTTGAGATCGCCACCCGCAACACGAAGCTGCTCGGGCAGGCGGCTCAGGACTTCCATGATTTGACCGAGCAAAATAGGCGAGAGGATGCAGACGACGCCGACGAGCACGGCAACAACCACAATGAGCGCGATAAGCGAACCGATGCCGCGATTCACGCCGTGATGCTCGAGCCAGTTGGTGATCGGCGACATGACAAAAGCGATGATGGAACCGACTGCCAAAAACTCGATGACCGGTGCCAGGATGCCCATAAGGTTAAAGATGACGGCAGCGATGACAATGCAGCCGACGACGCCCCAAATGCGCAGCGTCAGAATACGGGTATCGCGAAGCGTGCGGTCGATTTGTTGGGGGTGCTCACTCATGAACGAACCATCACTCCGTCGGGGTCGATCTTATCTTGAATCTTCTTAAGCGTGCGGCGCAGCAGACGCGAAACCTGCACCTGCGAGATGCCCAGCTTCTTGGCAATCTCGATCTGGGTCATGCCCTTCACAAAACGCAGCTCGATAACCTCGCGCTCGCGCGGCGAGAAATCGCGGATGGCTTCCTCGATTACCAGACGGTCATCGGTAAAGTCGAGCTCGTTGTCATCGTCGGCGTAACGATCGAGAATCGAAGGCGCATCATCGGAATCGGACGCACCGGGAGCCTCGATGGGCACCGAGGTGTAGGCCGAGGACGATTCCATGGCTTCGAGCACCTCGTCGACGGTTACGCCAAGATAATCGGCGATTTCCTCAACCTTGGGCGAACGCTGAAGCTCGTTGGTGAGCTTGTCGGTGGCCTGGTTAACCTTGGCAGAGAGCTCCTGCAGACGACGCGGCACGCGCACACTCCAGCCCTTGTCGCGGAAGTGGCGCTTAATCTCGCCCAAGATGGTGGGCGTGGCAAACGTCGTGAACTCGAGTCCGCGCTCGGGATCAAAGCGATCGATAGCCTTGAGCAAGCCCAAGTACCCGACCTGCAAAAGGTCATCGAGCGGCTCGCCGCGGTTCTTGAATTTGTTGGCAAGAAACCTTACCAGGTTCATATGGGACATGACGAGCTGCTCGCGGGCATCCGGATCACCGGTCTCCTTATAACGACGAAACAGCTCGCGGGTTTTCTCCTTGTCCCAAGCGGTCTTGCCGCTCCGGGAGCGTTCGGTCATATTAGATATCCGCCTTGAGGTCGAGGGAAAGCGTTAGGGGCGCTGTAGTCTTTTCGTAGGAGTCGCACACACTCGCCAAAATGAGCTCGGCATACACGGCAGCCTGGTCATCCTCATCGACAGTCGCCTGGTCGCCAAAGGTAAAGGTCATGCCCACATGCGATTCGTCGACATCGAATTTGATCGAGATATCGTCGGAATCAACAGCCGTGCAGCCAAAGATGAAGGCTTCTTCGGCAGCCATACGAATGTCCTCGATGCGATCGACGGACATAGAGCACAGGGCGCCGACGTTGGCGGCCGTCATGCGCACCAAGCGCGCGAGACGCGGATCACCGGCAACGCTCAGCGTAATGGGGCAGGTTGCTTCGCTACTCATCGCAGGACTCCTCGGAGGTCTCGGCAGGCGTATAGGTGTAATACTGAGCAGGCTTAGCAGCGGGCTTCTGAACATCATCGTCGTCAGCAGCGGCATCGTCGTCGCCAATCAGAACGCGCTCAGTGGGCTGCTCGGCCTCGGCAGCGGCAGCGGCGAGCTTGCGATCGGCGTCGGCTGCAGGAGCCTTCACCTTATTGAAGAGCTTCTGCACGGCGCCAGCAGCAGAATCAGTCACGCTCGATACGGCATTGCTGGCCTCGGCCACGCTGCCCGTGACCTCGGAAATGTCGCGAACGACCGCCTCAACCTCAACGAGGTTAGACGTCAGAGCATCAACGGCAGTCTTGCTCGACTTGAGGAGCGGCTCCATCTGGGCAAGTGCCGGCGTAAGCTCGTCAACGGCGCCATCAAGCTTTGCCACTACGGGCTGCGCCTCGGCAATCGTATTGTTGAGGTCGGTTACCGTCTTGTCGAGCGAGTCGACAACGGTGCGGGTTTTGCGCAGGGTAAGCGCAAGCTCAACGATAGCCCACACGCCGGCAACGGCAAGCAGCAGCAAGGCGATTTGAATGGGACTCATACAAGCCTCCCAAAGGAATCGAAATACAAACGCTTTCCATGGTACCCCAAAGGGGACCGAACATGCCAAGAGCAGCAACGTGGGACAAAATTATCAGCAGCTACTTCGGTGCATTCCCGCTGCGGTCGCGTTCGCTTTGCTCTACGCGCCATTCTTCCCAACCGCGGCCGGCAGGCTGCCAAAATGCACCGCGTTCTAAGCCTTCGGGCAAATAGCGCTGGTCGACCCAGCCTTCGGGATAATCGTGCGGATACTTATACACACCGTATTCATCGCTGCCCGGGCGATGGCGATCGCGTAGATAACTCGGCACCTCGCGAAGCCCACTAGAGTGGATATCGGCCAGCGCCGCATCGATCGAAGCCTCGCACGCGTTGGATTTAGGCGCCAAGCACACATAGAGTGCAGCCTGAGCCAGGTTAATGCGGCACTCGGGATAGCCAATGACCTCGGCAGACTTAAACGCGGCATGTGCCACCAAAAGTGCCTGCGGATCGGCATTGCCAACATCCTCAGAAGCCTGAATCATAATGCGACGGGCGATAAACTTAGGATCCTCCCCCGCGTCAATCATGCGCGCGAGCCAATAGATCGTGGCATCGGGGTCGCTGCCGCGCATGGACTTGATGAACGCACTGATAATGTCATAGTGCATGTCGCCGTTTTTGTCATACGAAAAACCGCGGCGCGGGTTGGCAATCTTCACGTCATCGACGGTGATGGGATAACGCTCCCCCGCCGCCGGCGCTGGCGTCCCCTCGGTATCGGGACGCGTGACGGCAATCTCGCTCGCCAGCTCAAGTGTCGTCAGGGCAGAGCGCGCATCACCCGCGGCCAGCGTGCAGATGGTCTTGACCGTATCATCATCGGCAGAAAACTTTCCGTTCAAGCCCTGTGGTGCCTCGAGCGCACGCTCAATAAGCGTGGCGATATCCTCATCCTTCAGATGTTCAAGCTCCACCACGCGTCCGCGCGACAACAGTGCCGAATTGACCTCGAAGTACGGGTTCTCCGTCGTAGCGCCAATCATAATGACGGTACGGTTCTCAACTGCATGCAGCAGGGCATCCTGCTGCGACTTCGAAAAACGGTGAATCTCATCGATGAAAAGAATGGTGCGGCGGTCGTAGGTATTCAGGCGCGTCTTGGCCTCGTCAATCACGCGACGAAGGTCCTTTACAGTGCCCGTCACGGCGCTGACCTCGACAAACTCGCTCTTGGTATGGTTGGCGATAATGTGGGCCAGCGTCGTCTTCCCCGTTCCGGCCGGCCCGTACAGAATCACACTCGACAGCACGTCGTGCTCAATTGCGGCACGCAACCACGAGCCCTTACCGACGGCCTTTTGCTGGCCCACGTACTCGTCGAGCGAATTGGGGCGCATGCGCACCGCAAGCGGCGCATTCTGAAAGGAACGCTCACGCGTCGAAGCAGAAAAAAGGTCGTCCATAGCCATCCCGTGCATCAATCAAAAACGTTTTCACCTACAGTATACCGAAAATATACGAACTACCGTTCGTTAATATAGGTACGGTGCGGAAACTTCAAGCCCGGGAACAGCTTGCTCGTGAGCTCGCAGAAATAGCCATCTGTCATGCTCGCAATGTAATCCACTACGGTCTGATCTATATCGTCCTGCCAGGCATAGGTGCGTTCGTAGTAGGAAAGCTGCCGCTCAATGCGAGAAATGTGGTGCTTAAAGATGTAAGAAGACTCGTTGCCTTCGTTTATATCCTGCAGGCAACGGTCGTAGAGCTTTTCGAACGCCTCGCGCAGCTCCTCCTCGGAATCGCCTTCGATACCGCCCTTGCTATAGATCTTCTCGTAGTTCTCGCGCTTGGCTCGGCGAATTTCCTCAAACAGGTCCTCGCTCATCTCGATGCGCGGCTTACCATAGCTATGCTCAACGATATCGATGGAAGCGTGCGTGAGGATCCAGCTGTTATAGGCGCCGCCCCGACCATCGTCAAAAGCGTCGGGCGAAAGCAGACCCGCCGCGATCGCATCCTGACGGTCACGACCGACGTAGGCAAGAATATCCGAGATGCGAACGACGCAGCCCTCGAGCGTCATGGGACGCAGGTGCCCAATGGCGCCATAGCCCGTGGCGATGCAGTCCTCGACCGCCTGATCGAACTGGTCAAAGGAGCCCATATCCGACAATTCAAACACGCGTTGCTCGTACTCGCCGTTATGGCATAGCACGCCGTCGAGCGTCTGGAGCGACACGTTGCGGCCATACAGGGCGTCGAGCACGCGGACCGACTGCACGTTATGGAAAAAGTAGCGACCCGTGCGCTCATGATAGATATCGTTGAGAAAACGCTCACCGGCATGGCCGAAAGGCGTGTGGCCCAAGTCGTGGCCTAAGCCAATCGCCTCGATCAGATCGCAGTTGAGCCCCAGGGCGCAACCGATATCGCGCGCAATGCGCGAAACAAGCTGCACGTGCAGGCCACGACGCGACAGGTCGTCGTTGCTGCGAAAACTGAAGACCTGTGTTTTGCCGGCATAGCGAGTGTACGCCGGAAGATGAAGTATCTTTTCGGTATCGCGCATAAACGCCGGACGCATAAGCGTGCCTTTGTCGGCGGCGCGATCAATACGACGAATGACCTGATCGTCGTTGCAACGATACGGGTTAACATAGCCCGAAGCACGATCGGTGGCAATGCGCTCGAAAAGTTCGGGCGACAACGCCGAGGGAATACGGTCCATGCGCGCCTTAATGACGGCCGTTTCTTGATTAGTTGCCATGGCATGCTCCTTAAGAAGGATGCGCAATCGGTTACAAAGTGCAGCCCACAACCTCGATTATGGCAAAAATCGGCACCAAAAACGGGAGCAATGGCAGGGAGCGCGATTTCGTGATGAGGCAGGAGAGGGCCAGGGCCAGGAGCGCGCCGGCAAATGCCACGATGCCACCCATAGGGTCGAGCGTGCAAAGCGCGAAAAGTGCCTTAGCATCTCCCATGCCGATGCCCAGGGTTTGGCGAAGACGACGCCAGAGGGACTCAGTCAGCACGAGAGCAAGATACACGATGACAGCAAGACCTGCGTGGTCAAGCGCTGTGTTCAAACCGAGATCGAACCAAACACCCGCTAACGCCGCCACCGCACACGCGCCGGCAAGCGAATTCGGGAACCGCCGATCACGAGCATCGATAACGGCGCCAGCAATAGCAAACAACCAAAACGGGATATAGACCATCGAACGCCTCCTCGAGTTACATCGCATAAACAAAAACCACCACAAAGGTGCCTGTCCCCTTTGTGGTGGTTTTGGTGGTGATTATTTGGCGCCTTGCATGACCTCGTCAAGGGTGACGTTGACGGCGTGCTGCGTCGGAACCCAGTCGACCTTCAGGAACAGTGCAGCCACCGTGATGGGGATATAGCTGAACATAAAGATCGGGAAGGTAAACAGGTTAGTCACCAGGCGCCACTTTTGCGCGCAGTGAATATGCTTGTACTCAAAGATAGTCGTGAGCAGCGCCAGGATGAAGAAAGTCTGATACATCATGGCGAAGGTCATAATGAGCGAAGCGGCGCACGCCTGCATCTCGACTTCGGTTGCCAAGAAACCATGCGAAAGGCCACCCACAATCAAGAACGTCGCATTAGCGAGCATCGAGATCAAGGACAGCAGCATACCCGGGGCGATGGTCATAAACATGTCGTAGGCGGCAAAGCGATGATAGCGGAAGGTCGATTTGACCAGGTGCTTACCGTAGGTAAAGAACACCTGGTAGAAGCCCTTGGTCCAGCGCATGCGCTGTTTCCAGGACGCCTTAAACGTCACGGGCTGTTCGTCAAAGAACTCCGCCGGCGCATAACCGATGCGAATGCCGTGAATGGCACAGAACGTAGTGAACTGGATGTCCTCGGTCAGCGTATGGAACTGCCAGCCGTGCATGCCCTCAATTACGCTGGCGGAGATGAGGTAGCCCGAACCAGAGACGGCACAAGACGTCTTGCAGATGTTGCGCGCGTTGTTGAGGAAGCGGGCCTCACGCAGATACCAGGTGGCGTTGGCAGACGAAATCCACGAGCTGCCGAAGTTCTTGGAGTTACGATAGCTCGTAACCACATGGAAGCCCTGGTCAAAGGCATCATTCATCTTGGAGACGTAATCGCGGGAGATAACGTTGTCGGCATCGAAGATAAAGTAGCCCTCAAACGTGTCGGGATACTCGTTGAGAATGCGATCGAAACCAAAGTCCATGACCCAGCTCTTACCCTTGCGGGCCAGGTCGTTGCGCTCATAAACGATGGCGCCCGCCTCGCGCGCGAGCTGCGCCGTATTATCGGTGCAGGCATCGGCGACCACGAAGACCTCGATAAGCTCGGACGGATAATCCTGGTCCTTGATGGAGCGAACGAGGTTGGCGATCACGGCCTCCTCGTTATGCGCCGCGATAAAGAAGGCATAGCGGTGGAGTTTTTTGGCCTTGGGAGGCGCGACCTCGCCACGAAGAGCGCCAATGACAAAGAAGACCACCTGGTACAGAAAGCAGACCGTGAGTAGCGTAACCACAATCTGGTTAAAGATCACGATGGGCGTGTTAGTTTGTAAAAAGGCGAGCATGCAGGCTCCCGAGAACGCGTTACGTAAACAACCGTATATCTTACCGTAGGCTAACCGAGTTCAAGAAACCACCTAATACTGGTTAGGGTTCGAGCAGACCGAGCTGCGGTGCGATTTCGTCGCCGGCGGCAGTGCGGCCGAGCGAGCGCGGGGCTAGGTCATCCAGAACGGCGGCGAGATCCCACGGCAGCTCATCGCGGCACTCAATGCGCTCCCCCGTCACGGGATGATCGAACGCCACACGCCAGGAATGGAGGAATTGCCTGGTCAAACCCTGGTCGGCACGCGCATCGCACTTACCGTAGAGCGGATCGCCCACGCAGGCGTGGTTGATATGGCGCATGTGCACGCGAATCTGATGCGTGCGACCCGTAAACAGGTGGCACTCGACGAGCGTATAGCCATCGTCAAAACGCGTGGAATCGAAGCGCTCGAGGACCCTAAAGGTCGTAATGGCCTGGCGCGCGAAAGGATCGTCCGAAACCGCCATCTTGACACGGTCGCGCGTAGAACGGGCAATGCCGGTGTTAATGGTGCCCTCGTCCATGGCAATGTGGCCGTGGACGAGCGTAATGTAGCGGCGGTCGAGCGTGCGCGTGCGGATGAGATTCTGGAGCGCGCGCTGGGTGTCGTCGTCTTTTGCCGCGAGCATAAGGCCCGAGGTGTCACGATCCAGGCGATGCACGATGCCGGGGCGGTCCTCGCCCTGCACGGTGCCCAGATGGTCAATGCCACAGTGATAGACCAAGGCGTTCGCAAGGGTGCCGCTCTCGTGGCCATGGGCGGGATGGCACACCAGACCGCGCTGCTTGGAGAGCACGATGAGGTAGTCGTCCTCGTAGCGGATATCGAGGGGAATGGCCTCGGGAATCACATCGGTGGGATCGTGCGGCTCGGGCAAATCGACCGAAATACGGTCGCCGGAGCGCACGGCATACTTTTTTGACAGGCATGTCTCGCCGTTGACGGCAACGGCACCGCCCTCGATCAGATGCGCGCAGGCAGAGCGCGTAGGGCAGCCGTCATTAGCGCCCAGATAGGCGTCAAGACGCTGACCAGCGGCATCGTCGGCAACAAGGATATGGATGTCGGCCATTAGCGCTCGCTCCTTTCGCGAATCTTGCGGGCACGCTCCCCACGCTGCTGGGCCTTGCGCTTAGCGCGGGCCTCGTCACGGGCGTTGAGTTCGGCGGTCGCGTCGACCTCACGGGCCGCAGGACTCAAGAACATGTAGCCGATGAGGGCAAGCACCACACCGACCGTAATGCCGACATCGGCCACATTGAAGACGGGGAAGTCGATGAAGGTGGTGGCAATAAAATCGGTCACAAAGCCAAAAGCCAGACGGTCGATCGCATTGCCAATGGCGCCGCCCACGACCAAAGCCATGCCCACAACCTCAAAGCGAGCAAGCTGGGGCGCGCGAAGCAAGTACACCGCGATCGCAACGATAACGACAAACGCCAGCACGGCAAACGCGAGGCCATGTCCCTCGCCCATGCTAAAGGCAGCACCGATGTTACGCACGAAAAGGAAGTCGATCACACCGGGGATAATAGTCACATGCAGAGCATCGCCGACGGCACGAACCGCAAGCTTGGTCAGCTGGTCAACAAGCAGCACAGCCAGCGCTACCCCACCAGCAACACCCAACCGCCAACGCAAAGGCGGCGTCATATCCCCAGTACGACCCAAATCAATCCCCTACCCTCAAAACAATCGAATTACGTTTAACGCAAAGCAATATCTTATATTGACCAGCAACGAAATAGCCGATGATTCATTACCGACAGACACTATGACCCAATCCGAGGGCACTAAAAAGATAGGAGCCCCCGCTCGTGACCGCGGGTCGGGGCTGCGA
>NZ_JAQLFP010000013.1 GCF_028207065.1 Collinsella aerofaciens
GACCGATTGCAAGCGGTCGGCGGGGCCATTGTGGCTCTTGACAGCGGATTGGGTCATATGAGCGAAAACCCGCCAGAGCGAGCAAGGTGCCTTGAAACGAGGCGGCATTGACCTTCTGGTCATGCCGCCGAAGTTGAAAGGCAGATTGCCGCTCTGGCGGGCTTGCAGCGTCGAGCCGTTACGCGGTTTGGTAAAACCGCGTAACTAGTTAGCCGCCCAGGTAAGCCTTGCGGACGTTGTCGTCGTGCAGGAGCTCTTGGCCGGTGCCGGTCATGGTGATCTTGCCGGTCTCGAGCACGTAGCCGCGCGTGGCGATTGAAAGCGCCAT
The DNA here is from genome assembly GCF_028207065.1 of Collinsella aerofaciens. Lineage (GTDB taxonomy): Bacteria > Actinomycetota > Coriobacteriia > Coriobacteriales > Coriobacteriaceae > Collinsella > Collinsella aerofaciens_AR. Next base: position 329 of record NZ_JAQLFP010000013.1, read on the forward strand.
CTGGGCGTTCTGCTCGACCAGAAGCACCGTGGTACCGGCCTTGTGCAGGTCCTCGACAATCTGGAAGATCTGCTCAATCAGAATCGGCGCCAGACCCATGGAAGGCTCATCGAGCATGAGCAGCTTGGGGTTGCTCATAAGGGCGCGCCCCATAACGAGCATCTGCTGTTCGCCGCCCGAAAGGGTGCCGGCGACCTGGCGACGGCGCTCCTTAAGGCGCGGGAACTGCTCGTAGACGCGCTCAAGGCCCGGAGCCACCGTGGACTTGGGCTGCGTGTAGGCGCCCATCTCCAGGTTCTCCTCGACCGTCATCTGCAAAAAGGCGCGACGGCCCTCGGGAACCTGGGCCAGGCCCTTGCCCACCAGTTTATCGGCAGGCGTATGGGTAATGTCCTCGCCCATAAACTTGATGGAGCCGGTCTTGGAACGCAGCAGGCCCGAGATGGTTTTAAGCGTCGTGGACTTACCGGCGCCGTTCGCGCCGATCAGGGCCACGATCTCGCCCTCGTTGACGTTAAAGGAGATGTCCTTGATGGCGTGGATAGCGCCGTACCAGACGTTGATGTTGTAGACGGAAAGCATCGGCTCTGCCATTTAGTTCTCCCCCTTATCCTGCTTGCCCAGATATGCCTCAATTACGGCATCGTTGTTCTGGATCTCCTCGGCCGTGCCCTTGGCGATGACCTTACCAAAGTTGAGCACGCAGATGCCCTCGCAGATGTTCATGACGAGCGACATATCATGCTCGATAAGCATAATGGCGATGCCAAAGGTGTCGCGGATCTTGACGATGTTCTCCATGAGCTCCGCGGTCTCGGACGGGTTCATGCCGGCGGCAGGCTCGTCGAGCAGCAGCAGTTTGGGGTTGGTGGCAAGCGCGCGGACGATCTCCAGACGACGCTGGGCGCCGTAAGGCAGCGAGCCGGCCTGCTCGTTTGCCAGGTGCTCCATATCAAAAATGGACAGCAGCTCCATGGCGCGCTCGTGGGCGGCCTTCTCGTGCTTCCAATACGTCGGCAGGCGCAGCACGCCCTCAAAGCCGGAGTAGCGCTCCTGGTTGTGCAGACCGACCTTGACGTTGTCCTCCACCGTCATGGTGTTGAACAGGCGAATGTTCTGGAAGGTGCGGGCAATACCCATGCGGTTGACCTGATAGACCGACTTGCCCGAGGTGTCCTCACCGTCGAGCAGGATGGTACCGTGCGTGGGCTGGTACACCTTGGTGAGCAGGTTGAAGACCGTGGTCTTACCGGCACCGTTGGGACCGATCAGACCGGCGATCTCGGTCTTACCGATGGTCAGGCTAAAGTCGTCGACTGCCTTAAGGCCGCCAAATTCAATGCCCAAGTGGATGCACTCGAGCGCCGGGCGCTGGCCCAGGTCGCGGTCGGGAACGATGGCGCCAGAAGGATACGGGACCATCTTGCCCTTGTTGAACTCAAATTTACTGGGCATCGGCTGCCACCTCCTTCTTGGAAGCAAAGCGGTCCTTAATGCGTGCGAAGAACGCCTTGAGCTGCGGGTTGTTGGTAAAGATCATGACCAGGATCAGCACGATGGCGTAGATGAGCATGCGGTAGTCCGAGAACTGACGGAGCAGCTCGGGAAGCACCGTGAGCAACGCCGCCGCGATGACGGAGCCGCGCATATTGCCCAGACCGCCCAGGACCACGAACACCAGGATGAGGATGGACGTGTTGAAGTCGAACTTGGTAGCGGAAAGCTGCGAGAAGTTACCGCCGAAGAGGGCTCCGGCAGCGCCGGCGAGAGCGGCGGAAACCACGAAGGCGATCATGCGGTACTCGGTGACAGAGATGCCCACGGACTCGGCAGCGATCTTGTTGTCGCGCACGGCCATAATGGCACGGCCGGTACGGCTGCGAACCAGGTTGAGCACGATCACGAGTGCGACCATAACCAGGATGGCACCGGCGAGGAAGGTCGAGTACGTCGACACGCCCGAGGCGCCCTGGGCGCCCTTGATGATGGCGGTGCCGTCCTCGAGCAGGTGCAGGTCGTCGATCGTAGAGTTGCCCGTGATGTTAAAAATCACGTGCAGGCCGCGGGAGTCGACGCCCACAATGAGGCAGGTAACGATCTCTTTGATGATCTCGCCAAAAGCCAGGGTCACGATGGCCAGATAGTCGCCGCTCAGGCGCAGGACCGGGATACCGATCAAGAAGCCCAAGATGGCAGCGGCGATAGCGCCGACCACAATGCTGATGATCAGGCGCACCGGATCGGAGGGAACGGCGCTCTCAAGGGCGACCGCGGTGACGATGCCCGTGTAGGCACCGACACTCATAAAGCCCGCATGGCCCAGCGACAGGTCGCCCGCGATGCCGACGACGAGGTTGAGGGAAATGGCCATGACGATGTAGGCCGTAATGGGAACCAACTGGCCGGCGATCATGCGCGGGATCATATGGTTGGACTGCATAAAGAACACGATGGCAAATGCCACAAGGCACATGGCGTACGTGACAAAGTCGTGACGCGTCTGCTTGTCTTTAAGAAACTTCATAACGCTCACCTACACCTTCTCGGGGACGTACTTGCCCAAGAGGCCGGCAGGCTTGACGAGCAGGACGATGATCAAAACACCAAAGACGATGGAGTTGGCAAGGCTCGTGGAAATGTAAGCCTGTGCCATCGCCTCGATGATGCCGATGAGAATGCCACCGACAAAGGCACCGGGGATGGAGCCGATACCGCCGAAGACGGCGGCGTCGAAGGCCTTGATGCCAGGCATGGCGCCCGTGGTGGGCTGCAGGACCGGCGAGTAGGAGCACAGGAGCACACCGGCGATGGCGGCAAGGGCGGAGCCGATGGCAAACGTCATCGAAATGGTGCGGTTGACGTTGATGCCCATGAGCTGAGCGGCGGCCTTGTCCTCGGACACGGCGCGCATGGCCTTGCCCATCTTGGTCTTACCTGTAAAGAACATCAGACCGGCCATGATAACCAGGCAGGCGACGATGGTGACGAGCGAGACGGCACTCACGTTGAACTTGGCCAAGAACTCCGGCACCGGGAGGGTGACGAGCGAAGTGAAGTTCTTGGGCGTGGCGCCCCACAGAAGCTGCGCGGCGTTCTGCAGGAAGTAGGACACGCCGATGGCCGTGATCAGAACGGCCAGCGGGCCCGCCTGACGCAGCGGCTTGTATGCCAGGCCCTCGATGAGAACACCGAGAACGGTACAGACCACACAAGAGAGAATTACAGATGCCCAGCCCGGGAGGCCGAGATACGACGTGGCACAGAACGAGACATAGGCACCGACCATGATGACGTCGCCGTGAGCGAAGTTCAGCATCTTGGCGATACCGTAGACCATGGTGTAGCCCAACGCGATGATGGCGTAGACGCTGCCCATGGACAGGCCGTTGACCAGGTATTGGATAAAGACCGTCATGTTCCACATCCCCCTTTCGAATAGGTTTCCAGTTAATGTATGAAACAGGGACGTTACACTGTCCCTAGATACCAAGCAAGCAGGGAAGGCCAAAACCTCCCCTGCTTGGGATCAAAACCGCTCAATGTAAGGCGGTCTATTAGGCCTGTACGTACTTGCCGTCGGTGATAACGTACGCCGTGGGGTCCTTCTGGACCTGGCCCTTATCGTTCCAGGTGAGCTTGCCGGTCAGACCGTCAACGGTAATCTTGAGCATAGCCTTGGGCAGCTTCTCGGCGACCTCGGTCGGGTCGGCGTCGACACCAAGACCGGCCTCCTTGAGGACCTCGGCCACCGCGTGCACGCCGTCGTAAGCGTCGGCGGCAAACTGGTCCGGAGTCTCGCCATACTTATCCTTGTAAGCTTTGACGAAGTCGGCGTTCTTCTCATCGTCGGCGGAGAACGGGGTCATGAGCAGCAGACCCTCGGCAAGAGAGGTGTCGAAGCCCTCAACGCCCAGGATGCCGTCCATGCCGTCGCAGCCCATCATCTTGACGTCGTAGCCCATGTCCTTGGCATTCTTGAGCAGGACGGACGCCGGCGTGTAGTAGATCGGCGCAAAGATCATGGTGGCGCCGGCCTGCTTGGCCTTGGTCAGCTGGTTGGTAAAGCTCGTGGCAGAGTCGTCCTTAAAGGTCTCCTCGTCAACAATCTCGAGCTTAGACTCAGCGGCCTGGGCCTTAAAGGAATCTGCGATACCCGAAGAATAGGCGTCGCCGGAGTTATAGAACAGTACGAACTTCTCGTCCGCATACTTCTGCGCCAGGAACTTGGCAGCGTTGACGCCCTGGTTGGGGTCGGTAAAGCAAACCTGGAAGACGCAATCCTTGCCGTCGGTGACGTCCTCGGAGGACGCGGACGGAGTGATCATGAACGTCTTGGGGTCGTTACCGCACTCTGCGGCAACGGCAACCGACGCACCCGTGGTGGTCGGGCCGACAAGGGCCTGCATGCCCCAGTCGAGCAGGGTATTAAAGGCGTTGACGGCCTTCTCGCCGTCGGCCTGGTCGTCCTCGGCCTTGCTGGCAAGCGGCAGCTCCTTGGTGGAGAAGTCCTTGCAGCCAAGCTCGACGCCCTGGGTAACGGACTTGCCGTAGGACGCGGCGGCACCGGTCAGCGGGCCGATGGTGCCGATCTTAAACGAAGCGTCGCCCGAAGCGGAACCGCTGTCGCCGCCGTTGGAGGAGCAGCCAGCTAGAATGGACATCGCCCCCAGACCTGCTGCGCTCGCGATAACGCTCCTGCGATTCATAACAGGGTTCAATGACTTACCGGTGAGGCTCGACATGCGGCTCTCCTCTCAAATCTCGTCGGGTTTTGGTTACCCGACAGGCCATCCTTCGCCGTGTTCGGCGTTCGCAAAATAGTAGACGCTTTAGTTGAGAAAAGTGGCGATTATTTCAACTTTTCTTTTGTTTTGTCCGTTTATCCATAGTTATGCGTATTTCTATTGGTTTATGCAGTTTAGCCACTTTATTGTGTAAAAGTAATGTTTCCATTCTGTTGCAAGCGTCCCTGCCCTGATTAAAACGGCCTCACCGGTAGCGCTTTATGCGCACTTAGGCGGCGATGTACTTGCCGTCCTGGATCACATAGGCTGTAGCGGGCTTCTCGACTTGGCCCTCGTCGTTCCACGTGAGCTCGCCCGTCAGACCCTCGATCTTGATCTTGCGCATGGCCTTGGCAAGATCGCCGGCAATGTCGGCGCCGTCGGCCGTAATGTCGATGTTTGCCTTATCGATAGCCTCGACAATCGCATGGACGCAGTCATAGGCATCGGCGGCAAACTGGTTGGGCGTCTCGTCGTAGGCGTCCTTATATGCCTTGACGAAGTCGGCGTTCTTCTCATCGTCGGCAGAGAACGGGGTCATGAGCAGCACGCCCTCGGCAAGAGAGGTGTCGAAGCCCTCGACGGAGAGCAGGCCGTCCATGCCGTCGGTACCCATGAGGGTCATGTCGTATCCCATGTCCTTGGCGTTCTTGAGCAAAACGGACGCCGGCGTGTAGTAGATCGGCGCAAAGATGAGCGTGACGCCGGCCTCCTTGGCCTTGGTGAGCTGGTTGGTAAAGCTCGTGGAAGAGTCGTCCTTAAAGGTCTCGGTATCGACGATATCAAGTTTGGACTCCTTGGCCTGCTCGGCAAAGGCATCGGCAACACCCGAGCTGTACGTATCGCCGGAGTTGTAGAACAGGGCGATCTTGGCGTCTGCATACTTCTCGGCCAAAAACTTGGCAGCACTCGCGCCCATGGTGGGGTCGGTAAAGCAAACCTGGAAAACCGTGGTCTTGTCCTTGGTGACGTCGAGGGACGAAGCAGAGGGCGTGACCATGAGCATATCGTCGGCGATCTCGCCCGAGACAGCGACGGCGGCACCAGTCGTGACGGGGCCGACGAGCGCCTGCATGCCCCAGTCGCACAGGGTATTGAAGGCGTTGATAGCCTTCTCGCCGTCGGCGACGTCATCCTCGGACTTAAGCGAGAGTTTGAGGTCCTTGGTCGAGAAATCCTTGGCGGCAAGCTTGGCACCCTTCTCGGCCGAAACGCCATAGGTTGCCGCGGCGCCGGTCAGAGGGCCGATGACACCGATCTTGAAGGTCTTGCCGTCATCGGCGGTGCCGCCGTCCGAGCCACCCGACGAGCAACCAGCGAGTGCGGCGGTGCTGCCGAGCGCCGCAGCGCCGGCGAGAAAGTTCCTACGGCTGAGCGTGCTGTTGATGTTGAACATGGTGTCCCCCTTTTTCGCTGGCCGCGGTGCGGCCGTCTTGCGGTACAGGGCAAACCTTATGGCGCAAACGTTGACAGTTTGTTACGGGAGTCCGTTTGTAGCGAGCGTGTTTCCAATGTTTCCGCAGCGTTTCGGGGGTGCCGTTTTGTGCGGCTCCTGTTGCCTGGCGAGCACGCGCCCCCGGTTCACGCTAGAATGCACTCAACCTTTAAGCGGTTTATCCATCCATAAGATGCACGAAGGAGTTATCTATGAGCGAACCCCTGCGCACCGTGAACGTCGGTCTGATCGGTCTGGGAACCGTCGGCGGCGGCGTGGCCCGTCTGATCAAGAGCCACCACGATGAGTACCTGGCAGCCTACGGCATCGACCTTAAGCTGACCCGCGCCTGCGCGCTTGCTTGGGAGCAGGCCGAGGCGGCAGGCATTGAGCGCGAGGCCTTTACGAGCGACTGGCACGATGTCGTCACCGACCCCGCCGTCGACATCGTCGTCGAGCTGATTGGCGGCGAGCATCCCGCAACCGAGATCTTCACCACTGCCTTCGAGAACGGCAAGCATGTCGTCTCCGCCAACAAGGCCCTGCTGGGCCGCCATGTCGAGACGCTTGCCGAGAAGGCGCGTGCGTGCGGCGTGCAGATTAAGTGCGAGGCCAGCTGCGGTGGCGGCATCCCCATTGTCAGCACACTCGAGCACGACCTGGTGGGTAACAAGATCCTGACCATCGCCGGCATCCTCAACGGCACCACCAACTACATCCTGTCGCGCATGGACGCCGAGGGCGCCGATTACGCTGACGCGCTCGCCGACGCACAGGCCAAGGGCTATGCCGAGGCCGACCCGTCCGCCGACGTCGACGGCTTCGATGCCGCCAGCAAGACGGCCATCCTCGCCTCCATCGGCTTTGGCACCCGCGTTACCACCGATGATGTGTACCAGCAGGGTATCCGCACCATCGGCGCCGAGGACATCGCCCAGGCCCGCGAGCTCGGCTACACCATCAAGCTGCTCGGCATCGCCCGCAACACCGACGCTGGCGTCGACGTTCGCGTGCATCCCACGCTGATCCCCGCAGACCATATGCTCGCCAAGGTCAACGGCGCCATGAACGCCGTCTACGTGGTAGGCGACGCCGTGGGCGAGACCATGTTCTACGGCGCGGGCGCAGGCTCCTTCCCCACCGCGAGCGCCGTCGTGGGCGATATCCTGTCGCTCTCCGAGCAGATCAGCCGCGGCGTGGCTCCGCTGCCCGAGATTGAGCCCTATGGCCACAACCTCACCTTTAAGCCCATGGACGAGCTCCAGACCAAGTACTATGTGCGCCTGAAAGTCGCCGACCGCGTGGGCGCCCTGTCCGAGACGGTCGACATCTTTGCCAAGCACAACATCTCGATCTCGCTCATCAACCAGGTCGAGGACGGCAAATCGGGCGTCAGCGATGCCTGCTCGGTCATCTTCCTGACGCACCGCGCGCTCGAGAAGGACGTCCAGGCTGCCGCCGCCGAGCTTGCCGGCGTCGACTGCGTGGCCGAGGTCGCCAACGTCCTGCGCATCGAGGACGTTGAGGCTTGGACCGAAGGCGTCATGGCGAACTAGTCCAACGCTCGCCTAGCAATACGCGCCTTGAGGGCTCCCGTCCGATGTGGGACGGGAGCCCTTTTGTCACCTGCCCTAAGCACAACGGCAAAGCATATTTGCGCGAGCCGCTCATCGGTAACGCGGGCTACCGTTCACCGATATGCAAACGCGGCCGATTCCGACTACCGCTACGCTGTGCTGCGAATGTCCGCCCGCGATGAGAGGAAGCACCATGTTGCTCGAGGGCAAGAAAGCAATCATCACCGGAGGCACACGCGGTATCGGCTATGCCATCGCCTGCCGTTTTATCGAGGAAGGCGCTGCCGTCACCGTCTTTGGCTCGCGCCAGGAGACTGCCGACACGGCCGTTGAGAAGCTGGCAGCCGCCTATCCCGACGCCAAGGTCTGGGGTCGCTCCTGCGATCTCACCTCGCTCGAGGCCGTGACTGAGGCCTTTACGCAGACTGCAGCCGACATGGGCGGCTTGGACACGGTCGTCAACAATGCCGGAATCTCCCAGCGTTCACCCCTCTTGGACTACACGGCCGAGGAGTTCGCAAAGGTCATGGACCTTAACGTCGTCGCCGTCTTTAATGGCCACCAGGCTGCCGCCAAGATCATGACCGAGGCCGGCCACGGCGGCACCATCACTACCACAAGCTCGATGGTCGCCAAGTACGGCCAGCCCTCCGGCGTCGGTTACCCCACGTCCAAGTTTGCCGTCAACGGTATGGTCCAGTCGCTCTCGCGCGAGCTCGCTCCCATGGGCATCCGCGTCAACGCCGTCGCCCCCGGCGTGACTAAGACCGACATGGTCGCCAACCTGCCCGAAGAGGTCATCAAGCCCATCATCGCCACCATTCCGCTGGGTCGCATGGGCGAGCCCGAGGATGTCGCCAACGCCTTTGTTTTCCTGGCGAGCGACATGTCCTCCTATGTCACGGGCGCCGTGCTCCCCGTCGACGGAGCCGCCCGCTCCTAAGGAGCCACAAGCTTTGGCTTCAAGCTTCAACATAGCTCAACCAAAAAGGCGCGCCGTCTGAATCAACTGCAGACAGCGCGCCTTCTCCTGTTATGAAAGGGAAACTATGTCCCAGTATTTCGGATCAGAACGGGGCACGGTTTCCCCCAGGACCTCCTTGCGGAAACTGCATCCCACTCTGAGCGCCCATTCCGGGACACAGCTTCCCGAAGGGCGGCTGAGTCGTGCCATCCTAATCAAAACGCGACCGCATAGCGCCCCTAAGATAACCAGTTCTCATGCTGGAGCAAACGCATCAGGTGGCGTGACCGCTCACCGACATGCAATTTGTTGCACAGTAAAATCGGCTAGTGGCACCCTTATCCTTTATTTAGCGAATAAGTTCAAGGAAGGGAGAATGTCATGCCAAGACGGCAAACACCGCTCGAGGTCATGTTCTCCCTGTTCAAGACTTCATTTACCCTGAGCCATCGCGCATTTGCCGAACTGTTACTATCCGATCTGCCGTTAACAAATGGACAGCCTACCGCCCAAATGGCACAGGACACCAGCTGGCTTTCGCGCACGATTGTGCACTCGCAGCCGGGCTCCCTAGAAGATCGCTACTTTGCCGACTGGTCCTGCGCATCGAATCAAATCCTGCACAAGCTACGGGAAAAAGGGTATTCGAACGCCGACATCTATACCATGATTGCGGCAGCGACTGACACGATGGCTCAAGCGCTCGGTGCCTGTGGGCGTAATGGGCTCCTTTACCGGAACGCCGCCTCGCGCCTCGTCAGCAGCCAGCCAGACAAAGATGACAGGGCTCTTATCTCAATCACGCTCGTTGTTTCGACCGCCTGTTGGTGCGATCCGGCCCGTGCTATCGCGTACATCAGGGACCGCTTTGAATTCACAGAGAACGTCAGGTCGTTTACCCCCTCAAGTATTTCTTTCTGTCCATGCGATTTAAAACAAACGGGCACCGAACGTGCGATCGGCCTTATCAGGATCGACAACGAACTCGTCGTCGGGGGCCCTTATGTCATTGAGCCTTCTGCCATGGGCTCCATCATCGGAGCGCTCGCACTCGAAGACGGCGCTGTCACCGATGTTGGGCTGGATGTCTCCGCCAAGCATCTCCGCATCTTCGCCGAGAACAATGCTTGGTACGCACAAGACCTCGGTTCGACCAACGGCACGCATCTGATTCGAACAGCCGATAACAGCGAACTCGACATCAGCTCCGGCGCACCCGCCCAGCTGTACCCCGGCGACATCCTGCGCCTGGGTCTCAGCACTTCTTTTGCCGTCGTAGCAACGGCGGCTATCTTAGCAAATCCACATCACTAACCATGGAAGCAGGAGGACTATGAGCATCACGGATGTCATCAAATATGAGGGCAATAACCAAACTTTTATCTGGAAACACCCCTCAGAAGACTTCAATACGGGCTCGCAACTCATTGTTCACGAGACCCAAGAAGCAATTTTCTTCCTTAATGGACAGGCCCTGGATTCGTTTGGACCAGGCAGGCATGAACTTGAGACTCAAAATCTACCGTTACTGAACGGCATTTCGAAGATAACGACCGGTGGTGTCAGCCCGTTTCACTCAGAAGTCTACTTTGTTAACCTCATCGAGCAGATGGGCATACGCTGGGGAACCAATTCCAAGATTCAGTTCATGGAACCGACTTATGGATTTCCGCTCTCGCTCGGGGCGTCCGGAGAGATGGCTCTTGCTGTAAAAGAGCCCCGCAGGCTCCTTCTCAAGCTTGTTGGAACCGAAGCTTTGCTCTCCCAGGACAAGCTGATCAGCTATTTCAAAGCTTTCCTGCAAACTCGAGTAAAAACTCATCTGGCACAAGTAATTACCGAACAAAAACTCTCCATTTTCGAACTTGATGCACACCTTGAAGAGTTATCCGACTCGCTTAAGAACAAGCTGCTTCCCGACTTTGCCGCATACGGCCTCTCATTAACGCAAATGCTGGTCACCGCCATCGTCAAACCCGAAGGTGATCCGGTATACGAGAAGTTTAAGGACCTCCATTTCAAGCAATATGCCGACGTACGCGAAGCACAGATAAAACAACAGGTCAGCATTATCGAACAAGAAACTGCGGCGCAGCGCACCGTAATCTCCGCAAAAGCGCGCGCAGAAAAACGGCAAATCGAAGGCTATACCTATCAACAGGAACGCAGCTTCGATGTTGCCGAAAAGATGGCCCAAAACGAAGCGACTGGCGAATACGCAAACATGGGAATTGGTCTGGGCGTAATGGCCGGTGTCGGCGGGACCATGGGGTCAGTTATGACCGATGCACTCTCACAAGCCACCGGCACGTCCGCGACGCAGCCCATCCCTGCGGATACCAATTCGCAGCAAAGTGCTGCAAAGTTCTGTTCCGAATGTGGATATCGCTTCTCTGGAACCGAGAAGTTCTGTCCCGAGTGCGGAGCACGGAGGTCATAATGAAGAACACACAGGCATATATTGCAGCAATCCCCGTAGCCCTCTTCATAGCTATCGAAAGCGTGACAATACTTTTATTTGGACCCTCAACCACTTTTTGGATTGAGAGCGCATTCTCTTTGGTCATGCTCGCCCTGGTGGTTTCAACCTTGTTATTTGGACCCCAAAAGAATCTTAAGATATTTGGTATCTCAAAGATACTTGTTATTGGCGTATCGTTTGCAGTCCAATTGTTGCTAGGCATACTAGGGTCCGCGTTAAAAACAGAGGCGCTTCCAGCAATTCCAATTCTCAGTTTTCTGCTAGCAAGCGCTGCGACAGCCACGCTCTTCGCAACAGGCGCTTCCGAATCTCACGCATCTACCATTGAAAACCAAATTTCAAGCAAATCGCAATCCATGCAGAACCTTGAACTTCAGCTAAGACTGCTTCTAGATGAATCACCTTCAGAGTTGCGCGCATCAATGACCAGCTTCTTGGAAACTTCAAGCCTTGCCGACCCCGCCAGTTGTGAAGCAAGCGCTCAAGTTGAAGACGAAATATCGAGCGCACTTCGTGATCTATCGCAATCAATCGAATCAAACGATATCGAAGGCGCGAACTCGAAAATATTGCGCATGACTTCATTGATAAGGCAAAGAGCAGCACTGGTTAAAGCAAGCAAGGACAGCTAATGATCGATAAGGATAAATTAATCTCGCTTCTTATTTCAAAAGAAATTCCAGTAAAAACGACCCGGAGATACAAAACTATTGGCTATCGAATAAAGCTCGAGAGTGGAACAGCCGTATATGTCTACGACAGCGGCGGCTTCTTTTGTCAAGGAAATAACGCTGATCAGGTCCGAAAAGCCATCGAAGATGAAATCATTGATGAACCAAACAACAAAGTTTTCGTTGTTTACGGCCACGATAAAACCGCACGAAACCAACTCCAACGTCTTCTCGAAGAGTTAAATCTCGAGCCTATTTTTCTCGATAATCAGCCTATAGGGGGCCGAACAGTAATCGAACAACTAATGGAATACATCCCTTGCGCTAATTTCGGGATAGTACTTATGACCCCGGACGATATAGGCTATCCAAAGAATAAACAGGATCGACCGCAGCCAAGAGCTCGCCAGAACGTAGTTTTGGAGCTTGGGATGCTACTGATGAAATTCGGCAGGTCTAGGACCGCGATCCTTCTCAAAGAAGCCGACCCACCAATAGAAAAACCGTCCGATATAAACGGCATCTTATATCTCCCTTACAAGGAAGACGTTTTTGAGATAAAGCAGAAACTAATACGGGAAATGAACAGCAAGGGGTATGAAATGGAGCAATCGAAATGAAAGCGCTACAATGCGAGCTCTGCGGTAGCACAGAGATTATCAAGGATGGAGACTTTTTCGTCTGTCAAAGCTGTGGAATGAAATATACGCTTGAAACCGCAAAGAAAATGATGGTCGAAGGTGTTGTCCAAGTCGAAGGCACAGTGAAAACAGACCGCACTGAAGATGTCGATCGATATCTCGCCTTGGCCAGAACCGCTCAAAAAGCCGGTAACAACGCTGATGCTGAGAAATATGCCTCCATGGCCCTCGAGATTGATCTTAAGAACGCCGAGGCATGGTCAATAAAGGCAAAAGCGATAGACTGGCAGCTCACGTTTGACAACGATCGCTTGTCGGAATCAAATGCAGCATGCATTAATATGCTAAAGCAGCTAAATCGAGCCCCATCAGATTTTGATGAGATAAACACCGCGCTAAACATAGCGATAGGTTTCATTGAGCATTTGCGAGCTATCGCAAACTCTGAGATAGACTATTTCTGCCAGGAACTTGCAAATCTACCGAATGCGAAGAATCTAGAGTTAATTCAATCGGGGCTCATTCGTCACCTACAGTCGCGTGAACTCCAATGGAAAAATATAGAGGCCGTGTGCGAATTACAAACGGCTGCCGTAAAGAGGCTCAGCAAAGAGCAGGGGGAGAGTGCCAAGATACCCGAGAATATCGAAGATCTCCTCGGCGCCCTTACCGAAGACCTTTCCGGTCTTGCAGCGCGCAACATTTCATCAATGTATTACAATGCTGCAATCACGATCCTAAAGTCTGCGGTCAACGGCTGCTCCACATGGTCGGAACGGTGGAACAAGGTCCGTGTATTTGATTACTACGCGACAGATGATTTCGACTATGACAACGAAAAAGAAGCTTTTGATCTATGCATAGATGCGTACGATAGTTGCATAAAAGCGGCTCGCTTAGCTATCGACCTCTTTGACAATAAAGTCACTAAACAAGGTACTGCCACAGACGAGATGCTCTTAAGATGCTGGGGCATATTGTGCAGTCTCGAGGAGCTATGTATCAAAGTTCGAACAAATCGCCGATACTACGGATACTACGGACACTCCAGCGAACAAATAACAAACGACGGCTTTTTCCTTAGCGATGAGGCAAAGCAGCTTCGGAGAGAACAGTTAGAAAAGGACATGGCAAAGCGTGACGAATACGACCCCGAGAAGAAGAAGGAACGTGAGCGCGCTGAAAAAGAAGCAGAGCTCCAAGCCAAATATTGGTTAGATAATCCTGTTAAAAAGTCGCAAAAACAAGCGCTCGAAGATGAATTTGACCGTTTGGGGAACGAACTTCGAGAGCTTAAGAGCAGACGTTCTTTCTTCAGTCCATTCGAATTCAAAGCGAAACGAGAATGTGACACAAAAATAGAACAGGCCCGCGCGCGCAGGCGGGAAATCAAAGACTCTTTGAAGGCCTTAGACGATGAACTCATGGCGTACGTGTCGAACGAAATTGAATCATAGCTTTCACCGCTTGCCGCAACAGTCCATTGGCGACCTCAAAGGCGCCTCAATGGGATAAGAGCGATTTCACACCATGGAGGAATGGCGGGCAAACGCTCGGAGTGTTCATTTGTCTGATAACCGATGTTCACTCTAGCCCGAGCAGATTAAGTCCCGCCACCGTCATCTTGCACACGAGCGGCCTTGCGGACACCTTTTCTAAATATCCGGCAGCGATTAGGCTCGACAATGACCTACTCGCTGTCGGCTTTGTCACATCGAGATAGCCCGACACACCATCAAGCGTAGATTCACCAAAGGCACCGAAGATATGCATCTGTGCCGCATAAAACAGAATATCTTTTGCCCTTTCGGTAAACGTATCGTCGAGTTCATCGATCGCCCGCTTGAGATCATCGAGTTGTACGCGCTTTTCGGCCAAATCGCTCAGAACGGCATCTTGCGCTTGCTCGACCAAATCAAGCATCATTGCAACAAACGGAGTAGCCTCGCTACCGTTAAGGGGCCTCTCCACCACGTCAAACGCCTTGTAATATGCGGTTTTATTCTCAGCAATCGTCCTAGAGAGCGACAACACCGTAGGCTGCGACAACGTCTCGTTCAGGCTCAACGCGAGAAGATACCTCCCCGTTCTCCCGTTACCGTCATAGAAGGGGTGAATATACTCAAAGAGAAAATGGCAGATTGAGGCTGCATAGAGGCTTGGGACATCTTCGCGATTGCCCAACTCTATCATCTTGCCAAGGAGGTCAATGATTTCGGGCTCCGAGGAAACACCCTGATGGAGAATCTTGCCCCGACTGTTCTCAATCACAACGGGACCCAAACGGAACATCTTGCCATCCGGACGGTCCTTCGGGTCAAGCACGCCCTTAGTGACGGCATCGAAAATCTCGCGAATATCCTCGGGTTTGCCGGGACGACTTGAACCATCCACCAGCTGAAGGTAGAGGCGAGCGAATTCAATAAAAGGAGTGTGCTCCTTTTCGGCGGCACCGCAAAGTTCGGCCGCAGCATCCTCCGCAGACTCCAGCGCCGCTTCAATCTGGCGCCGCGTGCTGTGCACACCCTCCATCTCGTTGCTGAAAACAACCTCCTCAAGCACCAGCGAACGAATCGAGGCCCCCAAAGCCACATAAGGCAAGCTGTTCCACAGGTTGGAAATCTTTCGCTCTTTTCTGAGGATCCGCTCGCTAGCAACGGACAGGTTCAAAGGAACACAAGCGAACAGTTCACCATGCTCAAGGTGAATTCCAGTCCGCACCGTGCCGTCGGCAGTAAGGCGCTCGCGCAGCAGCTCGTCATGGCAAGCATAACGATCGGAGCTTGGATCTGCATAAAAGAGTTTTTCGAGCGTCTTGTACGCCATCGCTTCATCGCTCCTTTGAAATCAAATAGCTTAATCGTCTTTCATTATTTCGAATATATCCGATATTTGCAATTAAGACTCAAGAAATGCATTGTCTAATTTCAGAATTTGAAGTATTGGGAATTAAGGGTTCTTTTTTACATAGCGAGCTAATTTCAAACCTCAGCAGAGCTTTATGCAAGAAGGTGCGCTGTCTGCATCAACCGCAGGCAGCGCACCTCCTTCTATTCGAAAAGGAAACTGCGTCCCATAATTCCGGCTCAGAATGGGATGCGCTTTCCCTAACGAGCCTCTCGCGGAAACTGCATCCCACTCTGAGCGCCCATTCCGGGACACAGCTTCCCAACGGCCCCCGTTTCGGAAACCACATCCCGTTCCGAGCCTTCAAAGCGGGACGCGGCTTCCCCGAGAAAGTATCGACTACTTACCGTCGTCGTCTTCGGCTTCTTCGCGCGCATAGAGCTCCAGCATGCGGCGGCGGTATTCGCGCACAGCGAGCTTGGCGCGCTCCAGGCGGCGGCGCTCACGCGGAGTCAGCTCGGACGGGTCGACCTCGTCTCCATAGGTCTTATCGGCAAGCAGGTGCGCCGCGTCCACGATGCGGGCATCGATGTGGCCGCTCGCTGCCTCGGCGGAAAGACGCTCGGCAATCGTATCGAGCGTAGGCAGGCCCTCGAATACGCGACCATGGCCATGCGAAGTCAGTAGCTCATGCTCGCGCGCGAGCAAGCTCGCTAGGTCGTGGTGGGCGCGCAAGATGTCGAGCGCATCGGATGGATGCTCGGCAACCTCTGCCACGGCGGCGACCGGTGCGGCATCCACCACGCGGTAGAAGAGCTGCGCGAGCAATGGCATCAAGAACACCGTGATGGCACCGGCGGCAACCATGACCGACGCAATATCTTGCGACAGCGCGCCCGCGTTGACGGCAACGCTCGTAACGGCAACGATGATCGGCAGCGCCGTGGTGCAGTACAGGGCCACGGTAATGCGACCATACGCCGACACATCGCGCGTCGCAGGACAAATGCTCATGGAAATAAGAATGGGCACGGCACGAATAATCAACAACGCCACGATAAAGCCCACGAGCAGACCCGGGCGCGACGCCACGGCCGTCAGATCGATCTTTGCGCCCGATACGGTAAAGAACACCGGAATCAAAAAACCGTAGGCCAGACCGTCGAGCTTGGTCTCGAGCGTATGGTTGCCCTCGGGGATGATATAGCGCAGGACAAAGCCGGCGGCAAAAGAACCCAACACGATGTCGAGATCAAAGACAGCCGAGAACGCCACGAGCGTGACCAGGATGAGCACCGTCAGGCGCACGAAGGTCTGCGACGTGGTATCGGCGCGCTCCTCAACAAATGCAAAGAAGCGGCTGCCGACGCGCTTGGAGCGGCTCGGGACCACGGCCAGCAACACGCAAACCACCGCAAACAAGCCAAGGATAACGAGCGTTTGGATGCCAGTGCGGGCAGACAACAGCACCGACATGGCGAGCACGGGACCGAGCTCGCCCCAAGTGCCATACGCGAGAATCGAGTCGCCCACGCGCGTGCCGGTGAGCGAGCGCTCACGCATGATGGGCACAAGCGTACCGAGCGCCGTCGAAGTGAGGGCAAGCGTCACGGCGATACCGTCGAAATGACTGACTGAGAACCACGGGGTAAAGCGCACGGCAAGCCAGGCGATACCAAACGTGACGACCCACGTCGCCAAGCCGTAGCGCCCCTCGACGCCCGTGATGCTCTTGGGGTCGATCTCAAAGCCGGCAAGCAGGAACAAAAAGGCCAGGCCCAGCTCGGACACAAGCGAGACCTCAGCATCTACATGGATGACGCCGAGCATATGGGGTCCCAGTACCGCGCCGAGCACGAGCAAAAAGACCGTCTCGGGAACGGGTTTTCCGGGAATCGCCGAGGCGATAAAAGGACTCGCAAAGGCCACGAGTGCGATGATGGCGAGCGAAACGAATGCCATGTGATGCCTTTCTCTTGTTTGCGCTTCACTGTAGCACCCTCGCCGTCCTCAACGCGCCGCGAGCTGTCGTATCATAGTGAGGTTTACAAACATGTGGCTCAAGGCGACCGCAGGGCAGACCCCGCAAACCGACCGCTGCCGCATACCGTACCGTACGCCCAACCGATCAGGAAGGCAGGAACCAATGGTCTCTCGTATCTACGTGGAGAAGAAACCCGGGTTCGACGTCGAGGCTCAGCAGCTCAAGGGCGAGCTGACCGAAATTCTCGGCATCAAGGGCATCGAGGCCCTGAGGATTATCAACCGCTACGACGTCGAGGGCATCGACAAGGAGCTTTTCCGGTCCTGCGTGCCGACCGTCTTTAGCGAGCCCCAGGTCGATGTGACCTACGACGAGCTCCCCGCAAGCGATGGCGCCGTCTTTGCCGTCGAATTCCTGCCTGGCCAGTTTGACCAGCGCGCCGACTCCGCCAGCGAGTGCGTGCAGCTCATCAGCCAGGGCGAGCGCCCCGCCGTGCGCTCCGCCAAGGTCTATATGATCTCGGGCGCTCTGGACGAGGCCGCCATTGATGCCATCAAGCACTACGTGGTGAACCCCGTCGAGGCGCGCATCGCCTCGCTCGACCTGCCCGAGACGCTGTACATGGAGACCCCCGAGCCCCAGCCCGTCGAGGTGCTCGACGGTTTCCGCGAGCTCGACGAAGCCGGCCTTGCCGCCTTTATTTCCGAGCGCGGCCTTGCCATGGACGAGGCGGACATCGCCTTCTGCCAGCAGTACTTCCGCGATGAGGATCGCGACCCCACCATCACCGAGATCCGCGTGATCGACACCTACTGGTCCGATCACTGCCGCCACACCACCTTCGGCACCGTCCTGGACGACGTGACGATCGACGACGCCGTGGTGCAACAGGCCTTCGACCGCTACATGGAGATGCGCCACGAACTCGGTCGCGACACCAAGCCCGTCTGCCTCATGGACATGGGCACCATCGGCGCCAAGTACCTCAAGAAGACCGGCGTCATGACCGATGTCGACGAGTCCGAGGAGATCAACGCCTGCACCGTCAAGGTGAAGGTCGATGTCGACGGCGAGGACCAGGACTGGCTGTTCCTCTTTAAGAACGAGACCCACAACCACCCGACCGAGATCGAGCCCTTCGGCGGTGCCGCCACCTGCGTGGGCGGTGCCATCCGCGACCCGCTGTCGGGCCGCAGCTACGTGTACCAGGCCATGCGTGTCACCGGCGCCGGCGACCCCACCGTCCCCGTGTCCGAGACGCTCGAGGGCAAGCTGCCGCAGCGTAAGCTCGTGACCACTGCTGCCGCCGGCTACTCCAGCTACGGCAACCAGATCGGCCTTGCCACCGGTCAGGTCAACGAACTCTATCACCCCGGCTACGTCGCCAAGCGCATGGAGGTCGGCGCCGTCGTGGGCGCTACCCCGGCAAACCACGTGCGTCGCGAGTGCCCCGCCCCCACCGACAAGATCATCCTGTTGGGCGGCCGCACCGGCCGTGACGGCATCGGCGGTGCCACCGGCTCCTCCAAGACCCAGAACACCGAGTCCATCGAGACATCGGGCGCCGAGGTCCAGAAGGGCAACGCCCCGGTCGAGCGCAAGCTGCAGCGCCTGTTCCGCCGCGGCGATGCCTGCCGTCTGATCAAGCGCTGCAACGACTTTGGCGCCGGCGGTGTCTCGGTCGCTGTAGGCGAGCTTGCCGACGGCCTGTATGTCGACCTTGATACCGTGACCAAGAAGTACGACGGTCTTGACGGCACCGAGCTCGCCATCTCTGAATCCCAGGAGCGCATGGCCTGCGCCGTCGCCGACGGTGACGTCGAGGAGTTCATGGGCTACGCCGCCGAGGAGAACCTGGAGGCGACCGTTATCGCCGAGGTTACCGCCGAGCCGCGCATGCGCATGGCCTGGAACGGCGTCGCCATCGTCGATCTGTCCCGCGAGTTCCTCAACTCCAACGGTGCGCCCAAGCACCAGGTCGCCCACGTCTGCGCCCGCAGTGTGTGGCAGCCCAGCTGGGCCGGTACCACGCTCGCCGAGCGCATGACCTCGCTCGTCACCGACCTCAACGTCGCTTCCAACAAGGGCCTTTCCGAGCGCTTCGACTCCACCATCGGCGCCGCGACCGTGCTCATGCCCTTTGGCGGCAAGACGCAGCTCACCCCGAGCTCGGCCATGGTCGCCAAGTTCCCCGTGGACGGCGAGACCACCACAGCGAGTGCCATGGCATGGGGCTTCAACCCCTATTTGATGGAGGCCGACCAGTTTGCGGGCGCCTACCTGTCCGTGGTCGAGTCCATCGCCAAGCTCGTTGCCGCCGGCTTTGAGCACAAGCGCGCCTACCTCTCCTTCCAGGAGTACTTCGAGCGCCTGCGCACCGAAGCAGAGCGCTGGGGCAAGCCCATGGCTGCCGTCCTGGGTGCCCTTATGGCTCAGGTCGACCTGGGTGCCGGTGCCATCGGCGGCAAGGACTCCATGAGCGGTTCGTTTGAGGACGAGACCGGCGAGCTCAACGTTCCGCCGACCCTGATCAGCTTCGCCGTCGCCGTGGGCAAGGCCGCCCGCGCCGTCTCGCCCGAGTTCAAGGGCCTCACGCACCGCGTCGTCCGCATCGCCCCCGCCACCTACGGCGAGGATTACCGCCCCGACGCCCAGCAGCTGCTCGCCGCGTTTGACGCCGTCGAGGCGCTCACCGCCAACGGCAACGCCCTGGCCATCTCCACGCCCGGCTACGGCTGCGGCGCCGAGAGCCTCTTTAAAATGTGCGTCGGCAACCAGATCGGTATCGAGCTTGCCGAGGATGTGGACGTGGAGAGCCTCTTCACCCCGCTCTACGGTAGCTTTATCGTCGAGCTCGCCGAGGATGCCGAGCTGCCCGAGGTCGCCGACGGCGTTGTCGTCGAGCCCCTGGGCACCACCGTCGAGGGCTATGTCATCGACACCGGCTCCGAGGTCATCGAGCTCGCCGAGCTCCAGGAGGCCTGGGAGAGCGGCATCGAGGGCGTCTTCGCCTACCGCAGCGCCGGCGAGACCCCCGAGGTCGAGACCATCGACTTCCGCGCCAAGGATATCCACGTGTACGGCGGCGCCAAGATCGCCCGCCCGCGCGTGATCATCCCCGTGTTCCCCGGCAACAACTGCGAGTACGACAGCGCCCGCGCCTTCCGTGCCGCCGGTGCCGAGGCCGACACCTTCGTGATCAACAACCTCACGCCCGAGGCCGTCGCCGAGAGCACCCGCGAGCTTGCCCGCCGCATCCGTGCAAGCCAGATCGTTATGATCCCCGGCGGCTTCTCGGGCGGCGACGAGCCCGACGGCTCTGCCAAGTTCATCACGGCGTTCTTCCGCGCTCCCGAGGTCACCGAGGCAGTCCGCGACCTGCTCAAGGCCCGCGATGGCCTGATGCTGGGCATCTGCAACGGCTTCCAGGCCCTGATCAAGCTCGGCCTGGTGCCCTACGGCGACATCGTCGACGCCACGCCCGATGCGCCCACGTTGACGTTCAACACCATCGGTCGCCACCAGAGCCGTCTGGTGCGCACCCGCATCTCGTCCAACTTGTCCCCGTGGCTGTCGCAGTGCAGCCTGGACGACCCCTACACCGTCGCCATCAGCCACGGCGAGGGCCGCTTTGTCGCCAATGACGAAGTGCTCGCCCAGCTGATCGCCAACGGCCAGGTCGCCACGCAGTACGTGGGCGAGAACGGCAAGCCCAGCATGGATCTCTCTGTCAACCCCAACGGCTCCGCACTCGCCATCGAGGGCATCACGAGCCCCGACGGCCGCGTCCTGGGCAAGATGGGCCATGCCGAGCGTCGCGGCGACAACCTGTACCGCAACGTGCCCGAGCATGTCCCCGGCGATAAGTTCATGCCGATCTTTGAGAGCGGCGTGGCCTACTTCGCTTAAACCTTTCCCATCGGGTACAATCCCCTCGGGTAACAACACCCGCCACCGACACATCCGGTGGCGGGTTCTTTTTTGCTTCGCGCATGCAGGAAGGACATCATGGAAAGCCGCAAGCCGTATCTCGCCACCCTGCCCGGACTCATCCTGGGTTGTCTTGTTTGCTGTGCACTCTGGGGATCGGCGTTTCCCTGCATCAAGATCGGCTACGCACTCTTTGGTATCCCGGCGCACGATAGCGCCTCGCAGCTGCTCTTTGCGGGCTTGCGCTTCACGCTTGCCGGCGCCCTGGTTATCGTTGGGATGAGTGCGGCCCAACGCCGCCCCCTCATTCCGCAGGCTCGCGACATCAAGCCCATCTTTGTCTTGTCGCTCTTCCAGACTATCGGGCAGTACTTCTTTTTCTATCTGGGCCTCTCGTGCGCCAGCGCCATGTCGAGCTCCATCATCGAGGCCAGCGCCAACTTCCTCGCAATCCTCTTTGCCGCCCTGGCATTTCACACCGAGAAGCTCAATACGGCCAAGGTGCTTGGCTGTGCGCTGGGCTTTGCCGGCGTCGCGCTCGTCAACCTCTCGGGCGCAGATGGCACCTTTGGCTTCAGGCTCGATGGCGAGGGCTTTATCCTAGCCTCCACTGTCGCGGGTGCTCTTTCGACCTGCCTGATCGGCATCTTCTCGCGCAAGCACGACGGCGTCTTGCTTGCCGGGTGGCAGTTCTTGGTCGGCGGCCTGGTCCTCACCGCCATCGGCTTTTTGATGGGTGGCGCGCTCTCCCCCACGGCGATTGTCCCCGCCATCGTGCTCATCATCTACATGGCGCTTATCTCCGCGGTCGCCTACTCGCTGTGGTCGCGCCTGCTTGCCGTCAACCCCGTCAGCCGCGTCTCGGTCTTTGGGTTTATGAACCCGGTCTTTGGCGTACTGCTGAGCGCACTGCTGCTTGGCGAGGGCGCCGGCACGAGCCCCGTTACTGTCATCGTTGCCCTGCTCTTGGTCTGCAGCGGCATCATCATCGTCAACAAACCCAAAAAAGCCTAGAGAGCTCACCTTTTTAGGGAGAGCCTTCACACACTTTAGCTTAATGGAATGCACTGGTTCTCGTTGATTTCGCACCGAGTCGCGGCGGCAGACGCCCGTCTTGCCGCACCGCGCCTGGGCATTATGACCGGTGGCCCCCACAAACGCAAAAGGGGCGCACGACCATCGCAACGGTCGTGTGCCCCTTTTCCTAGCGTATCTGAACGCCGGCTTTCTTCTTCTCGCGCTTTACGCGGTAGAGCTCCGCGTCGGCAGCACGAAGCAAGTCTTGCCAGGTATCGACGCCATCACCAACCCGTGCGTAGCCGATGGACATCCGCAACAGATACGGAACCTCGGCGCGCGCGAGCTCATCGTTGATTGTCGCGCACAGATGCATGATATCCTGTTCCGCCACTGCCTTTTGGAGCACCACGAACTCATCGCCACCATAACGTGCGATAAAGCCGCCAGACGCCGAGCAGACTTCTTTGAGCGCAGCGGATATGACCTGAAGAGCGTGGTCGCCCTCCACATGCCCATAGCGATCGTTAATCTGCTTAAAGCCGTCGGCGTCCATCATAAGCAGATATACATCTTCGGCCTGATCCACATTTGAGAAGAGCGACAGCATATAGGTCTCAAAACGGTTGCGATTGTTAAGTCCAGTCAACGGGTCGGTCGAGATGAGCTGCTCCTGGTAGATGATGTAGAGCAGCAACATGCTAATCATTATGCCGACACAAAGGCCGGGCACCGAGTATACGACCTGAAAGGTACCGCCCACCAGGGCCGGAATGGCGAAAAATGCCAAGGTTCGATAGATGGCCTTCGTCTGCAGGCTCTCGACCCTGCGAGATTGCACAAATGCATGCAGGGACGTATGTATAACGTAACAGTAGCTGACGATGGGCTGGATCATATAGGCAAAGCCGCGACGATACACGCCCTGCGAATCGATATAGAACAGGGCGTGCGTCCAGTAACTGGTAAACGCCAGCACGACCACCAGAGCCGTAGGCAACGCAACAAGCACCACCCTATAGCGCGAGGTCAAAAGGCGAGAACCCTGCACCGTCTCGGAATAGATAAACCAAATGAGACACGCGATAGCAAAGAGCGAAAACGAAACCGCGTTGGAAATCCAGTTGGCAGCAATGCCCAACGTGCCGTCCACACCGTCCGAAAGCGTCCAGATCATATCGAATAATATGTACGCGGCAGAGGTGTAGCCCAGCATGCTAAACAATAGCTGCTGGGTGCTCGAGAACAAGGAGCGACGACTTCGCACGGCAAGCCCGATAAGAACAATCATGCATAGCACGAATATCTCAATCTTGAGTGCCTTAACCACTAGCGCCATCCCTTCAATACCCAAGTGGTCAGAATCGCCCAATTCGAATCAGGGCAATAAACACCCCTTTACTCCGCAGGGGTAAAGGGGATAATAGCAGAGCGCCCGAACATCACTGCAAAACAGTTTCTGTTCGGGCGCCCATACGGCGCGAATTGCACACGCCGGCATCATTGATGGGTATCGATTGCTACTCGCCATCGATGTCAGCCGCGACGGCCTCCTCGATGGCCTCGACACCGACAGGCGACAGATCCTCCTTGCCTTGGCAGAACTTCTTGTCGACCCAGCCAGTCAGAATCGGAGCCATGATCGCCGTGATGATAACGGCGGTGGCGATCTGAGCGTACGCGGTGGGCGCAAGCTCGGCGTAGCGCGGTGCGACCTCGGCGAGGGCAACCGGTGTGGTCACAGCCGTGCCGGCAATGGTGGAGCAAGCCACAGCGGCCTTGCCATTGCCGCCGCACAGACGCTCGAACGCAAAGGTGATGGGACCGACGACAAACAGCGTGACAAGGCCCAGCAAGATGCCGGAAATACCGCCGGTGATAAAGCTCGACAGGCTCATGGACGCACCGAGCTGAAATCCGATGACGGCAATCGCGGGATTGGCACCGGGAACCAGCAGGTTCTTGATAAACGGGAACAGGTTGCCCAGAACCATGCCAATAACGAGTGGCAAGATGGAGCCGATAATGGTGCCAATGGGAATGTTGGCGAGGCCGGAAACACCGAGGATGATCATCGTGACGGCGGGGCCGGCCGTAAAGAACAGGATACCGACGGCGCCCTGCTCAGACTCATCACCGAACTCGCCCATGATGCCCGTATAGAGCGCCATGTTGCAAAACGTGATGCCGCCGATGATAGACACGGAGCTCAGACCCAGGAAGTTGTCGTTAAAGAAATATGCCACGCCCAGGCCGAGAGCCGCTGCGACGACCAGCTTGGGAATCAGCACGACGATGCCGGTCTTGATAGCGCCCGGCGTGGACTTAAAGCTGATGCCGGCGCCCACAAACAGCAGGATCGCGGCGACGATGGTATTGGAGCCACCGCGGCAGGCAGCCGTAAAGAATCCGCCGATCTCAAAAACCTGCGGGCAGAAGGTGTTGAGCAAAAGACCGACGATCATCGGATAAATCATGATGTCGCCCGGGATGCGCGGGACCTTGAATTTCTTTTGCTCGTTGGCGGTTGCTTCCTGTGCCATGAAACCCCCATTTCCGCTGACGGGGTACAAAAGCCCACGTCACGCTTTGCTACAGTAAAGTTTGACCATGGTACCAGAAGAAATAGACCAGCTCGGTGAAAAACTCGACAAGTTGGGATGGAACGAGATTCGGCGCCCGCGACGCCACCCCTATATAAGGCTCAAGACGATATAGAGTACGATGCCCGAGACGCAGCACCACAGCATCGATTTTGTCTTGACCGCCACGACCACGACGCCGGCGGCCGCAATCCAGGGAACCAAGGCAGGCCAGGGTCCCGCGTCGAACGCGCCGGGGCTCACCAAGTCGTTGGCGACCAGCGCGGCAAAGGCAGCGGGCGGGATATAACCCAGGGCCTCGGTAATGCGGGGCGACAGCGTTCTCCCGCGCAAGGCAAACGCCGGCGCGATGCGAAAGAACGCGATAGCAGCCCACGACGACAGCCACAGAACCAAGAACTCGTTAACGGGCATCGCGGGCACCTCTTCCGTCTAATACAGCATCGCACGCCAGCGCAATGGCAATGCCGACCACGACGCTTGCCGGCACGGCAATATTCGTGAGGCCCAAGAACTTGCATACGGCGACGGACACCGCGCCCGAAACCGCCGCGACAACGTTGCCGCGCGACAGCCGCTGCGAAAAGAGTAGACAGATAAAGAGTGACGTGCAGACGAAACTCGCAATAGCGGTGGGAACATCGACAACGGCACCGACGATGGCGCCCGTCGTGCACGAAGCGCCCCATGTCGCGATGAGGATCACGTTGAGCACGAAGGATTCGCGCGGGCCCCAATCCTCCCCCTCAGCCAGCCTGGCAAGCGAGATGCCGTATGCCTCCTCGGTGAGCGTCGCGGCAACAGCCAGCGTCTGACGCTTCGAGGCGCCCGCCAGATGGGGTGCGATCGATGCCGAGTAAAGAGCGAAGCGCGAGGAGATGGCGGCGACGCTCGCGATAATCGAAGGTGCCGGTACGCCCGCCAGCCAAAGATTGCAGATCATAAACTGGCCGCTGCCCGTCACAAACGTGCTGCTCAGAGCAAAGACCATCCAGGGCTCCATTCCCGTCTGCCCCATGATCATTCCGCACGGCGCGCCTATCGCAACATAGGTAAGCATCACCGGCCAGACGGTTCTAACGATTTTGAGCACCATACGCTTCTCATCCTGACAAGGTCTCCGAGCCGCATGTAGCGACACGGCAGAATCATCATCCGACAGCAACCGAGTTCGCCTACAATTGCCACCGGATCGAAAGACACAACTTTTTAGGAAGTCATTATGACAGCTATCGATCGAGACCGGGCGCGCGCGGCCTTCAAAAGCTACACCGATGCCTACGACGCCACCAACCCACGCATCGCGCTCAAAATCGAGCATACGTACCACGTGGCCGAGGCATGCGATGCCGTAGCGCGCGAGCAGGGCTGGTCGTCAGAAGATATTGACCTAGCATGGCTTTGCGGCCTGCTACACGATATGGGCCGCTTTGAGCAGCTGCGACGCTGGGACACCTTTAAGGACGCCGAGAGCATGAGCCATGCGGCGCTGGGCATCGAGGTCCTCTTTGGCGAGAATCCCGCCGATGCACCCGCCGTAACAAGCATCCGCGACTTTATCGATGACCCGGCAGAAGATGAGCTCATCCGAGCGAGCATTGCCTATCACAGCGATTTCCGTCTACCCGCGCAGCTCGACGTGCGCACGCGAAGCTTCTGCGATATCGTGCGCGATGGTGACAAGATCGACATTATGCGCACCATCGCCGACAGCACCGTCGACACCATCCTCAAGGTGGATGAGGACGCGTTTCTAGCCAGTCGCTTCTCGGCACCGACGCTTGCCGCCTTTGACGAGCACCGCTGCGTCACGCGCGATGAGCGCGATGAGCCCGCAGACTACCTGGTGGGACTCATCTGCTTTATGTTTGAGCTCGTCTATCCAGCGAGCCGCGCGCTGGCGCGCGAGCAGGGCGATATCCACCGCCTGCTCGACGCGCCCTTTGGCATTGCACGGCCTTTTAGCGACCCCGCCACGCAAGCAACCTGGGAGCGCCTAAAGAACGAGATGCGCACCTGGCTGGCGCGCGCCTAGTGCTCAAGCTGAGTTAGGAGCTCCTCAACGATCTCAACGGCATCGCCGACGACCTTGTACTGGGCGGCACCGAAGATGGGGGCATCCGGGTCCTCATTGATGGCGACAATGCACTCCGCCCCACCGATGCCGGCGAGATGCTGGATAGCACCCGAGACACCGATGCTCACGAGGAGCTTGGGCGAGACCGATACACCCGTCTGGCCAATTTGGTGGCGATACTCCAACCAGCCTGCCTCCACAATGGGACGCGTGCAACCAAGCTCGGCACCCAGGGCATCGGCGAGCTTTCGCATCAGGGGCAGATTCTTCTTGGAACCAATGCCGCGACCCACCACGACCAGACGCTCGGCATCGGCAATTGAGGCCTGTTGTCCCCATTCCTCGGCGGGAATCGAGATCTCGACGCGGGCCCCAACGTCATCCGCAAGCACTATCTGGGTAATCGTGCCGGAGCGGCTATAGTCAAACTCGGGCGCCTTAAAGATGCCGGGGCGCACCGTTGCCATCTGAGGACGGTGGTTGGGGCAGATAATGGTGGCCATCAGGTTGCCGCCAAACGCCGGGCGCGTCTGCTGCAGCAGACCCGTCTCCGTATCCATAGAAAGCACCGTGCAATCGGCCGTAAGGCCCGTCTGCAAGCGCACAGCCACACCGGGCGCCAGCTCGCGACCAAAGGCGGTCGCGCCGTACAGAATGGCCTCGGGCTTGCGCTCGGCCACCAAATCGTAGATCAGGCGAGCATAGACCTCCGCGTCGTTCTGACGCAGGCGCTCGTCACGACAGACCAGAACTTCGTCCGCGCCGGCACAAACCAGGTGTTCGAGGTCCCCGAGCGAGCCCTCGGAACCCATGCCGATCAGCGCCACCAGGCGACAGCCGCGTGCATCAGCAAGCTCGCGCCCCTTGCCCATGAGCTCGAAGGCCACGGATGCCACGGCATCGTGCTTGTCAGTTTGCACGAAGACCCAAATGTCTCGATATGCGTCAAGGTCTACCGCGCCAGCGGCCTCGTCGCGCTCGATCGAGATGGCGTTGACGGGGCAGGCGTCGACGCACCCGCCGCACAGGATACAGCCGTCGGTTACGCGGGCACAGCGATTGGGGCGCTCGCCCTCCACCACAATGCCGCCCGAGGCGCAGGCGCGAACGCAGCGACCACAGCCGATGCAGACTTCGCTATCGATAATCAGCCCGCTCATCTATGCCATCCCCTCGATAATCTTGGCAAGTTTTACCGCCTGCTCGGACGCCGTTCCCTCAACGGCCTCGCACGTTTGGTCACGGTCGGGCACAAACGAGCGCACGACCTGCGTCGGTGATCCGGCAAGGCCGCAGCGTGCGGGGTCGGCGTTCACGTCGGCAGCGCTGGCCACGCGCACGCCTGCATCCTCGGCCGCGCGAATACCGGCAATACTCGGCATGCGCAGCTGGCCAATCTCCTTGGCAGTCGTCATTGCACACGGCATCTCCAGGTACACCGTCTCCTCGCCGGCATCGCAGCCGTGGACGAGCGCCAGCGAGCCACACGTCGTAAATCCCACGCTCTGCACACAGCTCACGTCGGTCACGCAGGGAATCTCAAAGGCTCCGGCCAGCTCGGGGCCGATCTGGGCCGTATCGCCGTCCACTGCCATCTTGCCGCAGATGAGCAGGTCAAAGTCCTCATCGAGTGCCTCGATGCCGCATTTGAGGGCATAGGTGGTGGCTAGGGTATCGGCACCCGCAAAGGCTCGGTCGGTCAGCAGCAGCGCGTCGTCGGCACCGCGGGCGATGCAGTCGCGCAGCAGCGATTCGGTCGCGGGGATGCCCATCGACACCACCGTCACACGCACGTCCATGCCAAAGCCGATAAAGTCGTCCTTCAGCGCTAGCGCACATTCGAGAGCACTTGCATCGAAGGGATTAATGACCGCCTGCTTGCCATCACGCACGATAGTATTGGTCTTGGGGTCCATCTTGACCTCGGTGCTTCCGGGCACCGCCTTGACGCACACCACCATATGGAAATCACTCATCTTCACGCGCCCCCTTTCTGGACGAGTTCATCCAAGAGCTTCTCCGTAAACAGGTTGCCGCGACCCAGCTGGCCGGCAGGATCAAGCTGGAGTTTGAGACGCGCCGACTCGACCATGGCCTCGTGGCCGTACATCGTCTCCAAGAAGCCCGCCTTGATCTTGCCGACGCCGTGTTCGGCAGAAACGGCACCGCCCATGGCCGTGACCTCGGAAGCCCACTGGGCAAAGAGCTCTCCACCACGACGGTAGTCTTGCGCATCGCGCGGCAGGATGTTCACATGCAGATGGTTGTTCCCGATGTGTCCCCAGGCAGCAGACTCAAGCCCGCTTTCGGCCAGCGTGCGGCGATAGAGGGCCACGACATCGGCAAGGCGTGCATTGGGCACCGACATATCCGATCCCAGCTTGGTAATGGTGGGGTCGGTGCGGCGACGCTCGTCAATGAGCATGTTGACGCTCTCGGGCACCGCGTGGCGGAAGAACCGCTGGCACTCGCGATCGACTTCGTTGCGGGCGACCCATGTCGCATCGTCGCGGCCGCCCGCAAGCTCCAGCACCCATCCCAAGTGGTACAGCTCCTCGGTCGCCTGCGCCTCGTCATCGCAATCGAGCTCCACGTAGACACATACCTTGGCCTCTTTGTCGAGCGCCGGCAGCGAGGCAAACGCCGTCGACTGCTCGCGCTGGCGACGTAGAATATCCAGGGCGCCAGCATCGAAGTACTCGATGGCAGCCGCATGGGACAGGACAGGGCGCACGGAATCGGTAAAGGACACCGCCTTGTCCTCGCTATCGAAAAAGCAACTCACACCCCAAACGACCGCAGGCGCCGCCTGCAGGGCAATCTCGAGCTCGGTGATAACGCCGAGCGTGCCGCACGCGCCGATAAAGAGGTCGATGGCGTCCATATCGTCCGCAACGAAATAGCCTGAGGCATTTTTTGTCTCGGGCATGGTATAGCCGGGAAGATCGAGCTCGAGCGTACGGCCCTCTGCCGTCACGAGCGACAGGTGGCGGCCCTGGGCAAAAGCCTCGCCGCGCTGAAGCTCAAGCAAATCGCCATCAGCCAGCGCGACGTGGAGTCCCGTGATATGCGGGCGCATGGGGCCGTAAGCGTAGCTGCGGGCGCCGGAGGCGTTGCATGCCGCCATGCCACCCAGACAGGCAGATGCCTCGGTGGGATCGGTGGGAAAGAACTGCTCGGGGGACTCTTGGAACTCCTCGTAGGCCTCAAGCGATGCCTGGTCCCAACCAGCGGTCGGCAGTACCTTCTTGCTCAGCTGCTTACGCAGCTCCGAGAGCACAACGCCCGGCTCCACGCGCAGCAGAAATTGGCCTTGTTCATCGCGGCGAAGGCCCAAGTAGCGATTCATACGGGAAGTATTGAGGATATGCCCACCGTGGGGCACGGCACCGGCGGCAAGGCCGGTTCGGGCGCCCTGAACCGTTACCGGGACACGCTCGGCATGGAGCGTTTCCAAAATGGCACGGACCTCGTCTTCCGTTGTCGGAAACGAGATGCTCGATGCTTCGCCCGATGCACGAGATTCATCGCGGCCATACTCTTCGAACTCATCGGTGAAGGGTTTAATGGTTGCAGACACGCGAACTCCCCCTTTAGCTAACTACAGTGTTTGCAGGGAGATGTTACCGCATCGTTTCGTCGACGTGTTCGAGACCGTCTCCATAATTGGCGATTTTTACGTTTGTGCAATTCGGCGAACGGCAAGGCTTCCTCGGCAGACGATGCTTTTGACACATATCGCCCCGCCGTCGCCGACCGCTCGATTGTCGCTCGAAAAAAGTTGAAGTAATTTTTTCCACCTTTTACCTGCGGAGATGTCAATCCGTCAAGCATTTGGTCAGAAATTGGTCAAGTAGCGGCTGATACGGTCGGCGTCGACAACCAAAACCGATAGAAGTTTTGGCCCCAGAAGCAGGGAGGTTCCCATGGCATATTACTGGCCCCAGTACGGCGTCGCCATCGAGGTCGACGACGATCCCTATCTCCTGCCTTTCGACGAAGAGGCGTTCCCCGATACGGCGGTCTACCACGTCACCACCGATGTTATCTGCGACCCCGAGTCGTTCTCGGCGCTCGCCCACCACATCGCGCGTATCCACGACATCGAGCTCCCTCACGACTTTGACGAGCTCATCTACTCGCGCCGCCTGATGCTTCACATGCTCTTTGGAGCGGACCCGTCCACGTTCGCACGTGTCTACACCACCAAGGACGCCGCATGAGTGCGAAGAAGCCGCCCCGCCTCGCAGGACTGGGGCGTCGCAAGAAACTCGTCGTTGTCTGCCTGGCTATCGTCTGCGCCCTCATCGCCGTAGGGCTATACGCCTGGCAGTCGCAGCCCGTGCCCGAAGCGGGCGCCTCAGTCACGACGGCAGAGGGCAAATCGCGACAAGAAATCCAAGATGAGCTCGATGCCATCGTCCGCGACAACATGATGACGATTTCGGTCGCGCCGGTCGCTCAGCTACAGGAGGACGGCAAGCTGCGCGTCAACGTGCAAAACGTCCAAGACAATAAATTTCCCCAGCGATTCCGCGTCATCCAAAACGACGAGACCATGTACGAATCCGGTGTGGTCGAGACCGGCAAGACAATCGAGACGTGCCCCGCCGGCGACATCAAAGAAGGCGAGGCATACATCGAGATCCAGGCACTCGATGCCAAGACCCTCGACAGCCACGGCAATCCGACACGTGTCAGGGTACGGGTTGAGCAAGCCGAGAACTAGCTTTTTCGGCCGACGCGGCACCGCACGCAATTCACCAGCATTCGTCCAATCATCGCGGGGACGGCCCGCGGCGAATAGAAAGGAACGACCATGGACATCACCAGGAACATGAACGGAGCCAGAGCGCTCGTCGTGGGCGCAGGGCTCGCGCTCGCGCTCGCAATGGGCGCCGCCCCGACGCCGGCTCTGGCAGCCGGGCGCGTTGGAACCACGAAAGTAATGGTCAGGACCGAGATCGACAACGTAGAGTTCAAAGTTCCGACGGTTATTCCCTTCGTCGCCAAGGCCGACGGCACGCTTCAGGGCCCCTCAGAAGACGCGACCACCATCGACAATCATTCGGCCTACGGCATCCATGTCACCAACATGAAGATCGACGCCATGAACACCTGGACCATTGCCGCCGACGCCAAGGCCGGAACCGCGCAGAATTCCATCGACTTTAAGGTCGGCCCCGACGGCGCACTCCAGAACGCCAGCGCCGCAATGCAGGAGACGGGCCTCGATCTTTCCAAGAATGCAGCCTTCGACATGGGCTACCAGGGCATTGCCGGCGGCACGGACAAAATTAAGCTCAAGACAAGCGGAAACGTCGCCCGCGTCACGCGCGACATCTTCCGCGTAACCGGCGAAGGCGATCAGGTTGCAACGATCACCTGGACGGTCGAGCCCGGTGCGCACACGGCATAAGGCTATCGCCCTGGCCGCCACCGTCAGCATCCTAGCGTTTGGGCCAGCCATGGCCTTTGCCCAGCAAGAACAGGCACAGGCCGCCACGCAAGTGACGGTCGATCTCTCGGAACTCGACCGCGGCGACCGCGAGGAACCGTTGGCGCAGACAGGCGACAGACGATGGCTCTTGGCAGTAGGTGCCACAGCAGCAGGCGCGGGGACCGCCGGCCTCGGTCTGCACATCAAACACAGCCAGAAACAAAACACGGATAGGCCGCACTAAATTAGCTAAGGAGACCCCATGGCATCGAAGAACCTTTTGCCCGTCGTCGCACTCTGCGGCGCGCTCGCAACCGGAACGCCTGTCGCCGCTTGGGCGACTCCCGTCATGGCAGACTCCTTACCAGCAGCCCTAAGCTCCGCACCAAATCCGTCGAGCGCCATTGCGTGTAAGCGTTTTTCGATTGCACAGGCCGCAATCTCAACCTCGGGATGCCTTCGTCGTAATACGGACGGCTCGATAGTCGTGGATATCAATCGTTCGAACAAGGTAAACGGCTCCCAGGCGGGGTGCGCCGTCTGCACGTGGCGCTCGGTTGTGCTCGATGCAGATGGCGATCCATGCAATTTAGAGCTGCGCATCGACATCGCTTCGGTCGATGACTCGGCGAACGGAGCGAAGGTCGCCTTTGACGGTGCGTTTTTCGAGAAAGGAGGCGGTATATGTCTGGGCTGCGCCGCCGCGAATGCAGACGACACGCAGCCCACCCTCTCATTCACGGCATCGTTGCGGCTGGCCAAAGCCGGCACCGATGCCATCGCGGCGGGAGAAACGTCCCTGCTGTTCTACGCCGCCAGCACCAAAGATACAGACGCTCATTTCGAGAAGCCAGCCGGATCACTCAGCCTTACACGAGGGATAGAGGCAGGCCCTATTGAAATCGATGCCCACGCGCAAAGCAGGCAACGCATTCTTGCCGACCCGGCGCTTCTCGAAATGGAGTGGAACGGATCCGGAGCCATCGGAATTCTCCCCTCCGCGCTTGACGCCAAGACGCTCCCCTCAAACGACGAACCCATCAACGCAACCATACAAGAAGAGAGTGCGGACAAGGAAGCGGGTGCGGGCGACACGTCATCGCCGACAAACAGCGTCCCAGCTTCTTTCGAAGCACCGAATGAGCCCGCTACCGATCAAAACGATCCCGAGCTCGCGGACAGTCTGGGGCTTGCTGATCCTCAAGAAATCGATGAAGGTAACTGCTGCGTGTTTGCCGCGCTCGACCACACGGAGGTCATCGACGCTGCAAGCATCGAAGTTGCCGCCGCCAATCAGCCCGTCCGCAAGTCGGCCATCATCGCATTTCCTGAATCCATCGAAGTCGTCTTTTTGCCATCGGGCGAGGTCGTGGCCCCAACACTGCTCACCTTGTTGGGCGCCAAGAATACTCGAAACGAAATTAAAAAGGTCACGGTTGTCGACCCTGCAACCACCGCTAAATTGCGCCTATACGCCGTTGCCCCAGACGGAGGCAAGACCTTGGAATTCGATGGCGACACACTCCTAGCCTGGCGACGTCTGGACATTATGCAAGACGTCTCGTATCAGATCGAACTCGAAGGGGTTGATCGTACCCGCGATGCCAATATCATCGCCGCGGCTATTGAATCCCCACAGCGGCTTATGACACTGCGCTTTGACTACTATCCCTATGTCCCGACAACCACCTGAGGCTTAAATACTGCGCGTCGTTGCTAATACCACTTATATAACGTATTAGATGAGTCGCGATGTGTCTCGCATTCCATTCTGCTACGATTGCCACGTTGGCATCAATACAGGAGGGCTCATGCCGGGCTTGGGAACAATCATCAACGTTGTCCTTTTAGTTGCGGGCGGTCTTTTGGGATTAGCGGGCGGTCGCTTTATCACACCGCGTATCCAAGACACGCTCATGAAAGCGTCGGGGCTGTGCGTCCTGTTTATCGGCCTTGGCGGCACCATGCAAAAGATGCTCCTTATCGATGGAAAGGCGCTGTCGACCACCGGTACCACCATGCTCATCGTCTCATTTGCGCTCGGTTCGCTCATCGGCGAGGCCGTCGACTTGGAAGCCGCCATTGAGAACCTTGGCGAATGGCTCAAGCGCAAAACCGGCAGCGAGGGCGATAACGAGTTCACCAACGCTTTTGTCTCGACTTCGCTCACCGTGTGTATCGGCGCCATGGCCATTGTGGGATCGATTCAGGACGGCCTGCTCGGCGACTGGTCAACGCTTGCCCTCAAGGGCGCACTGGACTGCATCATCGTCTGCACCATGACGGCCTCACTTGGCCGCGGCTGCATCTTTTCCGCCCTGCCCGTCGCCGTGTTCCAGGGGACGATCACGCTGTTTGCCGGTGCACTCTCCCCCATCATGACCACAGCAGCCCTCAACAGCCTTTCGTTCGTAGGCTCCATGCTCATCTTCTGCGTCGGCGTCAACCTCATCCGTCCTCAGACCTTCCGCACGGCCAATATGCTTCCCTCCGTCGTCATCGCCGTCATCTACGCCCTCCTGTTCTAAATCTATCAACGCAGCGGTATCTCGAACATCTGTTTGATGCTGTGCTATGATATGAGGTCACCGTAGCTGCGTTCGAGAGGAGGAGCGGTGGCCGACCAGGACATCAAGATGCTCATCGAGCGCATTATGGCCGAGGCCCGGACCCATCAGTCCGCCCGCTTCTCAAACGAAATCTACGCAGACGAGCCGATTCTCAAAACCGGCCGACAGATGCAGAATTTCCTCCCCGACCAGTACCGTAAAATGCGCGAGATATCGCGCTGGCAGGATGACCCCAAGGGCGGTGCGGGCCGTTGGCTTTCGGAAGCCGAACTTTTCTACCGCCAAGGTCTGCTGATGGCCGACTTCGAGGACGATTGCCCCTACAACGGCACCTTTAAGTCGTACTTTCCCACCTACAATGCCATGAGCGATCGACAGTTGCGCGGCTACTTTACCTGGCGTGCCCAAGTGCGCCGCGGCAATATCGAGGAGACATCGACCTCGTTTGCCTTTCTGTATCTCTACGAATTGATCTGCGGCATTGGCGTCGACAATCCGCGTGACGGCTATGGCAAGATCAAGGCATTTTGGGATGCCTATCGCGCCTTTGAACCCGGCATCGACCGGTTCGCACGCGTGTGGCTGCAGGACTACGCCGTGTTCCATGAGCTCGACCCCAAGCTGCTTCGCGACTCTAAAACCGTCGCATTCGACAACGCCCTCATCGAGCTGCGCCGCGCAGCGCGAGACCTTGTACCCGCGCCGGCGCCGTCAGACCTGCCGCCTGCGCGTCGCAAGACCTCCGGGCCCACGCTTCCCCTTCCGCCCGATGAGGCACATGAGGAGCGGCTCATGGCTGCCATCGACGCACTCTCGACATACAACCTGAATAGCTCACGGCTCGACCGTTCCCACCATCGCGACCTGCGCCACGTGGCATGCGCCGTGTATGTCCGTATGGCGCGCTACTATGACACGCACCGAAAAAACGGCATCGTAGCGAGCTTGTTTGGGGAGGAGACGGCCATGCCCTACACCATGTTTGCCTCGGCCGTGTTCTTTGCTCCCGAGCGCCACGAGGACTGCGAATATCGCCTGGACCCCATTCACATCTACCGTTGCCAAAATGGCTTTTGGGAATGCATGCGCATCCACGGCAGCAGACAAAAAAGTAGCAAGCTCGGTGAGATGATGCGCGCTTGTGACCAGCGCCTGCGCCTGGCGCTGGATCCCGGCCATCCCCTTAAGGAAGAAAAGATCCCCAAATATCTGGCTAAAATTATCGATGACGAGATCACGGCATGGCTTTCATGGGATGCCGCGCATCAGCCCGTCAAGATCGATATCGACCTAAGCCAGCTGGGGCACATTCGGAGCGCCGCCGCACAAACGCGCGAGGCGCTTTTGATCGACGAGGAGCGCGAGGACGGCACGCTTGCGGATGCCGAGGCGGCAGTTGCCGAACGACGGGAAGCCGAGCCCGTGGCCGACACGATCGCCGAACCAGTCGCGACGACCATGCAGCAGGACGAGGCTAGCGAGCCGACCATCTCCACCGAGCAGTTTGGCGTCGTAGCCCCGCTCCTCGCATCGGCGCCCACGCCCGCCGACACCGCGTCCGCACTCGACCCCGCCGCAGACGCCTATCTTCGAGCACTACTCGAGCAAAACGCAGCGCAGACGGCATCGGCGGTGGCAAAGTCGGGCAAGAGTGAGGACATGCTCGTCGATAGCATCAACGAAGCGCTCTTTGACCTGGTGGGCGACACCGTTATTGAATTTGGCCCAGCAGGACCGCAAATTATCGAGGACTACGAAGCAGACGTGAGAGGATACTTAGACCATGAGTGATACCGCATCCGCAGCACCCCGCGTGCCCAAGCGCGTCGCCGCCGTCATTCTCAACTCGCTCAAGGGCGGCGTTGTCCCGCGCATTGGCCTTCCCTATATCACCGTGGGGCGAGAGGTCGAGATCCGTGCTCTGCTCACCGACCTGAGCCTCATCGCCGATGGCGGCGCAAGCTTCCGTTTTCTAGTCGGTCGCTACGGCGCCGGCAAGAGCTTTTTGCTCCAGACCATCCGAACGCATGCCATGGGCGAAGGCTTTGTGGTCGCCGATGCCGACCTTTCCCCCGAACGCCGTCTACAGGGCGGCCAGGGCCAGGGCCTCGCCACCTATCGCGAGCTCATCCGCAACATATCGACCAAGACGCGCCCCGAGGGTGGCGCGCTCAACCTTATCCTGGATCGCTGGGTCGCCTCGTGTGCCGACGCCGATGAGTCTGCCGTTAATGCCCAACTGGCCCCGCTCGAGGAGATGGTCCACGGCTTTGACTTTGTCCGCATGCTCCGCCGTTATCGCACGGCCGTCTCGGAGGGTGACGAAGACGCCATGAGCCGCGTGACCAAATGGATTCGCGGCGAGTACCGCACCAAGAGCGAGGCGCGCGCCGAGCTAGGCTCCTCGACCATCATCAGCGACGACGACTGGTACGACTACGTTAAGCTCATTGCGCGCTTTTTGGTCTGCAGCGGCTACAAGGGCATGTTGGTGCTCATCGACGAGCTCGTGAATCTATACAAGATTCCCAACGCGATCACGCGCCAATATAACTACGAGAAGATCCTGACCATGTACAACGACACGCTCCAGGGCAAAGCGCAGTACCTGGGCGTGATCATGGGCGGCACGCCGACCTCTATCGAGGACCGCCGCCGCGGCGTCTTTTCCTACGAGGCCCTTCGGAGCCGTCTCGCTCAGGGCCGTTTTGCGCGCGATGATCTCAAAGACATGCTCGCGCCCATCATCCGCCTGCAGCCGCTCACCTACGAGGAGCTGCTGGTGCTCATCGAAAAGCTCATGCAAATTCACGCCGGCTACTTTGGCTGGACGCCCACGCTTACCGAGAACGACTTGGTGGACTTCCTCAAGATTGAGTTTGGCCGCGTGGGGGCCGACACGCATCTGACGCCCCGCGAGGTCATCCGCGACTTTATCGAACTGCTCGATATCCTGTGTCAAAACCCCGATGCTAACGTGGCCGAGTTACTGCAAAGCGTCGGTGGCGACGCGCTGGCGCCGGCAGCCGCAACAGACGACACCGGCACCGCAGGCGGCGACCGCAACTTCGCCGAGTTCACCATCTAACCTGCCAAAAAGGGACAGGTTTATTTTGGCAGGTTTTATCTGGGCAAACGCCGATGTTGCAAGATATCGAGCCGTTGCCCGTTGCGTTGATCAGCCCGTTGTTGAGAGGAGGTCCCATGAACGCCTTTGACCGATATGCCCCGTTTATCCAAGACTTCATCTACTCCCACGATTGGGAGAGTCTGCGCTCCATCCAGGTTGCGGCGGCAGATGCCATCTTCAACACGCAAGACAATGTGCTCCTGACGGCATCCACGGCATCTGGCAAAACTGAGGCGGCCTTCTTTCCCATCCTGACCGAGTTTTGGGAGAACCCGCCCGCGAGCGTGGGCGCCCTCTACATTGGCCCCCTCAAAGCACTCATCAACGACCAGTTCGTTCGCCTCAACGACCTCTGCGAAGAGGCCGATATCCCTGTCTGGCACTGGCACGGCGATGTCTCGCAGTCGCACAAGGCCAAGCTCATCAAAAAACCGAGCGGCATCTTGCAGATTACGCCCGAATCACTCGAGGCGCTCCTGATCCATAAGCACATGGCGATCCCGCGCATGTTTTGCGACCTGCGCTACGTGGTCATCGACGAGGTCCACTCGCTCATGCGCGGCGACCGTGGCGGGCAGACGCTCTGCCTTGTCGAGCGACTCTCGCGCATGGCCGGCGTGCAGCCCCGCCGAATTGGCCTTTCGGCCACCATCGGCGACCCCGAGCGCACGGGTGCCTTTCTCTCACAGGGAACGGGGCGCAACTGCGTTATCCCCCGTTTTGAGGAACCGCGCCGCGTGTGGCGCATCTCCATGGAGCACTTCTATAACTCGGGTCCCCAGGCGCAGCAGCGAGGATTCGAGAGCGCAGGTCCCCAAGAGGCCGAGGTGCTTGCGTGCGAGCACATCGAGGCGGCGACGCCCACGGCACTACCCACCGGCACCCAGGACAGACGTCACAGCGGACAACTCACGCAGGAGGAGCGCCGCCAGCGTCGCGAACAGGCACAGGACAAGGCTACTTCCAGGGATCGCCGCGCTTCCTCGGCCCCCGAGGGCGAAGTCGACATCCCACGGGCAACCGAACAGGCACTTCTCAACCCCACCGACACCGCACCCGACAACGCCGACCCCGGCATGGGCTACATCTTTGAACATACCCGCGGCCGCAAGTGTCTGGTCTTTGCCAACTCGCGCGAGGAGGCAGAGGCCGTGTGCTCCATGTTGCGCAGCTACTGTGATAACCGGCACGAGCCAGACCGCTTCCTTATCCATCATGGCAACCTCTCGGCATCGCTACGCGAGACCGCCGAGGAGATCATGCGCGACGAGGAACAGGCGCAGACAACCGTCACCACCTCCACGCTGGAGCTCGGCATTGATATCGGTCGCCTGGAGCGCGCGTTCCAGATCGATGCACCGTTTACCGTCAGCTCCTTTTTGCAGCGCATGGGACGCACGGGACGCCGCGATCTTCCGCCCGAGATGTGGTTTGTCATGCGCGAGGAGGAACCCGAGCCGCGCACGATGATGCCCGAGACCATTCCGTGGAAGCTCCTCCAGGGCATCGCGCTCGTACAACTCTATCGCGAGGAAAAGTGGGTCGAGCCGCCCGAGCTCGATCGACTCCCCTACAGTTTGCTCTATCACCAGACCATGTCGACGCTCGCCAGCACCGGCGAGCTCACACCGGCCGAGCTTGCTCAGCGTGTGCTCACGCTCAGCTATTTCCACCGCGTCTCAGCCGATGACTATCGCATTCTGCTGCGCCACCTCATCAAGATCGACCACATCCAGGCCACCGAGGGCGGTGGGCTCATCGTGGGTCTCGCGGGCGAGCGCATCATCAACAACTTTAAGTTCTACGCTGTGTTCCAGGAAAACGAGGAGTTTACCGTTCGCAGCGAATCGGCCGAGCTGGGCACGATCGTCAATCCCCCACCGCCCGGTGAGCGCATCGCCATCGCCGGACACTGCTGGATTGTCGAGGAAGTGGACTGGAAGCGCCACACTGTCTTTGCCACGCAGGTCAAGGGCCGGGTGCCGGCCTACTTTGGCGACTGCCCCGGCGACATTAACACGCATGTGCTCGAGCGCATGCGCCAAGCGCTCACTGAGCACGCAGCATATCCGTACCTTATGGGTAACGCACGGGCTCGCTTGGCGCAGGCTCGTCATACCGCCGAGATTTCGGGCGCGGGAACTAAGCCGCTCATCAACCTGGGTGGCGACACCTGGGTGCTCTTCCCCTGGTTGGGAAGCTACGGCTTTTTGGCGCTCGAGCGCATGCTCAAGATTAAATGCGCCGCGGAGCTGGGCCTTCGCGGGCTCGATCCGTCGCGTCCATACTTTATGCAGTTTAAGATGAAGGCCGATGAGGAGACGTTCTTTGAGGTGCTCGCCGCCGAGGCTGAGAAGGACTTCGACCCCATCGAGCTCGTCTATCCCGGCGAGGTGCCTTACTTTGACCGCTACGACGAGTTTGTTCCCGAAGAGCTCGTGCGCAAGGGCTTTGCCGAAGGCGTGCTCGACATAGAGGGCATGAAGCAGCGCGTTCACGGCTGGCGCGACCACGCCTAAGACCAGTCTTTTTTGGGACGGGGAGACTTACTTGTCGTGAAGGACGGTGCCGAGGAAGTCGGTGTCGAAGGGCACGGCTTCGGCAAAGGCGTAGTCGCCGTCGCTGGCGATGAGCAGGTAGTTTTCCTCGCCGCTGAACTTCGCATCGCCACATGGGACCACCCAGGCGTGGACGAATACCTCGAGCGCCGTGGCAGCGCAGTCGCGAAGGAACGTCACATCGCTCCCCTCGTTTGCGCTCACGATATTGGCCACGTAGATACCCCCGGGGTTCAGGCTGCCCCGCACCAGGCGCAGCGCCTCAACGGTCGCCAGCTCGCGCACGGGCTCGGCACCGCCAAAGCAATCGCTCACGACCACGTCGTAGCGACGATGGCCCACGCTCGTCACACCCAGATACGAGCGAGCCTCAGCGGTAATCACCCGCAGGCGATCGCCCACCGCGTGCTCCAGTTCATCCAGATAGAACCAACGGCGCGCCAAGCGCGTTATCTCTCCGTCATACTCGATGACGTCCATGCGCAGGACCTTGTGCGACATCAGCGCAAACTTGGGATAGGCAAACCCGCCGCCACCTAGCATAAGCATACGGTTGATACCGTGACCATAAGCGTCGCGCATCACATCCTCGGCCTCAAACACGTCGTCAAACGCGCGATAGTACGCAAAGACGGGCTCCGCCCAGCGCTCGCCAACGTAACTCGCGCTTTGGTAGACGCCGCCTTGCACCAATACGCGAACTTCGTCGCCGCCCTCATCGTGCACGCGCTTCACACGTGCCAGCCCATTGCGGGTCCTCGCGACCTGCAGACAGGCAGCACGAACAGCGACAGCGGCCGCACCAAGCGCCGCGGCTCCCAGAGCAACGCCGGCAACGACGCCGGCAGAAACACTCGGCTTGTTCATCTAGAGCTCCTTTTGCAGATAAAGGCCATGGTCATAAAATCCAAGATGGCGATAGTACTCGCGCGTACCGATCGCGCTGATCACGTTGATGTACGTATAGCCAGCGTCCCGAGCTATCTGGCACGCACGCTCCACGAGCAAACGTCCCAATCCATGGTGCTGCGCTGCCTGGCCCTGATCGCCCACGCGCGCCGCCATGCCATACACGTGCACCTCACGAATCATCGCCTCGTCCGGCATCGTCGGCAGCTCGTCCGCATGTGCGGCAACAAAAGCGCGATCGGGCAGCGACAACCGCAAAAAGCCCGCGATCTTGCCCCGCGGCGTCACCCACTGCAAAAAGCGCTCGTAAGTCACCGGCGTCTCGTACGCTACCTCCTCATCAAGAGATAGCTCATCCAAGTCGGCACCCGCCGTGCTGATCTCGCGATAGCGAATCTCGCGCACCGTCGCACCGTCACCCCAAACGGCCAAGCGATTTTCGACGAGCTGACGCAGGTTGGGTTTCTTGTTGCCCACCATGATGTCGTCGGAACTAAAGTCGCGGATCATGCGACTGATGCGGCAGAACGCCGGCGTCACCACGATGTCATCGGCCAGTACGTCGAGCAGCTCTTCCTCGGTATAGGGGCGCCACTCGCCACGCTCGTAACAGCCCACCAGGCGCGAACCCTCGATGAGCGCACACGGGTAGACCTTGACCTCGTCGGGCATAAAGGCGCCCTCGGTCATAAAGCGCTCGTAGTCGCGCTTGTCACCCTCGGGCGTGGCGCCCAGCAAGTTGAGCATAAAATGCGCATGGATCTTAAAGCCAAACAGGCGCGCAAGCGAAAACGCGCGCTCGATCTGCGCCACCGAAATGCGACGCTCGTTGATATCGAGCAGATGCTGGTCGAGGCTCTGGATGCCCATCTGAATCTTGGTACAGCCCAGACGACGGATGAGCGTGAGCGCCTGCGGTGTTACAGCATCGGGACGCGTTTCGATAACGAGCCCGACCACGCGATGCTTCGCCGTCTCGTTGATGCGCTGCTGCCGCTCGAGCTCCTCCATCGTCGCCGTCTGCCACTCGGCGACCTCGCCCCAGGGCGTACCGGAGCCGTACAGGCGACGCACTGCACGGTTATAGCCACCCACGGCAGCATCCACACGCTCCTGCTCGTCGGTAACGCCGCTCGCAAGCTCGGCCTCGTCTGTCGCAATGCCGGCGGCCCGATAGCGCTCGCGGCGCTCTGCTACCACAGGCGGCAGGGCATCGGCGGGAGCGTCATCGAGCAGACGCCCCGCCTCGGCACGGCTGATGCCCGGACGCGCCAACATGGGGTTTGCCGCCACGCCCGCCACCGCATCATCATTGAGCGCACGGAAGAGCTCCGACATAAACCATGCCTGATACCCTTGCGAATAGTCGCTCCAGGTACCGCCGAGCACGATGAGCTCGATCTTGTCGGCCGCATGCCCCATCTGCGAAAGCGCCGTCAAACGGGCGCTCACCTGCAGATACGGGTCAAAGCAATTTTGCTCTGCACGGGCGCACGCCGGCTCGGCGTGCAGGTAGCTTTTGGGCATGCGCAGATCGTTGGGGCAAAACAGGCAATCGCCCGAGCATGGCCAGGGCTTGGTGATGACGGTAATGGTCGCCACGCCCGAGGCCGTTCGGCGCGGCTTCATACGCAGCACCTGCAGCAGTTGGCGTTCCAGATCGGCATCGACATTCCATCCAGCCCAACGAGCCGGCTCCTCGCGCTTCACCCGCTGGTAAAACGGCAGCAGGCGGCGCTTGGCCAAATCGCGTTTGTCGGCGCCCTCACGGCGCGCCTCAGCATGTATCAGCTTGACGAGTGCCTTGTCGTCCACGGTCTCGCCGCGACGCAGAGCCTCGAGTATGTTCAAAATAATCTGTTCCATGCCCCCATTGTAAAGGCAAAGGCGCCGGAGCCAGTCACGGCCCCGGCGCCTCCATCAAAGAGCATGCCTATATGCACCGACCTCCGAAAACCGCATGTCACTCCGGATCGAACGACATGTCGCCCGAACCGACCTTAAAACGATACGTGGCAGACTTATCACCGTTGTCGAATTCAAGATTCAATATGGTCTCGCCATCGTAGCCAAGCGGAAGGAAATCGCTCTCGAAGTCACCGCTGCCCACGGTGAGGCTCGCCTTAAAGCCCGTAG
This sequence comes from Collinsella aerofaciens, assembly GCF_028207065.1. Taxonomy (GTDB): domain Bacteria; phylum Actinomycetota; class Coriobacteriia; order Coriobacteriales; family Coriobacteriaceae; genus Collinsella; species Collinsella aerofaciens_AR. Next base: position 44,084 of record NZ_JAQLFP010000013.1, read on the forward strand.
AGTTCGGAACCGTTATCTCCACATCGCCCGAGTCCACGCTTACGTCCATAGACTTCGCGGGGGCCTGGTAGAGCTCGAACGTCACATCGCCCGAACCTACCTTGGCATTCAGGGTGTCGGTTACAGTACCCGCAAACTCGATGTCTCCCGAGTCCAAAGTCAAGTTGAGGTCATGACACGCAATGTCCGTGACCGTCAGGTCGCCCGATCCTACATTCGCTGTAATGCCCACCATGTTATCGGCAACTTCGCGCGGCAGTTCGACGGTAACCGTGCGGTCAATGGCGCGCTCGTCATCGCAATCGAACTGGCGAATCTTGAGCGCAGAACCCTTAACCACGGCCAGATTCTGGGTTGCCGCATCGTAAGCAGCTACTCCTTTTGCGACGCGGCCGCTCTCGATGACACGCACCTGCCCGCCGGAAACGCACTTGATCTCAACCTCACCCGATGTCACATCCAGGTCAAGGGACTGGAATGAGTCGGCATCAAACGTTTCGCTCGAAAGCTGCCGAGACTGAGCGGAATAGTTACCGCCATCCAAAGAATCGTCCCCGTCAACCACATCGTCCATACCGGACAAACCGGATGCAATATCGCCGAGATCCCACGGGCCATCAAAATGAAACAATATCCGCGAAGTGCCAAAGATAAGCCCGATGATGAGCACGAACGCTCCGATACCGACGCCCAGGCGGACCTTGGACTCATGCGAGAGCTTCATCATTCATCACCTTCTTTGGCGCTCGGCTCAGCGGCGGTCGAGGAAGCCACGTCAGTATCAACCGCAGCGGAAACATCCTGAGCCTTAGCCGCCTCCGGCGCCGGACCAACCTGAATATCCCCGCGTGCCCAATCGCCATCGAGCGCACGCGCCACCCAGTGATAGATGGGGATTGTAAAGAAGATCAGCGCGGCAAAGGAGCCACCAAACAGGAACATCAGCAAAAAGAACAGCAGCCAGCACACGGCCCAATACGGAAACGACTGGAACGGACCTTTCACCGGAGTCGAGCCAGCTGCGCCGCCACTCGTCACCTGCGCCGTAGCGGCATTGGCGGCCTGCGCGCTCCAGCTTGCCGCTTGCGCCGCCTTGGCGGCGGCATCACTCGCCTGTGTTGCCGCCTCGGTAGCAAGTGCCGCTGCCTCATGGGTACGGGCGCGCTCCGCTGCCTCGGCCTCGCGCTGACGGGCGCGGTCCTCGTTCTCAAACTCGATATCGTCCTCGATCTCATCGCTCGGATTAAGGAGTTCGTCCAAACTCACGCCATAGAGTTTTGCGAGCGAGATCAGGTTCTCGGTATCGGGCGAGCTCTCCGCACGCTCCCATTTACTGACCGCCTGGCGCGACAGCCCCAGCTTTCGCGCCAGCCCTTCTTGGCTAAAACCCTTGCTGCGACGAAGGTCGGCGAGCCGCTGCGCAGTTTCTACATTCATGGTTCCTCCTATGCGATGCCAGCCGTGCCGCCGGACCGTTTTTGTTCTTAAGGCGCCTTGCACAGTTAAAAATCTATCCGCCACCGCCAAAAGCATGCCACCTATTCTAGTGAGATTTTTGACAACCGGCGGTTGCGGGCATATATGAGCTGCGGAAATGTGTCCAAACAAAGCAATGACCCGCAGCTCGGTTGTCCCCGTTGCGGCGTTAACGGTAGTATGGTCGTACTGTTTATTCCGCACCGCCAACGGAGGGAGTTCCGCGCCGTGAACCGCGATTTCGCCTCATCGCTCATTCAGCTCAACAATACGTTCTATCGCGAGCACTCCGCCTCCTTCTCCGATACGCGCCAGGCACCGTGGCCCGGCTGGGTACGCACCATGGACATAGCGCTCGAGCAGCTCGACGTCGCCACGATCGAGCATCCCGTCCGCGTCTTCGATCTTGCCTGCGGCAACATGCGATTCGAGAACTTTGCCGCCGGCGGCGCACTTTCCGCCAAGGGCGTCGACGGCGCAAACCCCTCGGCAGATGCCAGTTGCCCGTTTGAGTTCTATGGTGTTGACTCGTGTCAGGATTTGGCTATCGATGCGCACGGTCACGCCCTGCGCATTCCCAACCTGCACTTCCAGGAACTCGACGTACTCGATGCCCTCATGAAGCTCAACCCCGCCGAGACACCCGACGTGCTTTTCGACGCCCCGCTCGCCGACATCTCGGTCTGCTTTGGCTTTATGCACCACGTGCCGTCGTGCGAGTACCGCGTACGCGTGCTCGACGCCCTGGTGCGCCAGACGCGCCCAGGCGGCATCATCGCCATCAGCTTTTGGGAGTTTATGAACGACGAGCGCATGGCGCGCAAGGCCGTTCGCGCCGAAGCCCGCGCCGAGCTCACCCCGCCGTTTGAAAGTTACGATTCCGCGCAGTTTGAAGCCGGCGACCACCTCATTGGCTGGCAAAACGACCGCCACGCCTACCGCTATTGCCATCACTTTGACGATCAGCAGATCACCGACCTGGTGCGCGGCGTGCGCACATTCTACAAGAGCGGCGAGGTCCCCGTGCGCGAGCTTGAGCGCTTCCATGCCGACGGTCGCAGCGGCGAGCTCAACCGTTACGTGATTCTCAAGCGCCTGTAGGCATCGGCGACTTGCCGCCGAGCCGCACCGCAACTTTCGGGCAAGCTATGCCCCACCCTTTTCAACCCATTGATGGAACGTGCTGCCATGCGTTCCATACTCATGATCAAGGAGCCTCATGGGAGCCGTCCACGTTCGCACGCCTAAGAACTTTGTGCTCGAGGAGCGCCTGGAGCGCTACGCCGATGCGATTGAGACGAACCCCGAGGCCTATGCCGGAGATTGGCGCGAGGCTTGCGCGCCAGTTGGCAGCAAGCCCTTCGAACACCTTCACCTGGATCTTGGCTGTGGCAAGGGAACGTACCTTGTAGAGCGCGCGGCCCACGAGCCAAACACCCTCTTTATCGGTATGGACCAGGAGCCCATCTGCATCGCCTATGCCGCACAGAAAATCTGCGAGCAGGAGCTGTCCAACGCACTCGTCCTGCCCCGAGGCGCCGCATCGCTGCCGCAGCTGTTTGCCGCAGGCGAGCTCGATGCCATTACCATTAACTTTCCCACGCCGCAGCCCAAGGCCAAGTACGCCAAAAAACGACTCGTCCATGTCGACCATCTGATGCTCTACCGCCCGCTCTTTTCAGTCGGCGCCACCGTCACACTGCGAACCGACAGTAAGCCATTGCGCGACTACGCCCTGGGGCAGTTTGCCGCGGCCGGCTACGACACGCTTTGGGTAAGCGACGACGTCCGCCGCGACCATCCCGAGCATCCCGAGACCGAGTACGAATGCCGCACGCGCGAGATGGGTGCCGTCGTCTATGGCATTTGCGCCACACCCGGCGCGCAGCCCAGCAATGAACAGCTCGCGGCGGGCCGCGCGCAGGAGCAAAGCCTTGCCTGCTACCTGCCCGAAAACCTCGATGAGCTCACCTATGTACCTCTGGGCATGGAAGAGGCCGTCGAGAACTTTAGAAACCGCGCCCGCAAAGGCAAGAAGCGCCTGCCGCAAGAGTCCTAGGGGCTTCTGATGGTCGCGGCGTCGGCAAACAAGCGCAAATTGGCGCCAGCGAACGGCCCTCAAACCTAAGTGAGTAGACTTTTTTGCAATAGCCAGGCACAGCCCGCATAGCGAAACATAAAACCGCAGGTAGAACCCTTGCGCAAAAGTCATGTGCTCGCAATATCGCAAAAAGTCTACTCACTTGGCTAGCGACTACACTAAACGGCTGGGCAGAACGCCCATTTCCTGCATTTTCTTGCCTGCGAACGCATCGATGCGACGCTACGCCATAATAGTTGGCGGACAATCGCGAGAGAAAGCAAACACATGGCACAGACCACGACAGATATCGCCGCCAGCACCGTCTCCGGTGCCGGAGCCGCCAGCTCATTCTCGGGCGGCACGGGAACCGAAGCCGAATTCGGCTCACTCGGTGCGCTCTCCCCCACCTGGTGGGAGCCCGAGGACGGCAGCGAGCCCGAACCGTGGCTCACGCCCGACCAGGCCTTCGAGCGCTTCTTTGAATGGACGAGCGATCGCGGTATTGAGCTGTGGGACCACCAGGAAGAGGCCCTCATGGATCTAGCCGCCGGCGATCACGTCATTCTGGGCACGCCGACCGGATCGGGCAAGTCGCTTGTCGCGCTGGGCATGCTCTTTATGGGCATGGCACAGGGCAAACGCTGCTATTACACGGCCCCCATCAAGGCTCTGGTCAGCGAGAAGTTTTTCGACCTTGTGCAGGTGCTCGGCCGCGATAACGTCGGTATGATCACCGGCGACACGCATGTCAACACCAAGGCGCCCGTCATCTGCTGTACGGCAGAAATCCTCGCCAACGACGCACTACGCGAGGGCGAAGATGCCGATGTTGGCTGCGTCGCCATGGACGAGTTCCACTACTTTGCCGACCCCGATCGCGGTTGGGCCTGGCAGGTGCCGCTGCTCACCCTGCCTCACACGCAATTCATGCTCATGAGCGCCACGCTCGGCGATGTCACTGCCATCGCCGCCTCACTCGAGGAGCACACCGGCGCTGCTTGCGACTTGGTCGTCGACGCCCCGCGTCCTGTTCCGCTGAGTTACGACTATGTGACGACCTCCCTCGAGGGCACGGTCGAGCTCGCCATACGCCGCGACGAGGCCCCACTCTATATCGTGCACTTTAGCCAGGATGCCGCACTTGCGACGGCACAGTCGCTCGCCAATTTTGGCATTGCCAGCAAGGAGCAGCGCGAGGCCATCAAGGAGGCGGCCAAGGGCACGAGCTTCTCGACGGCCTTCGGCAAAATCCTCAAGCGCTTGCTCGGATGCGGCGTCGGCGTGCACCATGCTGGCATGTTGCCGCGCTACCGCCTGCTGGTCGAGCGCTTGGCGCAGCAGGGCCTGCTACCCGTCATCTGCGGCACCGATACGCTCGGCGTCGGTATCAACGTGCCCATCCACACCGTGGTGCTCACCGCGCTCACCAAGTTCGATGGCTACAAGATGCGTCGTCTGCGCGCCCGCGAGTTCCATCAGATTGCCGGTCGTGCCGGCCGCTCGGGCTTCGATACCGAGGGCATGGTCATCGCCGAGGCACCCGAGCACGAGATCGAGAATGCCAAGCTTATGGCCAAGGCGGGCGACGACCCCAAAAAGCTCCGCAAGATTAAAAAGAAGAAGGCCCCCGAGGGCTTTGTCACCTGGAACAAGCAGACGTTCGAGCGCCTGATCGAGACGCAGCCCGAGACACTCAAGCCGCGCCTGCGCATCACGCACTCCATGGTGATTAGCGTGGTCGAGCAGGGCGGCGACGCTCGCGCCCGCGTGCACGACCTCATCGAGACAAGCCTGCAAACACCCGAGGAAAAGGCAAAGCTCGAGGTTCGTGCCGACGAGATCTTCGCCACGCTCATCGACTCCGGCGTCGTCGTGCGCACCGAGGTGCCGCCCGCACCCGACGCTCCGGCTGACGCCGCGCCGGACATCGACTACGCGCTGACGGTCGACCTGCCCGAGGATTTTGCGCTCGATCAGCCGCTCTCGCCGTTTTTGCTTGCCGCGCTGGAGCTGCTCGACCCCGAGAGCGAGACCTATACCATGGACCTCATCTCGATGGTCGAGGCTACGCTCGAGGACCCCAAGCAGGTATTGCGCGCACAGGAGCGTGCCGCGCGCGATCGCGCTATGGCCGAAATGAAGGCCGACGGCATCGAGTATGAGGAGCGTCTGGAGCGTATTCAGGACGTCACGTACGAAAAACCGCTCGATGATTTGCTCGACGCCGCTTTTGACAAGTACTGCCAGGAAGTACCCTGGGCAAACGACTACCAACTCTCTCCCAAGAGCGTTCTGCGCGATATGCTGGAGAGCGCGAGCGATTTTAAGGGTTACATTCAAAAGCTCGGCATCGCCCGCTCCGAGGGCATTCTGCTGCGCTACCTGGCAGAGGCTTACCGTTCGCTCGACCGCACCGTGCCCATTGAGAAGCGCGACGAGCGCCTGCGTGACATCATTTCGTGGCTCGGCTTTGTGGTGCGCTCGGTCGACTCGAGCCTGGTGGACGAGTGGGAGAACGCCGGCAACCCCGCTGCACTCGACGCCGCACCGCCGCAGGGCATCGATGAAGTCGTGGAAGACCGCCGTGGCTGCACCCTGCTGGTGCGCAACGCGCTCTTCCGCCGCGTGACCCTTGCCGCCCGCGAGCACATTCGCGACCTGGGCGAACTCGACGACGACTGGGGCATGAGCGAGATCCGCTGGCAAAAGGCCCTCGATGCCTACCATGAGCAGCACGAGGAGATCCTCACCGACGGAGACGCCCGCAGTGCCGCAATGTTTTCCATCGATGAGTCCGACGAGAAGACCGCGCACGTATGGCACGTGCACCAGATCTTTGCCGACGAGGATGGCGACCACGATTTTGGCATCATGGGCGACGTCGACCTGGATGCCACGCAAGACGGCGGCGAGGTCATCTTCAAGAACTACCGTGTCGGCTTTATCGAGGACCTGCTCGAAGACTAGCCGGGCGCAATGGGGCGAAACGAAGCGGGGCCGCTGGCAACATCGCCAGCGGCCCCGCTTTTTGCGCGATACGCTATCCCCTACTCGGCATCCTCGACCTCATACGAATCCGCCTCGGCTGGCTCATCGTTTGTCTCTGGCGCAGCCCCGCGTGCCTCGTCAAACGCCGCCTTCATGGTCTTGTTGCCCCACGTGAGCTTGCGAATGGTAAGATCGTCGGCTTTCTTGTTGGCAAGGCGCAGATTGTTCTCGGAGGACAGCAACGCCTCCTTGGTTTTCTGCAGATGGCTAATCGTCTTGTCGATCTCATCGATCGCCGTTTGGAACTTGCGGCTCGCGATCTCGTAGTTGCGACCGAAATCATTCTTGAACTTTTCCATCTTGGCTTCGAAGTTCGTGACATCGATATTCTGCTGTTTGTACTCCGCTAGCTCCTGCTTATAGCGCAGCGAACCCATGGCGGCATTGCGCAGCAGCGTAATCATGGGAATGAAGAACTGCGGGCGGATCACGTACATCTTCTCATAGCGGTAACTCACGTCGACGATGCCCGCGTTATAGAGCTCACTCTCAGGCTCCAGCAGGGTGCAGAGCACCGCATACTCGCAGCCTTTCTGGCGACGATCGTGATCGAGTTTCTTAAAGAAGTCCTCGTTTTTATGCTTGGTCGCGGTCTCGTCGTTCTCGTTTTTCATCTCGAACATAATCGAAATGACCTCGTTGCCGCTCGCGTCACATTCGCGGAAAATAAAGTCGCCCTTGGTGCCCTCGGACGCATCGTTATCTTTCTCGAAGTACGCATTGGGAAACGCCGTCATGCGCAGACGGTTGAACTCGGTCTCGCAATGCTGCTCGAGCGACTCGCCCACCATCTTGGTAGACAGGCGAACCTTCATGTCCTTAAGGCGCTCAATCTCTTCATCCTTGTAACGAATCAGGTCATCGCTCGCGCGCTTGGCCTGCGCAAGCTCGAGCTCGTGTGCTGCTCTGGCCTGTTCCTCGCGCGAATCGCGCACCGCCAGCTCGCTCGTGAGCTTTGCGCGGGCCTCATCGCGCTCTCGCTCCGCCGCGGCGACCGCCTCCGATAGGTTCATTTTTGCCATCAGTTCCTGCTCGCGCAGCTGGGCGCGCAGGCCCTCGGCCTCCTGCTCAGACTGAGCCTTTGCGGCGGAAAACTTCTCCTGCACCTTCGCGCGGTAGTCTGTGAGTGTGCGTTCGGCCTCGCTGCGAGCGGCATCGAGCTCACGCTGAGACTCGGCCGCGGCAGCGGCAAGCGCCATCTCCTGGGCCTTGTCCGCCGCGGCGAGCTTGGCCTGCAACTCGGCAATCTGGGCATCTCGTGCAGCTACATCGTTTTGAGCAGCATTGCGCGCCGCCGACTCGGCAAGCTTGGCTTCGTCATCCTTGCGCCCCAGCTGCGCACGCAAGTTGTCGATTTCGCGCTGGAGCTCGGCATTCTCCTTTTGAGCGTCGGCACGGGCCTCAACCGCCGCGCGCTGGGTTGCGCTCTCGCGCTCTGCGGCAGCGCCCTCGAGCCTAGCGTGCAGCTCGGCAAGCTCCGCATCGCGCTTGGCGAGCTCTTGCGCCAGCTGTTGAGCTGCGGCGTTCTTCTGCTCGACAAGCTGAGCATCGCGCTGAGACTCTGCCTTTTGCAAAGCAGCCGTCGAGCGTGAGCGTTCAAGCTCCAACGCCTGCTCGCCCTCGCGCTGGACTGCCTTCACACGCTCGTCCAGGTCGCGCGAGAACTCGGCATCGCGCACCTGCTTGACGATATCCGCATAACCGGACGCATCGACCTTAAAAACTTCGCCGCAATGCGGGCACTTGATCTCGTTCATGGCAGCTCCTCGATGGACGCAAATTTCAACCGACTACACTCTACCGCGCCGCACGGACAAAAAAGGCGCCGCCGCCATAATGGCAACGGCGCCAGAACCGCCACAAAGGGGACAGGCACCTTTGTGGTGGTTTGTGTGGTGGTTCGAGAATTACAGCCCAAAGAAGTCAAGGATTTGATCACGGCTTACGGGCTTGTAATCGTTGGCATCGAGACCGACATCATAGCGAAAGATAGGGCGCTCGCGATCGCGGTTGCGCGCGTTGGTGCGGTCTCCCCTGCTGTGGATATGCCCGTGCAGCATAATGGCGCCGCGTGCCTTACCATTCCAGCTGAGCATGGGGTAATGGCTCAGTACCAGCCTGTGCCCGCGAGCATAGCCGGGCGCAATCTCAAGATAGTCGCGTACCTCATCCCAAATGCGCGGCGCGTCCGGATTTTCCCAGTCGCCGTCATGGTTACCACGGACGAGCGTCACATTCTTGCATTCGATACGCTCGCGCAGGCGCACCGCCTCTGCCAGGGGCAAACGATAGGTAAAGTCTCCCAAGATATAGAGGCGGTCGTCCACAGCCACGCACTCATTGATGGCATCGATGACCTTGCGGTTCATCTCCTCGACCGAATCAAACGGCCGATCCATGTCGTGCAAGATATTCGTATCGCCCAGGTGCAGGTCGGCGGTAAACCACATCATCGTCTCTGTCCTCATTTCGCAACGCATCAAACTCGTGCTAAGTATACAGACACAGCGATGCGGCGGTTAGCCAAAGAGCCCGCCGAACAATCCTCGGCGGCGCTTGTCCTTTTTATTCGAATCTTTTCCCGGGGTGTTCTTATCCTTTTGCTTTTTGCGGTCCTGCTCCAACTCATCGTCATCAAGTAGCATATCCCACTCAAACGGGTCATCCGTCAGATCGAACAGATCATCGTCATCAAACATGGCAGTCCCCATTGCCGACTAGCGAGCATCCACCACGTAGAGTCCAACGCGAACCTGATGCCACGGGCTGCGCTCGGGAGCAACCTGTTGCACGTGGGCCTCAAATACGTCCTCATGGCCGTAATACATCATCAAGGACAGCGGGCCGACCTCGTTTCCCGGAACATAGCCAAGTTTGGTCTTGCCATAGTAGATCGCAACCGCCTCGGGGTCATGGGGATTATCGCGCTCGGCACACAGCGTCAGTTTATCGCCCGCTTTAAGATCGCCTAGGACCAAAGCGCCGTCGGCATATTGAAATCCTGCGATATGAAACGACAGAAGAACACGTGAAGGCTCGTACATGGCAACTCCTCTAACGGCCGGATAAACCAGCGTTTGACCTTATCGAGAAGTCTACGGGCCCGTGCGGACATAAATTCATCCTTATCTGATTCTAATGCACAAACATGCGCACGAACTTGTGCTTCCAGCTTGCATAAGGGGCATAGCGGAATGGCACGTCCAACCACGTTGCCTTGTTCACGATGCTCTTCTTGTGGCTAAACGTATCGAAGCTCTCGCGTCCATGGTACTGTCCCATACCGCTCGCCCCCATGCCGCCAAAGCCCATATGGCTCGTGGCCAAATGCATAATGGTGTCATTAACACAGCCACCACCAAAGGGCACGTAACGCACAAAGCGCTGCTGAACCGCACAGTCCTGGCTAAAGATATACAGGGCCAGCGGCGTCGGACGATCCGTAATAAACGCTTCGGCCTCGTCTAGGCTCTCAAACGTCAGCACCGGCAAGATGGGACCGAAGATCTCCTCCTGCATCACGGCGTCATCGGGGGTCACGCCGTCCAAAATCGTCGGCTCGATCTTGAGCGAAGCCTCGCGCGCGGCACCTCCAAGCACGACCTTATCGGGATCGATCAGCCCGCGCACGCGCGCAAAATGCTTGGCGTTGACGATATGCCCGTAGTCCTCATTGTCGAGCGGATGCTCGCCAAACATGCGGCGGACCTCCTCCTTGATGAGGCCCAGCAGCTCGTCGCGCACGCTCGTATCGACCAGCAGGTAGTCGGGTGCCACGCAGGTCTGCCCCACGTTGAGCCATTTACCAAAGGCGATACGCCGTGCCGCAACCTTCAAGTTTGCCGTCGCATCCACGATGCAGGGACTCTTTCCGCCCAGCTCAAGCGTCACGGGCGTAAGGTTTTTACTTGCGCGCTCCATGACGAGCTTGCCGACCGGAATGCTACCGGTAAAGAAGATCTTGTCCCAGCACTCGTCGAGCAGTGCTTCGTTCTCGGCGCGACCGCCCTCGACAACCGTCACCAGGCACGGATCAAATGCCTCTTCACAGATTTGCTTGAGCACCGCGCTCGATGCCGGAGCATATGCGCTCGGCTTGGTGACCACGGTATTGCCCGCGGCAAGGGCGCCGGCGAGTGGCTCGAGCGTCAGCAAAAACGGGTAGTTCCACGGAGCCATGATGAGTGTGACGCCATAGGGCACGGCCTGCGTCTTGCACACACTCACGGCGTTGGCGAGGTCACACGGACGCAGACGCGGGCGACTCCATCGAGCCACGTGAGCGATCTGATGACGAATCTCGGAAAGCGAGGTGCCGATCTCGCACATATAGGCCTCGTCATGCGACTTTCCCAAATCGGTCTTGAGCGCATGGGCGATATCGATCTCGTGTGCCCGCACCGCCTCGCGCAGGCGCACGAGGGCGCGGCGTCGAGCATCGACATCAAACGTGGCGTGCGTCTTAAAATAGGCGCGCTGATCGGCAACGATGCGCGCGATTTCCTCGGTGTTCATGGACCCTCCTAGTTCTCGTCCTCAAACATACCACCTGCGATAACTTCGTACATATGCTCGAGTTCCAAACGGTCCATTAAAAGCGGAACGGGGTACAGGGGATTGGCCTCGGCATCGGCGTGCGTTGCCATTTCGGGAATGTCGGAGCGGCGAATGCCTGTCACATATTTGGGGATACCCAGGGCAACGTTCATGCGGTCGACCCAATCGATAAAGGCCTCGGCCGCAAGACCGTCCTGCGCGGTAGCCGGCGCAATGCCCGCCATGCGAGCAAGATCGGCGAGCTTGGGGGCGGCGGCGTCACCATAAGCGCGGAGCATGTGCGGCAGGATGATCGCGTTGGCCAAGCCGTGCGGAATCCCGTATCGGCCGCCCAGACTGTGCGCGATGGCGTGAACGTATCCCACATAGGAGCGGGTAAACGCAACGCCCGCCTTATACGCCGCCGAAAGCATATTGCGACGCGCACGTATGTCGTCGCCATACTCATAGGCCTCGAGCAAATTGTCGTGGATGAGCTGCACCGCCTGGCGCGCCATCTTGCGCGTGTAGGGCGTGGTGCTACGGCCGATAAAGGCCTCGACGGCATGCGTCAGGGCATCCATGCCCGTCTGCCCCGTAATGGAGGCGGGCAGGCCGCGCGTAAACTCGGGGTCGAGCACCGCAAAGCGCGGGATAAGCACAAAGTCGTTAATGGGGTACTTGTAGTGCGACTCGTCATCGGTAATGACCGCTGCGAGCGTGACCTCGCTACCCGTACCTGCCGTGGTGGGAACGGCGATGAGCAGCGGCAGGCGACGATGAACGCGCAGCAGGCCGCGCATCTTGTTGATGGGCTTGTTTGGCTGTGCGATGCGTGCGCCCACGCCCTTGGCACAGTCCATGGCCGAGCCGCCGCCAAAGCCGATAATGGCCTGACAGGCGCTCTCGCGATACAGGGACGCCGCTTCCTCCACGTTTGAGACCGTGGGGTTCGCACGCGTTTCGGCATAGACCGTAACGCCAATTCCCTTGGACGCGAGCGCCGTCTCGAGCGGCGCCGTGAGCCCCAGACGGGCAATACCGGGATCCGTCACGATAAGAACCCGCTGTATCGAGCGCTTTTGAAGCACCGCGGGCACGTCCTCGGCATGCTCCAAAATGCGCGGCTCGGTATAGGGCAGGATCGGCAATGCGATGCGAAAAACCGTCTGATATGTTCGGCACCAGGCACGACGGGCTAGATGCATAAAGGAAACTCCTTCATTTGTTGATAGGTCAACATTTGCTCGACCGATTGTACTCATCGGAGGTCTCGAGCGGCCTGGCAATCGTTAATCAATCAACATCTTCACATGCCTAAAATTTTTTATTAAAAATCATTCCTAATAGGCTTCACATTTGGTTGCATTTATGGATAATAGAACTCGTCAAGACGCACGTCCGGAGAGGGCCCTTACGGGACCGGACGAGCGCTCCATCGCCATCGATCGAAAGGATCGAATCATGAAGTTTGTTTGCCCCGTTTGCGGTTATGTGGAAGAGTTCGACGGCGACCAGCTGCCCGAGGATTTCAAGTGCCCCCAGTGCGGCGTTCCCGGCTCTCGCTTCCTAAAGCAGGAGGAGGGTCAGCTCGAGTGGGCTGCCGAGCACGTCGTGGGCGTCGCCAAGATGGAGGGCGTCTCCGAGGACATCGTTGCTGACCTGCGCGCCAACTTTGAGGGCGAGTGCTCCGAGGTCGGTATGTACCTGGCCATGGCTCGCGTCGCTCATCGCGAGGGCTATCCCGAGATCGGCCTGTACTGGGAGAAGGCTGCGCACGAGGAGGCCGAGCATGCCGCCAAGTTCGCCGAGCTCCTGGGCGAGGTTGTGACCGACTCCACCAAGAAGAACCTCGAGATGCGCGTTGAGGCCGAGAATGGCGCCACCGCCGGCAAGACCGATCTTGCCAAGCGCGCCAAGGCCGCTGGCCTCGATGCCATCCACGACACCGTGCACGAGATGGCTCGCGACGAGGCTCGCCACGGCAAGGCTTTCGCCGGTCTGCTCAAGCGCTACTTTGGCTAAGCCAGCCGCCTGAGAGATAATCTCTAGCTCGATGAGGCCCGGACCGCATGGTTCGGGCCTTTTTCGTGACTCACGAACTTGTTAACGCCCTGAAACAGGACCGCCTTCGGCATCGGCTTCTCGTCAAAAACTAAGTGAGTAGACTTTTTTGAACTTGCCGAGCAGGCCATCCATATCACTTTATAAAGCCGCAGGTAAATGCCTTGTTACAAAACGGCCTGGTCACCAAAGTGCCAAAAGTCTACTCACTTAGAACCGCAGCCGTCCACGATCGAGCTGTTTTGTGTCTAACGGGCATCTTTCCGTCGATTACTCCCAATTTTGTCCAGTCAACGAATAGTTCGGACCGGAGTAATGTCTCAGCCCTTTGCTCATCTGAACTTTTATCACGATATTCAGCATCGAGCATCCTGCATACGGCCTTAACGATCGCGCGGAATTTATCCTCATCGAATATCTGTCTGTGTGTCAGGAGAAGTACATCGTAGCCCATGGCCTGAAGGGCCGTCATGCGGTCAGCGTCACGCAAGCCGTCCCCTGCGCGCCCGTGCGAGGCCTTTCCCTGACATTCAATGGCCACCTGTCGCGCTCCGTCCGGCGAAGACAGAAGCAGGTCGATAAAGACGCGGGACTTTCCCACAATCGCTCGAGCACTTGCACCTAGCCTCACTTCGACATTGAGCTCTATGCCGCAAAAACCTTCGCCCCCTAGTGTTCGCGGCAGTGCAAACAACAAATACGCCTCGACCTCAAAGGGCGATGCGGCGCCCAGCGGAACAAAACGCGACACCGCCATAAATCGCTTGCCGTACCGCATCCCGTAAACATCTGAACAAAAACGGTCGAGGTCTCCGCTCAAAACCAAAGCGTCGCGACGCCATAAATCTGAAGCGACGCCATCCTCGGACGGACAGCGTGTCCAGCCCGAAGTTGTCGGAATCGCGCCCGAATCAATTGCACGCGAAAGCTCCGCCTCGAGTGCCGCCGGCAGGGCACACACCGCAAACAAACCGCACATCTCCGCCAATACCAAAAGAAGCTGAAGATCCGTCAGATGCCGCAACATGATGAATGCCGTCAGTAGAGGAGACGTAATCAAAAAACCCATGCTCCGTTTCTAGCACGGATTCCCTGGGGAGCTCACCGAGAAACAGCCGCTGCCTCATGCCGGCAGGGCAAGTCCGCTTGTTTCTCGTTCGAACCAACGTATACAACGGAAAGCCGAGCGCAACCTTAGCCGTCGGGTTACGGACAAGGTCATATCGCTGCCGGTCTTCTTCCGGTCGTGGAAGCGGCGGACACAAAGCAAGGACTTGAGGGGGCAAGCGCCAGTACCTAAAAGCCGATATGTCACAAAGTAGATCCTTCATAGGCACAGGAGAACACGGATTTCAACCCTGGTACTCACGCATTGGCGCGAACGCACCGAAAAGGGCGTCGAACGGACTGTTAAGTTTTCAACAGCCCTCCCCAACTGGCCAAAAGCTTGCCAAGAACTGGACGGAGCGTTGTTGAAAACCCCGCTTCTTTTCTCATGCGGAAGCCTTGCGCGGCAAGTGAGTAGACTATTTAGGACCCGCCGAGCAGACCGACTAAACTGCTTCACAAAATCGCAGGTAGATAGCTTGCTACAAAACGGCCTGGTCCTCCTCACGCTAAAAGCCTACTCACTTAGGTTAGAGGGTGCGCCCATTAGCTGCGATTCCAGGGTATTTAGCTCATTTGGACTCAAATCGTCGTACTGGACAAGGATTCGAGTCGGGTTTGAAGATCCATGTGCGCCATCGGGACACCAAAAACAGTCATTGATATCGATGTAAGGGATGCTCGAGCGCGCGAGGGCGCGTGTAAAAGAGTTTCCGCCCGTATCGCACTCCGCAACTACGACGCAGTAGAGGCCGGCATCCGCGTGCTCAACCAAAAACTCCCCCGCCGGAAACGCCTTTCGCACAAGCGCCGTCAGGCCATCACGCGCCTCGCGAGCTCGAACGCGCACGCGGTTCACATGTCGCTCGTAATCACCCGATTCCAGCAAGCGAGCCAAAGCGACCTGGTCAACAGAACTCACCGACGAGGCGTAAAAACCAAGGTTGCGCCTAAACCGTTCCATCAGCTCATCAGGCAGGACCATATACGCCAAACGCAGGGCCGACGACAGACTTTTTGAAAAGGTGTTGGTGTAGATGACCGATTGGGCGGCATCGATCGACGCGAGCGCGGGAATCGGCTTGCCGGCAAGGCGAAACTCACAATCAAAGTCATCTTCGATGAGATACCGGTCCGGCTGCTCGGCGGCCCAGCTCAGCAGGGCATAGCGACGCGCAATGCTCGTCACAAGGCCGGTCGGATATTGGTGAGACGGCATCAGGTGAAGGACATCCGCCCCGGTTTTCTGCAGAGCACTCAAGTCCACGCCTTCACCGTCCAACGGGATATGACGCACTTCGCAGCCCATAGCCTGATAGATGCGCGTCAGGCGCAAATAGCCCGGATCCTCAACGGCATACACCTTGTCCGCGCCAAGCAGCTGAACCAACATGGTATCGAGCAACTGGGCGCCCGCACCGATAACGATGTTGTTGGGGTCGACATTCATACCCCTTGTCCCGCGCAGATGGTGCGCAATCGCACGTCGCAGCCGAGCGGTGCCCTGCGCCGGCGCGGGCGAAAAGATTTCGCGCTCGTCTTCGGACGTCAGTGTCGCCCGCAGCGTGCTTTGCCAAAGCCGCGCCGCCTCCAAAGCGGAAGGAGAAAGAGCCTCGAACTGCTCGGTCTGTCCGTCGGAATCATGCGCGCTGGGGCCAACAGAGACAGCATCTCGGTCGATATCCCCCGCGGCCAAAGACAAAACCGGTGCATCGGGAAGCTCGCACGCGTAGTAACCACGCCGCGGCTTTGAGCAAATATAACCCTCGGCAAGCAACTGGCTATATGCATTCTCGATGGTAATGACACTGATTCCCAGATGACTGGCAAAGGCACGCTTAGACGGAAGATGCTCCCCCGCCGCAATACGTCCAGCTACGATATCATCTCGAATTTGCTGGTAAACATACTCATAGAGCGATGCTTCGCCGCGGTTTTCCAAATTATAGTCAAGCATGAGTTTGTCACCTGACCTTATCGAGTCATTCAATCTGGTATTAGTCTAACCTTGTTATTATCTCGAAAACTGAGTATTTCGCCATGCCCAGCTCCCCGATAGGATATTCCGTCAAGCAATGCACATGCCAACCAAGGGAGCAACCATGGCAGAACAGACCAGCAAGGCCGATCGCGTTAAACTCAACCGCGAGCTCGCGCAGATGCTCAAGGGCGGCGTCATCATGGACGTCACCACGCCCGAGCAGGCACGCATCGCCGAAGAGGCGGGCGCCTGTGCCGTCATGGCACTCGAGCGCATCCCGGCCGACATCCGCGCCGCCGGCGGCGTGTCGCGCATGAGTGACCCCAAGATGATCAAGGGCATTCAAGAGGCCGTCTCGATCCCCGTCATGGCAAAGTGCCGCATCGGTCACATCGTCGAGGCGCAGGTCCTTCAGGCCATCGAGATCGACTACATCGACGAATCCGAGGTCCTCTCCCCCGCCGACGATGTCTACCACATCGACAAGACCCAGTTTGACGTGCCGTTTGTCTGTGGCGCCCGCGATCTGGGCGAGGCGCTGCGCCGTGTTGCCGAGGGCGCCACGATGATCCGCACCAAAGGCGAGCCGGGCACGGGCGACGTCGTTCAGGCCGTGCGCCATATGCGCAAGATCCAAAAGCAGATCCGCGACGTTGTTGCCCTGCGTGACGACGAGCTCTTTGAGGCAGCCAAGCAACTGCAGGTGCCGGTCGAGCTGGTCCGCGAGGTCCATGCCACGGGCAAGCTCCCCGTCGTGAACTTTGCCGCCGGCGGCGTAGCGACCCCCGCCGACGCCGCGCTGATGATGCAGCTGGGCGCCGAAGGTGTCTTTGTCGGCTCGGGCATCTTTAAGAGCGGCGACCCCGCCAAGCGCGCAGCCGCCATTGTCAAGGCCGTGGCAAACTTCACCGACGCCAAACTCATCGCCGAGCTTTCGGAGGACCTGGGCGAGGCCATGGTCGGCATCAACGCCGACGAGATCGAGATCATCATGGAGGAGCGCGGGCGCTAGTCCAACAGAAAGGATCGCACATGAGCGATTACGCAGACCAGACGGTCGCCGTGCTGGCGGTCCAAGGTGCTTTTGCCGAGCACGAGGCAAGCCTGTCCGAGCTGGGCGCACGTTGTATTGAGCTGAGGCAGGCGGCTGATTTGAAGCAGGACTTTGACCGTCTGGTACTTCCCGGCGGCGAGTCTACCGTTCAAGGGAAGCTGCTTGATGAGTTGGGCATGCTCGAGGAGCTTCGTACCCGCATCGCCAAAGGCATGCCCGTCCTGGGCACCTGCGCCGGCCTGATTCTGCTGGCTCACGACCTTGCCGCCCATGACGATAAGGGCACGCCGCGTTTGGCAACCATGGATGTACTTGTCGAGCGCAATGCCTACGGCAGGCAGCTCGGCAGCTTTCGAACCAAGGGGCAGGTAGCCGGCATCGACGGTGAAGTGCCGCTGACGTTTATCCGCGCGCCCCGCATCGTCGAGGTCCACGGCGACGCCAAGGCCCTAGCGAAAGTCGACGGGCGCATCGTCGCCGCCCGCCAGGGCAACCAGCTCGGTGTCACCTTCCATCCAGAACTCGACGACGACACCCGCCTCCACGAACTGTTCCTACAAATGTAGGCGGAATAGAAACGAGCGTGGATTTTCGGACACACAACAAATGAGAGTGGATAATCTCCCACTTTGAGCTTGAATGCAGACTCAAACCGGGAGATTATCCACTCTCATGCTATGTAGTCGTTGGGGACGTTCTTATATGTAGTCATTGGGGACGCTCTTAAACGACTAGTCAAACAAGAACGTCCCCAACGACTACATTGCGATAGACGACCACGTTTGCCCAGATAAAACCGACCAAAATAAACCTGTCCCTTTTTGGCAGGTTTTGATCAGGGCGACGCTGATGTTTCGGCAACGACAGACACTATGACCCAATCCGAGGGCACTAAAAAGATAGGAGCCCCCGCTCGTGACCGCGGGTCGGGGCTGCGA
>NZ_JAQLFP010000014.1 GCF_028207065.1 Collinsella aerofaciens
CCAGCTCCACCCCTCGGGAATCTCGAACGGGATTGCGCCCTCGATGCACTTCGCCTCGCCCTTGCCGTCGGCGGGCTTCTCATAGCGCAGGCCATCGGAACCGGTGAAGATCACGGTGTCGTTTTTGACGTCCTTCGGCTTGAGCTCGCCGCGACCCACCATGGCGAGCTTCTCCTCGCGGATGCGCGAGAGAAGCTCGCTTGCGGGCTCGTCTCCGGGGTCGTGCTCGACGAGCTCCCCACGGACGGCCAGGTCGAGCACCTTGGACTTGAGTTGCGCGAGCAGGCCGTCGAGGTCCGCCCGGTCTCGCTCGATCCCGTCGACGAGTGCCAGGTATTTGTCGAGCGCGTCGACGATGCGGCGCTGCTCGGCGAGGGGCGGGACGGGGATTAGGAAGGACTTCAGTTTTCTAGCATTTATATTCGATTGGTTGACACCATCGGTCTTCACGCTCGCACACCAGTTGCGCTCGTATTGCGTGCACATAGCGTAATTGATGTACTTAGGATTGATTAGGATAGCCCTAAAGCGAATGAGATAGCCTGCATAGATTGCGGGAATTGAGCCATCATAATAGGCGACTTTGCCAACCCGCTCTCGGCTGTTTGTGCGGTTGAAAATCAAATCTCCTGGATGTAAGTCATATTTTGCGATGTCGTTTGCATCTGATGTATAGACAAGGTCCGAATAATCAATTGTGCCAACACGTGTTATGTTGCCCATTCGCAGAACAGGCACCGTTCCTTCTATATCTGATTTTTTAGATGTGCCGTATGAAGGCTCATCAGAAATGCTCGCAACCCTTGCCCAACTCCATCCTTCAGGGAGCTCGAATGGGATCTCGCTCTCAATGCACTTTGCCTTACCCTCACTATCAGCCCGCTTCTCATAGGGCAGCCCATCGGAACCGAAATAAATCACGGTATCGTTTTTAACATCCTTAGGCTTGAGCTCGCCGCGCTCGACCATGGCGAGCTTCTCCTTGTGGATGCGCGACAGCAACTCGCTTGCGGACTCGTCGTTCGGATCTTGCGGAACAAGCTTGCCGCGGATGGCAAGGTCCAACAGCTTTTGACGTAGTTTCCTAGTGTCCATTAGTCCTCGATGTCCCTCAGAAGCGCCTCGAGCTGCTCCACGGCGTCGGCAATCGCATCGCTCTTCTCGTGAATGCTTGAGAGCAAATCAGAAAGCGAGATCTCCGAGATGTCCTCACCGGTTTTGATCCAGGTGATATCGAGACTCAGCTTGTCGCGGCTCATAATCTCGTCGATAGTGAAGCGACGCCAACGTCCATCGGGGTTGTTGTCCTCGTTGTAGGTCTCATCGCGCTCATCGATATGGCCGGGCCTGTAGCATTCAAGGAAGTCGGCAAGGTCCGCCTCGGTCATTGGGTGTTGCTTCAACGTGTGGTGAACGTTCGTACGATAGTCGTAAATCCACACCTCTCGGGTCTGCACGCTCTCGCTGCCGGGACGGTTCTCGAAGAATATAACGTTAGCCTTTACGCCTGGCTTGTAGAAGATACCAGTCGGCAAGCGCAGGATAGTGTGCAGGTTCGTGGTCTCCAGCAACTTACGGCGCACCGTCTCACCGGCACCGCCCTCGAACAGTACGTTGTCAGGTACGACAACGGCAGCGGTGCCGCCAGTTTTCAAGATGGTATGAATGTGCTGAACAAAGTTCAGTTGCTTGTTCGAGCTCGTTGCCCAGAAGTCCTGGCGAGAGTACGAGAGCTCTTCGTCGACAAGCTCACCGTCCTCGCCGGCAGCAGCTTTAAGTGTCGCCTTTTTACCAAAAGGCGGGTTGGTGAGCACGTAGTCGAAACGCGTACCAGGGTCGGAGAGAAGCGCATCATTTCTTGTGATAGGCGGCACATCGTTAAAGTCACCGATGTTGTGCAGGAAAAGATTCATGAGGCAAAGCCGGCGCGTGGCGGGAACGATCTCCCAGCCGTGGAATGCCTCGTTCTTCAAGAACTTCTTTTGGTCGGCGTCGAGCTGATAGGCCTCCTCTATGTAGCTTTTTGCGGCCAGCAGGAAGCCGCCCGAACCGCAGCACGGATCACAGACGGTCTTCTCAGGCTTAGGCTGCGCACACTTGACGATGGTGTCGATGAGCGGCCTAGGCGTAAAGTACTGCCCGGCACCAGATTTGGTGTCCTCGGCTATTCGCTGAAGCAGCCCCTCGTAGATGTCGCCCTTGACGTCCTGCGACATAGCCGTCCACGTTTCTGCGCCGATCATCTGAATAACTCGCGCCAAGATCGCCGGAGAGCTCATCTTGTTTTGGGCCCCAGTAAAAATCTCCTGCAGCATGCCGCCCTGGGCGCCTAGCTTGTCGAGCATCTTCTTATAGGTGTCGAACAGCTCTGCGCCGCTCTTGTCCGCAAGACACTCCCAACGACAGTCCTCCGGAAGACCGGTCGGCCTATTGTAGGGGGGCTTGCTGTACTCGTCTGCCATCTTGAGGAAGAGCAGATATGTGAGTTGTTCGAGATAATCGCTGTTGGAAACGCCATCGTTATAGAGGACGGTCGCCATGTTCCAAATCTTCTGGTTAATGGTGGATGCGCTCATGCGCTGCCTTTCTAACTCATAGGTGTTATGCGACAAGCGCGTAGTTCATGTCGTCGAGAACGCCTTGGTACTTATCGCCGAACAGGATGTAGAAACGCCCGAGGCCGCCCTTCTCCCCGAAAGGCGACAGGTCGAGGTCGTCAGAGCTCACGCTTCCCGAAGTTGAGATATGGTCGCGAATCATACGCAGCCAATCCATCTGCTCTTCGGTAAACTGGCCGTGGCCTGCGTTCTTGGAGAAGACCCAACTCTTGAAACGCTCCGCCACGCCCGCCTCGAAGGGCCGCAGGATCTTTTCCTGTCCGAGTTCGAATCGAATGACGGAAATGATGTCCATAATCTTGCCCACAGCGCTTCGCGCCGTAGCGACGGGTGCCCCCGCAACCTCGTATGCATGCCAGACCGTGTCGCAAGAAAGCCCATAGGGGGACGTTTTCAACGCATCGTGAACAGCCTTGACCATACGCAGCGTGATGGGGCGCTGTTTGTAGGTTTGACCGTAGATGATTTGCAACGCGTCCAGCTCATCCTTGTTGTCGGCAAGGAACTGTCTGAATGTTTGGATGACCTCTTTGGCGTGGTCCTCGCGGTCGGTGTCCCAACCGGATGAAATGACAGCATCCAGGTTCTCATTATCTATAACCTGGTCGTGTGCCTTGCGCACGTTTTCGAGATAGTTTCTCAACTCGGCAGAGAACATCGGCTCTATCGCCTTTTCGACAAGCCGAGACTGGGCTTCTGCCAGCCTGGCTCGCTCTTCTTCGGTTGCTTCTTGAACATCATCGCTAAGGATAAACCCAGCTTCCTTTGCGATCTTGTCCTCGTCGAAAGCATCAAGCATATCTCTGGCGATATCGTTCACAGAGGCCCCGCCAGCGAGCTCGGCGGCCTTCTTTCGCTCGCCATTGTCCATGACGGCAGCGAGTCGAAGAAGCCGACCGGCGAGTGAGGTGACGGTATCGTCATCGCGCGCGCCCATGGCGACGCTCATCATGAGCTCTTTCAAGCTTACTGAGGGCTTCCGCTCAAGCTGCCTTGTTTCAGTCTTAAGACTCTTCGTGACGCCAACGCAATCGACAACCACGTAGCGGCACTTGTTCGTTGTCGCTGACGGCGAAACGCGAGCCAGGTCATCATGGCCGAGCGTACGACGCCCGCGGCCAAGCATCTGCTCGAAGTAGTTTTTAGAACGAACATCTCGCATGAAGACAAGACACTCGAGAGCTTTGACATCGGTACCAGTAGCGATCATGTCAACGGTCACGGCTATGCGTGGATAGAATTCGTTGCGGAATGCCGCAAGTACAGACTTGGGGTCCTCTTCAGCGTTATAGGTTATCTTCTTACAGAACTCGTTCCCGCGCCCGAATTCTTCGCGCACAATGTTGATGATGTCGTCCGCATGACTGTCTGTTTTGGCAAAGATGAGAGTCTTGGGTATTTCCTTGCGGCCAGGAAACATAACCGTTGTGACCTTGTCGCGGAACTCGCGGATGATGGTGCGTATCTGGGACGGGTTGACAACATCGCGGTCCAGTTTACCCTTGTCGTATTCCAAATCCTCGTCGTTCTGCTCCCATCGCTTCTCACGGGAAAGGCGATCCCTCTTTTCAACTAGACGCTCGGTAATCGTCGCGCCGTTCTTGCTCACATCAGTTTCGATGATGTAGATATCGCCGCCGACATTGACGCCGTCAATGACTGCCTCCTCATGGGTGTATTCACTCACGACGTTCTGATTGAAAAAAGAATAGGTTCGCTTGTCAGGCGTAGCAGTAAGCCCGATGAGAAAGGCATCGAAGTAATCGAGGACCTGCTGCCAGACGTTATAGATAGAACGGTGGCACTCATCGATGATGATGAAATCGAAGTATTCAGGCGGGTAAGCCGAGTTGTACTCAACATCGCGTGGCCCGCCGACGAAGCGACCCTCACTAGGGGAAGATTCCTCGTCCGCCTCATCAAGTTCCTTGCCCTTGAGAATGGAGTACATGCGCTGAATAGTACTGATGCATACGTTGGAGCCATTGGGGATCTGCGAAGAGGTCAAACGGCAGACGTTGTAAAGCTCAGGAAACAACCTCGCATCGTCGGTAGGCCTGTATTTGCGGAACTCCTCCTCGGCCTGTTCCCCCAGGTTCTTTGTGTCAACAAGGAATAGAATGCGCTTTGCCTTGGCAAATTTGAGCAGACGATAAACGTTGGTAATAGCGGTATATGTCTTGCCAGCACCAGTGGCCATTTGGATTAACGCGCGCGGGCGATTCTCCTCAAACGTCTTTTCGAGTTTTAAAATTGCATTTACTTGGCACTTGCGATAGCCGGCGGTCTCGAAGTCGGGAAAAGACTTAAGTCTATTCCGAAGAGTGCCAGAATCCTTCAGCCAACTACGTAGCTGTTCCGGTCTATGAAAAGAGAAGATCTCGCGAGAGCGGTAGTCTTTATCGTGGTAGTCGCAAAACCGGACCAGGACGTCGGTCGCCTCGTAGACAAAGCGAATGTCAATATTTGTAGTGGCATATTTGAATTCACTCTCAGCGTATTGCTTTGACTGCTCGGCTACCGCTGTTAGCTTCTCGCCCTTGTTGTGTTCCTTGGCTTCAATTAACCCGCAGGGGGTGCCATCAACAAAGATAAGGTAATCACATGGTCCAGAAGTCGTTTGCCACTCACGGACAACGACACCGCAGGCCGCTGCGGGATTGAACTCTTTAACGTCCTGAACGACATATCCAGAAGCCCTCAACTTTTCATCGATAACAAGACGCGCTTTTTCCTCGGGACTCACCCAACCGCCAGCCTTTCTCGATGCCGCAAACTAATATGCCAGCGTCCTAGAACATACATAAAAACATTTTATCAGGCAGTAGACAGCAGCGTCTATCTCTGAGCAAAAGCAGCGAGCATTCTGGAGGAACGGTCGTTGAAGCGTGGTGGGCCCCGGACCCATCGGCGACGCAGCACATGTCCTAGAAAGTCAGAGAGAAACGCTCTATGTTTAGAAGCAAACGGATGGTCTTTCCAAAAGAAACACGAGAAGCGCATCAATTGAATTAAGGGAAGTTGAAATACAATAGACAGCAGTGAATTTATCAATGGCCTTCAGTCACCCAAGTCCACCAGCCACTCTTAGCAAATTGCCTAACCCCTTCGCCTTCGGCTTCAGCAGCAGATCGCTTAGCTCGGGGCATTTGCTGGAAAGGCGCGTCTGGGCGCACTCGTCCATCCCCCATCGTTGACGGATCTCCTGCGCGCGGGCTCACGTGATAGCCCCGTCAATCGCCTGTTTAAGCAGCCTGGCGGTCACGTGCATATCAGCAAGGGCACCGTGAGCATGGTCCGTCGACTCATCAAAATCGATACCGAGTCCCGGTGACGCACCACCCAGCGAGACTAACCCATAGCCGCCCACCTCCATAATCGAGATGTATAACGCCTGCAGGTCGGTCCAGTCCACAGGAAATGCGGCGAGGCCCATGCGCTTCGACCGTCAATCGGCCTCGTGCTACCGCTAATCCGTCCCGTCCCGGCAGCTCACACAACGGTGAGATAATTCCCGCGACTATTAACGTAAGCAAGGAGCACGCTATGGCAGACAACGAGATCAAACCCTCGACGGACGGCGACCGAGAGGAAATCGTGGCAAAACAGCTCGCATCCACCAAAATCCACCTCGCGCTCACTCAGGAGCGGGCGGATGTCTCCGGCGCCATCAAGCTCCCGCTCGAACGAGTCCCCCAGCTCGGCATAGCGCTCGCCTCACTTCCCTCGACATTCCGCACCGTCACCAATACGGTGAGTGTGCCTATGCTGCTCCAGCCAACCGACAAGTTTGGCAATCCGCTTGACCCGTCGATACTCCAATCGTTCAAGGACGGCAGCGGCCTCATGGGGTCCTACCGCGATGCGGCCAAGGGTTTCGGGCAGGCGCGCCTCCACGTAGTCGAGGGCGACATCGCCACAAGCGTCACGCAGGTGCCTTACGATCCAACGTCGTTGTTCATGGCAGCCGCAATCGCGCAGATAAACCAAAAGCTCGACTCCATCCAGGAGTCCGTCGACGAAATGTTCGAGTACATGCGTCAGCGCGACAAGGCCAATATGCGTGGCGATCTCAAGACGCTCGCAGATATCCTCAACGGTTACAGCTTCAACTGCGGCGACGCCACCTACATGGCCAACGCCCATATGAAGGTGCTCGACATCGAGCACGCGTCCACGCGTGACATGGAACTCTTCCGCTCGCAGGCGCAGGCGGACCTGAAAAAGAAAGTGTTCATCGAGGTGCGAGACGACGTGAAAAGACGCCTCGACAAGGTTCTCGACTATCTCAAGGACTACCAGCTCGCCACCTATATCCACGCGTTCTCGCTGTTTCTCGAGCCCATGCTCACCCAGAACTTCAAACCTGCAAAGCTCGCAGACGCTGCCGCAAAAATCGAGGCGGACTCGTTTGCGTACCGCGAGCTCTACACCGAATGTTATGACGCACTCGAGGCGAGCACTGCCGACACTATCGATGTGGCACTTCTGAGCGGCATCGCCTCCGCAGGCAAGATGCTCGGTCGCGCCATCGCGGCGACGCCCATCGGCGAGCTCACGCCCATAGACGAGGCGCTTGAAGGTGCAGGAGAGGACATCGGCAGGTTCAACGACGAGCAATCCGAGAAACTCATTGAGAAGCTCCACCAGGCAAAGACGCCCGACGTCGCGCCGTTCAGGCAGAGTGTGATGGAGATCGACATCCTCTACAACCATCCCACGCAGATTGCCGTCGACGCCGAGAACGTCTACATCCTGCCTGCCAAGCAGCAGGAAGAGTAGCGATACGCGACAGGCACACGCCATACAGACAGCTAACGCCCCTACCTCCCCTCCGCCTTCAGCTTCAGCAGCAGGTCGCCCAGTTCGGGGCACTTGCTGGAGAGGCACGTCTGGGCCCGCTCGCCCATCCCCCACCGCTGGCGGATCTCCTGGGCGCGCGAGCTCACGTGGTAGTCCCCGTCCATCATCTGCTTGAGCATCTTGGCGGTCACGCGCGCATCGGCAAGAGCGCTGTGGGCGTGGCCCGTCGACTCGTCAAACTCGATGCCAAACCACGTTGCCGCGTCGCCCAACGAGACGCGCCCGTGGCTGCCCACGTCCATAATCGAGGTGTAAAACGCCTGCAGGTCGGCCCAGTCCGTAGGAAATGCGGAAAGGTCGATATGCTTTGCCTGGCACTCGGTCAAAAGCTGCCGACGATCCGTCCCGCTCCAGCAAACTATCTGGGCGGAGTAGCGACCGATCCAATCGCTGAGCCTTTTGATCACCACATAGAGCGGATCGGCCATCGCGGTGTCCACGGCCGATATCCCCGTAAGCTCGCGGACGGGGAACGCAACGCCTTCGGTAAATTCTGTCTGCACAAACTGCAAGGACTCGCCTATAACGTTGCCGTGGTAATCGAGCTTGATGGCGCCGACCTCGATAATCTCGTTGCGCAGCCCGCGGCGCTGGCGCTGCTTTGGCACCGGCGCAAACTCAAAGTCCAGCACAATCTGGCGCGCAAAGTTCGTCGTATCGATAGCCAAGATACACGGCGTCTTTTCAGCTGACACGGTTAGGGCCTTTCTCCACTGCTTGCCGCTTGCTACATAGGCGGCTACGTTGCGGTAAGCGTAGCCGCCCGTGCGGACATGAAAGCGGAGCGCAATGCCACGCACCAGGCACGCGCCACGCAGACGGACCCAAGGGATCCCGCCCGCTCTATTCAAATGCATGAAAAAGATTGAGGCCCGGTGACTTGAATCAGCGGTCATCCCGGGCCCATCAGAGCTCACAGAGCTCTTGGTTGCTTTGGTCTTGCTCTTCACGGCGCTTATCGAACTTTCCGAGGCACTCAAGCAGCATTCGAAGCATAACAAGTCGCTGCCATTAAGGCACTGACCTCTTGACCAAGCAACGGCGCTGCCCAGCTCTTCACCACTTGGGCTGCCGTCGACTTTATTCTATCCGCGAGCATCTGGTTTACCAAATGGATTTTCGGTAAAGGAAGCACGGCACGCCCGCAAAACCACTACGCCCCAAGTGCCGCCATGGGGATCACCGCCACGCCGTCGTCGCGTGTGTAGGCAATGCTCCCCTTTCCAACCACGACCGCCAAAAACGCCGGCGCGGCATTCTGGGCGGCAGGATTGGAGAGCACTTTCCTCTCCAGCGCCTTGAGATTTCTCGCTCCATCGTCTGCTTTCGCATCACTCAGCTTGACCTCGATGGCTCCCCAGCGCCCGTCGTGCTCAACGATCAGATCGACCTCAAGGCCCTTCTCATCTCGGAAATAATGGACACTGTTGTCGACACCGCCGTAGGTGGAAAGGAACACGCGCACGTCGCGCAGAACGAGGTTCTCAAAGAGCATCCCCAACGTTTGCATATCGCCAAGCAGCCGCTCAGGGGTAGCCCCCAGCAACGCCGCCGCAAGTGACGGGTCACAGAAGTAGCGCTTGGGGCGCACGCGAACGCGGGCCTTCGAGCGCATGGGCGGCTCCCATCCGCACAGGTCCTCGGTCAGCTTGAGCCTGTTGAAGAGGTCCAAGTACGCAGCGATGGTCCTCTCGTCGGGGCCCGCCTCACCGTACGAGGCGTCCTTTATGAGCGTCTTGTACGTGACAGCCTGGCTCTCGTTCATGGCAAGAGCTCGCAAAAGGCCGTGTGCAAGCTCGGGCGACATGCCCTCATCCAGCACGTTGACGTCGAGCACCGAGTGCACGTACTGGCTTGCCGTCTCTCGCGCAAGATCTTCCGAAAGCTCAAGATTTGCAGGCCAACCGCCCCTGCAGCACCAGCGGGCGACGTCATCCACCGTGCTCTCGCGACGCTGAGGGGCAAAACCCTCGCCCTTAAAGAGGCTTGCCAGTGACACGAGCGGCTCGCCGTCGCCCGACTCACACAGGGCCATGGGGCGCATTGACAGACGGGCGATCCTACCCGTGCCGGAATGACGAACATGGCTGCGCTCCTCGCTTTTGAGCGCGGTCGAGCCCGTGAGCAAAAGTGTCCCGCGTTCGTTGCCGCTCGCGTCCACGAAGCGCCGGGCGGCATCCCAAACCTCGGGCACCTCCTGCCATTCATCGACCAGGTGTGGCGCATCGCCGATGAGCGCCAGGCTTGGGTCAACCTCTGCCGCCGCGCGCTGCGCAGGCTCATCGAGCCTGGAGACGCTTGCCGAGCGAGAGAGCGCCGTCCAGGTCTTGCCGCACCATTTGGGGCCGTTGATCTCCACACAGCCAAACGCCCGCATAAGGGTGTCGAGGCGCTCCTCTATGAGCCGGGGCCTATATCCCTTTTGGGTCAATCTCTTTGGTGCATCCATAGACGGCCGTCCCTCTCTATCACGCGATATGCGAAATTACGCCATTCTCAATGCTTATTTTACGCTACTTTCAATGTAGTTTTTACGCTGTTTTCATTGAAGGTTTTACGCTTGACATCCTTAGCGCGACGCTCGCTCAACCCCTGACCACCGGATTGCCCGAATTCCGGGATGCTGCCTCCGCTCCAAACAAAAGGCCCCGGCTCGCGATGAGCTGCCTCCCATTTCTTGAACATATGAGCTTCCGCTTGAAGGGCGATCCGGAAAGCGCGTCCCATTCCGAGCATCACATCAGAGCGCGCTTGGTTATCTCCGCCCTCACATCTCGGCAAACGAGATCAGCTTGACGTCTCCCCTACTCTCTGCGGCATCCCGACATCCCTGCGTAAAGCCGCTTTTTGAGAAGATCACATAGCTTTTGTGCTGCCGCCTAAAGAGCCCGCTTCGGTATACGAGCTTTTCCAGAACTTCCTCGCCTACCGACTCGTTACGCCATTTGCACTCCGCAAACAGCGCAGCGCCCTCGCCATCGTCAACAATCAAGTCGATTTCTTCCTGCGTATGTGTGCGATTGTCCGTCCCCCACCAGCGCCCGACGATCGCCGGAACCACATCGAGCTGGCCCGCGCGCGCGAGTTCGTACACGTATTGTCTGCATATAAGCTCAAAGACCGTACCCATGTAATCCGATACGTGCGGCTCAATGCGCTTATACGACATCTCGGCCATATCGTTTTGAATCAGCCCAATGTTCTGCGGCACAAACTTGTACCAGAACCTAAACATCTGGTCGCTCAGCAGATACACGGCTCGCTTATTGCTCGTCTCGTTTAGGGGCAGCTCGCGCTCGACAATCCCAAGCGACGCCAGCTTATCCACATAGCTCTTTACGTTGCTCGCAGGAATTCCCGTAGAGCTCGCAATCTCTGAGATCTTCGAGCGCCCCTGAGCAATTGCTTGCACGATCGCATCATATTGCTCGGGATTGCGGCACTCTTGCATTAGCAGGTTGCTCGGCTCCTCAAAGAGATAGCCCGTAGGAGTAAGAAAAAGACGTTTGATGTTGTCCTTGAGCGGTGCGGCAGGATCGACTTTCTCGATATATGCGGGAATGCCGCCCGTCATGCCGTAGCAAACCGCTGCATCTTCGCGCTCCATGCCCTGCCACAGACCGAGGGTCGTCGTAAAATCGAGCGGCATGATCTTAAACTGAGCCGTACGCCTACCGTATAGCGGGCTCTCGTAGCCCAGCACCTGTTCTTCCATAAACGAAAGAGACGACCCGCACAGGATAAGCATGAGCTTGGTCTTTTTGTACAAGTGATCGATCTTATCTTGCAACAACGAGCTGATCTCGGGATTCGATTGGGCGAGATAGGGATACTCGTCAATCACGACAATCAAACATTCCGTGCGGGCCATGGTGGCCAATGCATCGAACGCCTCGTCAAAACTACGAAACGACACGCCTGCAGCACCAACCGAGCCTGCAAGTATCGCCTGGCTAAAGCCGTGCAGGTTTGCCTCTGCATTGGTACGACGTGCTTGAAAGTAAATAGCCTTCTTGCCTTGGATGAACTCCGTGATAAGGCGCGTTTTACCTACGCGACGGCGGCCGTAAATCACAGGCATCTCAAAGGAGCCCGTGCCATACAGTCGATTGAGCTCGGACATTTCCGCTGTTCTTCCGATAAACATAGGCTATCCTTCCTTTACGTTATAGCTAGCTATATTATACCTTCCTATAATATAGCTAGCTATAACGTAATTCGACAAGCGGGCCACGCAAAAGGGACGTTACACCACCGCACGCGGACCGTCCCGGCAAACGCATCCCGTTCTGGAGCCAAATACTGGGCCGTAGCTTCCGCCAAGCATGCTATCAGGTAAGCGCGTCCCGTTCTGAGCCTAAATTCTGGGATGCGGTTTCCACTGAAACTTCTACCGGAAAATACATCCCACTCTGGGGCCGAAGTCTGGGACGCAGTTTCCGGTTGAGGGGCGTCCCGGAAAGCGCGCCCCATTCCGAGCGGCAATTCCGGGTCACGGTTTCCGCCGACACAGACGACGATCCGCAGCCCTTATCACATGCCTTCAAATATGCGATCCAGAAACACAAAACAGCAGATAGAATGCTCTTTTTCAAAAAAGTACACGTCCCTAAACTTACCAAGGTTTCATATCTAGCTACCGTTCAAGGTCGCCGATTACCGCCCACCGATTCGGATGTAAAAATGTCGCCGAAAACAGGCCATCTACCTGCATGGTTAGATTTTGGTCAGCTTTTGGTCAGTTGAGCGGCAAGTTGCGGCTGATACGTTTTTGCTACCCAAAAGGAGGCGGTAGCTCATGACCCATTGCAATGACCAACTCATCGACCAACTGCTCACTCAAGCCGAACAAGAGAGGCGCTGTCTGATTCCCCCGAGCGCGGCGATCCGAAAAGCGCTCCTTCGGCGCATCGGCAGCGCGGTCGTCTCGCCCATGCCGGGACTGTTCGCGCGAAAAACGCGCTGGGATGAACTCAACCGAGCGCAACGCCATTGCGAGATTATTCGCGCCCTTGCGATCATCCACCCCGATTGGACGTTCTGCTCGTTTTCGGCCGCCTGTCTGCTGGGGCTCGAGGTCTCGTGGCGACACCTGAACATCGTGCATGTTTGCAGCTCGACAAAGCCGTCGGCTCGTCCGGGCGCACATATTCAGCGGCACCAGATTGAGCCGGCCGGAGCAATACGCAGAGCCGGCATATCGGTAACGCCGCCAATCCAAACGGTCACAGATTGCCTGCTGCAAACTGGTTTTGCCGACGGCATGCCCATTGCCGATTCGGCGATTTTAAAGCTCGGCCTTGCACGGGAACAGCTGATGGAGGCCGTTGAGCAACGAGCGACTGCCCGCAATGGTCGCGCGATTCGCACCGCCCTCACAACGCTTCGATATGCCGACGCCCGCGCCGAGAGCGGCGGGGAATCGGTCGCCCGAGCCGTCATGATCGAGACGGGCTTTGCGCCCGACTGGCTTCAATACGAGTTGACGGACCCCTTCGATTCGACCGAAAGCATGCGAACGGATTTTGCCTGGGAGCGCCAGGCGCGGGAACTCACGCTGGGCGAGCTCGACGGGCTCATCAAATATACCGACCAGACCATGCTGGCCGGACGCACCACTGCCGAGGCGCTCGTCGCCGAACGACAGCGCGAGGCGCATCTATCGCTCTACGGTCACCCTCTGCTGCGCTTTACCATGAACGAGGTCCGCTCGGCAGGAATGCTCGCCAAAAAGCTGCAGACGGCAGGCATCCGGCAGACCGCGCTGCCGACATGGCTCAACGAGGTAGACCTGTAGGGGCCGCTGAGCTTATGCCCGCCTGCCTACCAAACCGGGATACGCTTTCCGGTCGGAAGCTCCCGCGGAAACCATGTCCCAGACTGAGTGCTCAAAACGGGATGCGCTTTCCAGATGGCATGCCTAGCGGAAACCGTGTCCCGGAATCAAGGCCTAGAACGGGACACGCTTTCCGGTTGAGTCCTTCAGCGGAAACCGCATCCCAGAATAAACACTCAAACTGGGATGCGCTTTCCAAACGACCGGCCAGCGGAAAACGCATCCCATTCTGAGGCATGATTCCGGGACACAGCTTCCGGTCGAGGGCCGATCCGGATAGCGCATCCCACTCCGGGACTGGATTCCGGGACGTAGTTTCCGCCGAGGGCCCAAAAAGGAAAGCACATCCCGTTCTGAGTGCCAATTCTGGGATGTAATTTCCGCCGAGGGCTCCAAAGGGAAAGCGCATCCCATTCTGAGCGCCAAATCCGGGACGCAGTTTCCGCATGCGGCCCCGTTGGGAAAGTTCATCCCGTTCCGAGGCTGGATTCCGGGACGCAGCTTCCACATGCGGAGGCGCTCCAAACAAAAGGCCCCGGCTCGCGATGGAGCCGGGGCCAAAGGCGCAGCATATGCAGTTGATGGTGAGCGCGGACAGCCCGTCAGTAATGCCGCCCGCGCTCTACCCTACCCGCGGTGACGGGCGCGGCTGTACGGCGTATCCACCATGGGCAGATCCGGACGCAGCTTGCCGTCAAACGCGCGGTAGGCGTTCTGCACGGCGGGCGCCGTGGGAATCGTGGCGATCTCGCCGATGCCCTTGCCGCCGTATGCCACGGGCAGCAGCTCGTCCTTCTCCACGTAGATAGCGTGGATATCCGGAATCTCGGGTGCACGGAACAGTCCGAGCGTACCGTACCTTGCCTGGGGTACGCAGTCCTTAAGCGGCCAGTCCTCGGTAAGCGCATAGCCCATACCCATGAGCACGCCGCCTTCGATCTGACCCTGGATGGAGATGGGGTTGACCACCTTGCCGGAATCGTGCGCGGCATAGACCTCGCTCACGCGGCCGTCGTCGTCCAAAATGACCACATGCGTGGCAAAGCCGTAGCAGATGTGGCTCTTGGGGTTGGGGACGTCGGCGCCCAGCTTGTCGGTCGGCTCCAGGTACACGTAGCCAAACTCGCATCCCTCGAGCGCCTTGATGGCGGCCGCGGGGTCCTGAGGATGCATACCCTGGCCGGCGACGAGTTCCTGCGTGCGCAGCTGATAGACGCGACCGTCGTCGTACTCGATCTTGACGCCGTCGCCATGCGCGCTCACCGGAGCGGCGGGCGCAGGCTTGCCGGCCTCGATGTCAAGCATGGCATCGCGCAGCAGGAAAGCGGCGCCGCGCACGGCCTCGCCGGTCACGACCGTCTGACGCGAGCCAGACGTGGTGCCGGAGTCGGGAGCGTTCTCGGTGGAGCACTCGCCGTTGGCGATACAGCTCAGCGGCAGACCGCACGCCTCGGCAACGTCCTGCAAAAAGACGGTGTTGCAGCCCTGGCCGATGTCGGACGTGGCGGCGTAGACCACAGCCACGCCGTCCTCGATGCGAATCTTGCAGCGGCCGGCATCGGGCAGGCCCACGCCCACGCCGGCGTTCTTCATGGCGCAGGCGATACCGGCGTGTCCGGGATGCGCGTAGTAGGCATCTTTGACCTCGAGCAGCGTCTCCTTAAGCGCCGTGGAGCAGTCGGCAATCTGACCGTTGGGCAAAACCTCGCCCGACTCGATGGCGTTACGGTAGCGGATCTCCCACGGATCCAGGCCGACCTTCTCGGCCAGCAGGTCGATCAGGCTCTCGAGCGCAAACTCGGACTGGCACACGCCAAAGCCGCGGTACGCACCGGCGGGCGGGTTGTTGGTGTAGTAGCCAAAGCCGCGGATGTCAGTGTTCTGGTACTTGTAGGGACCGACGGCGTGCGTGCAGGCGCGCTCGAGCACCGGGCCGCACAGCGACGCGTAGGCGCCGGTGTCAAAGTTGATCTCGCAGTCCAGGCCGGTAAAGTTGCCCTCGGTGTCGCAGCCCAGCGTAAAGGTGCCGTCCATGGCGTGGCGCTTGGGATGGAACGCGAGCGACTCGGCACGCGTGAGCTTGCACTTCACAGGACGTTGGAACTTATATGCGGCGAGCGCGGCCAGGTGCTGAACCGAAACGTCCTCCTTGCCGCCAAAGCCGCCACCCACGAGCATGGTCTCGACGACCACGCGCTCGGGCTCGCTATCCCAGCCAAACATGTGGGCGCACTCTTTGCGTGTGTCGTAGGCGCCCTGGTCGGTCGACTGCACCTTGACGCCGTTCTTGTACGGGAAGGCAACGGCGCACTCGGGCTCCAAGAAGGCGTGCTCGGTAAAGGGCGTGGTAAAGCGCTGCGTCACGGTGAACGCACTCTCTGCCAGCGCCTTGGCGGCGTCGCCGCGCGTCACATGGCGGCTCTGGCACACGTTGTCCTTGAGCTCCACCGTGTTGCCAAAGGCAAAGAAGCTGTCGTGCAGACGCGGCGCGTCAGCGGCCCTAGCCTCGGCAATGTTGCGCACGGGCTCCAGCGGCTCGTAATCGATTTTTACGAGCTTCTTGGCCTTCTCGAGCGTCGCCTCGTCCTCGGCAACCACCAGCACGATGGCATCACCCACGCAGCGGGTGATATCGCCCGCCGCGATCATGACGTCCCAGTCCTGGATAAGATGGCCGACCTGGTTGACCGGCACGTCCTCGGCGCGCAGGATGCCCACCACACCGGGCAGGGCCTCGGCCTTTGAGGTGTCGATGGAGAGCACGCGAGCGCGCGGATACTTGGAGCGCACGGCGCTGGCGTAGGTCAGGCCCGGCTGATCGAGCTCGTCGATGTCATCGGGGTATTTGCCTTCGCCGAGCACCTTCTTGCGCACGTCGATACGGAAGGCGCGCTTGCCCACGCCGTAGTCGTCACCGCGCTCCAGGTCCTCGTCGATCTGCTTTTCGCCGCGGAGCACCGCAGCGGCGAGTGCGATGCCCTCGATGATCTTCT
This sequence comes from Collinsella aerofaciens, assembly GCF_028207065.1. Lineage (GTDB taxonomy): Bacteria > Actinomycetota > Coriobacteriia > Coriobacteriales > Coriobacteriaceae > Collinsella > Collinsella aerofaciens_AR. The sequence continues at coordinate 16,311 of NZ_JAQLFP010000014.1, forward strand.
TGTAGCCGGTGCAACGGCAGACGTTGCCGCGGATGGCGTACTTGATCTGCTCCTCGGTGGGCTCGGGGTCCTCGGCGATGAGCGCCGCACCCGCCATGACCATGCCGGGGATGCAAAAACCGCACTGCACGGCACCCACGGCGCCAAAGGCGTACACAAAGGCCTCGCGCACGTCCTGGGGCAGGCCCTCGACGGTCACGATGTTGCGGCCGGCGGCAAGAGCGGTGGTCAGTACGCATGCCTTGACGGCCGCGCCGTCTACATGGATGGTGCAGGTACCGCAGGCGCCCTCGGAGCAGCCGTCCTTAGCGGAATGGATGTGCAGGTCGTCGCGCAAGTAGCGGAGCAGCGGCTTGTTCTGAGTCGTCGTGCGCTCGACGCCGTTAACGGTAAAAGTGAATTCCTGTGCCATGGTGATTCCCTTCTACACGCCGGCGGCGATGCCGGTGCGGTCGTGGATGGCGCCATGCGGGCAAACGACGGCGCACATGCCGCACGACAGGCAGTCCGCACCGTCGATGTGGGCACAGTTGTCCTCGATGCGGATAGCGCCGGCAGGGCATTTTTTGGCGCACATGCCGCAACCGATGCAGCTCGTGTCGCAAATCTTGCGGGCGATGGCGCCCTTATCGGTGTTGTTGCAGCGCACCAGGATGTTCTGGTAGCCGGGAACAAAGGCAATCACGCGCTGCGGGCACGCCATGCCGCACAGGCCACAGCCCGTGCACTTGGAGCGGTCCACGCGGGCGATGCCATCAATCAGCGCAATGGCGCCGTGGGGACAGGCCGTGACACAGGCGCCACAGCCAATGCAGCCTTCGCTGCAGCGGGCGTCGCCGCCTGCGGAGGCGCAACCGCTTCCGCAGGCAACGTAGGCCACGTTATGTTGAATGGATTTGGCCATAAGAGACTCGCCTATTTCTTAAGAAGGTACGAATAGTTGTCGCGCACAGCCCTGATGGTCAGGCGGACGGCCTCGGGCAGACCGGTGTTGACGGCATCGACCGAGACGGTGCGGACCGTACCGGCGACGCGAACCTTAAAGTGATCCTCGTCCACGGCCAGGAAGCCCTCGTTCTCGGAGTTCTCCATGTCCTGCTCGCTCCAGAACAGGGTGAGCTTGTCCTTGTAGGGACGACCCTCCTGGTAGGGGCAGAACACGGCGCAGTTGCCGCACTCGTTGCACATGCCGTCGACGTGGACGACCTGGTGCTTGTCCAGGCCCGGCACCTTAATAGCCACGTTGGCGCGATTGGGGCACACGTCGCAGCAAACCTCGCACACCGAGCCGCAGCCCAGGCAGCGGGTCTTGGTGCAGTTGCGCTTGTCGCGGCACAGCGACCCCTTGCGCTCATAGCAGGTGTCCTCGCGACCGACCTGCTCGTTGCAGTCAGCGTACTTGTTAAAGTCCACACCGGCGATGGCACGGGCGACCTCGGCGGCATCGGCGATAGCCTCGACCACGGTGGCAGGACCGCGGCGACAGTCGCCCGCAGCCCAGACGCCCTCGACGCCGGTGGAGGTGGCGGCAAGGCGGCCGCGACGGTCGTGCTCGACGCCCGCGGCATCGTACAGGCTGGCGTCGATGCCCTCGCCCACGGCGCAGATCACCGTGGTGGCGGAAAGCTCGACGGTCTCGCCCGTGGCGACCGGGCTGCGACGGCCGCTTGCATCCGGCTCGCCAAGCTCCATAACATCGCAGGTCAGCACGGCGCCGTTGAGCGCCTTGGGCGCCAGCAGCTCGCAGAACTCAACGCCGTCGGCAAGAGCAAGATCGAGCTCTTCCTCGTCGGCGGGCATCTGCTTCTTGGTGCGGCGATACACCAGGCGCACGTTCTTCACGCCAGCCAGGCGCTTGGCCACGCGGGCCGCGTCCATGGCGGTGTTGCCGGCGCCGATGACCACGACGTCCTCGCCCAGCTCGAGCTTCTCGCCCTTCTTGGCGGCCTCGAGGAACTCCAGCACGTCGAGCTCGGCACCCTCGCCCAGGCCCGCAGAGCCGGGCATCCAGGCACCAGTGGCCACGACTACGTCGGTAAAGCCCTGGGCCTTGAGCTCGTCAATGGACTCCACGCGGGCGTTGAGCTGCACCTTGGCGCCAAAGGCCAGACAGAGCTCGGCATCGTGGGAGATATCGTCGCTCGCGATACGGAACTCGGGGATCACGTGACGGACCACGCCGCCGAGAGAGTCGCGGGCCTCGAAGATAGTGACGGGCACGCCGGCGCGCGTCAGGAAGAACGCCGTCGCCAGACCGGCCGGGCCGCCGCCGATAACGGCAACGTTGCGCTCGGCGTCGTTGGCAATGGCCTGGGCGCGCAGCTTGGGCAGCACGGCGGTCATGGCCTCGCGGGCGGCCTTGAGCTTGCTGGCGCGAATCTGGGCGCCCTCGGGCTCGTAGAATGCACGCTCGCAGGCACGGCCGCAGGGATGCGGGCAGATGGTACCGGTAATGAACGGCAGGGCGTTGCGCTCGATGATGATGTTGAGCGCGTCCTCGTAGCGGCCCTCGTCAACAGCCGCCAGATAGGCAGGGATATCCTGCTGGATGGGGCAGCTCGTACGGCACGGCGTGGTAAAGCAGTCGGAAAGCGGGCTCTTGCCAGCGACCTTGCGGTCGGGCAGCGGACGCAGCGGCTTCTTGTAGAGCGGGTTGGTGAGTGAGTCGGTCTGGATCGCGGTCACGGCCTCGAGAGAGACGCCCGCGAACGGCTTGCCGTCCAGATCGGTAAACTCGCCGGCCATCTGGCTAAAGCGCTCGTAGCCACCGGGCTTGAGCACGTCGGTCGCCAGGGTGACGGGCCAAATGCCGGCGTCATACAGGGCACGGATGTTGTAGACCGTGGCACCGCCGGAGTAGCTGATGCGCAGCTTGCCATCGAACTGCTCGGTAATGCGGCGGGCGGCCTCGATGGTCAGCGAGAACAGCGAACGGCCGGACATGTACATCTCGGTGGAAGGCAGCTCGTTCCTCGTCACGTCGACGGGGAACGTGTTGGTCAGCTTGACGCCAAACTCCAGACCGCGCTCGGCGCACAGGGCAATCAGGCGCTCGAACATGGGCACGGCATCGGCCCACTGCAGATCCTCGCGGAAGTGCGTGTCATCAAAGACGATGTAATCAAAGCCCAGCTCGTTGAGGCGCTGGCGGGCAAACTCATAGCCCAACAGCGTGGGGTTACACTTGATGTAGGTGTTAAGGCCCTTCTCGGTGATAAGGTAGGTCGCGATGCGCTCGATCTCGGCAGGCGGGCAGCCGTGCAGGGTAGACTCGGTGATGGAGTTGGAGACGCGCGCCGGGATGGACTCGACAAACGCAGCGTCGACATGCTCAAACTTGTCCAGGTTGGCGAGTGCCCATGCGCGGCACTCGTTCCAGACGTCGGAGCCGCTGGCGTCCTTCATGCCCTCGATGTAGGCGTCGACCTTGGGGCTCTTGATGCCCTCGAGGTCATAGCCCACGGACATGTTGAAGACAAAGCCGTCCGGGCTGCCCAGACCGTACTCGCGAGCGATCAGGTGGCAGGCAAACCATGCCTTCACGTACTCGGCAAAGGCCTGCGGAACCTCGAGCTCGGTCGACCATTCGCAGTTGTAGCACTCGTCCTGAGCCACGATGCAGGGCTTGTTCACACACTTGGAGAGCTCCTCGCCGTCCATAACCTGGACGGTCTTGAGCTCAAAGAAACGAGAACCGGCCACGTAGGATGCCACGATGTTCTGGGCAAGCTGCGTGTTGGGGCCGGCAGCCGGGCCAAACGGGGTCTCGATGCGCTCGTCAAAAATGGGAAGCGCGCCCTCCTGGTTGGTCGTGACCATCTTGCGCACGCCAAAGATGGCGTCCTGGGTCTTATGCTCCTCGATGATCCAGTTCATCAGCTGCGAAAACGGGATCGGCCTCATGATGTCGCTCATAGTGAGTTCCTCTCTGTAACGCCCGGCGAGACCGCGCGGCGGGCGCAAATACGGTGTAGCGCTAGCACAGCGCCAGCGACCCCGCGGAGGTCGCCTATACGCGCGTCGGATGCGGCGAAACATCCGGCGCGCGTGAATCTACTTGTAACTAGTAGGCGCGATCGTTGAGCGTGCTCCAGAGCTTTTTGGACTCAGCCATGGTCCACGCGTTGATCTTGTCCTCATCGATACCGACAAACTCGCGATCCTTGTACAGGACGCGGCCATTGATGATGGTGGTACGGCAGTTTTTACCCATCATGCCAAAGAGCATGTGGCCGTCGATGTTCTCCTCGCTCAGCGGCGTAAAGGGCTTGTAGTCCATAACGATGACGTCGGCGGCAGCGCCGGCCTCGAGCACGCCGAGCTTGCGATCGAAGTACTTGCTCGCCATCTTGGCGTTGTTCTCAAAGAGCATCGTCATGGCCTCGCACCAGCCCACGTTGGGCATGGCGGCGTTGTGGCGCTGAATGATCAGGAAGACCTTGAGGCTCTCGAGCATATCGTGGGTGTAGGCGTCGGTGCCCATGCACACGGGGATGCCGCGGCGGAAGAACTCGAGCACGGGGGCGCAGCCCACGGCGTTGCCCATATTGGATTCGGGGTTGTTGACGAGCCAGGTGCCAGACTCCTTGACGATATCCATCTCGGCAGGCGTCACGTGGATGCAGTGGCCGAGCATGGTGTCGGGACCCAGAAGGTTATGCTGCAGCAAGCGCTCGACGGGGCTGATGCCGCCGCGGTTGAGGCGGGAGTCCCACACGTCATTCATGCCCTCGCACACATGGATGTGGAAGCCGGTCAGGCCGTTGTTGGCCTCGGCCATCTTGTCCATGGTCTCGTCCGAAAGCGTAAAGGTGGCGTGACCGCCAAACATGGCGGCGATCATGTGGTTGTCGTTATCGCGACGCTCCTTGGCGGCCCACTGGGCAAATTCGGCGTTCTCGGCAATGGCCTGGTCGCATTTTTCCTGACCGCGGCGGTCGGAGACCTCGTAGCACAGGCACGAACGCATGCCCAGCTCCTGCGCGGCATCCTTAATGGCAAAGAGGCTGCCCGGAATCTCGCAGAAGCTCGCGTGGTGATCGAAGATCGTGGTGACGCCATCGCGGATGGAGTCCAGAATCGTGGCATAGGCGCTGGCCTTGGTGCCGTCGAGCGTCAGGTTGTCGTCGATCTTCCACCACTGCTGCTCAAGATTCTCCAGGAAGTTGGTGGGGTTGCAGCCCTTAATGGCAAGGCCGCGAGCCAGACCCGAGTAGATGTGGGTGTGGCAGTTAATGAGTCCGGGCATGATGAGGTTGCCCTGGGCGTCGACGTACTCGGCATCCGGGTACTTGGCCTTGAGCTCGCACTCGGGGCCCACTTCGACGATCGTATCTCCGTCAATGGCGACCGCACCGTTGGGAATGAACGGGGTCTGAGCGTTGCGGGTAAAAACGGAACCGTTAGCGACCAGAAGCATGAATGCTCCCTTCAACATCAGAGGCGGGGTTTGACACCTCTGACATGGCGGAGTGCGAAGCGCCGGCCTACACCGGAAACGGGCCCTCTCCCGTCAACGCTTCACCAAAGGGACAAACCCTTTGAAGTGCGGCTTGACGCCGCATGACGTCGGCGGACGAGGCGATGCGTCCGCCGACGAATAGCACCGAATTGGTTACTTCTTGCTCTCGGGCAAGACCAGATCCACGGCAGCGTCCTTGGCAGCATCGATGTGCTGAGCCACGACCGGCGTCTGCGGAAGAATCAGGTTAAGGACGATGGCCATGATGGCGGTGGGGGTTACGGCATTGGAGCCGATGACGGTGGACACCCAGGCGGGCATACCCTCGCCGGCAAGGCAACCGCTGGCCATCCAGATACCCAGGCCAAAGACGACGGAGGTACCGACGATGGTGGTAGTGCGCTGCGTGAGGCCCTCGCGGGTGAACATGCGCACGCCGTTCATGGTAATGGTGCCAAAGACGCCGACGGTCGCGCCGCCGATGACGGGCTGCGGGATAGCGGAAAGGACGGCAGAGAGCTGCGGGAACAGACCGGCGATGGCAAAGACGGCCGCGATGATCACAAAGACCCACTTGTTGACGACCTTGTTGGAGCAGATGATGCCCACGTTCTGGCCAAGGGCGCTGGTGGGAAGACCGCCCAGCAGGCCGCCGACCATAGAGGTGAGGCCCTGGGACACGATAGCGCCGGAGAGCTCGCGCTCGGTGGGCATACGGTCGATGGAGCCCAGGCAGGCGGCGGAGACGTCGCCGATAACCTGGATGGCAACCATGGGGAACACGACGGCGAGGGTAATGCAGACCTCGGGATCAAACTCGAGCGCATAGGGCATGAGCTTGGGAAGGGCGAAGACCTGAGCGGTGGCGACGCTTGAGAAGTCGATCATGCCAAAGGGGATGGAGACGATCATGCCAACGATCATGCCAAAGAACACGGATCCCAGCTTGAGCGTGCCCTTGCCAAAGTTGGCGAGCGCAAAGACCACGGCGAAGGTGATAAGAGCGACGCACCAGGCCTGCGGGGTGCCCCACAGTGGCGTACCCATACCGCCGGCCATATACTTGACGGCCGTGGGATACAGCGAAACGCCGATGGAGAAGATGACCGTACCGGTCACGACGGGTGGGAACAGCCACTTAATCTTGCTGTAGGCCAGACCAAAGAGGACCGCGACGGCACCGCCGACAATCTCGCCGCCCAACAGCGCGCCAAAGCTAAAGCCCGAGGCGCCCATGGCCTGCAGGGCCGGGAGGAACGCGAACGAAACGCCCATGACGATGGGCAGGCCGCCGCCGATGCGACGGAAGGGGGCAAAGGCCTGAAGGGCCGTGTCGATCGCCGAAAGAATGAGCGCGACCTGGATGATGTCGGTGCTCTGCTGGCTATTAAAGCCGTAGACGCCGGCCATGATGACAGCCGGGGTGATGATGCCGGCAAACGATGCCAGTACGTGCTGAAGGGCACACGGGATCATTTCCTTAACGGGAGGCATGCCTTCACGAGTGAACAGGGCTTCAGTGCCGTTCGTAACCGTCTCCTGGGTCATTTGACCACCAATCCTCGAAATAGTTGTTTTCGCATCTAACGCCCTATTGTGACGCAGTGCGGGGTTGAGGTTGTGCCTTCGTTGCATATCGTATTAAAGATGATTCTCATTCTCAATAATAATTTTTTGTTATCAGACTATTCTTCAGCTGAGATAATGCATTTCCGCAGGTCAGGAAAGTGTCTGGTCAAAATAGCATCTAACTTTTCTTTTGGTCAACCGTTTACCGCCAAAATCATACCGTTCGTCTGCATTACGTCATGTACCTGCGGATATACGAGATGATGAGCAGCGTGTTACCATGAGAAAAAATTGTTATGAAACTTCCGCTTTCACCCAAAGGAGTTGCCCGTGAACGAGACCGTACGTCGCTTTTTGCCGATGGTCGATTTCCTGGAGCAGATACTCGGCAAAAACAGCGAGATCGTGCTGCACGATTTCTCGGATCCCGACCACGCCATCGTCGATATTCGCAACGGCATCGTGAGCGGCCGTAAGGTCGGCGGTCCCGCCACCGATCTGGCGCTCAAGATCATGCACGACCCAAAGTATCGCGACCTGCCGTTTATTACGGGCTATGAGGGGCGCGGTGCCGGTGGCAAGACGTTGGAGTCAGCGACGTACTTTATCCGCGAGGATAAAGAGATCGTCGGCATGCTCTGCGTCAACACCGATCTCTCGACCGTGCGCTCCATCAACGCCATGGCACAGCAGCTCATGGCCTGCTTCGACGCGGCGCCGACGCGCACGGAGCCCGCCCCTATCGAGGTCGAAAGCCTTTCGGAGTCCACACAGGAGCTCATCGACCGCAGCATTGCCGAGTTGCTGAGCGCGCGCGGGCTGGATGTAGCGTCGCTTGGCCAGAGCGACCGCGTGGACGTCATTCGCCACCTCAACGGCAACGGCGTGTTTATGCTCAAGGGCGCCGTGGCCTGCGCCGCCACCGCGCTGGGCATCTCGGAGCCCAGCGTCTACCGCTACCTGCAAAAAGTTCGCAAGGAGGGCTAAACGTGATCCCTTGGGGACGAAGGGAAACGGATCATTTTTGTCGCATCGCTTGACAAAAGACCCTGCAGCTCGCACGCGCTGCAGGGTCTTTTTGCATGTCATGTTTAGTTGTTACCAACACCTTAGAGAGCGGCGACAACCTCGATCTCGACCAGACCGCCAGCCGGAAGAGCGGCAACCTGGAAAGCGCTGCGCGCGGGGAACGGGGCCTCGAACTTGGAGGCGTAGATCTCGTTTACGGCAGCGAAGTCGGCAATGTCAGCCAGGTAGACTGTGGTCTTGACGACATCGGCAAAGGTGGCGCCGGCAGCGGTCAGCAGGGCCTCGACATTAGCAAGGGACTGCTTAGCCTGGGCCTCGACACCCTCGGGCAGCTTGCCGGTCGCGGGATCGATGCCCAGCTGGCCGGACAGAAACACCATGTTGCCAGTCTGGATACCGGGGGAATACGGGCCGATGGCTGCGGGTGCGTTATCGGAAGACACGACGGTCTTGCTCATGTTTTTCTCCTTACAAGTAAAAGGGAACGGGAGCGCGGCGTTCACACCGGGAGGCACAGTTCGGTCTGAACACCGCGCTTGATTGGGATAGTACTCAAGGTTTCCGCGCGATGCAAGATTATTATCACGTTGCGAGAATATTTTATCGCCCAACGGTTTCCCCGGACCGCTGAACGGTTCTCATGTGAAGCAGCCAGTCCAAGCTGCTGAAGACTTTATCCCGCTTAGAGCACGGGCATCGCCTGCCGCGACGGCACCACTATACTTTTGAGTATCTGAGCATTTTGAAAGGCAGGATATGACCGCAACCGCCAGTCGAACCACCAACCGCAGACCCGAACTCTTGGCCCCCGCCGGAGGCCCGGAGCCCTTTGCCGCCGCGCTCGCCGCCGGGGCAGACGCCATCTACTGCGGCATGGGCAGCTTCAACGCACGCCGCAAGGCCACCAACTTTACCGACGAGGCCTTTGAGCAGGCCTGCCGCGCCGCGCATCTGGCCGGCTCGCGCGTCTACGTCACGGTCAACATCGTCATCAAGGAATCCGAGATGAGCGATGCGCTGCAGCTCATCCATCGCTGCTCCACGCTGGGCGCCGACGCCTTCATCATCCAGGACTGGGGCCTGTTCTTTGAGGTCAAGCGCACGATGCCCGGCATCGAGACGCATATCTCGACCCAGGCGAACATCCACGACGACCGCGGAACCCTTTGGTGCCGCGAGCAGGGCGCCGACCGCGTGACCCTCTCGCGCGAGCTTTCCATCGACGAGATTGCCGCCATTCACGATGCCGCGCCCGATGTGGACCTTGAGGTCTTTAGCCATGGCGCCATCTGCTTTTGCTACTCTGGCCTGTGTCTGCTTTCGAGCTTTGCCATGGCGGGACGATCGGCCAACCGTGGCATGTGCGCCCAGCCCTGCCGCTTGCCCTACGAGCTGATCGACGAGAACGGTCGCTCGCTCTCCCCTGCCGGTCGCGAGCGCGCGCTGTGCCCGCGTGACACCAACACTTCACAACTTGTTCGCCGCCTGTATGACGCCGGCGCCGCGTCGCTCAAGCTCGAGGGCCGCATGAAGGCGCCCGATTACGTGTATTCCATCGTCGACGTGTATCGTCATCAGATTGATGACATGCTGGCCGGAACCACCGTTGCCAAGGACGAGAAAGACGCCCGCCAGCGCCAGCTCAAGCGCTGCTTTAACCGCGACTTTACGCACGCCTATCAGGACGGCACCTCGGGCGACGAGATGATGAGCTATGAGCGTTCCAACAACCGCGGCCAGATCGTGGGCACGGTGCTGGGCAGCCGCCCGGCCAACCGCGATGTGCGCGGCCTCAAGCCCGACGACCGCCGTCGCCGCGCCGCCATCGCCCGTATTGAGCTGTTTGAGCCCGTGGGCAAGGGCGACCTGCTGGAGCTTCGCCACGATAACGAGTTTGACCAGTTCCTGACCACCATTGCCGCCGATGATGCCGCAGCCGGTGAAGTCATCGAATGTCGCGTACCCCGCAGCATGCCCGAGGGCTGCCGCGTCCGCGTGATTCGCAGTCAGCGTGCCATCGACGCCGCCGGCGCCGCGCTCAAGCGCGATGTGCTGCGCCGCCGAGCTGTTGATGTGTCCGTCGTGGCGCGTCTGGGCGAGCCGTTTACCGTTACGCTCACCTGCTGCGACGACCCTTCGCTTACGGCCACGGCCACGGGCTTTACCGTCGAAGCCGCCAAGACCCGTGCGGTCGAGGCGTCCGATCTGGTTGAGCACGTCGGCCGCATGGGTTCCTCTCCCTTTGAGGCTGCGAGCTTTGAGGTGGCGCTCGATGAGGGCTGTGGCATGGGTTTCTCCGCCGTACATAAGGTGCGCGCCGCCGCTTGCAAGGCGCTGGAAGAGGCCATTCTGGCGCCGTACGCGGAGCGCGCGAAAACGCTCGAGCTGCCGGCGATTGTCACCAGTGATTCCCGCCCCGCGCCCGAGCACTACCGCGACGAGCCGCAGATCTGCGCCACCGTCACCTCGCTCGAGGCCGCCGAGGCAGCGCGGGCGGAGGGTGCAACGCGCATCTACATGACCACCGACGCGCTCGATGCGGCCAAGCTCTCCCCCGCCGATACGTTTGAGCAGGGCATCGTACCCGTGCTCGATGAGGTCTGCCGCGCCGTTGACCACGTCCGCGTTGACCCATGGGTTGTTGCCGGCGCCACGGTCGCTATTGGCAACATCTCTGAGCTTGCCCTGGCCGCCCAGGTTGGCGCCACGGCCGAGATTCGCTCTTGCCTGCCGGTGCACAACACGCCCTGCATGGAGGCGCTTGCCGAGCGCGGAGCCGGTGCGTTTTGGCTCTCGCCCGAGATCACGCTCGACGAGATTATCTCGCTCGGCACCGCCGCGCCCGCGGCTCTGGGCATCACCGTCTTTGGCCGCCCGCGCGTCATGACAAGCGAGCATTGCATTCTGCAGGTTGCCAACGGCTGCATCCACGATTGTGCCAACTGCCGCCTGCGTGCCCGCAAGCTCTCGCTCAAGAATATCGACGGCAAGGTCATGCCGGTGCGTACCGACATCCACGGCCGCTCACGCCTGTACGACGCCTACCCCATCGACCTCACGCCGCAAGTTCCGCAGCTGCTCGATGCCGGCGTGCGCCGTCTTATGGTCGACGGAACCTTGCTCGAGGCCGATGAGATTGGCCGTGCCGTCGCTCGCGTCCGTCGCGCTGTCGAGGCGGCTCAAGCCGGCCGCAAGCCGGCCGCCCGCCTGCGCGGCGCCACCTCGGGCTGCATGTTTGTGGGAATTAGCTAACCGAAAGGCTTACACGTGAACGAAGAACCTCAAGTCCTCTACTGCGACGCCTGGCTCATGGCCATCGACAAGCCCGCCGGCATGATCGTCCACGGTGACGGCACCGGCGAGCGCACACTTACCGACTACGCCAGCGACCTGCTGCTGGCGATGGGCGACGGCTTTGCCGCGACCGACATGCAGCCGCTCAATCGCCTGGACCGTGACACCACCGGCGTGGTGCTGTTCTCACTCGACAAGCAGACGCAGCCCGCCTTTGACCAGATGATCATCGACCACGCGTTCGAAAAGCACTACCTGGCGCTCGCCGAGGGCAAGATCGACTGGAACGAAAAGCTCATCGACAAGCCCATCGCCCGCGACCGTCACGACAGCCGAAAGATGCGCGTCGGCGCCAGCGGCAAGCCGTCTCAAACGCGCGTGAAGGTGCTCAAGCGTCTTAAGAGCCGTCGTGGCCTGCCCACGCGCTCGTATATCGATGTCGAGCTGCTCACCGGTCGCAAGCATCAGATCCGCGTGCACCTGGCAAGCGAGCGCCATCCCCTGGTTGGCGACGAGCTCTACGGCACGCCGCGTCCCTGCGGCCTGATGCTCCACGCCCACAGCGTATCCTTCACGCATCCCGTAACCGGCGAGCACATCCACATCGAAGCCCCCTGCCCCTGGGAGCCCTAAATCCTGCCAAAAAGGGACAGGTTTATTTTGACAGGTTTTATCTGGTCAAACGTCATGCCGCCACGATGACTCAGCCGCGGTCCCAAAACGTCTCGATCTGTAACAGTTAGAGCCCATTTTCCGGTCTACCTGTTACAGATCGAGACATTCGAATCCCCCTCAAGTGAAAATCTCAATCTGTAACAGTAGCTCGGCATAATCAGCCTCAGATGTTATAGATTTAGACAAACCACCAGCGTCGCCCCAAGCAATCTCAATCTGTAACATCTAGCCTGCTTTTAACGGTCTGGTTGTTACAGATTTAGACAAACCGGCAGACAACGAAAGCGGCAACGCCCGTAATGGACGTTGCCGCTTTTCTATTGAGAGAACTAAATGATTTTGGCCTTGCCCCGTCGCTAGACCGTGATGACGTTGTCCATTGCCCGGTACTTTGCGGGCACCTCGCCCGCGGTAATAATTGTTGCGTCGCGGAAGTCCGCGAACTTGACGGGCGCCACCATGCCAAATTTGCTGGCGTCCGAGATTACGAAGCGTTTGGCCGTATGGCGCATCGAGATACGCTTGACCTGCGCTTCCTCGATATCGGGAGTCGTAAAACCCTGCTCGGCGGCAATGCCGTTGGAGCCCCAAAAGCCGCAGTTGAAGTTGTAGCGTTCTAGAGTTGCCAAGGCATCGGGGCCAACGAGCGCCTCGGTCTCGGGTTTGAGCTCGCCGCCCAGCACCACGGTACGCATGCCGCGCAAAGCGAGATGCTGAGCATGGAGCACGGAATCAGTCACATAGGTAACCCCTTCGAGATGCGGAAGATGCTCGATGAGCTTGAGGGTCGTGGAACCCGAATCGATATACACGAAACTATCGGGCTCCACAAGCGCCGCCGCACGGGCGCAGATGCGCTCCTTGTCGTCGTTATGGAGATCACTGCGCTCACTGATCGTTAAGTCGCGCGTCACGTGCGCGCGCTCAAGGCTTGTCGCGCCACCGTGCACCTTGGCGATGCGGTGCGCTCGGTCAAGCGTCTGCAGGTCGCGTCGAATGGTAGAAGCCGTCACACCCAGGGCATCGGCAAGCTCTGGCACCGTTACTGAACCAGCCTGCTGCACCATCGAGACGATCGCATTGAGCCTATCTTCCGCGAGCATCGCTTACTCCTCCTCGGGGTAGACGACTCCCCAATCGGCACGGAGCTTAGTCATCAGCTCCATAACATCAGAAGCATAATCCAGAAGCTCACGCTTGGAATCATCGCCGGCGACGGCCTTCTCGAGGTCAGCCATCTCGTAGCACAGCGCGTAGGCCTCGGTGCCGGCGTGGACCTCCTCACGGTGACCGTCTGCAGTCCACACGATGATCGCATGGTCGGCACGCGGATACTCGTTGACCTCGATATAGCACTTGTCAAAGCTGATGACCGAGCGCTTGGGCTGCTTCGAGTGGAGCGTAAGGCTCACGACGCCCAGCTGCTGCTCGGCGTTTCGGCAGACAATGCCGCCCGCGACGTCAACGCCAGTCTCACAGGTGTTGCCCAGAGACACGACCTCAGCGGGCTGGCTTGCCATAAAGAGGCGCATGACGGACAGGGCATACACGCCAATGTCGAGCATGGCGCCGCCGGCAAGGCTGCGGTTGTAGAAGCGGTTGGTCAGGTCGCCGTACTCCTTATAGCTGCCAAAGTTGAGCTGGGCGAGGTTCATGTGGCCAAAGTCGCCCGCATCCATGCGACGGCGCAGCTCCTGATACAGCGGCATGTGGAGCACCGTGGTGGCATCCATAAGGACCACGTTGTGCTCGTCGGCGATGGCGCGGGCCTCGTCGAGCTCGGCAGAGTTGAGGGTAATGGCCTTCTCGCAGAGCACGTGCTTGCCGGCGGCCAGCGCGGCACGCAGATAGGTGATATGCGTGTTGTGCGGCGTGGTGATATAGACAGCGTCGATGTCCGGATCGGCGTAGAGGTCTTCGACTGTGTCATAGACCTTCTCGATGCCATACTGCTCGGCAAAAGTCTGAGCCTTGGACAGCGTGCGGTTGGCGACGCCCGCGAGCTTGCGGCCGGCAAGAGCGAGGGACTGGGCCATCTGGTTGGCGATAACGCCGCACCCGATCACGGCCCAGCGGAGCTCGGGAGCCGTAAAGATGTCGTTAGGGAACGGCTTGTCCTGGACCGAAGCGAATGCTGCTTTGGCGGCTGCCGCGGCGTCGAGTGGAGCCTGCTTGGAATCTGCCATATGTGCCTCCTGGGTCATGGAGCGTCTAACATTTCTGCCGTCTCTATATTCGCACAAATTAGCGCGTATGTGCGTACTTTTGCGTATATAACCGCCAAATGGTCATAATACAGCAGCAGACGGCGCTTATACACGCATAGCCACGCAATCCTACGCACACAAATACGCACAAATGCGCACTAATCATTACTCAGAGACGGGGAATTCTGCTTAGAACTCGAAAGACAGGATGATCCGCTTCGCCTCGTCGCTCATGACGCGCTGCAGCTCTAAGGACCGTCCCAAACTGCCGACAGAAAAGGAACGTCCCAAACTGCAGACAGAAAAAGAACGTCCCCAGGCGCCGGCATTTCAAGAGCACTCATTTAAGTCTGTCCCCAATGAGTGCAATCACTCATGTAAGTCTGTCCCCAATGAGTGGGAGTAATCAGAGACCCTTTGCGAGGGAGGCCGGACGTGGCCTTCCTCGTTTTTATTCATGGACTTTAGTCCGTGCCGCGCGGCACGCGCGGCATAGAAAGCCACCCGCTCAGCGGGTGGAGGCCAATTTCCGCTACGCGACAAAAACCTTCCCCCTAGCATGAGGATTGTTCAGGTCATCATACTAGGGGGAAGGTGATTGCTGTGGCCCAGAAAGCCAACAGCCTCGCGCACACGAAATGGCTGTGCAAGTACCGCATCGCACCGAGGTCAAGCTCATCGCCGCCATCGTCGAGAAGCACCCCAAGGTGCGCTTTGCCGCGAGCCGCACCTCGGCCCACGCCGACCTCTACGACCGTATGGAGCAGGCCCTGTGCGAGCGCGTGGCCAACGCGGTGGAGGTCGTCCGCTCCGACATCAGCCCCGCGCTTCTTGTCCACACCGGTCCAAACCTCGTGGGTGTGGCGGTCCAGGGACTCTAGCGGAGGCGGGGCGTCCTGCCCCAAAAACAAATGCAAAAGACGAGCACTTCTTGCCGCTCAATTGGCAAGAAGCGCTCGTCTTTTCTTAACGCGTTGTATGGCGGAGAGAGCGCAAGTTACGCGAGCGCCCTTCTTGCCAGCTCGGCCGCGCCGAGGATTCCTTGGTCGCCGCCGCAGCCCGGGGCGCAGATGTAGCTCTCCATGTCCTTAAGCTCGGCGGTCTGGATGTAGCCACCCAGATATTCGAGGGTCTTCTTGCGGACGATGCCGTAGAGCTGCTCCTGGCGCATCACGCCGCCGCCGAGGACGATGCGGCGAGGCGAGTACATGAGCACGAGGTTCGCGCACATCTGCCCCAGATAATCCCCCTCGAGCGCCCACACCTCATCGTTGTCCGCGAGCTCGGCCGCGGGCTTTCCCCAGCGCGCGGCGATGGCGGGGCCGGAGGCGAGCCCCTCGAGACAGCTCGCGTGGCTCGGGCAGACGCAGCGTCCCTCCTCGGTGGGACGGGTCCTTACCAGCATGTGACCGGCCTCGGGGTGCAGCATGCCGTGAAGGAGTCTGCCCGCGCACATGACGCCCGCGCCCACGCCGGTGCCGATGGTCACGTAGACGGCGTCCTCGAGCCCCTTGCAGCAGCCGAAGACCACTTCGCCGAGGCAGGCAACGTTAACGTCCGTGTCGTAGGCCACCGGAATCCCGAGGGCGTCGGCGAACGCGGCGCGAAGACCATGGCCTCGCCACGCGAGCTTGGGCGTCTGGAGGATGGAGCCGTAGCGCTCGTCGTTGGGGTCGACGCAGGTCGGGCCGAAGGCGCCGATGCCCAACGCGTCCACATCGCGGGCGGTGAACCACTCGATCATCTGCGGGACGGTCTCGGCGGGCGTAAGCGTCGGGGTCTCCATACGGTCGAGGACCTCGCCGTCGCCGGACACCACGGCACAGACCATCTTGGTCCCGCCGGCTTCGAGGGCGCCGAGCCTCATTTGCTTTTCGCTCATGTGATCCTCCTTACAAAGGGACGCCCGCAGTCATGGTCAACCGCGGGCGCCCATAACGTTGGCTTGTTTCGAGGCGACCCTACCTGGGCACGCGGTCCTGCCTCGCGGCAAACGGGGCGAGCACGGCGTGCGGCTCGCTTTGGTACCAGTAGGCGACGGTGGAGATGTCGTCCTCGCGCTCGTAGAGCTTGATGTCGTCGTTGCCGAGGTCCTGGAACGTCACGCGCAGGTCCTCCTTGAACGAGATCGGGTCGGGAAGGTGCCACCTGTAGAGGCCGTGCCTGGGCAGCGCGTCGTCGTTAGTCGCGAGCATCGGATTCGGGTTCGGCTTGCCCGCGCTGAAGCGGTCGCGCGTGGCGTCGCGCGTCGAGCGGTACGGGTAGCCGGCGAACAGCGTGTTGAAGCACTGCGCCTCGGGCAGCGCGTGGGGCGGCCTGTCGAGGAAGGCCCAGGCACCGCCGAAGTAGTCCTCGGCTCCCGTCGAGGTGACCGTGGGGAACTCCTCGTCGCCGTCGAGGAAGAACTTCATCTCGCCCTCGCCCCACCAATAGCGCTCCAGGGCGCACAGGGCCATGTAGGTGCCGACGTAGTAGCCCTTGCCGCGCACGCCGTCGAGCACGGTGTAGTCGACGCCCCTGCGGGTGCTGCGCTCGCGGTTAAAGCGGGCGTGGAAGTACATGGCGTCGTCCGGCACGTCGGTGAGCGCGTAGTTGAACGTGTAGAAGATGTACTTAATGAACCCGGGGTGCTCGCTCGTAAGCGTGACCTTGGCGTGCTTCCTGAAGGGCATCTCGAAGTAGCAGTTCATGCCGCCCGTCGGGTTCACGCAGATGGGCATCGAGTTGACGATGGCGCGCTCACCGAAGCCGTTGCAGAAGAAGTCGCCGACAGGGCACTCGACCGAGGGGGTCTCCTCGTCGTCCCAGTAGAAGCGCAGCACGAGGTCACGCATGACGAAGCTGCCGGCGGCGGTCTTGTCGGGGACGGTCATCCAGATGTGGCGGATGATGCCGGGGCCCTCGATGTCCGCGAGCGTGATGGTCTCGCCGGACTCAAGGGGCACGCAGCACGAGCCCTTGCGGCCGACGCCGAGGTGGCTGGCCGACATGGCGGCGCGGCCCTTCTCGCCCGTGATGTTCTCGGGGGTGATGGCGCGGCTTTCCTCACCGCCGTGCATCCACACGTCCTTAAGGAACTCTCTCATCGTCGACCTCCTCTATTCGTCGTCGTCGCACTCGGCGGAACTGGCACCGTTCACGTAGATGATCTGCTGGCGCGCCTCGTTGACGAGGGCGTCGAAGTCGAGTTTCTCGTCGGGGCGCGCGAGCGCGACCGTCATGGCGAGCGGAAGGTTGACACCCGCGATCACGTGGATCCGGTCGGAGGCGAAGCGGGAAAAGCGCTGGTTCACGCTGCCGCCGTACGCGTCGGTGAGGACGACGACCTCGTCAGTGCCCGAAAGAGCCGCCTCGACCGCCGCGTCGAGCCCCTCGCCGTTGTCGTTCACGTAGGCGCACACGGCGTTGACGGCGTCGCCCT
Organism: Collinsella aerofaciens; assembly: GCF_028207065.1. Lineage (GTDB taxonomy): Bacteria > Actinomycetota > Coriobacteriia > Coriobacteriales > Coriobacteriaceae > Collinsella > Collinsella aerofaciens_AR. The sequence continues at coordinate 33,967 of NZ_JAQLFP010000014.1, forward strand.
TACCCGTAAGGAACTCGAGGGTGTCCTTGAAGCCCTGGGCGAGAAGGGAATGGCTCGCCACAACTATCTTTCTCATTGATTCACCAATCTCTTGGGTCGAAGCTAGGCGAGGATGCCGGCGGCGGAGGCGACCATCGCGAGGACGATCACCACGAGGATGAGGGCCGTCATGCTCGCGTTCTTCTTGGTAAGAAGGTAATACGCGCTTCCCGTGATGGCGGCGGGGATCATGGCAGGCAGGATCTTGTCGAGCAGCGGCTGAATCTCCATCGCGACGTCGCCGAAGCTGAAGCTAATCGGGCAGGTGACGCCGATGACCGAGGCGATGAGGCAGCCGACCACGGTGAGGCCGAGCACGGAGGCGGCGGCAGTGAGGTTGGGAAGCTTCTCGCTGAAGTCGGTGACGAGCTTCACGCCCTGCTTGTAGCCGAACTCGAGGGCGTGCATGCGGACCCAGAAGATGGCCAGGATGAGCGCGAACCAGATGCCGGCTCCCACGGGGTTGCCCTCGATGGCCATGTAGGCGGCGATGGAGCCCATGATGGTCGGGATCATGGTCATGAGCAGGGAGTCGCCGACGCCGGCGAGCGGTCCCATGGTGCCGATCTTCAGGTCTTGGACGGCGTCCGCCGCCGCTAGGCCGTCGCGCTCCTCCATGGCCACGCAGGCGCCAAGAATGATGGCGGCGAGCCAAGGCTGGGTGTTGTAGTAGCGGAAGTGGTTGTTGAGCGCTTGCTTATAGTCCTCGTCGTTCGTGTAGATCTTCCTCAGGACCGGCGAGAGGGCGTAGGCGACTGAGGCGCCCTGCTGGGTCTGGTAGTTGAAGGTGCACACGCTCATGAGCCAGCGCCAGTTCGCGTTGCGCAGGTCCTTCTTGGTGACCTTGTAGCCGGAGGGCTTGCCCTCGGCGACGGCGGTGATGTTCTCGTTTTCCATGGTTACTCATCCTCTCCGATGAAGGCGTCTGCGGAAGCGTGGGCGGCGAGCTCGGTGTCCCTCTCGGCACGCTGGTAGAACGCAATCGCGAGGGCAACGCCGACGATGGCGGCGCCGATGATGGGCACGTTCAGGAAGGCCGAGAGGAAGAAGCCGGCGAGCAGGTACTGGAAGTACTTGGCGGTTGGCATGTAGCGGAGCAGCATGGCGATACCGACGGCCGGGAGCATCTTGCCGGCGAGGGTGAGGCCGGAGAGGAACCACTGGGGCATGACCTCGAGGAGCCAGTTGACGGCGGGCTGGCCGAGCGTCACGGAGACAAAGACGGGCAGGGCGGCGCACAGGCCGAAGAGCGCGGGGCAGACCCACAGGATGGCGTTCATCTGATTGAACTTACCCTCGTTGCAGAACTTCTGGGACTTCTCGACGACAAAGCCGTTGAGGATCTTGGCGACGACGTCGAGCTGGATGCCGAGCATGCCGACCGGCAGGCCGATGGCGAGGCCCGTGTCGGAGCCCAGGGTCACGCCGTAGGCGGTGGCGATGATGGCCATCGTGCCGTAGTCGGGAATGGAGGAGCCGCCGAAGCCCGCGACGCCGAGCTGCATGAGCTGAATGGTGCCGCCGATGACAAGGCCGGTCTTCCAGTCGCCCATGACGACTCCGGTGATGAGGCCCCAGAAAACGGCGTAATTGACGAAGATCATCGGGATGCCGTAGTAGTCCACGTGCTTGATGAAGGCCAGCAGGGTCAAAAGGACGACCTGCAGGATAGTGAAGTTGACCATATTTCCCCCTTAGATGAGGTCTGCGACGGAGACGGGCTTGTCGGCGGGCACGAACTGGGCCGTCACCTTGACGCCACGGGCGATGAGCGCCTTGTAGCTCTGGACGTTCTCGGCGGAGGCGTAGGCGCGCTGGGTGAGCTGGATGCCGTCCTCCTTGACGAGCGAGCCGCCGACGACCAGCGACGGGAGCTCGACGCCCGACTCGACCAGGCGAAGCATCGTCTCGGGCTCCTTGGCGATGACGAAGACCTTCTCGCGGTCGTACTTGCCCGCGGCGAAGTTCTTGAGCGCGGTCTGCTCGGAGATGATCGAAACGGCCATGCCCGCGGGGCGCGCCATCCTCATGGTGGACTTCAGGACCTCGTCGCCGGCGACCTTGTCGTCGATGACCATGACTCGGGTCGCGCCCGACACCGGGGCCCACTGCGTCACGATGATGCCGTGAAGCAGGCGATTGTCGATTCGTGCCATAACAACACTCATGTTTGCTCCTATCAAATGAAGTTTTGCGTTCGGTACTGCCTCGGCGCTATCCGGATTCGCGCCGGGCAAGGGGTTATCGGATTATTGAGGACGCGCGGTCAGCTTGCGGCGGCGCGGGGAAGGTCACTCGTCGAGCAGGAGGTCCGAGGAGCCGAGGCGCTCTTCTCGCGCCGGGGCGGCGCTCACGCTTATGTAGTCGAAGACATATGCGATCTCGCTTACGGGAACCTCTACGCGATAGCGCGTCGAGATGCTCGAGAAGCTCTGCCTGAAGGACTCGATGAAATCGGCGCGTTCCTCCTCGAAGCGGTCCTGGCCAACGTAGGTCTCAATGGGGTTTCTGGTAACAAGGCGCTCGACGAGACAGCAGAGGTGAACGTAGAGCCCAATGATGGCGTTGCTGCCGATCTTCTCGCCTGTCCTGCGCTGAAGCTCGTGCACGGCGCTCTCGATCTCATGGAATAGCCGCTCCGGGTCGAGGATGGTGATGGAGCGGATGACGTTCTGCAGCGTCATGTTCGAGAGCAGCTTCTCGTGGAAAGAAGAGAGCTCGGAAGCGTCAAGCCACCTGCCGAACACGGCATCAACCTTAGAGGCGGACGCCGTCGACATGATGTCCTCGAGGGCGACGAAGGGGACGGAGGCGACCCCGGGGTCTCCCGTGCCGATGACGGCGCAGACGCGGTGCTCGGAGAAAACGGCGTCGTTCGACCCGTTCGCGACGAGCTGCTTGAAGGGCCTCGTGAGCAGGCGCGCGCCTATGGTGCGCGGGAGGCTCTGCGAGACGAGCTGGCGTATCCTCTCCGCGGCGTCGACCCCGGACTCGGAGCAGAAGACGATGGCGTCCTCACGGTTGACGCGCTCGATCACCTTGCAGTGCGTCACGCACGCGGCGGTCGCATCGCCAAGAACCTCGGCGATGGACTTGCCGCCGAGCAGCCCGACCCCGATCTCGAGCGCAAGACCGGTAGAGACGTTGTTCACCACGCCGATAGTGGAGTCGGTAACGTTCTCGAGGGCCTTATAGGCCTCCTCCAAGGAGCCCATGTCGACGAGGAACACGACCCCGGTGCAGTAGGAATGGCGGTCGACGAGGCGCTGGAGCGGACCGACGATGTCCTTCAGCTGCTGGTCGTAGGGCATGTCGACAGCCTCGTACACATGCATGCCGAGCATACGGTTCGCCGCGTCGGCGATGCTCGTCGCCGTTGAGTAGCCGTGGGACAAGATGACGCAGAGCGTCCGAAGGGCCTTCGCATCGCGAGACTCCGATGCGACGCACAGCGTCAGAAGCGTCTTCGTGAAGTGATCGAGCGAGATTCCCAGCGCCCCTTCCACGTCTGCGGCGACCTGATCGGAGACACTCGAGGCAAACGGCAATTCGGAGGTCACGGCACCGAGGAGATGGGAGATTTGCTCCGCACAGGCAGACTTTCGCTTAGCCAGGCCGATACCCGGCCACAACTGCAGGCAAATCTCCTGGGCCAGTAGAAAAGCGACCTTCCTCGAAAGCTCGATGCCATAAGAAGAGCCTGCGTCGGCAAGGACCGCGCCCACGACGCGCTCGAAGGCGCGCGACCTCGAGGAGGCGACGCCGTGGTCGAAGATCAAGTGATCCTCAACGCCGCGCACAGCGGAGACAGCTTGCGAGACAAGCTCGGAGACAGAGAGCTCCCCGGCGCAGAATCGCTCATCGAGGGAGCACAGGGCATCGAGCGCCTGCTCGACCGGCCCTGTGCTCTCGGCGGCATCCAGAGACGCGTCGATCAGAACGCCATCGTCGGGCTGTTGATCGATCTGCGCGGAGGAGAGGAGCCCGCTGGGAAGAAGATACGGGCGAACGACGACGTAGTCGCCCTCGCGATTGAGGAACGCTTTGGCACAGCAGTTCGTCACGCAGGCGCGCAAGCCGGCGATGTTATCGGAAAAGTCCGCGTTCACGAGGCAACGGTATGCGCCGCGGCTGATCTTCACATCAGAACCGATTCGGCACCCCTCGCTGCGCAGGAAGCTCAAGATGAGATCCTCGCGCTCCTCGGGGGTCCGCTCCTTGAGTGAGGGGACGCGGGCACAGATGGGCATTTTGCTGTAGGCCGAGGAAACCTTCAGGTCATCGGCGGAAAGCGTCGTCGAAAGAACGAGGCGAGCGCGCGGCGCATCCTGGGAGGCATCGAGCCCGAGGGCCGTCGCAAGGCAGTGCTCCATCGCAGAGGGAGAGAGTGCCTCGATGCCGTTGACAAAGACCACACCCCCGCGCGCTTTCGCGATCGACTCGTCAAGAAGCCCGTTGAACGAGGCGGCGTCCGGGACCCCGGCGCAGTCGATGCGCACATAGGAGGAGTCGCGGGACAGCAAGCCCTGGTTCTTGCCGTACTCGTACACAAGGCGAGAAAGGAAAGACTTACCGACATCCACGCCGCCGCTCAAGAGGATGGGCAGGCCAAACGGAGGGTACTGAACCGCAGCCTTGCACTGCTCGACAACGGAGCTGAGGCTCATGTCGAAGCCCACGGCACGCGCGAAGTCGCGGTGATCGGCGATTCCCGTCGCCTGGATGAGGTCGGCGAGCGAGGCGTACTCGCTTGCAGAGAGCTTTACCTGAAAACGCTTCTGGAACGCGCGGCAATGAAAATAACGGACAGGCCTGCCCGCCACCTTAACCACAAGACCGGCGCGAACAAGGTCGTTGAGGTACTGGCTCGCCAGGCTCCTGGAGATGATGAGCGTCTCGGCGATGTCGGAGGTGGACAGACGGGCAAGGTCGTCGAGCGAGACGGCAGAGGTGAGGGCCTCGAGATGCTCGAGAATCCTGTCCCTCATGTCGACGGGTTTCTTTGCCAAGCTGTCCTGTGTGGTCTTGTCCATGACTTCTTACCTCCTCGTACAAGGAGTATAAGGGGAGAACAGAGAACGGAAGGGGGCGCGTGGGGGAATCAACAGCTCCGAGGAAAAGTCCACCACTTGAGGGGCAGAAAACAACGGCCATTGAACATTCAGGGCCGACGCTCAACACTTCGGCTCGACACTTCGCTTTGGAAAGGGCCCCGGCGCGCAGGGCCTAAAGCTTAACCATGCGCGCGGCGATGCGGGCGCAGTCGCAGGCGGCCTTCTTCTCGAAGGTGTTGTAGTCGACGACCCGGCCCTCGGCGCAGGGCTTGTCGCTGATGGCGCGCACGACGACGAGGGGCACGCCGTTGAGATAAGCGGCCTGCGCGATGGTGCAGCCCTCCATCTCGCAGCACAGGTCGCCGAAGGTCGCGAGGATTCGCTCCTTCTGTTCCGCGGGCGAGACGAACTGGTCGCCGGAGACGACGCGGCCCTTGAGGACCTTAATGTCGGGGGGCGACGGCGGCCGCGGCGGCGCACGCCGCCAGCAAGGGCCGGAACGGATCGCGCAAGATCAAGGCGTCGCCCGGGAGGTCGGGCGTTACCGTCAGCCGGCGCCGCGTCTGCCGCATCATGAGGGAGAACGGCCTGGCCGGCGCATACGGCAGGAAGAGGTTCAAGGTGCACCCCGGGGCGGTCAACGAGGCCGACGTGTCGAACGTCGTCGCGCGCGGCTTCGGCGGCAGGGCGCCGTGCACCCATATATGCAGCGACTTGGCCTGCGTGCGCGTCGGGGCGTCGTGGAACTACGTCTGCCTGCTCGTCGACCTCTGCAACGGGGAGATCGTCGGCCACTCCGAAGGACCGAGGAGGGACGCGCGAGCTCCGAGCCAAGCTCTTGGATTACGTGCACTGGTACAACAACTTCAGGATCCACTCGACGCTGGGCTACATGTCGCCGGTCGAGTTCAGGGAGGCGGGGCCGTCCCTCCCGGAATCGTCCAAATAAGTGTTGCCAATCCATAGCCAATCCAGCCATCATCTTCGCGAAGGCGGACGTCAGGAAAAGCTCGGCTTGAGCTCGGTCGGACGCGGTCTGTGGGGCATCATTCAGGCTCAGGGGGTCTCCTTGTCTTCTTCGGTCGCAACCTGAATGATAGGGACGGCCCCTTCTCTCTTTCCCCTTCGTTTTCGACGCGTCACCCTCTCGGCGGGCTTAAGGCTCGCACTCGCGGGTGCAGGGGCTACGCCCAAACCCCAAAAACGTAACGCCGTGCTCGAAGCGTTTCCGGACGTCAGCGTAATCTCAAATCCCGTTCGTCAACTCATGGGCAAGCCACCTGAGACTACTCATTTCTCCTACTGGCAATGAAGACCTGCGACCTGCAGTTTTGCAAACTGCTTGAAAGCCACCTGCGTTGATTCACTTCCTATTGCAGCTGGCGGCTTGCACGCGAAAAGGCATTTAAGTTTCAAAACGGGCGTTTTCGGCGCTATCGAGCCTCCAAAGGCATCCCGCCGCGCCCTTTGGGACAAAAACAAAAACTCAAAGCCCTGAGTTCGAAAATAGTTTTTGGAGTTGTCCCGACTTTTGTCCCCGAAGCCGACGAAACGCGACAGGGTGTCACCTGGCGGCACTCGATTCGAGACGGCACCGAAAACTGGATGCAACCGGAATGACGGGACGGCAGAACCGAAGCCATCGAGTGGGGATAGAAAAAGGCCCGGGTGCCGTGGGGCATCCGGGCCTTTGCTAGCAACTTGATGTTGCGGGCAGCTTAGAACTTGTGGCCGCACTTCTTGCAGACGCGCAGCTTGTTCTTGCCGTCCTTCTCGTGACCAACGCGGGTAACCTTACCGCACTCGGGGCAAACGAGATTGACGTTGGAGGCGTCGATGGGAGCCTCCTGCGAAACGATGCCGCCCTGCTGGTTGGCAGCGTTGGGCTTGACGGCCTTCTTGACGACCGAAACGCCCTCGACAACGACCTTGTTCTCGGCGGGGAGAGCACGCAGGACAACGCCCTGCTTGCCGCGATCCTTACCAGAGAGAACCTGGACCTTATCGCCCTTCTTGATATACATATATCTCCCCTAACTACAGGGTCTCGGGAGCGAGCGAGACGATCTTCATGTACTTCTTGTCACGAAGCTCGCGAGCGACGGGCCCGAAGATACGGGTGCCGACGGGCGAACCATCGTTGTTGATGACAACGCAGGCGTTCTCATCAAAGCGAATGTAGGAGCCATCCTTGCGGCGGATCTCCTTAACGGTGCGAACGACGACGCAACGGACAACGTCCTTCTTCTTGACGTTGGCGCCAGGGGTAGCCTCCTGGACAGCACCGATGAACACATCGCCGATGCCTGCATAACGACGCTTGGAACCGCCAAGCACCTTGATGCAGCGAATCTTGCGAGCGCCGGAGTTGTCGGCGACGTTCAGCATGGTTTGCATCTGAATCATGGTAGATGTTCCTCCGAACTAAGAACCGAAGAGAGGTGCGCAGCCTTTATACGGCCCGTGGTATGCAAGCCAGGCATACGCACATCTTCGGAAACGTACAAGTCGTAAGAGCGACTGCTTATTTAGCGCGCTCGACGACCTCGATGAGGCGCCAACGCTTCATCTTGGACATAGGACGGGTCTCCATAACGCGGACGGTGTCGCCCACGCCAGCCGTGCACTCCTCGTCGTGAGCGTGCAGCTTCTTGGAGCTGGTCATCATCTTGCCGTACTTGGGGTGACGCTTGCGCTCGGTGATGGTGACAACAATGGTCTTGGCACCGGAGACGGAGGTAACGACACCCGTACGGACCTTACGCGAGTTACGCGAATCAGTCATGTTCTCTCCTTAGGTCCTACTCGGCGACAGCGGACTTCTCCGCTGCGATCTCGCGGGCGCGCTGCTCCGTGAGGACGCGAGCGATGTCCTTCTTCACGGTGTTGACGCGAGCGGTGTTGTCCAGCTGGCTGGTGGCCATCTGGAAACGAAGGTTAAAGAGCTCGGCGCGCATTTCCTTCAGCTTCTCAACGAGCTGAGCGTCCGAGAGCTCACGAATCTCTGCGGGCTTCATTAGTTCTCCTCCTTGGCGGCGGCGGCGTCCTCAGCAGCCCACTTGGCCTCGAGAGCGGCCTCCTCAGCCATCTCCTTCTCGATGCGCTGCTCAGCGTTCTTGGCAGCAACAATCTTGGTCTTGATGGGAAGCTTGTGCTGTGCAAGACGCAGAGCCTCGCGAGCGACCTCCTCGGGCACGCCCTTGACCTCGAACATGATGCGGCCGGGCTTGACGACGGCCACCCACTCCTCGGGGTTACCCTTACCAGAACCCATGCGAGTCTCGGCAGGCTTCTTGGTGATGGGCTTATCGGGGAAGATCGTGATGTAGACACGACCGCCACGCTTCATGTAGCGGGTCATGGCAATACGAGCGGCCTCAATCTGACGGTTGGTGATCCAATGGGCCTCGAGAGCCTGGATACCAAACTCGCCGAAATGCAGCTCGGTATTACCCTTGGCCTGGCCCTTCATGGAGCCACGCTGCACCTTGCGGTGAAGAATACGCTTAGGGGCAAGCACTACTGACCCCTCCTCTCGGAGTTACGACGACGAGGACGGGAAGAGCCCTCGAGTGCAGGGTTGGGAACAGGCTGGCCCGGGAGCTTCTCGCCCAGGTAGATCCAGACCTTCACGCCGCAAGCGCCCATGGTGGTGCTGGCGACGGCCGTGCCGTAGTCGATCTTGGCACGGAGGGTGTGCAGAGGCACGCGACCCTCGCGGTACCACTCACGACGGCCCATCTCGGCACCGCCGAGACGACCGGAGCACTGGATACGGATGCCCTTAGCGCCGGCCTTGCGGGCAGACTGGACAGCCTTGCGCATAGCGCGACGGAAGGCAACGCGGCCCTCGAGCTGCTCGGCGATAGACTGAGCAACGAGGTTGGCGTCGAGCTCGGGGCGCTTGATCTCGACAACGTCGACGGAGAGCTGGCCCTTGGAGACGCCAGCGACCTTCTCGAGCTCGGTGCGGAGGGTATCGATCTCGGCACCCTTCTTACCGATGACAACGCCGGGGCGAGCGGTGAGGATGATGACCTTCACCTTGTCGCCAGCGCGCTCGATCTCGACGCGGGAGACAGCTGCGCGGGAAAGACGCTTCTCGAGGTACTTGCGGATCTCGAGATCGTTACCGAGGGTCTTAGCGTAATCCTTCTCTGCGAACCAGCGGGAGCGCCAGTTCTCGGTGATGCCAAGACGGAAGCCGGTGGGGTAGACTTTCTGACCCATACAGCTTTACGCCTCCTTTCGAGGAGCAACGACGACGGTGATGTGGGAAGTACGCTTCAGAATGCGAGAAGCGGAACCCTTGGCGCGGGGACGGATGCGCTTAAGCGTCGGACCCTCGTCAACATAGGCAGCGGCGACAACCAGGTTGTCGGCACGCAGACCGTTGTTGTTCTCGGCGTTCGCAACGGCGGAACGGAGAACCTTCTCGACATCGACGGCGACGGCGCGGTCGCAGAAGTGAAGGATGTCGAAGGCCTGAGCGACAGGCTTGCGGCGGATCAGATCGACCACCAGGCGGGCCTTGCTGGGGGAAACACGCACGTACTTAGCGACGGCGCGAACCTCGGTGGCCTCAGTTTCAATAGACTTAGTTGCCATTTACGGTTAACCCCCTATTTGGCCTTGTGGCCACGGAACGTACGAGTCGGCGCGAACTCGCCGAGCTTGTGACCAACCATGGACTCGGTAACATACACGGGCACATGCTTGCGGCCGTCGTGGACGGCGATGGTGTGACCAACCATCTCGGGGAAGATGGTGGACGCGCGGGACCAGGTCTTCACGACGTCCTTCTTGCCAGCCTCGTTCATCGCGGTGATACGCGAGAGAAGGCGAGTCTCCACGAACGGGCCCTTTTTGAGACTTCTGCTCATAAGTGCTTTCTCCTAAAACTCGGTATCCGAAATTACTTCTTACGGCGACGAATGATGTGCTGGTTCGAGACCTTCTTCTTCTTGCGCGTACGAAGGCCCTTCGTCGGCTTACCCCAGGGGGTAACAGAGGGACGACCAGAGGTGTGGTTCTTGCCCTCGCCACCGCCGTGCGGGTGGTCGACAGGGTTCATGACGGTACCGCGGACGGTCGGGCGCACGTTCATGTGACGCTTACGGCCGGCCTTGCCGATGACGATGTTGGCGTGATCGGCGTTGCCGACCTCACCGACGGTGGCGCGGCAGGTAACGAGGATGCGGCGCATCTCGGAGGAAGGCATACGGACGATAGCGTACTTGCCCTCCTTACCCATCAGCTGGCAGGAGTTACCGGCGGAACGAGCGATAGCAGCGCCCTTACCCGGCTGGAACTCGACGGCGTGGATGAGCGTACCGACGGGGATGTCGGCGAGGGGCAGAGCGTTGCCCGGCTTGATGTCGGCGTCAGAACCGGACATGATGGTCTGACCGACCTCGAGGCCCTTGGGGGCCAGGATGTAGCGCTTCTCACCGTCAGCGTAGTGCAGCAGAGCGATGCGAGCGGAACGGTTCGGATCGTACTCGATCGTGGCAACCTTGGCGGGCACGCCGTCCTTGTTGCGCTTGAAGTCGATCACGCGGTAACGACGCTTCACGCCGCCGCCCTGGTGGCGGGTGGTGATGCGGCCGTTGTTGTTACGACCGGCCTTCTTGGGCAGGGGCTCGAGAAGAGACTTCTCGGGCTTGGTGCAGGTGATCTCGGAGAAATCGGAGATCGTCTGCCAACGCCTACCAGCGGAGGTCGGCTTAAGGTGCTTTACAGCCATTACAATCCCTTTCAATAGGAATCCGTTAGCCATCGCAGACAGGGATTCGAGGTTCTGCCTCGGGTGCGATGACACCGGACGTATACACGGTTCCGGGCGTGTCCATTTTATACGCCCAAAACCTTGAGCTCCCGCCTCCCCTATTTGGGAGGCATGAGCCCACTCAACAGCAGCGAGTCTTAGGCCTGGTTGCCAAAGACCTCGATGGTGTCGCCCTCGGCCAGCGTGACGATGGCCTTCTTCCAAGAACGGGTCTTGCCGGCGACATAGCGCACGCGCTTGGTCTTGGGCTTGACCGTCAGGGTGTTCACGCGAACGACCTTGACGCCGAAGATCTCCTCGACAGCGTCCTTGATCTGATACTTGTTAGCATCCTTGGCGACCTCGAACGTGTACTTGTTCAGCTCCATGCCGGAGAAGGAACGCTCGGACACGATCGGACGGATGATGATCTCGTGGGCGGTCATTTATGCAAGCACCTCCCCGAAGTGAGCGGCGATGTCAGCGGGCATCAGCACAGCGTTGTTGTTGACGAGATCGTAGGTGTTGGCCTCGTCGGCAGTGATGATGAACGTCTTGGGAATGTTGCGGAACGACAGGTAGGCGTTGACGTCCTCATCGCGAACGATGATGGTCAGACGCTTGCCCTCAAGGCCGAGAGCCTTGAGCATGGCGACGGCAGCCTTGGTGGAAGGCTTCTCGAAGCCGTAGTCGTCGACGAGCACGAGCTCGCCATCGGCCAGCTTGGCGGACAGCGCGGAGCGCATAGCCAGCTTGACCTCCTTGTTGTTCATACGCTTAGCGTAGGAACGGGGCTTGGGGGCGAAGACAACGCCACCGTGACGCCACTGGGCAGCACGGATGGAACCCTGGCGGGCACGGCCGGTGCCCTTCTGACGCCAAGGCTTCTTGCCGCCACCGGAAACCTCAGAGCGACCCTTAGCAGACTGGGTGCCCTGACGCCAAGAGGCCATCTGGCACTTGACGATGTGGTGCATAACGTGGATGTTCGGCTCGATGCCGTACACCTCAGCGGCGAGCTCGGCCTCGGCGACCTTCTTGCCCTCGCTGTTCTTTACTTCAAACTTTGCCATTTAAGTGTTCTCCTTGGTATGACGCTGGGCTAAATGGGCTGGGCCCTTAGGCCATACGGATGGCGACGAGACCATTCTTGGCACCCGGGACAGCGCCCTTGACCAAGATGAGGTTCTGCTCGGCATCGATGCGGACAACGGAAAGGTTCTTGACGGTAACGCGCTCGTTACCCATGTGACCGGCCATCTTGACGCCCTTGAGGACGCGCGCAGGATAGGCGCACTGACCGATAGAACCGGGGTGACGCTGGAAGTGAGAACCATGCGTCATAGGACCGCGGCGCTGACCCCAGCGCTTGATGCGACCCTGGAAGCCCTTACCCTTGGAGGTACCGATGACGTCGACCTTCTCGACATCAGCGAAATCAGCGACGGTGACGACCTCGCCGACCTTGTGCTCCTCGCCGTTCTCGACGCGGACCTCACGAAGGAAGCGGACAGGCTCGACGCCAGCCTTGGCGAAGTGACCAGCCATGGGCTTGTTCACGTTCTTGGCCTTGATGTCGCCGAAACCGATCTGGACGGCGTCATAGCCGTCGGTTGCCTGAGTTTTAACCTGCGAGACAGCGCAGGGGCCAGCCTGGATGACCGTGACGGGAACGACGTTGTCGTCCTCGTCCCAAACCTGGGTCATGCCAATCTTGCGGCCGAGAATCATGCTGATCAAGATATGATCCCAACTCTCGCGTGGTCTTGGGACAATGCGTACACCACCGAGCGTACGCCCCTAGAGGACCACTACTTACACGACGTGCTCCCCAGCCTTGTATTTCGCCCGGACTACCTGACAACCCTATTAAGCAGGCATTTTGTCCAGCCAGAATACTCCCCTGGTTTCACACAGCTGTTTAGTATACACGGCTGCGGGCGTATCCATCGAGATTCATATTTCACTCACATTGTTTACGCAGGTAAAGTGCGTGGATGGCTCCCGAGCACGGCGGAGGGCCGGAGAAATATATTAAGGTCCCTGCTCTACAGTCCTGCGCAAGACGGAGAGCACATTAAGTGCTCTCCTTTGCGTGCGGAACTCGCGATGACCTTAATATATTTCTCCGGCCCTCCGCCGTGCTCGGGAGACGACACGTTGATGTCTGCTTAACTCTGCTCGCTCAGGCTAATGACTTTGTTGGGGGTCCACTATTTGCTGGAGGGTGAACTTGCATTGCATTGGCTCGCCCTCTACTTGTGGCTCCGCCTCATCAAAATCGAAAATCATAATGGCGCAGTTGGGGAGTTTTGTTGGGAGCTCGAAGCCCTCTGGGGCTGCAGCCTTGATGAATTGGCGGCTGGCGCTGCCGTGGCTTACTGCTAGAAGGGTTTCGATGCCCTCGGCGCCCATGAGATTGGTGAGGGTGCCCACCATGCGCTCCTGCAGGGCATGGCTTCCTTCTCCGCCAAATGGGATCAGGTCCTCGCCGGGGTCCCAGACGTCGGTGGGTAGGGCGTCGTGGGGGCCTTCTTCGAAGGTGCCGTAGCTGCGCTCGATGATGCCTTCGCAGGGCTCGACTGCTGTGTCCGGGCCGAGGAGCTCGCATGCGACGAGCTGAGCCGTGTCCATGGCTCGGCCTAAGGGCGAAGAGACCACTTTGTCGGGGACGACGCCGTGGGCTTTGAGCCATGCGGCTGCCATTCCCGCTTGCTTGCGGCCCAGATCGGTCAACGGAGAATCGCAGCGGCCCTGGACGAGCTTTTTAACGTTGAATTCTGTCTGACCGTGGCGGAGTAGATATAGACGCTTCATGCTCTCCCCTTCTGTATAACTTGCTTTGCTGGCACAGCCCTACTCGTGGGTATGGCCTACGTAGTCTTCGTCGATCGTGATCTTGGCGACCGACTTGGGATATTCCGATTCGACCCGTTTCGCCAGCGCGCGCTTCAGGTCCTCGGCGCTCATCGCCAAATCCGAGGGACGTACGCAGTCAAAGATCACGTTGGTATGCGTGGGGCCCGGAACACAGCGTAGGTCGTGGATCGAGAGGCGGCTATCAATCTCTTGAGCCATAGCGTTGATGCGCAGACGCATGCTCGCCACCTTTGGATCGTCGGTCACGATGGGATCGTAATGGAGCGTGACGATCATGCCGTCTTCGACCCTAAACGACTGCTCGATGTTATCGAGCGTGTCGTGACTTTCCAGCGGGCTGGCCTCGGCTGCCATCTCGGCGTGAGCGCTTGCGAACTTCCTGCCCGGGCCGTAGTCGTGAACCATCAAATCGTGAACGCCCAAAACGCCGGGGTAGCTCATGATCTTGTCTCGAATGTGCTTGACCAGCTTTGGATCGGGTGCCTGGCCCAAAAGCGGGCTCACCGTATCCTGGATGAGCTCAAAGCCGCTCCAGCCGATATAGGCGCCAACGGCAAGGCCGACCCATGCGTCAAGATTGATGTGCGTCACCTGCGAAACAATTGCGCACGCCAGCACGGCACCCGTAGCTAGGACATCGTTCTTTGAGTCCTGAGCGGTCGCATGCAACGTCTCGGACTCAATGCGATCGCCGAGCTTTTGGTTGAGGGCCGCCATCCAGAGCTTAACAATCATCGAAAGCACCAAGACTGCCACCAGGGCAAGCGAGAACTCGACAGGTTCGGGGTGGATGATGCGCTCAACCGAGGACTTCACCAGCTCAACGCCAATCAGCAGCACGAGCGCCGCCACGACCAGACCCGAGAGATACTCGTAGCGGCCATGTCCGTAAGGATGCTCGGGGTCGGCCGGCTTGCCCGCCAGCTTAAAGCCAAGCACGCTCACGATGTTCGAGCTGGCATCGGACAGGTTGTTCATGGCGTCCGCCACAATCGAAACCGATCCCGACAGCACGCCAATTGCACCCTTCGCAGCGCAAAGCGCAACATTGGCGAGAATACACACTATGCCCGTCAACGTTCCCACGCGCGCACGGTCGCCCTGCGCACGACGAACAATCCACTCGACCATCCTCATCAGTCCCCACGGTACTACCTATATATCTATTGCTCAAACGGATTGTAGTGTAGCCACTTTGCCCCACAGATACAAAAAGGCCGCAACCCACACGGGCCACGACCTTGGAACATGACAAAGAAATCGCCCTTTGTCGCACGGGTTTATGCGCTTGCTTCGGCCACGCTCTTCGAGGTTTCGGGTGAATCAGCTCCGTCCCCCGTCGTCTGCCCCTTCGCCGGCACCACGCCAAAACAGCAGCTCAGCGCCGCAGACACCGCAAATGCTGCGCCGCCGGCAGCGCAGCACCACAGCAGATTCGAGATGCCGCCCGTGGCAAAGCCAATGACCATGAGGACATTCGTCATACCGATGGTATAAGCCGTAACGTGGCCCACGGCCGCAACAAGGCCTCCGACGGCGCCGCCAACGGCCATGCACGTCAGACACCTGCCATATTTAAAGCCGCATCCGTACAGCGCTGGCTCGCTTACGCCGCCAAGAATCCCCGAGATTGAATAGCCCAGCATGAGCGCCTTCTCGTACTTATCCGCAACGCGGAGCGACGCGCCAAAGGGCATACCCCAAACGGCGAACGTTGCCATCGTCGCGGCGATCAGGATGCACGAATCCGTTCCCACACTCATAAACTGCGCATAGGCGAGCGATAGGACAACGTTGCTGACACCCGCGATCTTAAGAAACTCCCAGCCCGCGGCAAGCCCCATGAGCGTGAGCAGCGACACGATGCCACCGGAATTGCCAAGCATAAACATAAGCTGTCCCAACAGCATGCCCAGATAGCTGCCTGCCGGCGCCGTAACACACAGCGACACCGGAACCATGACAAGCATGGTTGCAAACGGTACAAAAGAAAACGCCACAGCCTGAGGGATAGTGCGCTTAAAGAAACGCTCCACCTGCCATAGCACGGGCACCGAGATGAGAACCGGAATAACAGTCGTCGTGTAATCGTTGACCGGCGCGGGAAGTAGATCATACACGAAAGTCATCGATGCCCCCGTCGTCGATGCGGCATCAACGAGCTTAAGCAGATCGGGCACAATCAATACGCCGCCCAGCATCATGCCCAGCTGCTCCGAGCAACCGAGCTGGCGGGCAGCGGCCCAACCAAGATAGATGGGCAAAAAGTAATAGCCAGCGTTATACAGCCAGCTGTAAAACAGGCGATAGATTTCGGAATCGGCAGGCCATAGACCAAGCATGCCTTCGCCCATAATGACGGCAACGGTGCGGAACAGCGCCGCGCAGACAATAAACGGCAACGCCGACATCATGCTTTTGGACAGATAGTCCACCACGGCCATGGCGTTTGATGAAACCGTCGTTGTAAACGAGGTGTTAGAAACTTGTGACATGGAACGCCTTTCCCAATGTGACATGCGGACTGTCCCTTTGTCACATCGTGCGGTACTGACCGATTGCGCGGTACTTTTCGTAGCGGAGGTTTGTGAGGGTCGCGTCGTCGAGCTGCCCAAGCGTATCGAAGGCATCAAATGCCGAGGACATGACGACACCGGCGATCTCCTCATGCGACAGGCCCCTATCGTCAACAATGCCGTCGATGATGCCGAGCGCCAACAGATCGGGGGCCGTGAGCTTAAGCGCCTCAGCGGCCTCATTCGCGCGCTCGGTATCCTTCCACAGGATCGACGCACAGGCCTCGGGGCTCACGACCGAATAGGCCGAGCTCGAGAGCATCAGGATGCGGTCGGCCACGGACAGCGCCAGCGCGCCACCAGAGCCGCCCTCGCCTGTCACCACCGAGACAATCGGCGTCTTAAGGCCGCTCATCTCCATGAGATTCTGGGCAATCGCCTCGCCCTGGCCGCGCTCCTCGGCACCGATGCCGCAAAACGCGCCCGAAGTATCGACCAGGCACAGAACCGGCCGACCAAATTTCTCGGCTTGGTGCATCAGGCGACGTGCCTTGCGGTAGCCCTCGGGATGTGCCATACCAAAGTTGCGACGCATGCGCTCTTTGGTCGTGGTACCGCGCTCGATGGCGATAACCGTCACGGGTCGCCCGTCTTTCCAGCCGATGCCGCCCACCACGGCAGCATCGTCGCCAAAGTAGCGGTCGCCGTGCAGCTCTACGAATCCGTCGAGACCCAACGAGATCATCTCGCCTGCCGTGGCGCGGTTCGCCGAGCGAGTCTGTTTGACGATTTCGAGCGCGCTTTTTGGTGCGGCCGAGCGCTTAAACAAGTGTCCCAGCTTTTTGTCGCGACGACCCGTATGCACGATCTCATGCGGTGCCCCCAGGCCGGGCGCGTGCCCTTCGTGCAGCGCCAGCAGCTCGCCTACCGTGAGCGCAATCTCACCACGCGGAACAACGGCATCGCAAAAGCCGTGCTCCAGCAAAAACTCGGAACGCTGGAATCCCTTGGGCAGACGCTTGTGCATGTTCTGCTCGATCACGCGCGGGCCGGCAAATGCCGTCAGGGCATCGGGCTCGGCCAGGATAATGTCGCCCTCCATGGCAAAGCTCGCGGTTACACCTCCGGTCGTGGGATCGGTGAGCACCGTGATATACAGGCCGCCCGCCTCGCTGTGGCGCCTAACCGCCGCAGAAATCTTGGCCATCTGCATGAGCGAGGTCACGCCCTCCTGCATGCGGGCGCCGCCCGATACGGTAAAGCCAACGACCGGCAGCCCCAACTCGGCCGCGCGCTCAAAGACACGACAGATCTTCTCGCCCACCACGGAGCCCATTGAGCCCATCATAAAGTTGGCATCCATAAAGAAGAGCGCGGTATCGCAGCCGCAGATTTTGCCCCTGCCGCACACAACGGCATCGCGCTCGCCCGAACGCTCGCTCACGCTCTTAAGCTTGTCGGCATAACCGGGAAACGAGAGGAAGTCCTTCGACGCCAGATTGGCATCCCATTCCTCAAAGGTACCCGCGTCGACCGTCATGCGCATGCGCGCGCGACCGCTCACGCGAAAGTGTTTGCCGCAACGAGGACAGACCTCGAGGTTGTCGTGCAGGCGCGCCTCATCGATCACACGGCGGCACTCCGGGCATTTGACAAACACGTGGCGCGCGGGGAACTCGGCGCACGACTCGGTTATCGGCCCCTCAAGGACATTGACCGTCTTCGCTTTTCTATTCATCAGCATAGAGATGCCCCATCAGATCGGTGTGATACATGCCCGACAAAAACTCGTCGTTTGCCAGCACGTCGAGCTGAAGCTCGCTATTTTCGCTCACGCCCTCAATCACGAGCTCGCCCAGGGCCGAGCGCATCTTGCGAATGGCACCGTCACGCGTGGGCGCGCACACGATGAGCTTGCCGAGCATGGAGTCGTAGTACGGCGGAACTTTCGCTCCGGTAAACATGGCGGAATCCCAGCGCACGCGCGGACCACCCGGCACACGCAACGCGGTGACCGTTCCACATGACGGTAGAAAGTCCGGCGTTTCGGCATTGATGCGGCACTCCATGGCGTGGTTGCGGACCGGTACGTCCTCCTGCTCAAAGGGCAGAGGCTGGCCGGCAGCCACGCGCAGCTGCCACTTAACCAGGTCGGTATCGGTCACAAACTCCGTAACCGGATGCTCCACCTGCAAGCGCGTGTTCATTTCCATAAAGTAGAAATTGCCGTCATCTGAGTACAAAAACTCGATGGTGCCAGCGCCCTCATAGCCAACGGCACGAGCCAGGTCGCGCGCGGCCTTGTGCATGCGCGCGCGAATATCATCGCGTCCGTCGAGGCACGGCGCGGGGCTCTCCTCGATCAGCTTTTGGTTGCGGCGCTGCACCGAGCACTCGCGCTCACCGAGCGAAAACACATGGCCCTGCTTATCGGCCATAATCTGTACCTCAACGTGATGCGCCGGCGCAACGAACTTCTCCATGTAGCACTCGCCGTCGCCAAAAACGGCCTCACCCTCGGCACGCGCCTCGATGAACGCCTTTGCCGCATCTTCCACGCGCTCGACCTTGCGAATACCGCGACCGCCGCCGCCCGCGCGCGCCTTAATAAGCACGGGGCAGCCGATGCGCTCGGCCTCGGCCGTCGCCTCCTCGGGGCTTTTGAGCAAATCGCAGCCCGGCACGATGGGCACGCCCGCAGCAGCGGCCGTTCGGCGTGCGGCGTCCTTGTCGCCCATGCTGTCGATCACCTCGGCCGAAGGACCGACAAACGCCAGACCGAACTTGTCGCAGTCGCGCACGAAGCTCGCCTTCTCGGAGAAAAAGCCATAGCCGGGATGAATTGCCTTAGCTCCCGACTTTACGGCACAGGTGAGCACGGCATCGTCGTTGAGGTAGCTCTCGGCAAGACGCGGGCCACCGATGCAATACGCCTCGTCGGCAAGCTGCACGTGTAGCGCGTCCGCATCGGCCGTGGAATAAACGGCGACGGTCTTGATGCCCATATCGCGGCACGCGCGGATAACACGGACCGCGACTTCGCCGCGGTTGGCGATGAGCACTTTGTCGAACATGGAGCCTTCCTTAACTTTCGTGCATGAGTGCAAAAGACATATCGGCGCGGCAGCAAACCTCACCGTTGACGCTCGCAGTACCCGCCGCAAAGCGGAACGGCCCGCGCGCACGCGTGATGGAGCACACTAGATCCACCGTGTCGCCCGGGCGCACCGGACGCTTAAAGCGCACCTTGTCCAGACTCGTGTAGAACGGCGTCGCGCCGCGCGCCTCCTCATCGCCCATCAACAGCACGCAGCAGTTCTGGGCGAGCATCTCGCACTGAATCACGCCGGGAACGACCGGGTTTCCCGGAAAATGTCCCTGCAAAAAGTACTCGTCGCCTGTAATCGTGATCTTGCCGTGGGCCTCGTCGCCCACCAGCTCGGCTTCGTCGAGCAAAAGCATCGGCTCGCGATGCGGTAACAGCTTCTTGAGCTCTTCTTTGTTCATGGATATCACCTATCCGATCCTCATGAGGCAGCTGCCAAACTCCACGAGGTCGCCGTCGGCCACGCAGATCTCGAGCACCTCACCGTCTGCCTCGGCCGTCACCTCGTTGAGAACCTTCATGGCCTCGATGATGCAGAGGGTCTCGCCGGCCTTGACCTTGGAGCCCACGCGCACAAATGGCTCGTCGCCCGGCGCAGGGGCAGCATAGAAGACGCCCACCATGGGAGCAGTCACCTCGGTGCCCTTGGGCTCCGGCGCGGCGGCAGGTGTCTGCGTGGCGGGTTCCGGTGCGGCAGGCGCGACTGTGGGAGCTGCAACTTGAGCGGCCATGGCGCTCGGCATAGGCATGGGCACGGCAACCGGCTGCGCCACACTCGCGCGCTCGAGTTCGACCGCGGTGCCATCGGGCTCCTCAACGCGTACGCGCGTGAGGCCGCGGTCCTCCATCACATCGGCTATCTCGGCAAGTCTTTTGGAATCCATGCTCTAGCTCCTCGTATATCTACGCAGCGCGATGGCGGCGTTGTGCCCGCCAAAGCCCAGGTTGGTCGAAAGCGCCCAGGTAAGGTCGGCGCGAACCGCGCGATTGGGCGTGTAATCAAGATCGCAGGCGGAATCGGGCGTGTGGTAGTTAATGGTCGGCGGCACCACGCCCTGCTCGAGTGCCATGGCGCAGGCCATGACCTCGATGGCCCCCGTGGCACCGATCATGTGCCCCGTCATCGACTTGGTCGACGAGACATGTGCGGCGCGCGCCGCGTCCTCGCCGAGCGCTCGCTTAATGCCCGCCGTCTCGGACGAATCATTAAGCTTGGTCGAGGTGCCGTGGGCATTGATGTAGAGGCCCTCGGAAGGCTTGACGTCGCCCTCGGCCACCGCCAGCGATATCGCGCGGGCAATGCCGGCAGCCTCGGGATCGGGACTCGTGATGTGATAAGCATCATCGGTGTTGCCGTAGCCCACGACCTCGGCATAAATGTGCGCACCGCGCGCCTGCGCATGTTCCATGCTCTCGAGTACCAGCACGCAAGCGCCCTCGCCCATCACAAAGCCGTCGCGGTCTGCATCGAACGGGCGGCAAGCCGTCGCAGGATCGGGGTTGGTGGTCAATGCGCGGCAGGACGTAAAGCCTGCAACGGCATCGGGGATAATGGCCGCCTCGGCGCCGCCCGCGAGGATCGCGTCGGCATAGCCGTGCTTGATGGCGCGGAACGCCTCGCCCACCGCATGGGCCGAGGTCGCGCAAGCAGTCACGACTGGCAGGGTCGGTCCCTTTGCCTTGTGGCGGATCGCGATATTGCCCGAAGCCATGTTGGGGATCATCATCGCAATCATATAGGGCGATGCGCGGCGAGGTCCACGATCGGCGATCGTGTGGACGTTGTCGACGAGCGTCGTCATGCCGCCCACGCCCGAGCCCACGTAGACGCCCAGGCGCTCACGATCGATGGCGCCTTCGACATCAAAGCCCGCATCGTGCATTGCCTCGTCCGAAGCCGCCATCGCAAACTGAACGCAGGGGTCCAGATGCTTGGCGTCACGCTTGCCAAAGTACTCGTTGCCGTCAAAGCCCTTGACTTCGGCCGCCACCTTGACGGTAAACGCATCGGTATCGAAGTGCGTGATCGGGCCGATGCCACAGGTCCCGGCGCACATGGCCGCCCAGGTGGCAAGCGCGGTGTTGCCGAGCGGCGATACGGCACCGATGCCGGTGATTGCAACTCTCTGTTCCATCATGGTCTCCTCATCCAAGCCGTTCTTCGGCCCTGGTTTCTACATCGCCATTCCGCCGTCGACGCGCACGACCTCGCCCGTAATGTAAGCAGCCGCATCGCTCGCTAAAAAGCGCACCACGCCGGCCACTTCCTCGGGACGTGCCATGCGCTTAAGGGGAATCTGTTCCTCGGTTGCCGTACGCACCTTCTCCGAGAGCTTTGCCGTCATATCTGTCTCGACAAACCCGGGGGCGACCGCGTTCGCTCGTACGCCACGAGGCGCAAGCTCGCGCGCCACCGCCTTGGTAAGCCCTATCACGCCCGCCTTGGAAGCAGCGTAGTTGGCTTGCCCGGCATTGCCCATCAGGCCCACGACCGAGCTCATGTTGACGACGCAACCGCCGCGCTGGCGCATAAAGGTCTTGGTGAGCGCGCGCGTCATATTGAATGTTCCCTTGAGATTGACATCGAGCACGCGATCGAATGCGTCATCGCCCATGCGCATGAGCAGGCCATCGCGGGTGATGCCGGCGTTGTTGACGAGCGCCCAAATGGAACCAAAGTCGTTGAGGACCGCTTCCACGCACGCGTTGACGGCAGCGGGATCGGCCACGTCGCATTGATATGCGCGTGCCGTGGCGCCAACCGCCTCACAGGCTTCGCACGTCTTGCGCGCCGCATCGACGCTGCCGGCATAGACGACGGCGATATCAAAGCCGTCCTCCGCCAGGCCGACAGCGCAGGCGCGGCCGATACCCCGCGAGCCGCCCGTGACCAGTGCCACGCGACGTGAGTCGTTGCGCTCGAGCGCGCCGTTGTTCAAGTTGCCCATGTCATTCCTTTCGGGTTACAGCCCTGTGGACTATGCGAGCTCGTCGGCAATAGCTGCGACCTGCTCGGCCGTTTCGCACGAATACACGCGAACGTCGCTCAGCGTACGCTTGACCAGGCCCGACAGCGTTTTGCCAGGGCCGACCTCAATAAACGTGTCGATGCCCTGATTCTGCAGAGTATGCAGCGTGTCGACCCAACGAACGGCATGACTCACCTGATTGGCCAAGACATCCGATGCCGCTCGCGGGTCCGCCGGATAGGGCGCCGCCGTCATGTTTGCCATGACCGGAATCAGCAGCGGTGACGGCGCGTGGCCGGCTTGGATATACGTCGCCAGCCCCTCAGTCGCCTCGGCCATATAGGGGCTATGAAATGCGCCCGACACCGCGACTTTCATAGCGCGGCCGCCAGCCTCTTTTACTAGGACGTCGAGCTCCTGCAGCGCCTCGGGCGCTCCGGCAACAACCGTCTGCTGCGGACTGTTGTAGTTGACCGGCCAGCAGTCCTCGCCGGCCTGTTTTGCCAGGTTCTCGACTTGCGCCGCATCGAGCTTGATGACGGCGCGCATGCCGCCCGGATGGCGCTCGGCAGCCGCGGCCATCAGCGCCGCGCGCTCGCACACGAGCTCAAAGCCCGCTCGCGTATCGAACGTCCCCGCAAAGGTGAGCGCGGCGACCTCGCCAAGCGAAAAACCCGCACAGGCGGCAGGTACCACGCCGCGCTCACGCAGGGCGGCAGCCGCTGCCAGATCGTGAACGAACACGCACGGCTGCGTGTTCTCGGTCTGCGAGAGTTCCTCCTTGGAGGCGCTTCGGCACTGCTCACTGGTCCCCGGGCGCACCTCGTCGACAATGGCGAACACCTCGGCGGCCGCCGGCGATGCCTCGATCAGGTCGACGCCCATCGCGGGGTGCTGGGCGCCCTGGCCGGCAAACAGAAACGCTACGCCACCCATGCGCACGCACCCTTCAGGACGTGCTCGGCGCCATCGACTAGGTCGTCAACGATTTCACGAGCACTTTGGCGCTCGTTGACCATGCCGGCAATCTGTCCACACAAAAACGAGCCCTCTTCGTAATTGCCGTCCTTGGCGGCCTTGCGAAGGGCGCCCGTGCCCATGGCCCCGAGCTCCTCGACGCTTACGCCCGCCGCCTCGCTCTTGGCGTAGGCGTTAGTGAAGGGGCTCTTGAGGGCACGCACCGGGTGTCCCGTCGAGCGGCCGGTCGCACGCGTCGAGGTGTCGTTGGCCTTCAGGACCATCTCCTTGTACTGCTCCGATACGGTGCACTCATCTGCGATCAGAAAGCGCGTACCCACCTGCACGCCGGCGGCGCCCAGCATAAAGGCGGCCGCCACGCCGCGGCCATCGGCGATACCGCCAGCCGCAACCACGGGAATATCGACCGCATCGACAACCTGTGGCACCAGTGCCATCGTCGAGGTCTCGCCAATATGGCCGCCTGATTCGGTACCCTCGGCAACCACGGCAGTGGCTCCACGACGCGCCACGAGACGCGCCAGCGCCACCGAGGCAACGACCGGGATGACCTTGATGCCCGCCTCGTTCCACGCCTTCATGTACTTGGTGGGATTGCCGGCACCCGTCACGACGACCGGCACCCGCTCGTCAATCACGACCCGCGCGACCTCGTCGGCAAACGGGCTCATGAGCATGACGTTGACGCCAAAGGGCTTATCCGTCCTGGCGCGCAGCTCATGAATCTGGTCGCGCAGCCAGTTGGCGTCGGCGTTCATGGCCGCGATAATCCCTAAGCCGCCCGCCTCGGACACTGCGGACGCCAGCGAGGCGTCGGCGATCCAGGCCATACCGCCCTGGAACACGGGCTTTTCGATGCCGAGCAGATCGCAGAGAGGAGTCTTGAGCATCTCTACTTCTCCAATGCCGCCTCGACCGTATCGGCGAACTCGCCGACCGTCTTGGGGTTCTCCTCGGTATCGAGCTGGATGCCAAACTCGTCCTCAACGGCGACGAGGATCTCGACGGTGCCCAGACTGTCGAGACCAATCTCCTCGAGCGTGGACTCGGGCTTCATCTCGACGTCGTCAAGACCGGCGGTCTCGCGGATAACATCGCAAACGCGCTCGAAGGTCTTCTGATCTGCCATGGTAGTTCTCCTTTGTTTGTGCCCTAGGGGCGTTTTTATTTCCTATGTGCGACTACTTCCAACGAAGTAGATAGCCACCTATATCCAGACCGGCGCCAAATCCAACGAGGGCGATGGTGTCGCCCGTGTGAAGTGCACCGGCGTTTGCCAGCCGGTCGAGGGCAAGCGGAATGCATGCGCTCGAAATGTTGCCGGTCTCGCGCAGCGTTCGAACCACGCGCTTGTCTGGCACACCGAGGCGCTTGACCGCCTGACTCAGGATTCGTTCGTTAGCCTGATGGAATACAAAATGGTCGATGTCCTCGACCGAAATGCCCGCATCGCTCGCAAGCTTATGGACCGTGTCGCAAATCGCGTTGACGCCGAACTTGAACACGCGGCGGCCATTCATGGACAGCACGCTCTCGCTATCTGCGGAGGCCTTAAACGGCGAGGTGCCGACCAGACCGGGAACGCACAACGTCTCGACGTCGGGCGCCGTCGAAAGCTCAACGGCAAGGGGGCTGTCTCCCCCAGCCTCAATCACCGCGGCGCCTGCCCCATCGCCAAAGAGCACACAGGTGGCGCGGTCGGTCCAGTCGAGCGCGCGCGTCATCTGCTCGGCGGCAACGACAAGCACATGCTTGGCTCGTCCTCGGGCGATATAGCCCTCGGCAACATCGAGCGCAAATACGAAGCCGGCGCAGGCAGCCGAGACATCGAAGGCAGGGCACGTCGCGCCCAGTCGCTCAGCAACGGCACACGCCTCGGCGGGAACAAGGTGGTCACCCGTCGTCGTCGAGCAGACGATCAAATCCAGCTGGCTCGCGTCGATTCCGGACACCTGGAGTGCCCGCTCGCTCGCCGCTACGGCAAGGTCGTCAAGTGACTCGGTGGTGCATACATGGCGGCTCTTGATACCTGTGCGGGTAAAAATCCACTCATCCGAGGTATCGAGGAACTCGGACAGCTCGTCATTGGAAACACTGCGCTTAGGAAGCGCCGAGCCTGTTCCAAGAATCGTGAAACCCATCACTAACCTCCTTTGAGTTGTTGACGTGTTTACATCGACCAAGAGAGGATAGCGCATTTCAGTCGTTGTTAACGTGTTAACATTAAATTGTCCAAATGCGACAAAGGCTTCACATTGTGTCTCTCTCGACACCATTGCGTTATTCACTTATTCATTAAGGAGGTAGCAGCCGTTATGGATGCCAAATTAACGATAGTCGACGTAACCGGATCGACCAACGATGACCTGCTCGAAGCAGGAAAACAGGGAGCGCCGCACGGCACAGGACTTGCCGCCCGGGCTCAGACAGCAGGACGCGGCCGGCGCGGCCACAAGTGGGATTCAACCGCCGGCAATCTGTTACTCTCGATTGTCCTACGTCCTCGTGTTGATCCCGCCAAGTACTCTGGCCTTGCCGCCGTCAGCGGCCTAGCGGTGCTCGAGGCGCTCGAAAAACAGGGTCTTGCAAACGAGATTGGCCTCAAATGGCCCAACGACCTGGTCGCGCGTGGACGCAAACTCGGCGGCATTCTGGTCGAAGCCGCACGCGATAACGAAGGCAACCCCTTTGCGGTCTGTGGCATCGGCGTCAACGTGAACTATGTGCCCGCGGAGGTGCCCGATGGTGGCCTGCCGGCAATCGGTCTCTCGGACCTCAACGAGAACGTTCCCGCCGTCGATATGCTCCTCGATGAGGTCTATCACACCGTCGTAAACGCTGTAGACGCGTGGGCAGATCTGCTCAACGCCATGGAAGAAAACGCCGGACCGCTCGCGCCCGTCCACGGCGAATATGTCGCTCACCTCAATTGGATTGGAAAGCACGTTATCGCCCGCTCCCCTGCCGGTGACGAGCTGGCGCGAGGCATCTTTAAAACCGTCGATACCTTTGGACGCGCGTGTATCGAAACGGAAGACGGCTTGCGATCCTTCCATTTTGAGGAGGCGTCGCTGCGCCCCTTGGGCGAATAGGGCGCCGCAGCCACCTACTCAGCAGCATTACCAGGCGGTCAAAACCCATCATGCAAAATCAAAACCACCCCTAAAAGGGGTGGTTTGCTCTTAGGGTATAACCCTTGGATTTCCGGCACGCGTCTAAAG
Source organism: Collinsella aerofaciens (assembly GCF_028207065.1). Taxonomy (GTDB): domain Bacteria; phylum Actinomycetota; class Coriobacteriia; order Coriobacteriales; family Coriobacteriaceae; genus Collinsella; species Collinsella aerofaciens_AR. The sequence goes on from NZ_JAQLFP010000014.1 coordinate 60,497, forward strand.
GCG
>NZ_JAQLFP010000015.1 GCF_028207065.1 Collinsella aerofaciens
CCGGAAGGCGAAGCCTTCCGGGCCCTTTGCAATGCAAACATGCTTGCAAGTACGACTTAACGCACCTGAGCGACGTAAGCGACGTTGGTCGAGGAGACCTTGTCCTCGAGCTGGACGCTCATGCGGGGATCGCCGGCGGTAGCGACGGTCAAATCGCCAGCCTCGACGTAGCCGAGCTCCTTAGCGGTCTCGATCGCCTTGACGATCGTGCCGTTGACGGTGCCCTGGGTAATCTCGGCCTGATGCGGGATAACGCCCCAGTACATAATCATCTGCTGGACGGCCCACTCGTGGCGGGAGAACGCGCAGATCGGCATGTTGGGACGGAAGTGCGAGATCAGGCGAGCAGTACGACCGGTGGTCGTCGGCACGGTGATGCACTTGGCGCCAACGGTGGTGGCCATGTTCACAGCGGACATACCCACAACGTTGTTGACAACGCGGGTGCCGTGAGCATCGGCCGGAACCTCGAGCGGAGCGTGGGCCGGGAGGTACTTCTCGGTCTCGAGAGCAATGCTGGCCTGCATCTTGACGGCCTCGACCGGGTACTTACCGGCAGCGGACTCGCCAGAGAGCATGACGGCGTCGGTGCCGTCGTAGATGGCGTTAGCAACGTCGGCAACCTCGGCGCGCGTCGGGCGCGGGTTCTGCTGCATGGAGTCGAGCATCTGCGTAGCGGTGATGACGGGCTTGTAGGCCGCGTTGCACTTGGCGATGATCTCCTTCTGGATGTGCGGAACGAGCTCGGGCTTGATCTCGATACCCAGGTCGCCACGGGCGACCATGATGCCGTCGGAAGCCTCGAGGATCTCGTCGAAGTTCTCGACGCCCAGGGCGCACTCGATCTTCGGGAAGATCGTCACGTGCTCGCCACCGTTCTCGCGGCAAAGCTTGCGGATGCCGCGGACGGACTCGCCGTCACGGATGAAGGAAGCGGCGATGTAGTCGATGTTCTCGGTCAGGCCAAAGAGGATGTCCTGACGATCGCGCTCGGTGATGGCGGGCAGCGAGATGTTGACGTTGGGCATGTTGACGCCCTTGCGCTCGCCGATCAGGCCGTCGTTCTTAACGACGCAGGTCATGTCCTGGCCGCTGACGGACTCGACCTCGAGGGCAACCAGGCCGTCATCGATCAGGATGAGGGAGCCCTTCTCGACCTCGGAAGGCAGAGCCAGGTAGTCGAGGGAGATGTGCTCAGCGGTGCCGTGGAAATCCTCGGACGTGGGCTGAGCGGTGACGACGATCTTATCGCCGGTCTTGACGGCAACCTTCTTGCCGTCGACCAGAAGGCCGGTGCGGACCTCGGGGCCCTTGGTGTCGAGCAGGATGCCGACAGGCAGACCGAGCTCCTTGGAAATACGGCGGACGCGCTCGATGCGACCGTGGTGCTCGTCGTAGGAGCCGTGCGAGAAGTTAAAACGGGCGACGTTCATGCCCGCCTTGATCATCTCGCGGATGGTCTCGTCGCTATCGCAGGCGGGACCCATGGTGCATACAATCTTAGTGCGCTTGTACATTCAGACCTCCATCTGACATCGTCTTGCGCTGATAGATAAACCATAAGAAATAAAACCGTGTTGATTATAACGAAATGCCGACCGAATACCCCATAAAATCGACCGTATGCCGAATTAGAAGTTCATTTTTTGCGGAATAAACGGTATATGAAAAAACTTTACCAACCGCTCCAACCGCTGCTATCTGGGCGATATTTCAGTTTGACGATGTGCCGAAGAAAAAACGTTTTATCAATGTTGAGCATCACACGGTCTGCACCGTTGCGTGCGGACCGCATTTCCAAATGGATTGTTTTGGCTAGACGCGTCGTTTTGGGTTACCATAGCTCCACTATCAACTGCCGCTCAGCACGGCAGCCTTGATGAGCCCTTGCCCTTCTCCTGGGAATTATGATCGGGCATCAATCTGCTGAGTGGCCCGAATCCCAGGAGGGGACTCTATATGCAAAAGGAATACCTGTCCGCCGCGGCGGAGGTGCTCAGCGACCAAGGTGTCGATGAGAACCTCGGCCTGAGCAACGACGAGGCGTCTTCGCGCCTCGCCAAGACAGGCCCTAACAAGCTCGAGGAAGCCGAGAAGACACCGCTGTGGAAGCGTTTCTTTGAGCAGATGGCCGACCCCATGGTCATCATGCTGATCGTTGCCGCCGTCATCAGTGCGCTCACGGGCATGGTCAAGGGCGAGCCCGACTTTGCCGATGTTGCCATCATCATGTTCGTCGTTATCGTCAACTCGGTGCTGGGCGTGGTCCAGGAAGCCAAGAGCGAGGAGGCCCTCGAGGCCCTGCAGGAGATGAGTGCGGCGCAGTCCAAGGTGCTGCGCGACGGCAAGCTCGTGCACCTGCCGAGCGCCGAGCTCGTGCCCGGCGACGTGATCATGCTTGAGGCGGGCGACTCCGTCCCGGCCGACTGCCGCGTGCTCGAGAGCGCCACGATGAAGATCGAAGAGGCCGCGCTCACCGGCGAGTCCGTGCCCGTAGAGAAGCACGCCAACGTGATCGAGCTTGCCGCGGGCACCGACGACGTGCCGCTCGGCGACCGCAAGAACATGTGCTACATGGGCTCCACCGTCGTGTACGGCCGCGGCCGCGCCGTCGTGGTCGGCACCGGCATGGATACCGAGATGGGCAAGATCGCCGGCGCCCTGGCCGAGGCCAAGGAAGAACTCACGCCGCTGCAGGTGAAGCTCGCCGAGCTCAGCCGCATCCTCACCATCATGGTGATCGTCATCTGCGTCGTGATCTTTGGCGTTGACATCCTCCGCCACGGCGTGGGCAACGTCCTTACCGATCCGACCGCCTTGCTCGACACCTTTATGGTTGCCGTCTCGCTCGCCGTCGCCGCCATCCCCGAGGGCCTGGTCGCCGTCGTGACCATCGTGCTTTCGCTCGGTGTGACCAAGATGGCTAAGCGCCAGGCGATCATCCGCAAGCTCTCTGCCGTCGAGACCCTCGGCTGCACGCAGACCATTTGCTCCGACAAGACCGGCACCCTTACCCAGAACAAGATGACCGTCGTCAAGCACGAGCTCGCTGCGCCCAAGGAGAAGTTCCTGGCCGGTATGGCCCTGTGCTCCGATGCCCAGTGGGACGAGGAGCTGGGCGAGGCCGTGGGCGAGCCGACCGAGTGCGCGCTCGTCAACGATGCCGGCAAGGCGGGTCTCACCGGCCTGAATGCCGAGCACCCGCGCGTGGGCGAGGCCCCGTTCGACTCGGGCCGCAAGATGATGTCCGTGGTCGTCGAGACCCTGGACGGCGAGTACGAGCAGTACACCAAGGGCGCGCCCGACGTGGTGATCGGCCTGTGCACCCATATCTACGAGGGCGATAAGGTCGTCCCCCTGACCGAGGAGCGCCGCGCCGAGCTCGTGGCGGCCAACAAGGCCATGGCCGACGAGGCCCTGCGCGTACTGGCGCTGGCAAGTCGCACCTACACCGAGGTCCCGAGCGACTGCAGCCCCGCCGCGCTCGAGCACGACCTGGTCTTCTGCGGTCTTTCCGGCATGATCGATCCGGTCCGCCCCGAGGTCGCCGACGCCATCCGCGAGGCGCACGACGCCGGAATTCGCACCGTCATGATCACGGGCGACCATATCGACACTGCCGTGGCCATCGCCAAGCAGCTGGGAATCGTCACCGATCGCAGCCAGGCCATCACCGGCGCCGACCTCGATCGCATGAGCGATGAGGAGCTCGACGCGCACATCGAGGACTATGGCGTGTACGCCCGCGTCCAGCCCGAGCACAAGACCCGTATCGTCGAGGCCTGGAAGTCGCGCGACCAGATCGTCGCCATGACGGGCGACGGCGTCAACGACGCCCCGTCCATCAAGCGCGCCGACATCGGCGTGGGTATGGGCATCACTGGTACCGACGTCACTAAGAACGTTGCCGACATGGTACTCGCCGACGACAACTTTGCCACCATCATCGGCGCCTGCGAAGAGGGTCGCCGCATCTACGACAACATCCGTAAGGTCATCCAGTTCCTGCTTTCGGCCAACCTTGCCGAGGTGTTCTCGGTGTTCATCGCCACGCTCATCGGCTTTACCATCTTCCAGCCGGTGCAGCTGCTGTGGGTGAACCTGGTTACCGACTGCTTCCCCGCGCTCGCGCTGGGCATGGAGGATGCCGAGGGCGACATCATGAAGCGCAAGCCGCGCAACGCCAAGGACGGCGTCTTTGCCGGACATATGGGTCTGGACTGCGTGGTTCAGGGCCTGATCATCACCGTGCTGGTGCTGGCGAGCTTCTTTGTGGGCGTGTACTTTGACATGGGCTACATCCACATCGCCGATATGATCGCCGGCGCCGCCGACGAAGAAGGCGTGATGATGGCCTTCATCACGCTCAACATGGTCGAGATCTTCCACTGCTTTAACATGCGCAGCCGTCGCACGTCGCTGTTTAAGATGAAGAAGCAGAACAAGTGGCTGTGGGCTTCTGCCGCGCTGGCACTTGTGCTGACGGTGATCGTAACCGTGCAGCCGACGCTTGCCGAGATGTTCTTTGGCCCCGTGACGCTCGAGCTCAAGGGCGTTATCGCCGCGCTGGGCCTTGCCTTCCTGATCATCCCGCTGATGGAGATCTACAAGGCGATCATGCGCGCGGTCGAAAAAGAGTAACGTTCCTGTCCGGGCCCGACCGCCTGCGGGGTTTCCACGGGCACGTCCTCGCCGCTTTGCGGCTGCGGGATGTGCCCTTAGGAAACCCCTCCCGGCGGGCGGGCCCTGCGGTATCCTTGCTGGCTTTTCTCCCGTGCGGATGAAAAGGGCTGAGGGAAAGTATGTGAGCTGGTCGGGCTTTGCCCGGCCAGCTCTTTTTGATTTAAAATACCTGCTCAGTTGTGATTTTTGGTGCTGGGAGGCGTTTGTGGCTAAGGCTAAGGCTAAGGCGAAGAAAAAGACGACGGGGGCGCGGGCTAAGCGTGATCGTCGTCGGAAGCTCGCGACCGAACCCCCTGCATCTGCTGAGGAGTTGCTGGCGAGTGTACCGGGGCTTGACGCGCTGCAGGATGTTCCGGCGTTTGATGACCTGCCGGTCGATGAAGCTCAGCAGGCTGCCTTTGATGATTTCTGCGCACATGCCGAGGAGCCCGAGCAGATGCAGCTTGGCGCCGTGGTGCGCCTGGACCGCGGGTTTCCGCTGGTGGCGACTGCCGATGACACGTTTCGTGCCGAGCATGCCGTAGGGTTTGCCAAGTCGCGTGGCGAGGACGAGGTCTTGCTGCCCGCCGTGGGCGACCGCGTGGTGGTTCGCCGCGCTCCCGGGCACGATATGGGCGTGATTGAGTGCGTGCTGCCGCGCCGTACGAGTTTTGAGCGCTGGCGCGGACGCGCTCGCGGTGAGCGTCAGGTGCTCTGCTCCAACGTGGATAGCGTGCTGATCGTGCAGGCGCTCGGTGCCGGCGAGGTGCTGCTCGACCGCGTGGCGCGCTCGCTGGTGTTGGCGCTCGACTGCGATGCCGAACCGGTGGTGGTACTCACCAAAGCTGACCGCTGCGATGCCGGGGAGCTCGAGCGCGATCTAGACCGCGTGCGCCGCCTGGTGGGTCCGGACGTGCGCGTGATCGTGACGTCCTCTGCCGAGGGCCGCGGCCTGGACGAGGTCCGTGCCTGCGTGCCTGCCGGGAGCTGCGCCATGATTCTGGGCGAGTCGGGTGCCGGCAAGTCGACGCTGCTCAATGCGCTGCTGGGCCACGATACGTTGGCGACCGGCGGTGTGCGCGAACGCGACGACCAGGGCCGTCACACTACCGTCGCGCGCGTGATGGTAGCGCTGCCGGGCGACGCCGGCGTGATCGCCGATGCCCCGGGCCTGCGCAGCTTACCGCTCGTGGGTCACGAGCGGGGTCTGGCGCGCGCCTTCCCCGAGATTGTCGAGGCATCGCGCGCGTGCCGGTTTGGCGATTGCACGCATACCCATGAGCCGGGTTGCGCCGTTCGCGAGGCCGAGGACGCCGGGCAGATCGACAGTCTGCGTTTGGAAACGTTCCAAAACCTGGCGTCATCCATGCGCGTGAGTGCTCAAATGCTCGATCCCGATGTCCATCTGTAATTGATTTTTCCTATGACTGCCGTCTCCCAACTGTTCGGGAGACGGCTTTTTTGCTGCGGAAAAGCCTCGAAACATGCAGTTTGCTGACGTGCTGACCAAAACCTTGCCACGAGCTTGACGGGCTGGTCAGCTTTTGGTCAGCGATTGGTTTGACATCGAAAACCAAGATTGCGATTGCGCCGCTTTGCACTCTGACCGCCCAGACAATGGTGGTACGGGCATTCGCCCGGCACTGCCATGAGAGGAGCGGCCGTGAACAAGAGCAAGCGCATCGCCATCAGTCTGGTCGCGGGCGTGCTCGCTGCTCTGCTCTGCATGGTTTACGGCTCATCGATCCGCTCACAAGCCGAACAGGTCCAGGCTGAGACCTTGGCCAAGTACGGTGGCGATCGCGTCGAGGTATGCGTCGCGGCGCGCGATATCGATGTGGGCGAGACCCTCGATGAGACCAATGTCATAACCCAGGAGTGGCTGACGAGTCTGCTGCCGCGTGACGCGGCGACCGAGCTGCGCCAGGTGCGCGGCGACGTGACGACTTCGCGTATTCCCAAAAACGCCGTGATCTGCAATGTCTACACCAAGGTCGAGAGCCGCAAGCTCGAGGTGCCTAAGGGCAAGGTCGCCGTTTCGGTGGCGGTCGATGCCGAGCACTCGGTCGGCGGTGCTACGGGCGTGGGCAGCTACGTGGATGTGTATGTGCAAAAAGACGGCGTGACCGATCGGCTGTGCGGCGCGTACGTGATCGATACCAGTGAGGATTCCGGTGCCACGCGCGAGGGCAAGATCGAATGGGTGACGCTGGCGGCTGACCCCGAAGACGTCAAGGAACTGCTGGGAGCCTCGGGCAAGGGAACGGTCAGCTTGACGATTCCCGCCACGGCGCGCGGCAAAAAGAGCGGAGGCGACGAGTGATGAAGGCGATCTGGCTTGCGTGCTGCGCGTGCGGCGATTACGGGCTGTTGCAGCGGGAAGTCGAGGGCCGTGATGCGGGTGCACAGGTGCTTCGCGTGGGTGACCTGGACGGGCTGGTTTCCATGGCGCGGGCGTTTCCGTCGCGCCGCGGGGCTGCCATCATCGCGGCGTCTCTGTTTGATACCGAAGATGTGCGCAAGACTGTTGCGCGCCTGACGGCCGAAGGCCGCGTGAGTCGCGTGGTCGTGTTGATAGAAGCGCTCGATCCGTCGGATATCGAGGGGCTGTTTCGCGCGGGGGCGACCGAGGTCATCGCTGCACACAGTATATGCGGCAACGGGCGCGCGGGCGAGGGAGCGGTTGATTCCGATCGGCGCATGACGATTGAGCCCGATGCTTTTGTTGATAGGGAACCCGGGGCGCCTCGCGCTACAAGAGGCCCGCGTGTTGATGATTATGGAAAAGCGGAAGCCGAGCATGGTCGGCGCCCCCGGAACCCCCTTGTATACGATGACGCTGGAGGGCCGGCGCAGCATGCTGGCGACTCCCCGGCAGTAGATATGGGATACGTGCACGGCGTGAATCTGGCGGATGAACTCGACGAAGTTGAGGGCCTTGCCGGGTGCGGCGAGTTGTCGCTGATGCAGCATGAGCAGATTGCGCAGAACGAGCCTGCCTCGCAGACCGAACAAGCAGCCATGCCGGCTTGGACGCAGCACGTGGTTGCGGCGGGGGAGACGGGGACGCTGTCACCGACGCCCGCCCCGCCGCCTCCGATGCCGCCGGCAGACGCTACCGCTCCGCCGCATCGAGCTCCAGTCATCTGCGCTATTTCGGGTTCGGGCGGTTGCGGCAAGTCGACGATCGTTGCCACCATGGCACACACATCGTCGCTGTTGGGCTTGCGTGCCGCCGTGCTCGACCTGGACCTGATGTTTGGAAACCTTTACGACTTGTTAGGCGTCGATGCTCCGCGCGATATGGCGGCACTTATCGAGCCGTCGGCGGCGGGCACGCTCACCGAGCCGGATATCGTAGCCACATCGATGCGCGTGGCACCGGGCGTTACGCTCTGGGGTCCCGTCGCAGCGCCCGAGCAAGCCGAGCTCATGGCGCGTCCGGTGGAGCTACTGCTTGATGTTCTGCGTCGCGAATCCGACGTGGTCTTTATCGATACCTCGGTCTTTTGGGGCGACGCCGTGGCGGCTGCGGTGGCGGCGAGCGACCGTTGCCTGGTCGTTGGCGATGCGGCGGTGTCATCCGCGGCATCGGCATCGCGCGTCATTGAACTGGCAGGTCGAGTAGGTGTGCCGCGCACGCGCATGAGCGCCGTGTTCAACCGGTTCGGTGCGCGCGGGGCAGACGAGGACGTCGCCATGCGCTTTGAGATTGCCTGTGCGTTAAGCTCCAAGATTCGTATCGCCGATGGCGGGCAGGATCTCGCCGCGCTCATGGCGTTTGGGCGCGCTGACGAGGCAGTGGGGCAGACCAGCGCTTTTGCGACTAGCGTGCGCGAGGCCACGCGCGAGATGCTCGTGGAACTGGGGTGCGCCGTCGGCCCTTGGAGCGATATGGTCGCCGACCGTGCAACGCGCACCGAACGTCCGCGTATCCGCCTTCCCTGGTCGCGCGAGGGTGATCAGCGATGAGCCTGCAAACGAGGATTAAGGCTGCCGGCGCTGCGGCGGCGGCAGCGCCTGTAGATGTGGGGCGTCGCCGCGCCGTGAAACGACGCACCAAGCGCGCCGTGATGGACCGCATGGGTTACGACGAAGTGGCGCGTATCAGCGCCTATATCGACCCGGCACTTGCCCGCTCGGAATTGCGTCCTGCGGTGGAGGCGGCGCTCAATGTTGAGGAGCCGACCGATCTCGCGACGCCCGAGCGCGAGACCATCATCGACGAGATTTTGGATGACGTGGTGGGCTTGGGGCCGTTGCAGCCGCTCATCGAGGACGACACCGTTACCGAGATCATGATCAACGGCTGCCGCTCGGCTTTCTTTGAACGCGGCGGCGTCTTGTACCCCATCGAGCATGCGTTTGAGGATGATGAGCAGATCCGTGTGCTTATCGACCGCATTATCTCGCCACTTGGCCGCCGTATCGACGAGCGCAGCCCCATCGTCAACGCCCGCCTCAAAACGGGCTATCGCGTCAACGCGGTGATTCCGCCTGTGGCGATTGACGGACCGATTCTCACCATCCGAAAGTTCTCGGACCGTATCTGCTCGCTGGACGAGCTCGTGGGGTTGGGATCGCTGCCGCTTTGGTATGCGCAGCTGCTGTCGTGTGCGGTGTCGCTGCGACAGGACCTGGCGGTTGCGGGAGGCACGGGATCTGGTAAGACCACCCTGCTCAACGCGTTGTCATGTGAGATTTCCACCGGCGAGCGCATCGTGACGATCGAGGACTCTGCCGAGCTCAAGTTTGCGCATCATCCGCACGTGGTGCGCCTAGAGGCGCGCGAGGCTTCAATTGAGGGCGAGGGCGCGGTGACGATCCGCGACCTGGTGACTAATGCCCTGCGCATGCGCCCCGACCGCATCGTGGTGGGCGAGGTGCGCGGTGCCGAGTGCTGCGACATGTTGCAGGCCATGAACACGGGCCACGACGGGTCGCTCACCACGCTTCATGCGGGTTCAGAACAGGAGACCGTGGTGCGTCTGACGTTGCTTGCACGTTATGGCATCGATCTGCCGAGCGAGCTCATCGAGGAGCAGATTGCCATGGCACTCGACGGTATCGTGATGTCCGAGCGCCACGCCGATGGCAGGCGCTTCGTCTCCTCGTATTCGGGGGTGCGACGCGCCGCATCGGGCGGCGTAGAGCTCGAGCGCTATGTGACGTTCGATGCCGCCGAGCGCACCTGGACGCTTGACCGCGAGCCGCCGTTTATCGCAGAAGGCCTGCGGTCGGGGACGCTCACACAAGAGGAGGTGGACGAATGGAGATCACTGTGCCCCTCGTCGTAGGGGGCTTGGCAGGGCTTTCTGTCGCGACGGCGTGCGGGGCGGAACCTCGTGTGCCGCAGGTACCGCCGGCGGAGCTGGCACGTCAGGCGCTCGAGACGGTGGCAGAGAAGCTGCCGCGTGAGCTGGTGGAAAACGATCTGCTGAAAAAGATCGCCCGTTCGTGGGCATCGCTGGCTCCGGCGCATCGCCTTGGCCTCGTGATCGAAGATGCTTCGGGACGTTTGGCGTTTCTGCTGCTATCGAGCGGTGTCTGCTGCGTTTTACTAACGATGGTGTCGTTATCGCCCCTCGGATTTGCCTTGGGACTTGTTGCTCCGTTTGCCGTTGGTGCCGCTCGGGATGGCTTTGAGAGCCGGCGCGAGCAACACGATGCAGAAGAGGCAATGCCCGAGGCGTTTACCGCACTTTCCATGTCGCTTGCCTCGGGACATTCGCTGGCCCAGGGCATGCGCTTTGTGGGCGCTCATGCGCAAGAGCCAGTGCATACCGAGTTTTTGCGGGTGGCGGCGGCGATCGATTGCGGCATCTCGGCGACCGACGCGCTCGATGACTTGCTCGTGCGTATCGACGCCCCCGGTCTTTCGCTTGTGACCTTGGCGCTTAAGGTGTCTCAGCGCACCGGCGCTCCGCTTGCCGACTTACTGTCCGAGGCGTCGAGCATGGTGGGGGAGCGCATTGAGCTCAAGCGCCGCCTGGATGTTAAGACGTCGCAGGCTCGCATGTCTGCGCATATGGTCGCGGCGATGCCGGCGGGCATGTGCGCGGTGTTGGCGCTGCTTTCGGCAGATTTTCGTCGCGGTCTTGCGACGCCTGCCGGCGCGGGCGCTGTGGTGCTGGGTCTTGCCCTCAACGCCGTTGCCCTGGTGGTTATCCGGCGCATTATGCGGGTGGAGCTATGAGCGCCCCGGTTGCAGTTGCGGCTTGCCTGTGCGCCCTGAGTGTATTTGTCGCGACGGGTTTGGATCGGGCGGATGCACGCAAGATCGCAGGGGCCTGCAAGCGCGAGGCGGTGCTGGTCGCTGCCGCGGGTCGCTCGGTGGTCGATGCTCTGACCGCGCGAGTGAAGGGCGCGGTTGGAGCGGGCGGCCCGGCGCGAGTGTCGCTCGGCGAAGTGTCCGAGATGATCGATGTTGTGCGCTTGGGTCTTTCGGCCGGTCTTTCGTTTGATGCGGCGCTTGAGATTTTCTGCGCCAACCGCCGGTCAGTGCTGGCTCTTCGCCTTGAGCGCGCCTGCATGGCGTGGCAGGTGGGCGTGGGCACGCGTGAGGACGAGTTGTTGGCCGCCGCGCGCGACCTGGACGTGCGAGCGCTCGAGACCTTTGCCATCACGGTGGGGCAGGCGCTCGCCCTGGGTGCCCCACTTGCCGAGACGCTGGCCGCTCAAAGTCGCGAGATCCGTGCGGCTCATCGCGCCGCGGTCGAGCGCGAGATCGAGCGTGCACCCGTCAAGCTGCTGATTCCCACCGGCACGCTCATCTTGCCGGCGTTGCTTCTGTCCATATTGGGCCCGCTGCTGGGAGCAGGCGGGATGATGTAGGGAGGAATACATGAACACGATGACTGACGCTGCTGGCAAGGTCCAGGGCTGGGCGTTTTGCCGGGCGGCACATGTTCGTCAGCGCGCCAAGGAACTATTGCAGGAGGAGAGTGCACAGGGTACCACCGAGTATGCCATCTTGGTCGGCGTGCTCGTGGTGATCGCGATTATCGCCATCGTCGCATTTAAGGGCAAGGTCCAAGATCTATGGAACGCTATCAGCGAGGGCATCAACAGCCTGTAGAGGGCGAGCGCCCCATCGGGGTGCTGCTGGTGTTTGCTTGCCTGACCGTGGCGATAGCGGCGGTGCTTTGGGGGCTTAACGCCGCGCGGCAGCAGCGTCCTGGGACCGCCTCCGATTTGGGCTCAGATTCGGCGGTGGCGTCTCAAAAAGATGAGATGCGAGATGCGGACGATTCGGATGTCGCTGTCACGGCGCAAACCTTTCTGCGGACGCTCGACAAGCGGTCTGGCACTGCGACGGATTCGCCTGAGGGCAACGCGATTGCGGTCCGGCTTGCATGGTCCGAGGACCGACCGATGACCGAAGCGGCGGCGGATATGCTGCGTGCCTATCGCGAGGTACCCACGGCGCAACTTGCTCTGAGCGGCTATCTCGACATCAAGGGAAACGTGTGGGGCGCCATCGTGCGCGACGAACGCGGCTGGGTCGATATGGTGACAATTGCCGCGGATGCTGGCGATGCTTCGTGTCGTCTGCGCGCCGTGCGCCTGAGCCCGCAGGCAACGGACTCAAAGGAGGGATCGTGAAATGCATGATGTCCTGCGTGAGGAATCTGCCCAGGCGACGGTCGAATACGCCATCGTCACGGTGGCGCTGTTATCGATCGTGCTGGCGATCGCGGGACTTTGGCGTGCCGGCACCGATGGGCGCTTGGCGGCGCTGGTTGAGCGGGCGGCATCCCATGGCGTTGCCTCGACGTCGGTTATCGACGCCGCTGCGGGTGCTGAGGACATCGCGCTGTATTGATATCGCGCGCGAGGACCGGGCGCAGTCTACGGTCGAGGCCGCTTTTTTGCTGCCGACGTTTCTGACACTCATCCTTCTCGCGCTGCAACCGGTGTGCCTGCTCTATACGCGCGCGGTCATGGAGTCTGCCGCCGCCGAGACCGCGCGGCTCATGACCACGACGACGGCGGAGGACGACGATCTTAAGGAGTTCACCCGCCGCCGACTTGCCGCAGTGCCCAACGTTTCGATCTTTCATGCCGGCGGGCCGTTGTCGTGGGATATCGAGCTTGGCCGGGCCGGTGCGGGTGGCGTCTCGTCCGTGTCCGTTTCCGGCGAGGTCAAGCCGTTGCCTGTGATCGGTGCGTTTGCGCAGGCTATGGGTGGTACCGCCGAGGGCGGCTACGTTGAGCTCAAGGTCGATGTCTCGTATCAATCGCGTCCCGAATGGCTGGAGGGAGATTATGATTCGTGGATTGCTGCATGGGATTAGGCGCTGCCTGTTGCGGGTGACGCAAGGGTTTGCGGCCCGCCGTCGACCAGGCGCTCTCCGCAAACGAGGCGGCTTTATGGGTCGAGCCGGTATCGACCTGTTTATCGAAGACGGTGCCTACACCACGCTCTCCTCTGCGGTGGTCATCTTGGTGGTGCTCACGCTGCTGTTTTCGTCGACCGCGGCGATATGGAGCATGTCGCGTGCCGGGGATACCCAGGTGGCGGCTGATAGCGGCGCGCTGGCGGGTGCCAACGTAGTGTCGTCCTATCACACGGCTGCCACGGTGGTTGATGCGAGCATCTTGAGTCTGGGGCTGGCGGGGTTTGCCACGATCGGGACGGGCCTGGTCGCCATCCTCATCCCGGGTGCCGAGCCGGTTGCCGGCAATATGGTCGACACCGGGATTGAGATCATTAAAACGCGCAACAAGTTTGCCAAAAGCGCATCGGAAGGCTTACAGAAAATCGAGACGGCTCTGCCGTATCTGATCGCCGCGCGTGCCACGCAGGCGGTGTCGGCGCAGGATACCGATAGTGTGACCTATACCGGTACGGCGCTTGCCGTGCCCAGGACATCCGAGTCTGACTTCGCTGCGCTCGAGGGGTCCGAGATCTCGACCGATGCCATTAAAGACACATCAGATGATTTAGAGTGTGCGGCCGAGGAGCTGCGGAAGGCTTCTGAGGACACGGCGAAGGCTAAAGAGCGTGCTTGGCTGGCGGATTGTGGTGGGTCTGACAAGGGCTCGGTCGGCAGCTGTTCTTGCATGTGGGAGCGTGCGAAAAGCCTAACGGATCTCTCCGGTGTTCAAAATCCGCATTACTCATCGAGCGTTACGTGGGAGCCCCAAGTTGCCCTTGATCGCGCGAAGGACTACTACCATTGGCGTCTGACAAATGAGAAGCCCCACGGCTCGAGTGTCGAGATGAAGGCAGAGTCTGCGGCGCGTAAGGCGTTTTATACCTATGCGAGCGCGGAGGTCGATCGGGCGCATATAACCGAGAACGGAGACAGGGTTTCCTCCTATATTCCGCTGCTGCCGCGCAACTCTGATGAGGTTCGGGCGACGGAACTCTATACCGATGCGGTGTGGCCGACGAGCGTGAACGATGACAAGGCGTATCTGCATTACGGGACGACCTGCCCTAACTATAAGAAAGGGACGCCGAGCGGATTTGCTTCGGTTGCCGATTACGATGGACAGGATAAATGCAGCAAATGCCATTTTGGCGTTTTGTCGCTTGGTGCTGTTGCGGCGCCTTCAACCTCTATCGAAAACGGCTTCGAATATCACTTCGACGAGTTCAAAAAGGCCTTGGAGGAATACGTCAAATGTCGGAACAAAGAGCTTGAGCTCATGCGTCAGACCGAGGATGAGGCCGACCGTGCGAGCAATGCGTTTGACCAGGCCATTAAAGCGCTTTCGGGCGAGCGTCCGCGTATCGCTCCGCCCGGTCGCAACGGCGTGGTTGCCTTTGCGGTTTCGGGTGCCATCTCGAGCCCCGATGAGCTCAACTCTTCGTTTAACACGGCAGTCAGGCTTGGCGATCGCGGTGCCATCTCTGCCGCGGTGCTGGCGCCCGATGAGGCGACGGCGCAAAACAACGTGCTTTCGCGATTTTTCTCGACATTGAAGGAACGCTCGGGTGGCGTTGCCGGCGTACTCGATGGCGTCATGGATGTCTGGGGACGGCTGCTTGTGGGATACGGAGACATCCAAGGTTCGGCCGACGAACTTATGGACGAGATGATTAAAGGCCTAGGAGGGGGCAGCGGCGCGTTGGGCTCCATCGCATCGTGGCTCGGCGATACCGTTTCGGCGTCCGTGGCGGCGCTGGGTTTGGAACCGTGCGACTTGCGCCTGCGAAAGCCGGTGCTGACTGATTCCGCCAACGTCATTAAGAGCCCGGGGTCTGACATTGCTGGTCTCTCTCAAGCGCAAGACAAACTGCGAAGTATTCCGTTGGGCGTGACCGATCCCAAGGCGCTTTGCGAGGCGTTGGAATATCAAGTCGAACGCACCATCAGCGGTACGGTGTTCACGCTTGCGGAGATTCCTCTGCCCGGCGGCGGCTCCATCCCGCTCACCGTCGATGTCGCCACGCTGGTTGGCGCTCTGGGCGGTGGGTCGTAATGAGTATCCGCATGCGTCTGCGCGAGGAGCGCGCCCAAGCGACGGTGGAGATAGCAGTGGTTACGCCCGTTTTGCTGGTGCTGGCACTCATCGTATACAACGTCATGATCTATGCCAGCGCTGTCGCGCGCTTCGACCGCGTGGTGCCCGACATCGTGTTGGCGCACGCCGTGGCGCCGAGCGGGGAGGGCGACGAAAGCTCTGTCGATGCCTCGGCGACGGTCCGGACTCAAATTCTGAATGCCATGGAAGGCTATGACTTGCAGATCGAAGTGTCGAGCGAGCAAGGCGCGGAGGCATCGGATGGTGGCCTGCTCTCCCTATCCGGTACGTTTAGGACCTACACCTGCACCATGCACTATGAGCCGTGGCCGACTTCTCTCAGCATCGCTGGCGTTCCGCTGGGGGCGCCGACAACGTTGTCGCACGAGCGCGCGGTGACGGTCGATCCATGGCGTCCGGGGGTGGTCATGTGACCGCGGTCTCGTCCTACATCGCCTACGCGCGGGCACTCAATAGGCTGGGCTGGACGCCGGCCGAGTTTGCGGTGGCGGAGTCGTTTGTCGTGCGCCTGCGCGGCATGCTGGGACGGCGTCCGGTTGCCGCCAACGGCCTGCCGCTCGTCATGGCGTTTCCACGCTGCTCTTCGGTCCACACGTGTTTTATGGCCTATCCCATCGACATCGCCTTTATCGATGCACGTGGCTATGTCCTCGTATGCTATGAAAACGTACGTCCCTGGCGTATGTGCTCCTGCCCCGGCGCCTGGGCCGTACTAGAGCGTCCTTCAATCATTGTTTCGACCCCTGCTCTCCAACGCGTGCCGGCTTAAGAATTGGCGACAGCGGACTTTCGTCATACGAAATTGGGTAAGATGGAGGAGAAGATGCATGGATGTTGAGATCCATCCCAACGCTAAAAAGCACCTGACGGAAAAGCAGGTGCTTAGCGCTTGGCTTGCGGTTACTGAGTGCATTCGTCGCGAGTCGAAGGACGAGCCGCCGAGATGGCTTGCGATTGGATGGCTCCCAGACGGACGAAGCGTGGAGCTTGTCGCGGTCGAGCTTGTCCGTGGGTGGCTTATCATTCATGCCTTGTCTCCAGTCCAGAAGAAATTTTGGCAGGAGATTGAACGGGCTCGGCAAAGGGGTCGATGATGGGCAAGACGTATACGGCCGCTAAAGGTCAGGTTGTAACGGATGAAATGATTGACGCGTGGTGCGAGTCGTACGAGCGCGGAGAGTTTCCGGATGGCGAACATACCGTTGGTGGGATCGTGCATGGACGGCCCCCGCTCTCAGGTGAGGGGACGGCAACGTTGTCGGTCAAGATTCCTCTGGGAATGAAGGAGGCCATTCGTCGACGGGCGGCTGCCGAGGGGATGACGCCAAGTGAGTTTGCCCGTGCGGCTCTGAGCGAAAAACTTCTTGCTGCCGGCTGATGTCTCTGACGTGCCGATTTATAGAACCGAGGCTGTGCTCAAAAACTTTTTTAAAATTCTCGGTTGACCGGAACGCGTCCTTGGTTATACTAATCAAGCCTTGAAACAAGGCACACCTCAAATGGCTGGGTAGCTCAGTTGGTAGAGCAGAGGACTGAAAATCCTCGTGTCAGGGGTTCGATTCCCTTCCCCGCCACCTTGAATTGACTAGGACCTCTGCAAAGGGGTCCTTTTCTTTTATGCAGCCCCCACATGGAATCGAACCCCGTGAGGGCGCGGAGCTGAGTAAACGCGTAAGCGTTTGCCAGCGCAGCTCGCAAGGCGCGTAAGCGCCGCAGCGGTCCGTCCGCGCAGCGCGCGGACGCGATTCCCTTCCCCGCCACCTTGAATTGACTAGGACCTCTGCAAAGGGGTCCTTTTCTTTTATGTAGGGTTCTGCGGAAACTGCGTCCCAGAATAAGGGCTCAGAACGGGACACACTTTCCGGTGCCTGCCTCCGGCGCGCGTACACACCTCGTCGCACCATTCCGAGCCCGCCCGCCCCAGACATTCCTCCCACTTTCGCGTCACTTTGCAGACCGTTCGGTCGCCTGTCCGCACACGCGGGTATACTCAAAACGATACTTATCCTATGCAATACGATGCGGGTTCGACCTGCATGATCCGAAGGGGGCAGTGATGGAGAGGATACTCGGCGTTAATCTCTCTGGCTGGTTTATTCCCGAGCCTTGGGTGACCCCGTCGCTGTACGCGGCGACCGGCGCATCCAACGCAGCCGAGCTGCAGGAGGCCATGGGTACCGCCGCTTACAACGAGCGCATGCGTCGTCATTACGAGACGTTTGTGAGCGAGGACGATTTTCGCCGCATGGCGCAGATCGGTCTCAATGCCGTGCGTCTGCCGGTGCCCTGGTATGCCTTTGGCTCACAGGAGTCCGATGCCTCCTACATATCGGTTGTCGATTACATCGACCGCGCGATTGAGTGGGCTGCCAAGTACGATATCCGCGTGCTGCTCGATCTGGCAACCGTGCCCGGTGGCCAGGGCGATTCCAACGATTCGCCCACCACGCCGGAGGCTGTCGCCGAGTGGCATTCGTCCACCAACGGCCGTCATGTCGCACTCGACGTGCTCGAGCGCTTGGCCGATCGCTATGGCGAGGCCGAGAGCCTGCTGGGCATTGAGCTGCTGGACACGCCGCAGATGAGCGTTCGCAAGAGCCTCTTCACCATGACGGATGGCATTCCTGCTCACTACCTGCGCAATTTCTATCGCGATGCCTACGAGCTCGTTCGTTCGTATATGCCCGAGGATAAGATCGTCGTCTTCTCGTCGTCGGGGCATCCCAGCGAGTGGAAGCATTTTATGCGCGGCGCCAAGTACAAGAACGTCTACATGGACCTTCACCTGTACCATTACCGCGACGAGTATGCGCTCGACATCACGAGCCCTCGCGGGCTGACGACGGCGATTTCGCGTAACAAGCGCGAGCTTAAAGAAGCGATTTCGACTGGGTTCCCCGTGCTGGTGGGCGAATGGTCGGGCGCGGCGATCTTTGCCAACTCGTCGGTTACGCCCGAGGGCCGCAATGCCTACGAGCGCGTGTTTATTGCCAACCAGCTGGCTTCGTTTGCGCCGGCTGCCGGTTGGTTCTTCCAAACGTGGAAGACCGAGAAGCGCATTGCAGCATGGGACGCCCGCGCGGCGCTCGGTACGCTCGAGCGCGGCATGATTGAATAGGTTGATATGACGCAAAACAGCGCCCATACGGGCAAACTCTATGTGGTCGGCACGCCCATCGGCAACCTGGGCGACCTGTCCCCGCGCGTTGGTGAGGCCTTTGCCGCTGCTGATGCCATCTGCTGCGAAGACACGCGTGTGACGTCAAAGCTACTGATGCACCTGGGCATTTCCAAGCCGCTTGTCCGTTGCGACGAGAATGTGATCGCCAGCCGCGCCGCCGGCCTGGTCGACCGTCTGCTGGCGGGGGAGACCCTCGCTTTTGCCTCGGACGCCGGCATGCCGAGCGTGTCCGATCCCGGCCAGGCGCTGGTCGAGGCGGCGCGTGAGGCCGATGTGCTCGTCGAAGTTATTCCCGGGCCCTCTGCTTGCGTCACGGCGCTTGTTTCGTCCGGCATTCCCTGCGAGCATTTTTTCTTCGAGGGCTTTTTGGGCCGAAAGCACGGCGACCGTGTGCGCCGTTTGCAGCGCCTTGCCGTGGTGCCCGGCGCACTCATCTTCTACGAGTCTCCACATCGCATCGTGGCGACGCTCGAGGCCGTGGCGGAGGTCTTTCCCCAGCGTGAGGTCGCCGTCTGCCGCGAACTCACCAAGCTGCACGAGGAGGTCTTGCGCGGGCCCGCTGACCAGCTTGCCGAGGAGCTGCGTGCTCGCGGCGAGGTAAAGGGCGAGATTGCGCTGGTCATCGCGCCGCCGAGCGAGGATGAGGAGGCCGGCATCGCGCCGGTTGGCGCTGCGGTAGCGGATCCCGACGAGGCCCTGCGCGAGGATATCCGCACCGCGCTCGAGGAGGGGGAGCCCGCCTCTGCGGTGGCCAAACGCCTGTCTCAGAAGTATTCGCGCCGCAAGCGCGATGTCTATGCCATGGTGCTCGATATGCAATAGATGGAGGATATCCAGCCCTTGCGCTAGAATCATCCCCTGTATGCAACGTTTTTCTGGAGGACAAACCCCATGGATCAAAGCAAGCCTTCGTTCTTTATCACGACGCCCATCTACTACGTCAACGCCGATCCGCACTTGGGCACGGCTTATTCCACCATCATCGCCGACGTTCAGGCTCGCTATCGCCGCTCCGCCGGCTATAACGTCAAGTTCCTGACCGGCATGGACGAGCACGGCGAGAAGGTCGCCGAGGCCGCAGCCAAGCATGGCATGACGCCGCAGGAGTGGACCGATAGCCAGGCCCCGCACTTCAAGGAGCTTTGGAGCAAGCTCGAGATTTCCAACGACGACTTCATCCGCACCACCGAGCCGCGCCAGCATCATGCCGTGCAGTACCTGTGGGAGCGCATGAAGGAGTCCGGTTACCTGTATAAGGGCAGCTACGACGGTTGGTATTGCGTGCCTGACGAGACCTACTTCACTGATACGCAGGTCCAGAAGGGCGACGAGGAGTACGGCAGCGTCGGCCAGCATCTATGCCCCGACTGCCACCGTCCGCTTGAGCGCGTCCAGGAGGAGTCCTACTTCTTTAAGCTTTCCGCCTTCCAGGACAAGCTTCTCAAGCTCTATGACGAGCACCCCGACTTTGTCGAGCCTGCGTTCCGCATGAACGAGGTTCGCAGCTTTGTCGAGGGCGGCCTCAACGACCTTTCCGTGAGTCGCACGAGCTTTGACTGGGGCATCCAGGTTCCGTTTGACGAGGGCCATGTGACCTATGTATGGTTTGACGCGCTGCTCAACTATATGACGGCCGTCGGCTACGGTGTCGACACCGACGAGGCGCGTGCCGAGCTGGCCTATCGCTGGCCCGCGCAGTTCCACATCGTGGGTAAGGACATCATCCGCTTCCACTGCGTCATTTGGCCCGCCATGCTCATGGCCATCGGCGAGGCCCTGCCCGAGCACGTCTTTGCCCACGGCTTCCTGACCGTGCGCAATGCCGAGACCGGCAAGGCCGAGAAGATGTCCAAGAGCCGCGGTAACGCCATCGCTCCGCAGGACGTTATCGACATGCTGGGCGTCGAGGGCTATCGCTACTACTTTATGACCGACGTGGTCCCCGGCACCGACGGCGCCATCAGCTTCGATCGCATGGAGCAGGTCTACAACGCCGACCTGGCCAACAGCTGGGGCAACCTTATCTCGCGTTCGCTCAACATGAGCGGCAAGTACTTTGACGGTTGCGCGCCCGCCAAGCCCGCATCGTTCGACGCGTTCGATAACCCGCTGGCAAAGATCGCCGATGGTCTGGTCGAGCGCTACATGGCCAAGATGGACGTGCTCGATTACGGCGGAGCCAAGGACGAGGTCATGGAGCTCATCCACGCCGCCAACCACTACATTGAGGACTCCGAGCCTTGGGCACTTGCCAAGGACGAGGCCAAGGCTGACGAGCTGGCGTTTGTGATCTACAACCTGCTCGAGGCCATCCGCATTGCCGCTCACCTGCTGATGCCGCTCATGCCTCAGACCTCTGCCGAGGCCCTGCGCCGCCTGTCCTGTGAGGGCGAGGCCGCGAGCGACGACCTCAAGGGCATTTGCACTTGGGGCCTGCTTGCCGGCGGTCAGCCCGTCGAGAAGGGCGATCCGCTGTTCCCGCGTCTGGCGTAGAGACCGCGCGAGCGCCATATCGGCAATTTGCTGTTTAGCTGTAAGGGCATGGCCGCCACGGTCCATGCCCTTTTGTTTCAAGACGCCGCCATCATGCTAAGGAGGCAACCATGACAACTTCGCCTTTGGCAAACCCCACGGCCACCAGGGAGCTGCTGGAGGAGTTTGGCCTTGCGACCAAGCATCGCCTGGGCCAGAACTTTCTAATCGACAATCATGTGATCGAACGTATCTGCGAGCTTGCCGAGCTTGCAGGTGACGAGCGCGTACTCGAGGTGGGTCCAGGTTGCGGTACGTTGACACTTGCGTTGCTGCAGGAAGCGGCGTGCGTTACGTCCATTGAGGCCGATCCCGAGCTTGAGCCGGTGCTCGATGCCCACGCCGCCGACTATGCCAACTTCCGCTTTATCATGGGCGACGCGCTTAAGGTGGGCCCGGAGCAGATTGAGCAGGCTGCGGGCGGTGAGCCGACGGTATTTGTCGCGAACTTGCCCTATAACGTGGCGGCGACGATCATTTTGCAATTTTTCCAGACGATGCCGGCGCTAAAGCGCGCCGTCGTCATGGTGCAAAAGGAGGTTGCCGATCGCATTGCCGCAGTGCCGGGCAACAAGACCTATGGCGGCTATACGGCAAAGCTTGGCCTGTATGCGCAGGTAACGGGTCGCTTTGAGGTGCCGCCGCGTTGCTTTATGCCGGCGCCACACGTGGACTCGGCCGTCGTGCGTATCGACCGTGTTGACGGTGTGGTGCCCGAAGGACTCGATCGCGAATTTGTGGCCCGCGTGATTGACGCTGCATTTGCTCAGCGTCGCAAGACCATCCGCAATTCCATGAGCGCCAACGGCTTTGCCAAGGACGTGCTCGATGCCGCCTTTGAGGCTTGCGGTATCGCACCCACCACGCGCGCCGAGACGCTCGGCGTCGCCGACTTTGTGTGCCTGGCTCGGGAGCTTTCCCATGACGCTTAATGCCGAACGCGTGACGTTTACCAAGAAAAAGAAGACGGTTGCTTGTCCCGTGCCCTTGGCACCGCTTGCCGACACACATGCGCATCTGCTTTCGTTCTGGGGCAAGGATGTGCCCGAGACACTCGTGCGTGCCAAGGCGGCAGGCATCGACCTGTTGGTGACGGTCTTCGACCCCATCGCCGACAAGCGCAGCGTGACGGACTATAGCGACTGGCTCGTGCGCGAAATTCTGCCGATGCAGGATATCCCGCAGATCAAGTATCTTGCCGGCGTGCATCCGTATGGCGCGCCGGACTATACCGACGACATTCATGCACAGGTCGTTGTCGCACTCGATGACCCCTTATGCGCCGGTATTGGCGAAATCGGTCTGGACTACCACATGGACTATGACGACGATATCGCGCCGGCACCCCATAACGTGCAGATTGACTGCATGGCGCGCCAGCTCGAGCTTGCCGTGCGTCGTAACGTGCCGGTGGAGCTGCATCTGCGTCACGAGGACATGGACCAGGAGCGTACCTCGCACGTGGACGCCTACAACGTGCTTCGTGAGGTGGGCGTGCCCCAGGCCGGTTGTGTGCTGCACTGTTTTGGCGAGGACCGCGCCACGATGGAGCGCTTTGTGGAGCTGGGCTGCTATATCGCCTATGGTGGTGCGGCCACCTTTAAGCGCAACGACGACGTGCGCGAGGCATTTGCGGCAACCCCACTCGATCGAATTTTGTTCGAGACGGATTGCCCGTATATGGCTCCGGAGCCCATCCGCGGTCTTGAATGCGAGCCCGCAATGATCTCCATTACGGCAAACGCGCTGGTTAACGACCGTGTCGATCGCACTGGTGAGGACGCCGAAACAATCGCGCATGCCGCTTGGGAAAATGCCTGCAAACTTTTTCAAAAATAGTTCTTGCGTTCGCGGTGGCGCTCCGTTATTCTAATTCCTGCACGCGGGCGTGGCGGAATTGGCAGACGCGTACGGTTCAGGTCCGTATGGGGGCAACCCCATGAAGGTTCAAGTCCTTTCGCCCGCACCATTGATTGAAAGAGCTCCCAGCAATGGGGGCTTTTTTGTTATAGGCTCATCGCGGGGGCTTGAACCTGCGAAGGAGCGAGCGTCAAGAAAACGCGGAGCGTTTTTAGCGAGCTGGCGAGTCCGCCGGCAGGCGGCCAATGCCGGTGCGGATCCGCGAAGCGGATACGCGGACGTCCTTTCGCCCGCACCATTAAATGAAAGAGCTCCCAGCAATGGGAGCTTTTTTGTTATGCACGATCTCCTTGGACGGGTATCCTAATGCCAACGTGTGCCTATCAGAGGAGAGACCATGCTGTTTTCCGGTATCATCGCCGCCCTTACCAGCCTTTTGATTCCCATCATCATCCTGTTGCTGCTGCTCCCCAACGCCTGTTATGTCGTTGAACAGCAGCACGCCGTAATCATCGAGCGCTTGGGTAAGTTCAACCGTATCGTCAACGCGGGCTTTCACGTGAAGGTGCCCGTGATCGACCGCAAGGCCGCCACGGTGAGCCTGCGCACCATGAAAAACGGTTTTGGCATCGACGTTAAGACCCAGGACAACGTGACCATCGGTCTTGAGGTCTCCGCTCAGTACCACGTGAGCTACGACATGGGCGCCGGCCCGGCAGATTCGGGCATCTACAAGAGCTACTACATGCTGCAGGAGCCCGTCGACCAGATGCGCGACTTCATCACCGACGCCCTGCGCTCCTCCATCCCCGTTTACACACTTGATGAGGTCTTTGCCAAGAAGGATGACATCGCCAAGGATGTCAACGCTACCGTTTCCGAGCAGATGGCCGCCTACGGCTTCACCCTCGTGTCGACGCTCATCACCAAAATCGCACTGCCGACCGAGGTTGAGAACTCCATGAACGACATCAACGCCGCCCAGCGCAAGCGCGCTGCCGCGCAGGAGCTCGCCGAGGCCGACCGCATCAAGCGCGTCACCGAGGCGACCGCCGAGGCCGAGGCTATGGAAAAGGCGGGCGAGGGCATCGCCAACCAGCGCAAAGCCATCGCGCTGGGCATCAAGGATTCGCTCGAGATTATCCAGGAGACAGGCGTTGGCAACGATGAGGCCAACCAGCTGTTCATGTTTACGCAGTGGACCGAGATGATGACGGAGTTCGCACGTACGGGCAAAAACTCGACGGTCGTGTTGCCGAGCGACTTCTCGCAGTCGGCCTCTATGTTCGAGCAGATGCTGGCTGCCGGCAAAGTTCAAAACGATTCGAAGGAGTAGGCGCGCGTGAAATACACCGTCGTTTGTGTTGGTAAGCTCAAGGAGCGCTTTTGGAAGGATGCCTGCGCTGAGTACAACAAGCGCCTGGGTGCCTATGCCAAGGTGGATATCCGCGAGGTGGCCGATATCGACCCGGCTAAGGCGGGCGGTGTGGATGCTGCGCGTGACAAGGAGGGGGCGGCGATTCTTGCTGCCTTGCCATCTCGAGCGCATGTGATCCTGCTGGCTATCGAGGGCAAGGAGCGCTCGAGCGAGGAGTTTTCGGCGAGGCTCGACGATCTTATGCTGCGAGGCAGCAGCGACATTGCCTTTGTAATCGGCGGTTCGGACGGCGTGAGTGATGACGTGCGCGCACGAGCCGATGAGATGCTCAGCTTTGGACGCATTACCTTGCCGCATAACCTGGCGCGTGTGGTGCTGCTGGAGCAGATTTACCGTGCCTGCAAGATTAGTCGTGGCGAGCCGTATCACAAATAGGTCGGCAATACGAAACAATGGCGTGGGACAATACCTTTCGTTTTGAGGAATGTGTCTGAAAGGACTATGTGATATGAAGATTGGATTTGTCGGTTTTGGCAATATGGCGAGCGCTATGGCCGATGGCTGGATCGCTGCCGGTGTAGCTGCGAGCGACATGTGCGCCTGTGCGGGTCGCTACGACGCACTGGTTGAGCGCTGTGAGGCGCGCGGGATGGCCGCTTGCCACGATGCCGCCGAGGTTGTCGCCGCATCCGATATCGTGGTCGCTGCGGTCAAGCCGTACATGATCGAGAAGGTATTCGCCCCGCTCAAGGATGCTCTTGCCAAAAAGGTCGTTCTGTCGGTTGCCTGGACCTGGGACAGTGCCAAGTGGGAGCAGGTCCTGCCGGGCGTCGCGCATATCTCGACGGTGCCCAACACGCCGGTTTCGGTGGGCGAGGGCGTCATCGCTTGCGAGAAGGCTTCCACGCTTAGTGATGAGCAGAGTGCAGTGGTGCTTGATCTGCTTGGCAAGCTCGGTGCGGTGGTCGAGCTCGATACGAGCCTGCTGTTCGTGGGCGGCACGGTGGGTGGTTGCGCTCCGGCATTTGTCGCTATGGCAATCGAGGCCCTGGGCGATGCAGCGGTCAAGCACGGTATCCCGCGTGCTGATGCCTATCGCATTGTGAGCCAGATGGTGCTGGGTACGGCAAAGCTGCAGCTCGCAACCGGTCAGCATCCCGCGGCGATGAAGGATGCCGTATGCTCGCCCGGTGGTGCCACCATCAAGGGCGTCGTTGCGCTCGAGGACGCCGGCATGCGCAGCGCCCTGGTCAAGGCAATCGACGCAACCCTCCAGTAAAACCTGCTATTTAGGGACAGGTTTATGTTGGCAGGTTTTTCCTGCGGTTTTGTCCTTTTAGCGAAAAGCGCCCCGCAACTGGTTCAATTCCAGTTGCGGGGCGCTTGCGTTTGCCCAGATAAAACCAACCAAAATAAACCTGTCCCTATTGGCAGGCTAGTCCCAGAAGCTGTCTTCTTCGTCCTCGGACTTGGGGCCGCGGTCGACATACATCTTATGGGTGCGCTTCTCCATTACAAAGGCAATAATCGCAAACAGCAGGATGCCGCCGGCGAAAAGGATGGCAAAACCGGTGCGGGTGCCAAACAAAAAGGAAAAAACTGCGTCCATTGGGTGCCTTCTTGCGTAGTTGAGTTGGGTCGTAAACGCTCATAAGTATATACTTGCCCATACATGTACAAGGTTGCAACCTAAATGGAATGTATATCGCCGGAGGATCTAATGCTTGATATCAAGTTTGTTCGCGAGAACCCCGATGCCATCGATGTCGCCATGGCTAACCGCCAGACGTCTTGGGATCGCGAGAAATTCTTTGAGCTCGACGACGAGCGTCGTGCCGTCATCACCGAGGTCGAGGAGCTTCAAGCCACGCGCAATGCCGAGTCCAAGAAGATCGGCGCCCTGATGAAGGAGGGCAAGAAGGACGAGGCCGAGGCCGCCAAAGAGGCCGTGCGCGCCGTCAACGAGAAGATTGACGGTCTGGCCGAGCGCCGCACCGCCCTCGAGCAGGAGCAGTACGACTTCATGGCTCACCTGCCCAACATTCCTTGCGAGGCCACGCCGTACGGCAAGGACGAGGACGAGAACATCGAGCGCCGTCGTTGGGGCACCCCGCGCGAGTTCGACTTCGACTTTAAGCCGCACTGGGATCTGGGCACCGATCTGGACATCCTCGACTTCGAGCGTGGCAACAAGCTCTCCGGCAGCCGCTTCACCGTTCTCGGTGGCGCCGGCGCCCGCCTGGAGCGCGCCCTTATCAACTTCTTCCTGGACACGCACACGAGTCGTGGCTTTAAGGAGTGGTGGCCGCCCATCGTCGTCAAGCGTCAGACCATGTTCGGTACGGGTCAGCTGCCCAAGTTCGAGGACGACGCCTATCACGTCTCGGGCGACAACTTCCTGATCCCCACCGCCGAGGTCGTGCTCACCAACCTGCACGCCGGTGAGGTCCTCGACGCCGATACCCTGCCGCGCCGCTACACCGCCTTCACCCCCTGCTTCCGCGAGGAGGCCGGCTCCGCTGGTCGCGATACCCGCGGCATCATTCGCCAGCACGAGTTCGACAAGGTCGAGATGGTCAAGTTTGCCAAGCCGGAGGAGTCCGACGAGGAGCTCGAGAGTATGACCGCCGAGGCCGAGTTCCTGCTGCAGCAGCTGGGGCTTCCGTATCGCGTGATTAGCCTGTGCACCGGCGACCTGGGCTTCTCCGCCCGTCAGACCTACGACGTCGAGGTCTGGCTGCCGAGCTACAACGCCTACAAGGAGATCAGCTCCTGCTCCAACTGCGGTGACTTCCAGGCCCGTCGCGCCAACATCAAGTATCGCGACCCCGAGAACTTCAAGGGTTCGCGCTATCTGCACACCCTCAACGGTTCCGGTCTGCCGGCTGGCCGTACCATGGCAGCCATTCTGGAGAACTACCAGAACGCCGACGGCACCATCACGATCCCCGAGGTTCTGCGTCCCTACATGGGCGGCCTCGAGAAGATCGAGCCGGTCGCGTAGATTGGCTGCATAAGCGATTTGCTAGGGCACTCCTTTTTGGGGTGCCCTTTTTGTGTGCGGCCATACCATGCTGTGCGGACAGCTCAATAGAAAACACACGAACAACTGTTCTGTATACAGCCATCTACCTGCTATGCTTTTGCTAAATAAGAGCGAGAGAAAGGGGACGCGATGGAGCTGTTTGATGATCGGGTGGTTTTGTTTGAGAGCGACGAGGGCGGGGAGTACCTGCTTGTGACGTGTGAGCCGTCTGGCATGGGTGGCCTGGTGGTTCGACAGACGAGCGAGGGGCCGTTGACGCAATGGTGCTACGAGGAGTCGCCTCATGTGGTTGAGACGTTTGTGGCGCACGAGGGGCTTGTGGCCCTAGAGCATTTCTATGGGGTCCGGACATCTAATCAGGTTGCTCGCATGTTGAGCATCTCGTTTGCCGATTATGATTGTGCGCAGCGGGTGAGATCGCTCCTGAGGGAACTTGATGCTAAGTTTGACGTGATCGAAAAGCCAATCGATCGTACGGGGAATGGCGGTATATGCGGAGCAGCATGACAAGACTGCGTTCCACAAAAAAGTTTGAAATTGTGCTTGACTCCAATAAGCTAAAGTGGTTTTATATGTCTTGCGCTGCGGCGTTACCTCAGCTGGATAGAGGGTCTGACTACGAATCAGAACGTCATAGGTTCGAATCCTATACGCCGCACCATTTGAGATTAAAGCTCCCGGCAACGGGGGCTTTTCTTTTACGTAAGCACCGCATTGATTCGAACCTCGGTCGAGGCGCGGGCGTAAAGAAAACGCGGAGCGTTTTTAGCCCGCGGGCGAGCGCGCCGGCAGGCGGGCGAAGCCGGTGCGGATCCGCGCAGCGGATGCGCGGAATCCTATACGCCGCACCAATTGAAATTAAAGCCTCCGGCAACGGGGGCTTTTCTTTTGCGCCAGCTTGAGTGCTTTCGTCCAAAGGGACGATTTCCTGTCGACTCGTGTAAGATTCCGAGTAGATGTCGCGACTTATTCGCGACCACTCCTTCTTCAAGCGACCGATCAGGGTGATATTTCGTGGCAGAGCGTCCGACATACAAGCTCAGGTTTCTCGATCCCAAGAAGCGCTTTCCGGCGATGCCCGAGCAGCCTGCGGGACGCTCATATGGCGTGGTCTGGAAACTCTTTGGCGAGGATCGGCATGAATCTTGTTATGTCGTCGAATTTGTTGGCAAAAGCCATGTGTCGCTTTTGGGCTACGTAAGCGTTTCGGGTGAGGTGTACAAGGTGGACCGCCCCGTTAGCGAGGCTCCGCTGCCCAACGATCCCGATATGGAACTCGTCCTTGACGAGTCGGACTCCGGTATTGGTGAGATTGTGGTTCGGGGAGCCAACGGCACAATGCGCGCGTGCGCGCGAACCGTCGGCTCTCCCGAAGGTCTCATGCGCGAACAGTCCGAACACGAGACATGGAATTCGGCCCGCTCCCTTCCTTACGGCGAGTTCATGGCATCGATGTTCCTGCGCTACGTGATATTCACTGACTCCGAAAATACCATTGCGAGCACGGCGGACGCCGACGGACTCGACGAGGGTATGCAAAACGTTGTCGACAAGATCAAGCTCGTAAAGTTGCCCGAGCCGGTCGAGGTGTTTTTGGGCTTTAACACGGCACCGCTCCCCGATGCTATCGAGACGCTGCTTTACCGCGTTGACCATGCCGAGAATCCGAGCGGTATCGAGCGTTATGCCGCCGCCCTTATGAGTGAAATTGACTTGCCCCGCTTGCGCACCATCGCCGCTAAGTCCGAGATGAGCCTGGCTCGCATTGATCGCTCAAAGCTTTTCTATCTCAATTTTGATCGTAGTCTGCTAGACCAGGACGAGATTGACACGCTGCTCGCCATCGAGTGCCGTCTCAACCGCCTCTCCGGCATCCTTGAGCGCATCGGGGCTGGATTGGTCCCCGCGGCCTCGTCGCCGAGCCTTGAGGGCTGCGCGCTCTTTGATGCGTGGCATATCGCTAAGACGACCAACGATGTTCCTCGACTGCTCGATACGGCCTCGAGCGATAACCCGTGGGGCGAACCGGGTACGGTGGCTTGCCAGCCGGGCGGTGAGTGGGATGTGCGTACCCGCTTCGCGCGTATTGTCGAGGCCCTTAACGTGGTCACGCGGCTCGACTATACCTATCGGGCAAACGTTGCCGAGGGGATTATGCTCGTTCGGTTTGGGCAGTCTGTCGTTGATGCCATGCCGCAACGTGAATACGACGCTCAAGATGACGCCTGGCACGAGCTGGACGAGGACACGCGCACTATCTGGGCCGCGGAGCACGATGCGCGCGTGGCGCTCACGCTTGCGGCAGCGTGTTTTGCCGCGGGCACCTGCATCACGCGCTGCTATGTGCAGATTGCTGCTCCCGACAGTGAGCAGGGCGAGCGCGTTGTTGCAACGTATTTCTTTGGGCGCGCGGCCTATCTGGCCGATTGCGTGCCTGTCGCCAAGGATCTTGAGAGCATGGACATGGACGATATGCCGTGCAAGCGTGTGCTTGAGGCATATGAGTCAACCGCTCCGGAGACGATTGAACCTGCGGAGGTTCATGCTCGTCCGCGTGATGACCATCGCATGCTGCCGCCGGCGCTGCGCGATCTGCTGCTTGCCGATACGGCTGACGAGCTGGAGGTCATGGAAGAGGACGACGACCCATACGTGGCCCGTGTTGTTGAATTGCGCGAGCAGGCAAAAGTCGACCGTACAGGTGCTTTTGAAGGCTTTTCCCGTCTTGTTGAGGAGTTGGAGGCTAAGTGCGCCGTCGCCGAGCTTTTGGCGACAGGTCCGGTTCAAACGCAGTTTTGCGATAACCAGCTGGTGCGCATGGTGCTACCGGTGTTGGAAGAAGACCGCTCTGTGCGAATCCTTCGTGCGCCCGATGCGCTGTACTTTGCCCAGCACGAGATCTGCAGTTTTTACGCCGAGCAAGAGGACTTTGAACGAGCACTGCCCGAGGTGCGCCATCTTTACGATCTGGCGCGCTCGTCCATGCAGTCGCATTTTGCGCTCATCAACGTGCTCGCGCGTCTGGAGCGCTTTGACGAGATTATCGAGGTGGCGCGCCACGGCCTACGTATTGCCAGCGATCGTTCTGCAATCGGCTACCTGTTCTATCGCTTGGCGTTTGCCTATTGGAATTGCGATCAGCTCGACCTGGCGCTGGCTTGTTACCGTCTGGTGCCGCGCGGCGAGGAGTCGGGCAGCAGCGCGCTGGAAGAAATGCAGGGCCTTATGAACGAGATGGGCGTCAGCGAGCCTCCGACGTTCGAGGAAGCGGTCGAGACCATCCACAAGGCTGGACTAGAGCTGCCGCCAGTGTCCGCCGTGACGAATCAGCTGGCAGATGCCGCTGTGCAACTGGTCGACAACGGTTTCTTTTTCCTGGCGCGCGGTTGTATCTTCCAAATGTGGCGCACCATGGGCAACGACGAGCTCGGCTCCCTCAACCGCTCGCTGGGGTAGGCGAAGCTTTCAAGAAGGAAAGGCTGCTAGGCAATTAGAAAATTTCCTCTTGCTCATCCTTGGCTGTTTGGTTACTATAGAACGGCTGTTACGGAGAGCTGACCGAGAGGCCGAAGGTGCTCGCCTGCTAAGCGAGTATGCCCCAAAAGGGCATCTGGGGTTCGAATCCCCAGCTCTCCGCCAGTATGACTTGAAAGAAGGGTCCCATTTGGGGCCCTTTTTTGTGCGGAGAAAGGAGGCTGGGGATTCGAACCCGAGAGGGCACGGGCGTTAAGCAAACGCGAAAGCGTTTGTAGCCCGTGGGCGAAAAGCCGCCAGGTTTTGAAGCCGGAGGGCATGCGCAGCATGCCCGGACATCCCCAGCTCTCCGCCAGTAAGACTTTAAAGAAGGATTCCGAAAGGGACCCTTTTTTAGTTGAACCACGTTAGCTGGGGATTCGAATCTCAAAAAAAGGAGGCATCCTTTCGGACGCCTCCTTTCAGTGGACTTATTATTCTTGCGCCCTACACCTCGGGCGCCTTGGCGACGGTCTCGCTTTCTGCCGTGAGTGGGCGGTTGTCGATGCGACGGCCCAAGCGATCGAGCTTCACGAGCAGCCATTCAATGGGATTCGGCCCTGCGCCTTCCTCGTCGGCAACCAGGTCCATGACGGCGATCTTGGTGCCGTCCTGCTTGAGCGTAACGCTGCCCACCTTGTCGCCCACATGCACCGTGCCCGAAAGATCGTCGTAGCTAACCTTTTCGGTCACCTCGCCGGCAAGGGAAAACACGGTCGCTTGCGCCGTAGGATCGGCGAGCGTGGCGTCGATCGTCTTATCCGTCCAGTCGGTTTGGCCAATGCGCGCCATAAGTGGGTTGCCGTTGGCGGTCTTTTCCTGCGTGTTGGCGATTGCGACCGTCACCTTGTGACCGTAGTACCAATTGGCAAGGGTTGCGGTATCGGTAAAGCGCTGGTCGGTGGTGGTGGAGTTCAAAACGACGGTGTAGATCTCGTCGCCATCGCGGTTGTAGGCACCCGTAAAGCAATAGCCTGCATCATCGGTGGTGCCGGTCTTGCCACCGATGTTGCCATCTTGGCCTAGCAAATAGTTATGCGTGTCCATGGAATGCGAATGGTCGGTGCCGTCGGCGCCCGTGACCTCGATCCAGGAATCTTCGCTCGCTACGACCTCGCGGATCGTGTCGTTTTTCATGGCCTCCTGCATCATCAGCGCTACGTCGTGTGCGGTTGAGTGCATATCACCAGCCCACTCATCAAAGTCCAGACCATGCGGGTTTTCAAAAAGCGTGCCGGTGCAACCGAGCTTCTTAGCGCGCTCGTTCATGGCTTTCACAAATGTTGCCTCGGCGTCTTTGGTCTTAGGGTCGATCTTCTTGCCCACATATTCGGCGAGCACGATGGCGGCGTCGTTGCCCGAGGGAATCATCAGGCCGCGCAGTGCCTGCTTCACGGTGAGCTCGTCGCCTTCGAGTAGGCCGGCTGTTGAATTGCCCACGGTGGCTGCGGCGTTGCTCACCGTGGCCTTCTCGTCCATCTTGCAATTCTCGACGGTTAGGATTGCGGTCATGACCTTGGTGATCGAGGCAATCTTGACCTGCTCATCGGCGCCGCGGGCATAGTAGACGGTGCCGTCTTTGCCCATGACGAGGGCATTGGTCGCATCGATATCGGGCAGGTTTTCGGCCGTGATGCCGCGCGCATCGGCGGTTTTGCCGCAAACATTGTCGGTCGTGAGTACTTGGGCGCCGGCGACGGTGGGCACGCCAGCGGCAAGGGCGATAGCGCAGACAAAGCCGGCGGCAAGCTGGGCTGAGCGCTTTGCAAAAGAGGTGAGGGACTTCACGGATTTCGCTTTCGACGGGATGGTCTCTTCTGGAACTAGAGTATATCGTTTGCCGGCGTCGGCGATCATCGCGTGCGTGCGTGGCCCACATCCGCGCCCGAACGGGCACAAGGGTGCTTAAGGCCGACTTAATCACCCACGCTTGTTGTGTGTGGCGTGCGTCGCCTCGGGCATAATGGAGCGCGAGAGGAGCACGCATGAACGAGCGCATTTTGGTAGTTGATGACGAGAAGGCCATCGCCGACTTGGTTGGTATCTACCTTACAAAAGAGGGCTTTGATGTCCAGATTGCCTATAGCGGGGCCGATGCTGCCAAGGCAATCCTGGAGCAGGAGTTCGATCTGGCACTGTTGGATGTCATGCTGCCCGATATCGATGGCTTTGAGCTACTGCGTACGATCCGTTTCAGCCATACCTATCCTGTGATCATGCTGACGGCGCGCGATGCCCAGCAAGACAAGATCGAGGGCCTTTCGCTTGGCGCGGACGATTACGTGGTTAAGCCGTTCCGTCCGCTGGAGCTCATCGCGCGCGTGCACGCTCAGCTTCGCCGCTACACCAGCTACGGTAGCCGCTCGCAGGCGGCCGAGTCGCCGACCATCCAGCTCGACGGCCTGGAGATCAACCGCGATGCTCGTTCCGTAACGGTGGACGGTGCACCGGTACGCCTCACGCCCATCGAGTATTCCATCTTGCTGTATCTGGTTGAGCATCGCGGCAGCGTGGTAGCCGTGGAGGATCTGTTCCGCGCGGTGTGGAACGAGGATTTTATGCCCGGCTCCAACAATACGGTGATGGTGCACATCCGCCATCTGCGCGAAAAGATCGGCGACGATGCTCAAAAGCCGCGCTTTATCAAAAACGTCTGGGGCGTCGGCTACATAATCGAATAACGCCTTTGGTGGTGGGGAAGTGGATATGACAAAAGACGATAGGCGGGTATTCGAGGTGCCCGATCGACTCTTTGAATACATAAGGGCGGTCGTCGACAATCGCGCGCTTGCGACGGTGCTGCTCTTTTCGCTGAGTCTGCTACTCATTGGCATTGACAATATCGTTGGCATCCTGGCAGTTCTGCTTATTGGCTTCTTGCTGATCGATCGATTTGAAATCGTTCGCCGCTGCGTGGTAATCGGCGGTGCCGCGTGGACGATTGCGCTGGCGATCGGGGCCATGGCGCTTGGCGGTATTGGCGAGCCCGTGTTCTTTGACGCCGCCTTTGTATTCAACATGCTCGGCTTTGTGCTGGCGCTTGCCGTGTGCGTCCTGTTCTTTTGCGGACGCGCCCTGTATTACCAGGGTTATGAGCAGGGCGAGCGGCATGCCGACCGCGTGATCGCCGCCCGTATTCAGGACCGTCTGATCGATAGCCCCGACACGTGGGATACCATCGACGGCGACTTTCTCGAGGTCGAGGGCGCGCTCAATCGGGCGCGCGATTGCGAGCGTAAGGTTCAACAGGCCCTGCGCGACGAATCGCATCGCAAAGATGACCTGGTTACGTACCTGGCGCACGACCTGCGCACGCCGCTCGCCAGCGTGGTGGGCTATCTTTCGCTCCTGCAGGAGGCTCCCGATTTGCCGCTTGAGCAGCGTGCACGCTTTACGGGCGTGGCGCTCGACAAGGCCCATCGGCTCGACGCGCTCATCGAGGAGTTCTTTGACATCACGCGTTTCGATTTCCACGATATCGTGCTTACCCGCGCCTACGTCGATTTGGGGCTATTGCTGGCGCAGGTGGCCGACGAGTTCTATCCCATTCTCAACGAACAGCACAAGGAAGCCCAAGTTGATATCTGCGAGGACCTGACGGTACTCGTGGACGGCGACAAGATGGCTCGCGTATTCAACAACATCATGAAAAACGCCGTTGCCTATAGCTATGAAGGCTCGATGATCACGATTGAGGCCAGGCGCCAAGACGATGGCGGCGTGCGCGTACGATTTATAAACCAGGGCGATCCGATCCCTGCGGCAAAGCTCAAGGTGATCTTTGAGAAGTTCTATCGCCTGGATGCGGCGCGTGCAACCAATCGCGGTGGCGCCGGTCTGGGCCTTGCTATTGCCAAGGAGATCATCGCGGCACACGGCGGTACCGTTGCATGTGAATCGACGCCCGAACACACGATATTCACCATCGAGCTGCCCGCCGCATAGCCAGCGTGCCCTTACAAACACTTGACAATGTGCTCACGTGCGTATGAGCCGCGATTCCTACTATCGATACTGCTGAATTGATATCGATATGGAGGTATGCGGTATGACGGCTGCTGCGGCTGTGGAGCCCACGGAGCTTGAAGAACTCATGGAAGCGCAGGCCGAGGCCGCGCATGAGCGCGAGGTTGGGGATGCGACTCGCCCCACGGCAGAGGATCTTGCCGCCTCGCCGACGCGCATCGATGTCGAGGGCCTCGACCTGTTCTATGGCGACCACCATGCGCTCAAGGACGTGAATATCAAGATCCGCGACAAGCAGATCACCTCGTTCATCGGGCCTTCGGGCTGCGGAAAGTCCACGTTGCTGCGCTGCTTTAACCGCATGAACGACGGCATCAAGGATTGCCGCATCGAGGGCAAGATCGCGCTCGATGGTCAAGATATCCTGGGCGATTACGACATCTGCCGTTTGCGCCAGCGCGTGGGCATGGTGTTCCAGCGCCCCAACCCGTTTCCCATGAGCATCTACGACAACGTCGCCTACGGTCCTCGCGGTATGGGTGTGCGCGAGCGCGCCGTGCTCGATGAGCTGGTCGAGGACTCCCTGCGTCGCGCTGCCCTGTGGGACGAGGTCAAGGACAAGCTCAAGGAGTCGGGCCTGGGTCTTTCGGGTGGACAGCAGCAGCGCCTGTGCATCGCCCGCGCACTTGCCGTGCAGCCCGACATTCTGCTGATGGACGAGCCGACCTCGGCGCTCGACCCCGTGTCGACGCTCGTGGTGGAGCAGCTTGCCTGCGAGCTCAAGGAAACCTGCACGCTGGTGGTCGTGACGCACAACATGCAGCAGGCCGCGCGTATTTCCGATTCGGTTGCGTTCTTTTTGCTGGGTGAGCTGGTGGAGCACGCGCCTACCGCGCAACTCTTCAAAAATCCGTCCGATCCGCGCACGGCGGATTATTTGACGGGGCGTTTTGGCTGACGCTGTCTTTTACAGGTGCTTTTAGGGTTAAGATGCGGTCATATCGGCCGCAAAGGGGTTCAACATGATCTATTACGTCGAGGACGATGACAACATCAGGGATTTGACGGTCTACGCGCTGCGCAAGCAGGGAATCGAGGCCGAGGGCTTTTCGTGCGATGGCGAGTTTAAAGCTGCCGTGGCGCGACGGGTGCCCGATGCTGTGCTGCTCGATATCATGCTGCCCGACACCGATGGCTTGGCGATTATGCGCCGCCTGCGTGCCGATCGCCTGACGGCGACGGTGCCCATCATGATGCTTACCGCCAAGGACACCGAGCTCGACAAGGTGATGGCGCTCGATGGCGGTGCCGACGATTACCTGACTAAGCCGTTTTCGCTCATGGAGCTTGCGAGCCGCTGCCGCGCACTGCTGCGTCGCGGCGGCATGGTCAAGCAGGCGAGCGATGTGCTCAGCGTGGGGGACATCGTGCTCTCGCCCAGCCATCGCGAGGTGACCGTTGCCG
Organism: Collinsella aerofaciens; assembly: GCF_028207065.1. GTDB lineage: Bacteria > Actinomycetota > Coriobacteriia > Coriobacteriales > Coriobacteriaceae > Collinsella > Collinsella aerofaciens_AR. Next base: position 36,100 of record NZ_JAQLFP010000015.1, read on the forward strand.
GCGAGCCGCTTAAGCTCACCCTGCGCGAGTTCGACCTGCTCGAGTACCTCATGCGCAAGCCCGGCGTGGTCTTTACCCGCGAGTCGTTGCTGCAGAGCGTGTGGGGCTGGGACTTCGACGGCGGTTCGCGCACCGTTGACGTGCACGTGCAGACGCTTCGCCAAAAACTGGGCGAGCATGCCAGCGCCATCGAGACCGTGCGCGGCGTGGGTTATCGCCTGGCCGAGCCTTCTGCCGGTGATGGTGCCGAAGGTGACGACACCGCGTCCACCGCATCGGGGGAGTAACCCGTGGTCTTCGCCCCCCAGGGAAAACATACGCTGTCGCACCGCGTTTTTGTGACGATCTTTGTCTGCGCCATGGCGGTTATCGTGGCGTTTACGGTGCTGGGTGCGTTCTTTGTGCAAAACACTTTGGCGGATGCCACGAGTGCCAATCTGGCGCAGGAAACTGAGCTCATTGCTGCCGCCCTCGACGAGCAGCAGGAGCCCATTCCGTTCTTGCGAAGCCTCGATCGCGAGGATCTTCGTATCACGCTGATCAATAAGGACGGATCTGTTGCCTACGACAACGAGGCGTCGCCTTCCACACTGCCCAACCATGGCGATCGCCCCGAGGTCATCGAGGCCTTTGAGAGTGGTTCGGGTTCCGCGGAGCGCGCAAGCTCTACACTCGACGAGATTATGCTGTATCGCGCCGTCACCCTTGATAACGGCCAGGTCGTTCGCTTGGCGCAGGCCCAGCCTGGCGTTGCGGCGATTTTGCTGTCGATGCTGGCGCCGATGCTGCTTATCGCAGCAGCGGGTGCAGTACTCTCGTTTTTTATGGCGCGCCGTGAGTCCCGTGCCATCATCGCGCCGTTACAAGAGGTGGATTTGGATCACCCACGCCGTAGCTATGAGCACGCCTATGCCGAGATGGTTCCCATGCTTGAGCGCATCGAGTCGCAGCGCCAGGAACTCAAGCGCCAAATGGCGGTGCTAGCGGACAACGACCGTATGCGCCGCGAGTTCACGGCGAATATCACCCATGAGCTCAAGACGCCGCTTACGGCGATTTCGGGCTATGCCGAGCTCATCGCAAATGGCATGGTCGAGGGCGAGGACGACCTGCGCAACTTTGGCGGTCGCATCTATCGTGAGGCGGGCCGCTTGGCAGCGCTTGTCAACGACATCCTTACGCTGTCTAACTTGGACGAGGCCGAACGTGCGACTGAAGGCGAGACAGTGCCCATTGGTTCCACGGAGCCTATTGAGCTCTCGCGTGCGATCTACGCGGTTGAGCAGCGTCTTGAACAGGTCGCCCGTCAAGCGAATGTGACGATAAGTCATGAGACCAAGCCTGTGGTCATCGAAGGCGTGTCGCGCTTGATCGACGAGCTCATCTATAATCTGGCAAGCAACGCCATCCGCTACAATCGACCCGGCGGTACGGTTACGTTGCAGTGCGGCACCAACGACGAAGACCATCCGTTCCTCGCTGTCGCCGACACGGGAATCGGTATCGCGCCTGAAGAACAGGGCAAGGTATTTGAGCGGTTCTATCGCGTGGACAAGAGTAGGTCCAAGGCACGCGGCGGAACCGGCCTGGGGCTTGCCATTGTCAAGCATGCGGCCCTGTATCATCACGCCACGCTCGATCTGTCGAGTGAGTTGGGCGTGGGAACCACCATCACGGTGACGTTTCCCATACAGCAGGACGAGCCATTCGCATAGCGATACAACATAGATATTGATGTAGACGCCGCATTTGACTTTCGGGTGCGGCGTTGTTGCGCAATTTTACGATTGCTTCCGACATTTTTACAGGAGAGCCTGTTTCTTATGTATAGAGTTTGGTCTCGGTAAAAAGATGCGATAACATACGGACAGTTTTGTCAATCCGAACTGGGGAAATGAAAGGCAAGCTGCATGACCCTTCTCGAACTGTTCCAGCTGCTGAAGAAGCACCTCAAGCTGGTCATCACCCTTCCGGTGGTCTGCGCGATCGCCATGGGCATCGTGTCCTTCGTTGCGATGGACAACACCTATACCGCGACGACGAGCATGTACATTCTCGCCAAGACCGACGATAGCGGTCAGATGAGCTACAACGATCTCTCGGCGAGCCAGATGCTTTCCAACGATATCGCCACGCTGCTGGATAGCGATAGCGTTAAGAGCGGCGCCGCCAAAGAACTGGGCCTTACCGATCTGGATGACTACAAGGTGTCTGTTTCCTCCGAGACCACCACGCGTGTCATTACGCTTTCGGTTACCGGCACCGATGCCAAGGAGACGGCTGAGGTCGCAAAGGCCATTGCCAGCTCGGTGAGTACGGTCGCTCAGAACGTCGGCGCTGCCCAGAGCATCAACGTTATCGACGAGGCTAAGACCCCCGAAGCCCCCAGCGGCCCCAAGCGCACGCTGTATATTGCCGTCGCGTTCCTCGCCGGTATCTTTATCGCAGTTGCCTATGTCGTTTTGGCAGACATGCTCAATACCCGCATCCGCGGTGCCGAAGAGGCAGAAGAGCTCCTGGGTATTCCCGTTGTTGGCCGAATTCCGGCTATGAAAGGTGGTAAATAGGCATGGCTAAGGCAAAGAACACCGATAAGCTCGTTGTGCAGAATGCCGCCAAGACCCTTCTGGCCAACATCCGCTTTGCGAGCGTGGATGACCCCATTCGCACCATCACCGTTACCTCCTCGATTCCCAACGAGGGCAAGTCTACGGTTTCCATTAACCTTGCTCAGGCAATCGCCACGAGCGGCAAGAGTGTCCTGCTGGTCGAGGCTGATATGCGTCGCAGGTCCCTTGCCGATATGCTCGGCGTCCGCTCCCGCGGCGGACTCTATGCAGTCCTGTCCGAGCAGGTTTCTATCGACCAGGCGATTGTCGAGACGGGTCAGAAGAACTTCTACTTCCTCGATGCCGAGCCGCACATTCCCAATCCTGCCGACATCATCGTCTCCCATCGCTTTGCCAAGCTGGTAAAGGCACTGTCCGCCAAGTTCCAGTACGTCATCTTCGATGCTCCCCCGGTCGGCACCTTCATCGATGCTGCCGAGATCGCAAGTCTGACCGACGGTGCGCTTTTTGTCGTGCGTGAGGATTTCACCAAGCGCGAGGAGGCGCTCAACGCCATCGGTCAGCTTAAGAAGTCCGAGAAGGTCAAGCTCATCGGTACCGTCATGAATTACTGTGAGACCGAGACCAGCGAGTACTACTATTCTTACTACACCAAGGACGGTAAGAAGGTTAAGAAGGGCTCCGATCAGGGCACTTCCAAAAAGGGCATCTTCACCAACCGAGCAAACGTTTAGTTGATTAAGGCTGACCTATGCGTGACATTCATTGCCATATCTTGCCGGGTGTAGACGACGGCGCCGCCGATCTCGAAGAGAGCTTGGCGATGCTCGAGGCTGCCAAGCGGGCCGGTGTAACCAGAATCGTTTGCACTCCTCACTGCCGTGATCCCTATTTTGATTACGACAAGATGTGGGATGCCTTTGAGCTGCTGCGCGATAACGCTGACGGTTTTCCGCTCCAGATGGGCTTCGAGGTCAACCATCGAAAGCTCGTTGAGCTTGGTATCGATGCCGCGGATCACTTGCATTTCGATGGGACCAACGAGTTTCTGCTCGAGCTTTCGACGCATGCCGATGCGTATGCGTTTAGAGAGTACGAGAACACGATTTACGATTTGCAGTGCCGTGGCTACCAGGTGATCATCGCTCATCCTGAGCGCTATCGTGCGGTTCAAAAGGATGTAAGCGTGGCGGAGCGCCTGGTCGATATGGGCTGCAAGCTGCAGGCTTCGGCGGACTTTATTGCCGGCGGTCGCTTTGGTCGCGAGAAAAAGCCGGCACAGCGCCTGTTCGATCAGAACCTGTACAGCTTCATCGCGAGCGATGCCCATAACGTGGGTCATTACGATTGCCTGGCGAAGGCTCGCGCGAAGTTTAGCGTGCGCGGAGCTCATTTTCGCTAAAATCTGTCCCTAACGTTCGCATTGAATGAAAGGGCAGCCATGGATATCCAACTTAAGACGGGATGCTTTGATGACGCGGCGTTGGTGCGCCGCGTCGTTTTTATGGACGAGCAGGGCTACGAGAACGAGTTTGACGCTATCGACGAGGATCCGAACTGCATTCATGTGACGCTCTATGTAGACGGCGAGCTTGCCGGTTGCTCGCGCGTGTTTCCCGAAGAGCTTGAGCGCGCGGCTGACGCAGAGGCTCCGGTGTCGCCGGCGTGCGACTTGGACGAAGGCGTCGCAGCGGGGGAGACCTACATTATGGGGCGCGTCGCCGTGCTGCCGGCTATGCGTCGTCGTGGTTTGGCGAGCAAGATTGTCGAGGCCAGTGATACCGCCGCGCGTGATGCCGGCGCCAAGCTCATTAAGCTGCACGCGCAGGAATACGTGCTGCCGCTCTATGCCAAGGCGGGTTACACGCAGATTGCCCCGGTGGACTATGAGGATGAAGGCCAGCCCCATGCCTGGATGGCCAAACGGGTCGAGGGTGGCAGATAGGGACGTTCCTTTTCTGCCGGCAGTTGGGGACACTCCTTGGCAATTGGCGCATCAGAGCGTTTGGACATACAGTTTTTCGATTCCGTATGTATATATGCGCGCTAATGGGTTATAAAATCTAAGTCTGAACATAGCAGGTCTGCGATGCGGCTCGGGCAACCGGGCCGTTTTTGCGGACGGGGGTAGCGCGAAAGGACTGCACATGCGTCAATTTAAGACCGAGAGCAAAAAACTGCTCGACCTCATGATCAACTCCATCTACACCAATAAGGAAATCTTCCTGCGCGAGCTTATCTCTAACGCGAGCGACGCCGTCGACAAGCTCAACTTTAAGAGCCTGCAGGACCCGAGCGTCAAGCTCGACCAGGGCGACCTGGCTATTCGCGTCTCCTTTGATAAAGACGCCCGCACCATTACCATCTCGGATAACGGCATTGGCATGACCGCCGAGGAGCTCGAGCGCAATCTGGGCACCATCGCCCATTCCGGCTCCGAGGAGTTTAAGACCGAGAACGCCGAGCAGCAGGGTTCCGATGTCGACATCATCGGTCAGTTTGGCGTGGGTTTCTACTCCGCCTTTATGGTCGCCAGCCACGTGAAGGTTGTCAGCCGCGCTTATGGCGAGGATACCGCCCACGTTTGGGAGTCCGACGGTCTTGAGGGCTACACCATCGAGGATGGCGAGCGCGCCGAGCACGGCACCGATGTCATCCTGACGCTGCGCGAGAACGAGAAGCTCGACGCCGACGGCGAGGCCGAGACCTACGATCGCTTCCTGACCGAGTGGGGCCTCAAGAGCCTGATTCAGCAGTACAGCAACTATGTGCGCTACCCGATACAGATGATGGTGTCCAAGAGCCGCCAGAAGCCCAAGCCCGAGGATGCTGGCGATGACTACACGCCCGAGTACGAGGACTACCAGGAGCTCGAGACCGTCAATTCCATGACACCGATCTGGAAGAAACGCAGCTCCGATGTCGAGCAGAAGGACTACGACGAGTTCTACAAGTCCACATTCCACGACTTTGACGATCCCGCGCGCACTATCAGCTTCCACGCCGAGGGCACGCTTGAGTACGATGCGCTGCTGTTTGTGCCGGGTCGCGCCCCGTTCGATCTGTACAGCAAGGACTACGAGAAGGGCCTGGCGCTCTACAGCTCTAACGTGCTGATTATGGAGAAGTGCGACGACCTGCTGCCCGACTACTACAACTTTGTCCGTGGCGTCGTGGATTCTGCCGACGTGTCGCTCAACATCTCGCGTGAGACGCTGCAGCAGAACCGTCAGCTTAAGGCTATTGCCAAGCGTGTGGAAAAGAAGATCACCGCCGACCTTGAGGATATGCGTGACAACGATCGCGAGGCCTACGAGAAGTTCTTTGAGAACTTTGGCCGCGGTCTTAAGTACGGCATCTACTCGAGCTATGGCATGAAGGCCGATGAGCTCGCCGACCTGCTGCTGTTCTGGTCTGCCAAGGAACAGAAGATGATTACCTTGGCCGAGTATGCCAAGGGTATGCCCGAGGATCAGAAGGCCATCTACTACGCCGCCGGCGACTCGCGTGAGCGCTTGGCCAAGATGCCCGTGGTAAAGGGCGTGCTCGAGCGCGGCTATGACGTGCTGTTGCTGACGCAGGATGTGGATGAGTTCACGTTCCAGGCTATGCGTGAGTACGTTGCCGCCGATATGCCTAAGATCTACGAGGACGACGCCGCCCGCGAGGCTGCCGAGAAGGCCGTTGCCGACGGTGCCGAGCCCGAGGTCGAGGATCGTCACCTGGAGCTCAAGAACGTCGCGACTGGCGATCTTGATCTGGCGACCGAGGACGAGAAGAAGGAGGCCGAGGACGCCACCAAGGAAAACGAGGACCTCTTTAGCGCCATGAAGGAGGCGCTCGGTGACAAGGTCGAGAAAGTTGCCGTCTCCGCGCGCCTGACCGATGCCCCCGCTTGCATCACCACCGAGGGTCCGCTTTCGCTCGAGATGGAGAAGGTGCTCCAGAAGGGACCCGAGGGCGCGCCCGACGGTATGCCCAAGAGCCAGCGCGTGCTCGAGCTCAACGCCAAGCACCCGGTCTTTGACAAGCTTGTCGCTGCCCAGAAGGCAGGCGACGCCGACAAGATCAAGCAGTACTCCGGTCTGCTCTATGACCAGGCTCTGCTGGTCGAGGGCATTCTGCCTGAGGACCCCGTTGCCTTCGCGGCGGCTGTCTGCGAACTTATGTAACTAGGGTGTTACGCGGTTCTACGAACCGCGTAACCACTCGACGCTGCAAGCCCGCCAGAGCGGCAATCTGCCTTTCAACTTCGGCGGCATGACCAGAAGGTCAATGCCGCCTTGTTTCAAGGCACCTTGCTCGCTCTGGCGGGCTTTCGCTGTCCGCGCCAAAACATCGGCGTTGTTATGGGTAGTCGTTGGGGACGTTCTTAAATGACTAGTCGTTGGGGAATGTGGCACTTGGGGACGTTCCTTTTCTGCCGGCAGTTTGGGACATTCCTTGCACCATTAGTCGTTGGGGACGTTCTTGTTTGACTGGTCGTTTAAGAACGCCCCCGATGACTATTCGGATTGTTAATTTGTGCGGGTTGTGGTTTTGCGACCTGCTGAAATTTGAGATACTGTACAACTGTACGTTAACTAATCTTCGTAGTATATTGCTACCCGCAAAACTCAATACCATTGTGCTTCGAGACGCTAAAGCGCCTACGTACAATGGTTTTTGATAGTACGATTTGATTCAACGACAGGATGGATGGTCCAAGCGTGAGTCTCGGCAGCAAACTATCTAACGCAAAGGTCTCCTTTGCGATATTTAAGCGCGACATTAAGCGACTGCTTATGAACCCCGTCGCCCTGGTGGTTACCTTGGGCGTGTGCGTCATTCCCTCGCTGTATGCCTGGTACAACATCGTTGCCAACTGGGATCCGTACGGAAATACCCAGGGCATTAAAATCGCCATCGCCAACAACGATCAGGGCACCCAGAACGACCTAGTGGGCGAGCTCAATGCAGGCGATAAGGTGGTCGACCAGCTCAAGGAAAACGATCAGCTGGGCTGGACCTTCGTCGACTCGGCTGCCGATGCCAAAGAGGGCGTCGAGAGCGGGGAATACTACGCGGCGATCGTAATCCCCAAGAACTTCTCCGACAATCTTGTCTCGATGCTCGATGGCAATTACCATCAGCCGAAGCTCACCTATTACGTCAATGAGAAGAAGAGCGCCATTGCGCCCAAGGTCACCGATACCGGTGCCAACACCATCGAGGAGCAGATCAACTCGGAGTTTGTCTCCACGGTGGGCGAGACTGTTGCCAGTATCGCCAAGGATGCCGGTGTCGATTTAAAGGACAAGGCAACCCAGACTCAGGACTCGCTGACAAGTTCGGTGTCCGAGGCATCCGACACCTTGGGTGAGGTGCGCGATTCGATTGGCGATATGAATGCCGCCATCGATAAGACGAGTGGCGCTATCGCCTCGGCTGATGCGGCGCTTGCCGGCTTGCAAGGTCAGGCACCGTCGCTGACGCAGGCAATCTCCCAGGGCAACGACCTGCTGGGCGAGGCTCGCGCCACGGCGGGCAACTCTATCACCTCGCTCTCCAAGGCACTCTCGGAAGGTAGCCTTGCACTCACCAAGACGTCAGCCTCCGCGAACGCTGCGATTGGCAAGCTAACGGGTACGGTCACATCTACGACCACCCGCATCGACAACTCGCTCGAGTCTCTCCAGGCGACGATCGATCACAATAAGGCCGTTATCGGGCACTTGGAGATTCTCGTTAATGACACGTCGACAGGTTCCGAGGAAATTGACGCGCGCATTGTATCGACCATCGATTCGCTTCGCGAGCAAAACCAGAAGCTGCAGAGCATCAAGGATGGCCTTTCTGCACAGTCGAGCGCCATGGCAAACGACGCTACGGCAATCTCGAACGCGAGCAACGCACTCAACGCGGCAATTCAGACCGGTACGGCTAACCTCGGTCAGGCTCAGACCGATCTGGGTCAGAACGCACTTCCGAAGGCTTCGAGCGCGCTTGACTCCTTTGCCGCCGTTTCGGGCGATTTGACCGGCATTGTGTCGGGTGTGACCCCCACGATAGCGAGCGCGCGCGGCACGCTGGCGCAGCTCGACGCCACGCTCAAGCAGGCAAAGACCACGCTGTCCCAAACCGACGCCTCCCTTGCCAAGGTTCAGGACAAGCTCGCGACCGCCGCCAATGACATTGCGGCGCTGCAGACCTCTGAGTCTATGGGCGAGTTAGCCGACCTCATGGACGTCGACGTCAATGACGTGGCAGATTTCATGGCATCTCCGGTTGAGCTGACGTCCAAGTCAATCTATCCGGTCAAGAGCTTTGGCTCGGGCATCGCGCCCTTCTACACCAATCTGGCGCTGTGGGTAGGCGGCTATGTGCTCATCGCTATCTATAAACTCGAGGTCGACCGCGAGGGCATCGGTAGCTTTACGGCGCGTCAGGGCTACTTTGGCCGCTGGCTGCTGCTGGTGATCCTGGGCGCGTTCCAGGCCATTATCGTTACGGTGGGCGACCTGGTCATTGGCGTTCAGTGCGTCAATCCGCTGCTCTTTGTACTGGGCGGCATCGCTATTTCGTTCACCTACGTCAACATCATCTATGCGCTGTCCACCACGTTTAAGCATATCGGTAAAGCCATTGGCGTCATCCTCGTCATTGTGCAGATCCCCGGCTCGTCGGGCATGTATCCCATCGAGATGATGCCCGGCTTCTTCCAATGGCTGCATCCGCTGCTGCCCTTCACCTATGGCATCAACCTGCTGCGCGAGACCGTCGGTGGCATGTATTCGTTCAACTACCTGTTCAACCTGTGCATCCTGGGCGTGTTCCTTGCCATCGCACTCTTTATCGGTCTGCAGCTGCGTCCGCTGCTGCTCAACCTCAACCTGCTCTTTGACAAGCAGCTTTCCACGACGGGCCTCATGATCTGCGAGTCCAACGACCTGCCGCGCCAGCGCTATTCGCTGCGCACGGCCATGCGCGTCATGCTCGATTCGGATTCGTACCGTCGCGAGCTGCTCGATCATGCCGTGGCGTTTGAGCATCGCTACCCGTACTACATCAAGGGCGGTTTTGCCGCCGTGGTAGGCGTGCAGGCTCTGCTCTTTGTGCTTTCGACGGTGCTCGATATCGACAATAACGGCAAGATCATCCTGCTCGTTATCTGGATCATTTCGGTTATCGCCATCTGCGGCTGGCTCATCAACATCGAATACATCCGTGCGAGCCTCAATACCCAGATGCGTATCTCGGCGCTTTCGGACGAGGACCTTTGCCGCGAGATGCGCGAGCACACGGCTGCCATCCCTGCCGCCCGTCGCATGTTTGGTCTCAACGCCAGCGAGCGTGGCGCCAAGGGAGGCGAACAGCCTACGAGCCGTCTGTCGCATATCGGTGCGCATCGTAAGGCTCAAGATGCCGACGGCGCTGACAACGTAAACGGAAACGACGGGGACACCACCTCGCTTGGCAAGCACTCTAAAGGAGGTGAGGCATAAATGAAAAACATCCTGCACCTGTTTAAGCGCGATGTCCAAAACGTGTCTCGCTCCGTGATCGGCATGGTCGTCGTGATGGGCCTGATCATCGTGCCATGTCTCTATGCATGGTTTAACATCGCCGGAAGCTGGGATCCGTACGGCAACACCGGCAACCTTAAGATCGCCGTGGTCAACACTGATGAGGGTTACGAGAGCGATCTGATTCCCGTCGAGGTCAACGTGGGCGAAAACGTAACCGCCACCCTGCGCGGCAACGAGAACTTCGACTGGGTTGTGCTCAACGATCGCGATAAGGCCATCGATGGCGTCAAGTCGGGCGCGTACTACGCTGCCGTCGTTATCCCTAAAACGTTTAGCGCCGACATGATGACGCTTTTCTCGACCGAGGTGAAGCACGCCGATATCGAGTTCTACGAGAACCAGAAGGCTAACGCCATCGCACAGATCGTGACTGAAAAGGGCTCGAGCGCCGTCCAGAGTCAGGTCAACGAGACCTTTACCAAGACCATCACGACCATCGGCCTTAAGACCGTGTCCAGCCTGCTCGACTATATGAGTACCGACCAGGTGAGCAACTTTATCGCCAATCTGTCCTCGACGCTGGGCGATTCGGTCGAGGACCTGCAGGACGTTCAGGCGAGTGCGACGTCGCTCGCGGGCATTTTGAGCTCCACGTCCGATTCACTGACATCGGCGGGCGGCATGCTCAAGCAGACGGGCACCGTTGATGAGTCGACGAAGCAGCTGATGGAGCACGCCAAGAGCGGCATCAATGATTCCAAGGAAGCGCTCAAGGCCGCCAACGATGCCGTTGACGCGGCGATTGACGGAAGCGCGGGCTCGTTCGACAACGTGTCCGCCGAGCTTGCGAAGGCATTCTATGCCGCGAATCAGCATGTTCACCTTACGGTGTCTCAGCTCAACGAAGTCGCAGCGGCGCTCAATACGCGTGCTGACGATATCGATGCGATGGCCGATCAGCTCCGCAACCTTGCCGACCAGGTGAGTGATGACAAGCTCAAAGACGGTCTCGAGTCCGCTGCGACGTCGCTGGGCAGAATTGCCGTGGAGTACCGCAACAATGCGAAGGACCTGACGGCGACCGCAAAGTCCCTTTCGGACGGCATGGCGGAGGTCAACAACTCGCGTGCCGAGGTCGACCAGGCCATCGCCGATGCCAAGGCGGGTATCTCGGGAGCCAAGTCCGACTACGATTCCACGTTCTCGGTTAAGGCCAAGGAGCTCAAGAAGACCATTTCGGGCGTTCTGGATTCCCTGAACGGTATCTCGGGTGACTTGGATAGCGCTGTGAGCGGTCTGACCGACGCCTCTGGCTCGCTCGCAAAGGGCCTCTCCAAGGCTGCGACGCTGGTCAACAAGGCTTCTGATCAGTTGGGCGAGGCGTCGGACAAGATCAGCGCTTTTAAGGACGAGCTTGATAGCGCTCTGATGTCGGGTGACCTGGCCATGATTAAGACAATGATTGGCAACGACCCCGAGGGCCTCGCCGTGTCGCTTTCCGGCCCCGTCGCGCTCGACCGCAAACCGGTCTATCCGATCCGCAACTACGGTTCGGCCATGGCACCGTTCTACACGATTCTGTCGCTGTGGGTGGGCTCGATTGTACTGGCGGCCATGATGAAGGTCTCGGTTGACGATGAGCTCATCAACGAGCTGATCCCCGTGCGCCTGCACGAGATCTACCTGGGCCGCTACCTGTTCTTTGGAGGTCTGGCCCTGCTGCAGGCGACACTCGTGTGCGCGGGCGACATCCTGTTCTTTGGCATTCAGTGCGACAACCCGCTGCAATTTGTGCTGGCGGGTTGGGTCGCGAGTCTCGTGTTCTCCAATATCGTCTACACGCTTACGGTTTCGTTTGGCGATATCGGCAAGGCGCTCGCCGTCGTGCTGTTGGTTATGCAGGTCGGCGGTTCGGGCGGTACGTTCCCCATCGAGATGACCGGCCCTGTGTTCCAGGCGATCTATCCGTTCCTGCCGTTCACCCACGGCATCAACGCCATGCATGCCGCCATGGCTGGCGCCTACCATATGGAGTACTGGATTGAGCTAGGCATTCTGGCGAGCTATCTGATTCCGTCGCTGGCACTGGGCGTCGTCTTCCGCCGCCCGGTCATCAAAGCCAACGACTGGATCATCGAAAAGCTGGAGTCAACCAAATTGATTTAGTTCAGCCACGTAAACGCTGTCAGAACATCGAGGTCTTCCAGTTTGACACTTTATTATGCTGGATTGCGATGCAACGCTGGTTGTTGCTACAGTAGCGGGGCGTGCCGGGGGTCCGGTGCGCCCCGTTTTATTTGACCATGAGGCGGCACGCGGCCATGCACGTGCGGACACCACGCCCAGACTGAGCGCGAGGATGCCCTATGGCTCAGAATGCCGTTGATGAAATCGAAAACATGCCCGATAGCCCTGTAGCGCGCGAAGACCTGGGTGCCGGCGGCACCTCCCGCGGCGCCGGCGCGCGTTCTCCGTTCTTCTGGAAGGTCTTGCTGCTTTCGGTGGCGGTCATCTGGGGCTATTCCTTTACCACCATGAAAGATGCGCTCGATACCATTCCGGTGTTCGAGCTGGTCTACGTTCGCTTTCTCCCGGCGTCACTGGTTATGTTTGCTATTTTCCATAAGCGCATCATCGCTCATTTCAATGCCCGCAACCTGATCGTCGGGCTGGGCATGGGTGCGCTCATGTGGGGAGCATACGGACTGCAAACGATTGGCCTGGCGCAGACCACGGCAGGCAAGAGTGCATTTTTGACGGGCACGTACTGTATCCTTGTGCCGTTTGCCAGCTATGTCCTGAGCGGCGAAAAGCTCACCCGCTATAACCTGGGTGCGGCACTGCTGTGCCTGGCGGGCATTGGCCTGGTGGCACTCGATAGCGTCGAGTTCAATGCTGGAGATGTCATCACGCTGGGCGGCGCGGTCTTCTTTGCTATCCAGATGGCAGTGACCGCCAAGTATGGTCGCAAGATGGACATCAACGTCATCACGTTTTGGATGTTTGTGGGCAATGGCGTGTTGAGTCTGGTCTCGTCGCTGCTGTTCGAAACCCAGGCGCCTCTGTCTGTGTGGACGCCGAGCTTTATCGCCGTGATGGCCTTTCTTTCGGTGGGCTGCACGTGCGTGGCCCTGCTCATTCAAAACGTCGGCCTGGCGCACGTCCCGGCCTCGACGGGCTCGCTGCTCCTTTCGATGGAGTCGCCTTCGGGCGTGCTGTTCTCGGTGCTGCTGATGGGGGAGGCGCTCACCTCGCGCCTGCTTGCCGGCTTTGTGCTTATCTTCCTGTCGATTATCTTGAGCGAGACTCACTTCGATTTTTTGCGTCGAAAGCCGCGCTCGCAATTGTAAACAACTTGTTGCGCCGCCCTCCTGGGGCGGCGTTTTTTATGACTCGCCTTTAAAGTTGTACCTTGCACTTTACGCTATCAAAGTGCTTACTGCAAAAACGTTACTGGAGGGCATTTATGGCACCAGCTCAGTCCGATCTTCAACCGCAATCAGCGCCCAAGGCCACCGCAGCGGCGCAGGCCGCTATCGGTGACGGTCTCGTTGCAGAAGCTCAGGCTTTTGCAGACGAGCTCGCTGCGTGGCGACACGATTTACACCAGATGCCCGAGCTGGGTAATAGCCTCCCACAGACCTCTGCGTATATTCAAGCGCGCCTGACCGAGATGGAAATCCCATTTGCCACGCTCGTCGATGGTTCCTGTGTCGTGGGCCTTGTCGGCGCCGGTGCCGCCGCGGCCCAGGGCAATGGCGTCTGCACGGACGAACAGGCCGGTACGGTCATCATGCTCCGTGGCGACATGGATGCCCTGCCCGTTGCCGAAGAGTCAGGCGAGCCTTTCGCCTCTACGAACGGCTGCATGCACGCATGTGGACACGATATGCACGCGACGGCGTTGCTTGGAGCGGCGCGCCTGCTCAAGGCCCGCGAGTCTGCGCTTGTCGACGCCAACGCCACGGTTAAGTTGCTGTTCCAGCCGGGCGAGGAAACCTTTGAGGGTGCCCGCGCCGCCATCGCCGACGGTCTGCTGCAGAACCCGCGTCCCCAGGCCGCCTTTGCCATGCATGTCAATAGCCAGTCGCCGCTTGGCCTGGTGCTCTACGGCAGCCCGGCGCTCTCGGGCGTGTACGGTTTTCGCATCACGCTTCAGGGCAAGGGCGGCCATGGCTCGAGCCCCGAGATCTGCATCGACCCCATCACGGCCGGCGTCCATGTGCATCTGGCGCTTCAGGAGCTTATCTCTCGCGAGGTGCCGGCGGCCAAGGAGGTCGCGCTTACCGTTGGCAAGTTCGCCGGCGGTCAGGCCGCAAATGTCATCCCCGACACTTGTGTGCTCGAGGGAACGCTGCGTGGCTTCGACGTCGAGCTCATGGAGCACCTCAAGACCCGCATCGCGGAGGTCGTCAAAGGCGTTGCCACGACCTATCGTACGCCGGCGACTATCGAGACACTCTCGGATGTTCCCCCGCTCGTACTCGACGACGGCATGACGCAGGCGTCGCTTGGCTACGTGGGCGCGGTGCTGCCCAAGTCCGCCTTCCTGCCGCTGTTCCACGCCATGGCGAGCGAGGACTTCGCGTTGATCTCGAGCGAGATCCCGAGCGCGTACTTTACCGTGGGCGCTGCTGTGACTGATACGGACGAGCATTTTGCTCAGCATCATCCCAAGGCACGTTTTAGCGATGCCGAGCTTCCCCTTGGCGCCGCGGCTTATGCCGCCGTCGCTTTGGGCTACATCGCCGACCACCGGTAGCACCCAATCTTGCTACTCGTTTGCTTAAAAAGGAACAGTATGTCTCAGCAACGTAAGTTCTTCCCCGGCTGGCTCGTGGTGGCCTCCGGCTTTGTGATCATGGCCACGTGCTACACCATTTTCGTCAACTGCATGAGCCTGTTCCAGCCGCTCATCGTCAGCGACTTGGGGATATCTCTTGCGCAGTACAACATCTCCAATGCGATCTCCACGGTGGTGAGCGTTATCGGATCGCTTGTCATTGGCCATGTTGCCGACAAGGTTAGTGGTCGTATTTTGGGTTCGCTTACCGTCATCGCCACCTCGGCGGTGCTCGTGGGCATGAGCTTTGTCGGTGAGCTGTGGCAGGTCTACGTGCTCTTTGCCGTCTCGGGCTGCTTCGCCGTCGCATCGACCCGTCTGCTTATTAGCCTGGTGACCGCTAATTGGTTTACCGCCAAGCGCGGTCTTGCCATCTCCATCGCGCTTTCGGGCTCGGGCTTTGGCGGTGCCATCCTTTCGCCGATTGTGAGTTCACTTATCGTGAGCGTGGGTTGGCGCTCCGCCTTTCTGGTGCTTGCCGCCGTCTGCATGGTGGCGGCGCTGCCCATCACGGCGTATTCCTTCCGCACCAAACCTTCCGAGATTGGCCTGAAGCCGCTCGGCGAGAACCCGGGCGATCCGTCCGTCTCGACGGCTGGCGACAAGGACGAGCGCACGGCGCCCGAGGTTAACGTTGGCTGGTCTCGCATCAAGAAGAGCCCGGCGTTTTGGCTGCTCGTCGTCGCCTTTCTCTTTATGGGCCTCGTTAACGGCGCCATTTTGCCCAACCAGGTCACCAACATGACGAGCGTTACCGTCAACGGTGCCAAGATCGTCACGGGTGGCCACGACCCCATGTGGGCCGGTACGGTTCTTTCGGCCTACATGGTCACCGTCGTTATCGCCAAGATTTCGCTCGGCGCCATTTACGACCGTTTTGGCCTGCGCTTTGGCAATGTGCTGGGTTCTGTCGCGTGCATCATCGCCTGCGCCGCCCTGTGCTTTCCCGCAACCGACCTTGGCCCCATTGTGGCTGCCATTAGCTTTGGAATCGGAACGTGCATGGGCACCATCACGCCTACCATTGCCGCGTCCAAGCAGTTTGGCATGGCCGACCTGGGCAAGGTAACGGGCGCCATCACCTCGCTCGAGATGGTTGGCGGCACGGTGGGCGCCATCGTCTCGGGAATACTGTTCGATGCCACGGGCTCCTTTACGAGCACATGGATCGTGTGCCTGGCGTGCTCGGTGGCAATGCTGGTGTTCCTGCTGGCGTCTGAGCCCATCGCGGCTAAGCTGCGCGCGAGCGTGGCGGGGGAGTAGGGACGACGTCGCTCGTAGCTCTTTGCCCCGTTTTGTCCGTGGCTGCCTTGGAAGCCGAATGGATGCTCGTACCGTCATTCGGTTTCCCATGCAGCCACGGGCTCAAGAGATGACCCGAAGTCTTTCCGTCCAACGGATTTTGTGATCCGAAGAGGCGGAAGGATTGCAGATTGCACACCGCGGCGGTGCATCTGGCCGAACGAGTCCCCATACCCTCGTTCGGTCAGACGCGCCGCCGCTGTTTGTGTTTGTGCCGTATAATGTCCACTACCTATGACGCGATACAAAAGAAAGGTGTTTGCCCATGCAGGCACAGAAGGCGGAGGGAACCCGCGACCTTATCGGCGCCGAGATGCGCGCTTGGCAAAAGATGCAGCAGATCGCTGCCGGCGTGTTCGAGCCGTTTGGTTTTAAACCCATCGAGACGCCCGCGATCGAGCAGGTGGACGTCTTTGTCCACGGCATCGGCCAGTCGACCGACGTCGTGCGCAAGGAGATGTTCCGCGTCTTTAGCGGCGCCAACCTGGAGCGCGTCTTTACCGAGGGCACCGACACAAAACTCAAGCCCAAGCAGCGCCTGGCGCTTCGTCCCGAGGGCACGGCCGGTGTGGTGCGCGCAGTCGTGGAGAACAACCTGGTGCCCCAGGGCTCCACGCCGTTTAAGGCTTACTACGCCGAGGCCATGTTCCGCGGCGAGCGTCCCCAGAAGGGCCGCCTGCGTCAGTTCCACCAGGTGGGTATCGAGTGGCTCGGCGCTCCCGATCCGGCGGCAGACGCCGAGTGCATCATCATGCTCATGGAGTTTTACAAGCGCCTGGGCTTCGATCTTTCCAAGCTCCGTCTGCTCATTAACTCGATGGGCGACGCTCAGTGCCGTCCGGCTTACCGCGAGCAGGTCAAGCAGTTTATCCTCGATCACGCTGACGAGATGTGTGACGAGTGCCGCGAGCGCGCCGAGCTCAACCCGCTGCGTGCCTTCGACTGCAAGAACGACCACTGCCGCGAGATCATGGCCGACGCGCCGCTGATGGGCGACAACCTGTGCGACGAGTGCCGCGAGCACTACGAGCAGGTCAAGCGCTATCTGGATGCCGCCGGTATCGAGTATGTCGAGGATCCCACACTGGTGCGTGGTCTGGACTACTACACCCGTACCGTCTTTGAGGTCGAGGCTCCCGGCGCCGGTGTCGGCTCCATTGGTGGCGGCGGTCGCTATGACGGTCTGGTCGAGCTCGAGGGTGGCAAGCCCACGGCGGGCGTCGGCTTCGCTGTCGGTTTTGAGCGCGCCCTGCTGGCCCTGCAGGCCTTTGGTAACGACTTGGGTGCCGAGGAGGCCCCGTGCGTCTACGTCGCCAACGCCGGCAAGGAGCTGCGCCAGAACGTCTTTGCCATCACGCAGGAGCTTCGCGCCGCTGGCATCGTGACCGAGGCCGACTACCAGGGTCGTTCGCTCAAAGCTCAGTTTAAGCAGGCCGACAAGGTTGGCGCCAAGCTCATTTTGGTCCTGGGTGGCGACGAGCTTGCCGCCGGCAAGGTCAAGGTGCGCGACATGGAGAGCCATGAAGAGGTCCTTGCCGATCTGGCCAACGTCGTCGAGGCGGTTCGCGAGCGCCTGTAGCGCATCATTTTGAGCTGCGGGTCCGCTTGAGTGTCTCGTCCATTGCGAGCGATTGTTACGGGGGTGTTTCGCATTTATGCGGAATGCCCCCGTTTGTGTATGCCGTCCACCGAGAAATACGACCATTTAGAGCAAAAACCCTTGCAATGCAGAAAAAACTTTTGTGTGGTAAAGCGCAATCAGTGTCGAAAGTATTTCGCAAGCGCCTATAATGAATACCGCATGTTACGTGCATAGAAGGAGGAATGGGAGGAAACGTGGCTGAGAACCTAAGCAACCAGTCTGTACCCGAAGCCGCGGCGCGCGTCGCTGCCGTGGTCAACCGCCTCGTTAACCGAATCGGCTCGAATGCCGAATCCAAGGAGCGTCTCGCTGAGATCGAGATCCCCGAGGAGCTGCGCGACAATCTGGCGCTGTTCTTGCGCCTGGAGCGCCGTGTGCTTAGCGAGTATGATCCCGAGATCGCGGACCTGTTCGACAAGATTTTGACAGCCGAGATTGTGGCCAACGCCGGAAACCCCGGCACCCGTGCTGCCGACGAGTCCGTCGACGAGCAGGGCGTGCCCACTGCCGACGAGCCCACCGCCGTGGCGTTTCGCGAGGTCGTTGATCTGATCGACAGTCTGCCGCTCGATAAGCAGCAGGTTATCGTCCGCGCCTTTACGAGCTTCTTCCATCTGGCAAACCTGTCGGAGGAGAACTACCGCGTGGCGCAGCTGCGCGAGCGCGAGGCCGGCGCATCGACCGATACCGAGGTCGATCCCGCCAACGAGCTCACCGTCGCCTATCACCAGTTGGTAAACGAGATGGGTGTCGAGGGCGCCAACGAGCTGCTCGACAAGCTGGAGTTCCACCCTGTCTTTACCGCACATCCCACCGAGGCCCGTCGTAAGGCCGTCGAGGGCAAGATTCGCCGTATTTCCAACCTGCTGGAGGAGCGTTCGCGCCTGGGCGGCTCCGACCTAGTGGAGAACGAGCGCCATATGCTGCAGGAAATCGACGCTCTGGTGCGTACGAGCCCCATCGCGCTCAAGAAGCCCACGCCGGTCGAGGAAGCCGATACCATCATCGACATCTTCGATAACACGCTGTTCGACGTCATCCCCGTTATCTATCGTCGTTTTGACGACTGGGTGCTGGGCGACAAGGCGGGTACCGTGCCGCCGCTGTGCCCGGCGTTCTTCCATCCCGGCAGCTGGATCGGTTCCGACCGCGACGGTAACCCCAACGTCACCGCCAAGGTGAGCCGTGAGGTCGCCGCCAAGTACTTCACCCACATGGTGCTCAAGCTCGAGGACAAGTGCCGCCGCATCGGCCGCAACCTCACGCTCGAGGCCACCTACAGCAAGCCGTCTGCCGAGCTCATCAACCTGTGGAACCATCAGGTCGAGATGAGCACCCAGTACACCGCACGCGCCGAGCTGATCTCCGAGCACGAGCCGCATCGCGCCGTCATGCTCGTCATGGCCGACCGTCTGAACGCCACCGTGCGTCGCATCACCGACACCATGTACCACAGCGCAGACGAGTTCTTGGATGACCTGCGCGTCGTTCAGCGCTCCCTGGCCGCCTGCGGTGCCGTCCGTGCTGCCTACGGCCCGGTCCAGACCATCATCTGGCAGGTCGAGTCCTTCGGCTTCCATATGGTCGAGATGGAGTTCCGTCAGCACTCCGTGGTGCACGCCCGCGCCCTCAAGGATATCCACGAGAACGGTATCCATGGCGACCTGCAGCCCATGACGCGCGAGGTCATCGATACCTTCCGCGCTATCGGCTCCATCCAAAAGCGCTACGGCAAGAAGATGGCGCACCGCTACATCATCTCGTTCACCAAGAGTGCCCAGCATGTGGCCGACGTCTTCGAGCTTGCTCACCTGTCTTTCGCACACGAGGAGGATGTCCCCGAGCTCGACGTGATCCCGCTGTTTGAGCAGCTCGAGGACCTCGAGGGCTGCGTCGACGTGCTCGACCAGATGCTTACGCTGCCCGTGGTGCAAAAGCGCCTTGCCCAGACCAACCGCCGCATGGAGGTCATGCTGGGCTATTCCGACTCCTCCAAGGATGCCGGTCCTACCACGGCCATGCTCGCGCTGCACTCCGCGCAGGAGCGCATTGCCAAGTGGGCCGAGAAGAACGATATCGACCTGGTGCTCATGCACGGTCGCGGCGGTGCCGTGGGCCGTGGCGGCGGTCCGGCCAACAAGGCCGTGCTGGCGCAGCCCAAGGGTTCGGTCAACTGCTTCTTTAAGCTCACCGAGCAGGGCGAGGTCATCTTTGCCCGTTACGGCAACCGTACGCTGGCTCAGCGCCATGTTGAGTCCGTTGCCGCCGCAACGCTTTTGCAGTCGGCCCCGAGCGTCGAGAAGACCAACACCGAGACCACGCAGAAGTTCTGGGATATGGCCGAGAAGCTCAACGCCGTAAGCCACGAGCGCTATCTGGACCTGCTGAACACCGAGGACTTTACACCGTGGTTCTCGACCGTGACGCCGCTGACCGAGGTCGGTCTGCTGCCGATCGGCTCGCGTCCCGCCAAGCGCGGTTTGGGTGCCAAGTCGCTCGACGACCTGCGTACCATTCCGTGGATCTTCAGCTGGAGCCAGGCGCGCATCAATCTGGCCGCCTGGTACGGCCTGGGTACCGCCTGCGAGCAGTTTGGCGATCTGGACCAGCTTAAGGCTGCCTACCAGGAGTGGCCGTTCTTCCGCACCTTTATCGACAACATCGAGATGTCGATCGCCAAGACCGACCAGCGCATCGCCAAGATGTACCTGCACCTGGGCGATCGCCAGGATTTGTCCGAGAAGGTCTTCACCGAGATGCAGCTCACGCGTAAGTGGGTTCTTGCCATCGTCGGTGACGAATGGCCGCTGCAGCGCCGCCGTGTGCTCGGCTGCGCCGTCCGCGTGCGCAACCCCTACGTCGACGCCCTGTCTATCGCCCAGGTTCGCGCCCTTCGCGAGGTGCGCATGAACCAGGACGAGATGGCCGAGGAGAAGAAGGCCGAGTACATGAGCCTGATTCTTTCGACTGTGACCGGCGTCTCGGCAGGACTGCAGAACACGGGGTAATCGATAGCCCTGTAGTCGCTGTCCGGGGCTGCCGTATGTTTACTTTCCGGCGCGTCCTCGGACATGCAAGAAGCCCTCGCTGCGCACTTCGTGCGGCGAGGGCTTCTTGCGTCCTGCGGAGTG
>NZ_JAQLFP010000016.1 GCF_028207065.1 Collinsella aerofaciens
GGGGCCGCGGGGGCGTTCGGCTAACTGCGGGAATGGGCTATTTGCTCAATGTGTTCGGCTGAGATCGGAAATCAACCATGGCGTATACACGAGAGAGATATGGAGGTGCAGTGACAGAAAAAATTTATCTTAACAGGGTTGCTTTTGGGAATTTGATATGCTATACTATAAAAATTCAAGCAAAGGAGTTTATCAATATGCGGCAAGGTATTCTTAAATAAAATTTGATAATGGGAACAAAGACAAACGTCCTCAAGGAGAGGGCTTGGTTTTTGTACCCAATTTAAGAATACTTTTGCCTTTTCATTTCATATCGTGATAGACAACGGCCAGCCTTGGCCGCAGTTTTCATGTGTGTCCTACCTATCATCCCCAGCGGTAAAAGTATTTGTCGCTGGGGATTTTTGCGCCCTTCTGGGCCTTGTATGGAGGACAATCATATGAAAATCATCAATATTGGCATTCTTGCTCATGTAGACGCAGGTAAGACGACCTTGACGGAGAGCCTGTTATATACCAGCGGAGCAATCGAGGCGCCCGGCAGTGTGGATCAGGGAACAACGAGAACGGACACCATGTTTTTAGAGCGGCAGCGTGGAATCACCATTCAAACGGCGGTCACTTCCTTTCAGTGGCACGATTGTAAGGTCAACATTGTGGATACTCCTGGGCATATGGATTTCTTAGCGGAGGTCTATCGCTCCCTTGCCATTCTTGACGGAGCGATTTTGGTTGTTTCTGCAAAAGACGGCGTTCAGGCGCAGACCCGTATTCTGTTTCATGCTCTGCAAGTAATGAAAATCCCAACTGTTATCTTTATTAACAAAATCGACCAGGACGGGATTGACCTGCCAGGTGTGTATCAGTCTATCCGAGATAAGCTCTCCGCAAATATGATTATTAAGCAGAACGTGCAGCTTTCCCCGGATATATCCATCATGGAAAACATGGGGCTGGAGAATTGGGATACCGTGATTGCGGACTGTGATGAATTGTTGGAGAAATATATTGCCGGAGAACCAATGGACAAAGAAGAACTTCTGCGGGAGGAAAACAGGAGAATCCAAAGCGTCTCTCTGTTTCCGGTCTATCATGGCAGTGCCAAGGTAAACTTGGGAATCCGACAACTCATTGAAGCGGTCACAGATACATTCCAATCACCCACCGGGCAGAACAGCTCTGAATTGTGCGGAACTGTGTTCAAAGTTGAGTACGCAAACCAGAGCCAACGCCTTGCCTATCTGCGGTTGTATAGCGGTACGCTTCATTTGCGGGATTCCGTAGCCTTGGCAGGGAAAGAAAAACTGAAAATTACGGAAATGCGTATCCCCTCAAAGGGTGAGATTGTCCGAACAGAGATTGCCCATGCGGGCGAGATCGTCATTGTACCCTGCGACAGTTTGCGGCTGAATGATGTGCTGGGAAACAAACTGCTGCTGCCCCGTGAAACGTGGAGCGACAATCCTCTCCCTTTGCTGCGGACAACAATTGCACCAGAGAAACCAGAACAGAGGGAACGCTTGTTAAACGCCTTGACAGAAATTGCGGATACCGACCCGCTTCTGCGCTATGAAATAGACGCTGTGACCCATGAGATCATTCTCTCCTTTTTGGGCCGGGTACAATTGGAAATTATCTCTGATCTTCTGGTGGAAAAATATCAGCTCAACACAACTGCAAAAGAACCTACCGTCATCTATATGGAGAGGCCATTGAAAGCGGTAAGTCACACCATTCATATCGAAGTGCCGCCCAATCCATTCTGGGCGTCCATCGGGCTGTCCGTCACCCCTCTCCCCCTTGGCACCGGAGTGCAGTATGAGAGCAAAGTTTCCGTTGGATACTTGAATCAGAGTTTTCAAAACGCTGTATTGGATGGTATCCGCTACGGTCTGGAACAAGGCGTGTATGGATGGAAGGTAACGGACTGTAAAATCTGTTTTGAGTATGGGCTTTATTATAGTCCGGTCAGCACTCCCGCAGACTTTCGGTCATTGGCACCTATTGTATTGGAGCAGGTGTTGAAAAAGGCGGGGACGCAGCTATTGGAACCATATCTTTCTTTTACACTCTATGCGCCGCGGGAATATCTCTCCAGAGCTTATCATGACGCACCAAAATATTGCGCGAGTATTGAAACGACCCAGGTTAAAAACAGCGAGGTGATTTTTACTGGCGAAATCCCTGCCCGCTGTGTGCAAGAGTACCGCAATGACCTCACCTTTTATACAAACGGGAGAAGCGTTTGTTTAACAGAATTGAAGGGGTATCAAATCGCCAGCGGCGAACCAGTTTTTCAGCCACGCCGCCCAAACACCCGGATTGATAAGGTGCGCCATATGTTCAACAAAATTCTCCCATCAATGATGGACTTATAAAATCCCTTTGGAACAAAGGGCGCACTTCTATACATGGTCTGCGACCATGTATCGTGCGCTCTGCGAGGCTACGGCCCGGACTTCCGAAAGTCCGGGCCGTTTGCGTCGCTCCGCTCCGTACAAGGGGCTGCGCCCCTTGCGCCGCTTTGCGGCTATCCCTGCGCCCTCGCTGGAAAGGTACATCCGCTCTGCGTCTGCACCTTTCCAGCGAGGCTAAAACCGAATACCGTTACCCTTGACCGTTTACCCGACACAGCAGGTAGACGGTCTTTTGTTTTGCCAAGAAGGAGGTCAAACACGATGGACAAGTCACGCGAAGAATTAGAGAAAGAGTATGCTGAGGCCACCGCTAAGTTGGAGCAGTACCAGCACAGAGGCCAGCGGTATGAGAACCGCATCCGCTACTACACCCAAGGCGAAAGGAAGAAGCG
This sequence comes from Collinsella aerofaciens, assembly GCF_028207065.1. Classification (GTDB taxonomy): domain Bacteria; phylum Actinomycetota; class Coriobacteriia; order Coriobacteriales; family Coriobacteriaceae; genus Collinsella; species Collinsella aerofaciens_AR. Next base: position 2,810 of record NZ_JAQLFP010000016.1, read on the forward strand.
AAACCACCGACTTATCACCCGTGGCGGAGCGGTGGAGAGTATCGCCCCGGAGGTGCGCGGCATGAGCGAAAGGGCCTTTTTTCTTTTGATGGAAAAGGTCTTTTCCCTGCCGGAAGTTGCCGCCCTGGTGAGCCAAGCCACTGACCAGCAGGAAAGCGGATAATTGGCCCTGTTCCATCTCCACGTTACCCAGGTCAAACGGAGCGCGGGACAGTCGAGATCAGGAAGCTGCTGCCCAAGGGCCGCGGCCTCAGGTTCGACCGGCTCGCCCCGGCCGACCTGGCGCTGGCCATGTCGCACGTGAACTCCGAGCCCCGCGGCGCGCTCGGCTTCGCGACGCCCGCCCGCGCCTTCCGGGCGATGCTCGGCGGCGACGCGGCGGCGCTGCTCGAGGCGTACGGCGTGGAGGACGTGCCCGTCGAGGAGCTCGACCTGACGCCGGGGCTCATCGAGCGGGCGCGCGCGGAAAGGGGCGATGCCCCGCTGTCCTAGCCTAGAAGGAAAAACGGAATAGACGGACCGACCGTCCGGCTGAGTCTGGGAAGAGGCGCCGGGCGGCGGGCGGAGCATGGCCACCGGACCCATCGAAACACATCTCCACCGTTCCTTCAACTGGGAAAATGCCGCCCCCGGACCCCGGGAGGGGCCGCGGGGGCGTTCGGCTAACTGCGGGAATGGGCTATTTGCTCAATGTGTTCGGCTGAGATCGGAAATCAACCCTCTGGAAACCGAATCCCATTAGAAATGACGAGTTGTTTACGCTTCTTTTGGGCTCACCGTACTATCATGGTTCGAATTGAGTGTGAATGATGATGGGGAGCGCCTTTTTATGATTGAGCTGCTCAGGCGTTTTGGTGGCAAGTTTCGCCGGTATATGGTGATTGGCCCTGCGTGCAAGCTGATCGAAGTGATTTTTGACCTGCTGACGCCGCTGGTGATTGCCCAGATGATCGATAAAGGCATTGGGGCGCACGATGTGGACGCCGTTATCCACTACGGCATGGTACTTGGCGCCATGGCTGTGATTGGCATCTCGTTTACGCTCGTCTGCCAAAAGATGGCGGCGCTCACCTCGCAGGGCATGGGCACCGACATCCGCGGCGCGCTCTACGGGCACATCAACAAGCTGAGTTACGCCGAGCTCGACCGCTTCGGCACGCCGTCGCTCATCACCCGCATCACCAACGACGTTAACCAGGTGCAGCTCGCTGTGGCGCTGGGCGTACGCATGCTCATCCGCTGGCCTTTCCTGGCGGTGGGCTCCATGGTCGCGGCCCTTGCCATCGACCTTAAGCTCGGCATCATCTTTTTGATCTGCACGCCCGCTATCGGCCTGGTGTTTTGGTTTGTCATGGCGCGCTGCATTCCCTACTACAAGCAGCTGCAGGCAAAGCTCGATTGCATCGCGCTTATCTGCCGCGAAGGTCTTTCGGGCGCCCGCGTGGTTCGTGCGTTTGTGCGCGAAGACCACGAGCGCGAGCGCTTTGCCCAGGCCGCCGACGACCAGGCCAATACCGCCATCGTGGTGGGCAAGCTTTCGTCGATTCTCAACCCTGTCACGTTTCTCGTGATGAACCTGGGCGTGTGCGCCATCCTGTGGGTGGGCGGCATCCAGGTCAACGTGGGCGAGCTCACGCAGGGCCAGGTCATGGCGTTTGTGAACTACATGACGCAGACCCTGACCTCCATCGTGTATGTCGCCAACCTGGTCGTGGTCTTTACCAAGGCGAGCGCCAGCGCGTCGCGTATCAACGAGGTGCTCAATTGCGAGCCGAGCATCACCGACGAGGGCAACGAGCCGGTTGCACTGCCCGAGCCGGGCAATGTCGCTCCAGTTCCTGCGCTGAGCTTGAGCCATGCGAGCTTCTCGTTTGGCGCCGGCGCGGCAAATGCCGTGAGCGATGTGACCCTGGAACTGCCGCTGGGCAAAACGCTCGGCATTATCGGCGGCACGGGCAGCGGCAAGTCCACGCTCGTCTCGCTCATTCCGCGCCTGTACGATGCGAGCGCCGGCAGCGTGAGCGTGATGGGCGCAGACGTGCGCGCTTGGCCACTCGATCAACTGCGCCACGTGGTCGCGACCGTCCCGCAGCGCGCGTCGCTGGTGAGCGGCACTATTCGTAGCAACCTGACCTGGCGCGACGAGGCAGCAACCGACGAGGAGCTCTGGGCGGCGCTCGATATGGCGCAGGCCAGCGAGTTCGTGCGTAACAAGCCGCAGGGACTCGATGCCCCGGTCGAGGCGGGCGGCAAGAACTTCAGCGGTGGCCAGCGTCAGCGCCTGACTATCGCGCGTGCCTTGGTGGGTTCGCCTCAGATATTGATCATGGACGACTCCGCCTCGGCGCTCGACTTTAAGACCGATGCGGCGCTTCGCCATGCCATTCGCGAGCGCAGCGTGCGCGGTGCCGCCGAGGTCGGGCTGCCGCTGGCTACGGTCATCGTGAGCCAGCGCGTCTCGACCGTGCGCGACGCCGACATGATCTGCGTGCTCGATCACGGCTCGGTCGCGGGCCTGGGTACGCACGATGAACTGTACGCGACCTGCCAGCTCTATCGCGAGATCTGCCAGTCGCAGCTGCGCCGCGAGGAGCTCGAGGGTCAGCAGGGGAGTGCGGCGCCCACGTCCGCTCCGATCGCCTCCGCATCCGTTTGCGCAAAGGAGGGCTGCTAAATGAATCCGTATACTTCTTCCGGTTCGGTCGCCACGATGACGGCCAACGTGTCCGGCAACGATAACCTCAACGACTTGGGTGACGGCCCGCGTCAGCCCGGCGACCCCGAGCGCTACCCCGTGGGCGCGGTAACTCGCCGCCTGCTGGGCTACGTCCGCCCGCATCGCATTTCGTTTACGGCGTCGTTTGTGAGCGCTGCCATCTCGGTGATCTTACAACTCTATACGCCCATCCTCATCGGCGAGGGCATCGACCTCATCGTTGCCGCCGGGCAGGTGGACTTTGACGCGCTGCTGCCGCTCGTCACCAAGCTTGCGATTGTCGTGGTGGGCGCGGCGGCCTTCCAGTGGCTGCAGGGCTACTGCGTCAACCGCCTGTCCTACGAGACAGTGCGCGACATGCGCGTGGAGGCGAGCGACAAGCTCAGCCGCATGCCGCTCAGCTTTATCGACAGCCATGCCCATGGTGACCTTATGAGCCGCGTAGTCAACGACGTCGACCAGGTGGGCGATGGTCTGCTGCAGGGCTTCACGCAGCTCTTTACCGGCGTTATCACCATTGTGGGCACGCTCGCGTTTATGCTCTCCATCAACCTGACCATGACGCTCGTGGTGGTGCTCGTCACGCCGCTTTCCATCTTTGCGGCCGGCGCCATCGCCAAGCTTTCCAACAAGAGCTTTACTGCCCAGCAACGCATTCAAGGGCAGCTCGGTGGTCATATCGAGGAGTACGTAGGCGAGCAGAAGCTTGTCGACGCCTTTGCCTACGGCCCCAACGCCCAAGTGCGCTTCGACGCGCTCAACGCCGAGCTCTATACGGCAGGTGAGCGCGCGCAGTTCATGGGTTCGCTTTCTAATCCCGGCACGCGCTTTATCAACAACATCATCTACGCCGTTGTCGCTGTGATCGGCTGCGTGGGCGTGATCACGGGCGTGCCGGCGGCGCTCACGGTGGGCGGCGTGCAGATTTTCCTGTCCTACGCCAACCAGTACACCAAGCCGTTCAACGAGGTCACCAACGTCATTACGCAGATCCAGACCGCGTACGCCTCGGCGCGCCGCATTTTTGCACTGCTCGATGCCCGCGAGCAGGAGCCCGATGCGCCAGATGCCGTGGAGCTTGCCGCCCCGCAGGGCGAGGTGACCTTTGAACACGTGGACTTTAGCTACGTGCCCGACCGCAAGCTGCTGCAGGACATCTGCATCGAGGCTAAGCCCGGCATGCGCTTTGCCCTCGTTGGCCCCACAGGCTGCGGCAAGACAACGCTCATCAATTTGCTGCTGCGTTTTTACGATATCGATGCCGGTCGCATTGCGGTCGATGGCCGTTCCTCGCGTGACTACACGCGCGCAAGCCTGCGCCGCGCCTTTGGCATGGTGCTGCAAGATACCTGGCTGTTTGAGGGCACGGTGGCGGAAAACATCGCCTACGGCTGTCCCGACGCCACGCGCGAACAGGTTATCGAGGCCGCCAAGCGCGCGCATGCGCACAAGTTTATCGTGCAGCTGCCAGGCGGCTACGACACGGTGATCGGCGAGGACGGCGGCACGTTTAGCCAGGGCCAAAAGCAGCTGCTGTGCATCGCACGCGTCATGCTTACCGACCCGGCGATTTTGCTGCTGGACGAGGCGACCTCGAGCATCGATACCCGCACCGAGTTGCAGGTGCAGGCGGCATTCGACGAGCTCATGGCCGGTCGCACGAGCTTTGTCGTGGCGCACCGCCTGTCGACGATCCGCAACGCCGATTGCATTTTGGTCATGCGCGATGGCGAAATTATCGAGCGCGGCACGCACGACGAGCTGCTGGCGGCAGACGGCTTCTATGCCGAGCTCTACCGCAGCCAGTTCGCCCAGTGAGCAAGCCCGTGGGGCAAATTAATCAGGTTTGTTTGTCCCATAGAGCGATCTTGTTATATAGCGTTCTACCAGCGCGTGAAACATTTTGACGATACTCCGTGACGCAATTTGACGGCGTTTTGTGAAACAGTTTTTCGGCCATTCGTGAAACGTTCTGTGGCGGTTTCAATCCGAAGTACATACTGTTCGAAATCTGTCCAAAGATGTCGTCTGCGTCGCCAATCGACAGACGGTGGTTTACATCTGTCACGTTAGTACTAAGATATTCATCTAATAAATTGCATTAGTGGCTTTAGTTTTGGGGGAAACGAGGCAACGTGACTATGACGTGCTCTTTGGTGGTTAACAGCAAGAGCGGTAATACCAGGATGGTTTCGGGCGCGATCAAGCGCGCTCTGCAGGCTGCGGGTGTTGAGTTTGTCCATGCCGCGGCGTTGAGCGACGATGCGGATGCAGATCAGGTTGCGCTCGAGGCGCAGGGCGCCTGCACGGCCGACACAGTGCTCGTCGGTTTTTGGTGCGACAAGGGCGCGTGCACGCCTTCGGTCGCGGCGTTGCTCTCCGCCTTGCACGGCAAGCGCGTCTTCCTGTTTGGCACCTGCGGCTTTGGGGCCGACCAGAGCTATTACCAGCAGATTATCGATCGCGTAACTTCCAATTTGGCTGGGGATGCCGAGCTTGCGGGCTGGGCGATGTGCCAGGGCAAGATGGGTCCTGCCGTAAAGCAGCGCTATGAGGCAATGCTCGAGCAAGATCCCGACAATGCCCGCTTTAAGATGCTGCTCGACAACTGGGTTGCCGCGAAGGATCACCCCACCAAGGAGGATCTGGACAACATGGCTGCGGCCGCTAAGAAGGCCGTGCTGGGCGAGTAGACCTACCGCTGTCGTGCGTGCGAAATAATACTAGAAGTGAAAGCCTCGAAATCCTCGAGGCTTTTTTCTTGACACTCGCGGGCGCAACCGTGGCAAGCGTTTGGGACGACATTTTCCATCACCCCGATGACGAGGCCGTCCTGGACGACACACTCGCATGCGTTCTCTGGATGTATTCAGAGTGGGACGGTCTTCCCGGATGCAAAAAAGGCCACATGACGTGGCCTTCAACTTATATATGTTGCAGTTACCACCCCATGACAGGCCGCGCTCCAACAACAAGGCGTCTGTCCGGGCGGAGGTATGTAAGGTTCATCGCGAGTTCCGCACGCAAAGGAGGCCACTTAATGTGGCCTCCGTCTTGCGCAGGACTGTTCGAGCAGGGAACCTTACATACCTCCGCCCGGACAGACGTTTCAGTTATGAACTCGCAGCTAGTCGCTATTTGATCTTGGTCGTACCCGGCGCCAGGTTGGGGTCGGTCTCGTTGGCCTCGGTCTGGAAGTGCTCCGTATAGACGTTCTTGCCGTCGCGGAACATCTCGTAGTACTGCATCTTGGCGTAATCCTCGCGCGCCTTGGTGGCGGCTGCGGCAGCGGCGTCGTCACCGGTGACGTTGGAGGAGAGCGCCCAGCGCAGGCTGGCGTCCTCGTAGCCCACGGAGTTGATGGCGGGCAGCGACTCGCGCGGCGTCATATGCGCCTTCTGGTAGTCGGTCAGCGGTGCGCCGATCAGCTGCATAAGCTGCGTGGACAGGTAGTTGGTGGACAGGTCGTCGACCTCGCTCGTCTGGTCGCAACCGGCAACGTCGTAGTTGGCCCAGATGATGTAGTCGGTCTGCCACAAGCGCTCTTGGTGGGTGGCGTCGTCCTCGCCGGTAAACCACTTATCGTTGAACTTGGACGGGAAGAACGGCTGGTGGTCGCCCCAGAACACCACGACTACCTTACGGTCGAGCTTGCTCAGGGCGTTGAGGAAGTAGCGAAGCGCCTGGTCGGACTGCTCGATGCACGAGACGTACTCGTCGACATCGGACAGCGTGCCGTCCTCGACGGTCTTGGCGTCCAGATCGGTCGTGTCGATGTTGAGGTGCATCTGCTTATCTGCCGGCAGCAGGCCCGTGTCGTAGCCCGAGTGGTTCTGCATGGTCACATCGAAGATGAACTGCGGGTCGGCGTTCTGGTCGAGCAGCTCCAGAATCTTGTCGTAGGTAGCCTGGTCGGTCACCATGCCGCGCAGGGTATCGGCGCCCTGGAAATCGTTGATGGACAGGAACTGGTCAAAGCCAAAGTCCTTATAGACGTTCTCGCGGTTCCAGTTGGTGGCGTGGTTGGGGTGCATGGCCGTGGTGGAATAGCCGAGCGATTTGAACTGCTCTGCCAGGTTCCCAGTCGTTTCCATGTTGTAGATGGTGTAGGGGTACACGCCCGAGCCCAGGTTGGCCATGGAGTTGCCGGTCATAAACTCAAACTCGGTATTGGCGGTACCGCCGCCGTAGGCGCTCACATAGAGCTTGCCGCGGCTGAGGCAGTTGGACAGGTTCTTAAAGTACTGCGGGCCCTCGTAGCCGGCGCGCATGTTCTGGTAGATGGACAGGTCCGAGAAGGTCTCGTTCATGATGGCGATGACCGTGGGCTTCTCGCTGTCGAACTGCTCCTTTGCGGCGGTGCGCTCGTCGCTCTTGGCGGCGTCGGACTTGTCGTAGGCCTTGGCGTATTTTTTGAGCGTGGCCTTGGCATCGTCGACGGAGTAGTCGGCGGGTTTGGGCGGCTTGATGGACTGTGCTGCACTAATAAAGGCAGGCAGATAGCCCTCGCGCCAGTAGCTCTCGAGCGGGCGCCAGGTGTAGACGGTGATGCCGAGAGTGTTGTAGTAGTCGATAAGCGTGACATGCGCGGTCACGCCGCCCAGGCACAGCACCGCCACGAGCAGGTTGATGAGCAGCATGCGCTTGGCGTTGGCGGCACCCTTTTGACGGTGCGGTGCCACCAGGCCGGCGTACTCGCATAGCAGCATGGCGATGGCGGTAAAGCCCATGGACAGCACGCAGAACAGCGAGATGGAGAAGGTGTAGCCGTTGCCGGCGACTGCGGCGGCGGTGGAGATGGCCGAAAGGTCGCCCGGCTGGATGGGCATGGATTTAAACGTGATGACAAAGAACTCGGCAATGCCCAGGACAAAGAGGGCAAAGGCCAGGACCGCGGGAGCCGCGCCGTGGCGCTGGAACAGGAAGAACAGGCCGACCATGAGCGTGGTGATGATGGCCCACTCGAGCAGGATGCACAGGGGGTAGACCCAGGTAAAGTCGTGGTTGGACGAGACCTCCATGCCCAGCAGCGCAAAGACGCCGGCGAGCAGCAGGCACAGGACGGCGGCGACGAGCGGTTTGCCCACAAAGGCGCCGCGCAGACGGGCGAGCTTGCCGGTGGGAGCGGGGGCGTCGGGCGCGGCGAACGCAAAGACGCGCGGGGCGATGCGGTCGCGTGCGATGCTGGCCCAAGCGCAGCCGGTGAGGATGGCGTTGGTCAGGATGAGCATCACAAAGGCGAGCGGCTCGTTTTGAGCGACGAGGCCCACGGCGCCCCAAATAGTCAAAAAGACCTGGAACAGGCCGAAGACGACGCTCCACCCAAGAGCGCTTTTGGCAACGGTTCCCGACTGAGCGCGAATGGCCTTGGCCTCGCGCAAGACAAGGTAGACGGTCGCCGCAAGACCGACGAGCGAGATGGCGGCAGCGAACATGCTGAGACTCCTCACAAACTAAAACCTACGAAAGCGGGGGTTTACCCGATTGTTACCAAGATATGCGCTGCATTTGGTGACTGCGCACAACAACCAGCCATATTAACGCGCGCGTGTGGCAGTGTTGCGCAATGTTGTGGCGACCTGCGCGATAATGGACGGGAATTACACGGAAACGTAAAGGCTTCTTAAAGAAATGGCAGGGATGGGGCTATGAGCGAGCAGATGAGCGAGCAGGTTTGTGCGACGGCTGTGGATGTGTGCGGCTATCCGGTCGAGACTACGGGCAACGCGGTACTGGACGCGCTGGAACACCGCTCCTCGACGCGCGCTTTTGCGCGCGATGACGGCGGCCGTCCCGTGGCAGTGACCGACGAGCAGCGAGCGGCGATTTTGCATGCGGCGAGTCGCGCACCGTCGGCGGGTGCCATGATGATGTATTCCATCGTGAGCATTCGCGAGCAGGCTACGCTGGACCGTCTGGCCGACCTGTGCGATCACCAGCCCATGATCGCCAAGGCGCCCTGGGCACTTATATTTGTGGTCGATTATGCCAAGTGGATCGATCTGTTTGAGCACGTGGGCTGCTTTGAGCACGATTTTGTCGAACGCACGGGCAAGGCGCCCCGTCGTGCACCGGGTCTGGGTGACTTTGCCATCGCGGCGCAGGATGCCGTGATCGCCGCTCAAAACGCCGTGGTTGCCGCCGAGGCCCTGGGGCTGGGGAGCTGCTACATCGGTGATATCGTCGAGAACGCCGAGGAAGTTGCCGCACTGCTGGACTTGCCTGCCTATACCATGCCGCTGTCGATGCTCATCATCGGCACGCCCCGTAAGGAGCGCCCGGCAATCGCGCATCCCGTGGTGAACCTGGTGCACGAGGAGCGTTATTGTCGCGCCGACGCCGCGACGATGGATGCGCAGGTGGCCGAGATGGATGCGATGTTTCGCCCGCACGCCCGCGAGGTGGGCGAGCGCGTCATCGACATCTACACCCGTAAGCACACGAGCCCCTTTATGGCCGAGATGAGCCGCTCTATGGAGTGGTGGTTCAAAAACTGGCTCGGAAAATGACGAATGTGACAAAGGGGGCATCCCTTTGTCACATTCCATATCGCCGCGGTGGCCTAAAGGCCGCATAAATGTTTATCTAGCTGGGAAAACGGTGCCATTAAAATATGGGCTGATTACATATAATCCCGTCGAACGTTAAAATTGGGAGGAAACCGGCTTATGGAACAAAAGGCAAAGGAAGTAGCCTCGCACGCTGCGATTCCTGTGAGCATCTCGGCGATGCTCGTCACGCTGGGCGTGGTGTATGGCGATATCGGCACCAGCCCCATGTATGTAACCAAGGCGCTCGTTGCCGGCAACGGCGGCATCGGAAGCGTCACGCAGGAGTTCGTGCTCGGCGCGCTCTCCCTTGTCGTGTGGACGGTCACGCTGCTGACGACCGTCAAGTACGTGCTGATCTCGCTGCGCGCCGACAACCACGGCGAGGGCGGCATCTTTGCCCTGTACAGCCTGGTCAAGCGCTGCGGCAAGTGGCTCATCATCCCCGCCATGCTGGGCGGCGCGGCGCTCCTCGCCGACGGCATCCTGACGCCTGCCGTTACCGTCACCACGGCCATCGAGGGCCTGCGCACCATCCCGGCGGTCCATGCCGTGCTCGGTGACGACCAGGGTCGTGTCGTCGCCATCACGCTTGCCATCATCATCGCGCTCTTCTTGGTGCAGCGCATCGGCACGGCCAAGATCGGTCACGCCTTCGGCCCCATCATGACGCTGTGGTTTTTGTTCCTGGGCGGCACGGGCCTGTTCTTTGTCTGCCAGTATCCCGCGGTGCTGCTGTGCCTCAACCCGTTGCGTGGCATCGCTTTTCTGCTGAGCCCCAACAACCACGCGGGCATCATGATTCTGGGCAGCTGCTTCCTTGCCACCACCGGTGCCGAGGCGCTCTACTCCGACATGGGCCATGTGGGCCGCGGCAACATCTACGCCACCTGGCCGTTCGTTAAGTGCTGCCTGCTGCTGTCCTACATGGGCCAGGGCGCGTGGCTTATCAACAACGCCGGCAACCCGGAGCTCATGGGCATCGCCGACCTCAACCCCTTCTACCAGATGCTCGCCCCGGGTCTGCGCCCCTTTGCCGTCGGCCTTTCCACCGTCGCGGCCATCATCGCCTCGCAGGCGCTCATCACCGGCGCATTCTCACTGGTGTCCGAGGCCAGCCGCCTGGACCTCATGCCGCATATGCAGGTCTTCTATCCTGCCGAGACCAAGGGCCAGCTCTACATCCCCATGGTCAACAACGTCATGCTCGTGGGCTGCGTCGTCGTGGTGCTGCTGTTCCAGAACTCGGCGCACATGGAGGCCGCCTACGGCCTTGCCATTACGCTGACTATGATGTGCACCACGCTGCTGCTCTTCTTCTATCTGCACGTGGAGCGCAAGCTCAAGATCGCGCCGTGGATCTTTGCCGTCTTCTTCCTCATGCTCGAGGGTTTCTTCTTTGTGAGCTCGCTCACCAAGTTCTTCCACGGTGGCTATTTCACCATTCTGATGGCCATGCTCATCATGGGCATTATGGTGTGCTGGTACAACGGCACGGCGGTCGAGCAGCGCCAGTTTACGCTGCTGCCGCTGCGCAGCTACCTGCCGCAGCTCAAGCGTCTGCGCGAAGACGACCGCTACGAGCTCATGAGCGACAACATCGTGTACCTGACCAAGGACTCCAACACCGACTATATCGACCGCGATATCGTCTACTCGATCTTGGATAAGCATCCCAAGCGCGCTCGCGCCTGGTGGTTCGTGAATGTCGAGACCATGGAGGAGCCGCATACCTTTGCCTACTCGGTCGAGACGTTCGGCACCGATTACGTGTTCCGCGTGCACCTGTATCTGGGCTACAAGATCAACCAGCGCGTCAATGCCTATCTGCGTCAGGTTGTTCAGGATCTGGCTGCCAGCGGCGAGTTGCCGGCGCAGACGCATGACTACTCTGTCTACAAGGACCCGGGCAACATCGGTACGTTCAAGTTCGTCATGATCCGCAAGCTGCTGGCGCCCGAAAGCGACGTGGAGCCCAGCGAGCGTACGGCCATCACACTCAAGTACATCATCCGCCGCGCCGCCGGCACGCCTGCGCGCTGGTACGGCTTGGAGAACTCCAACGTGAGCTTTGAGTACGTGCCGCTGTTCACCAAGTTTAAAGCCGTGAGCAAGATGCAGCGTCTGGCCCCCGACGAGCGCCCGTAGTCGACGTCTGCTGTTTGTCTAGCGACCGCAGGCTGCAAAGGCTATACACTTGAAACCACCACAAGGAGGCCACCACCGCAAAGGTGCCAGTCCCCTTTGTGGTGGTTTTTGTTTTTGAGAGAGGGGCGGGGCGCTGATGGACGTCCGTGCGGACGGCGATATTGCCGAGAACTTTTGGTGGCGGCGTACAACGCTGACGCGTCGCAGTCCTCTGTATGACGCCTGCGTATCGGCGGGGCTGCTAGCCGCGGCGACGATTGTGGGCGCGCTGCTCGACCATCCGGGGCTCGCGCCGAGCATCATGATCGTCTATGTGTTTGCCGTGCAGCTGTGCGCTTTCTTTACCTGGAGCCGCCTGTACTGCCTGCTGAGCTCGGCTGCCGCCGTGGCGCTCTACAACTTCTTGTTTGTCGACCCGCGCTACGCGCTGTCGTTTATCGACCGCGTCTATCCCGGCATGTTCTTTATCATGTTTGCGGTCTCGCTCGTATCGAGCTCGATCGCGCTGGCCCTGCGCCGCGCCTTGGCGCAGGCCGCCGCCAGCGACCGTCGCACGCAGATGGTGCTCGAGACCAACCGCATGCTGCAGCGGTGTGGCGATCAGCAACAGATTGTGCACGCTATGGCAACGCAGCTGGCGCGTCTTTCGGACTGTCCGGTCGTGTGGTATAGCGCCGATGCCGATAACGATGACCTGCTGCCGCGCACGACGTACACGGCCGTGGGCGATGCCGCGCCGGTACACCAGCTGGCGCCGCAGATGCCGCCGCGGCTCTCGGCGTCCGCCTATGTGGGAACGCCGCTCGATGCCACCTATGGCGCCTCGGCGTTCTACGGCATATACCTGACCGTGCGCTCGGGCGACACCATGGTGCGCGCGGGCGATCCCGCCTCGGTGGTGGGGGTGTTCGCCATTGTCGCCGAGCCCGATGCGCTGACGCCCGAGGAGCGGACGCTTGCCGATGCCATCGTGAGCGAAGGCGAGCTGGCGCTCGATCGCGCCCGCGCCATGGAGGCTCGCGAGGAAGCGGCGGTGCTCGCCAAAAACGAACAGCTGCGTGCCAACTTGCTGCGCTCCATCTCGCACGACCTGCGTACGCCGCTCACCAGTATTTCGGGTAATGCCGACGTGTTGCTCGACCAGGGCTCGACCGGCACGGCCGTGCTCGACGACCAGACACGCCGCGGCATGCTCCTATCCATTCGCTCGGACGCGCAATGGCTCAACGCCACTGTCGAGAATCTGCTCGCCATCACCAAGCTCGAGGGCGACGGCATGCATCTGTCGACTACGCTCGAGCTCATGGACGATATCGTCGAGGAGGCGCTGCGCCACGTAAACCCGGCCGTGCGCGAGCACGACCTTAAGGTGGTGGCGTGCGATGAGCCGGCGCTTGTCAACGTCGACGCGCGCCTGATGGTGCAGCTGGTGGTCAATCTGGTGAACAACGCCATCGCCTATACGCCTGCGGGCTCGCATATCGTGATCTCGATTGGCGTCCATGATGGATACGTGGCGTGCTCGGTGGCTGATGATGGCCCGGGCATTGCGCCCGAGGACCGCGAGCGAATCTTTGAGTCGTTCTACACCGCCAACCATGGCCTGGCCGACAGCTGCCGCAGTGTGGGCTTGGGGCTTTCGCTCTGCCGCTCCATTGCGCTGGCACATGGCGGTAGCATAGAGGTTACCGCGGCGGACCCTCACGGTTCGGTCTTTACGATTGAGCTTCCCGCCGCCGACGTTTCGTTTGATAAGGAGTAACGCTGTGCCGAACTCTGCTGTGAAACCGCTTATCTTGGTCGTTGAGGACGATCCCGCCGTCCGCAACCTTATCGTTGCCGCGCTCGAGGCGCACGGCTTGCGCCATATGGCTGTGGAGACCGCCCACGCCGCCATCGCCGCCGCCTCGTCGCAGGCGCCGAGCATTGTGCTGCTCGATCTGGGCCTGCCCGATATGGACGGCGTCAAGGTGGTGGAGTCGGTGCGCGCGTGGTCGGGCATGCCGATCATCGTGGTCTCGGCACGCAGCGAGGACGCGGACAAGATCCGTGCGCTCGATGCCGGTGCCGACGATTACCTGACCAAGCCGTTTTCGGTCGAGGAACTGCTCGCACGCATCCGCACGACGCTCAGGCGCCTTTCGTATGCGCAAACGGGCGGTGTTGCCTCCGAGGGCTCGTTCGATACCGGCGAGCTGCATATCGATTTTGATGCCGGCATCGCCACGATGGATGGCGAGGAGCTGCATCTGACGCCGATTGAGTACAAGCTTTTGTGCTTGCTGGCGCACAACGCCGACAAGGTGCTGACGCACCAGTTTATCTTGCACGAGATTTGGGGCACGGCGACCAAGAGCGACCTGGCGAGCCTGCGTGTCTTTATGGGCACGTTGCGTAAGAAGATCGAGTCCGACCCCGCGCATCCGCGTTACATCCAAACCCATGTAGGCATTGGCTACCGCCTGGTCACCCAAGGCTAGATCGCCAACCACCATCCCAATATGAGTTGCGGTGAAATACGGTCTAAATTTGCCTAATTCCAGGCAAAACAGTCCGTATTCCACCGCAACTTTGTTATCTGCCCTTAGGCTTGCTGGCGTAGAACTTCTTCTTTTTGGGCTTGCCGGCGGGGGAGGGTTTGCCGGCAAAGTTGGACTTGCCGTTGCCGGCCTGCGCGTGCGCGGGTACTGCCGCACGGGGCTTGCGGGCCTCGGGGTTGCGCAGCTCCTCGGTTCGCTCGGCAATTTCCTCGGCGCTAAAGCCGACCTCGGCCATGGCGTCCTCGATGGGCAGGCGGCGCACGATATAGCAATGGTGCACCTTCTGGTTGCGTGCGAAGTCCTCGGGGATGGTCTGCGCCGTAATGTCCTCCAGCACCACGCCCGCGCGTGCGAGCTTGCGTGTCTCGGGGCGGAAGCCTCGCAGGTTGCAGCTAAAGATGGCATGGCCGCCCTGTGCGAGCAGGCGCGATACGCCGGCCAACAGCTCAACATGGTCGCGCTGGACATCCCAGGTGCGGCGGCCCATCTTGGACGAGTTCGAGAACGTGGGCGGATCGACAAAAATCAGGTCCCAGCGGTTGCGCGTCTGGCGCTGGTCGCGAATCCAGGCGAGCACGTCGTCGCGCACAAAGTGGTGTTGCGATCCCACAAAGCCGTTCTGGCGCATGTTGCGCTCGGCCCAGTCCAGGTAGGTGTTGGAGAGGTCGACCGTCACGGTTTCCTCGACGCCGCCGTCGGCCGCATAGCAGGTAGCGGTGCCGGTGTAGGCGAACAGGTTGAGGAAGCGGCGCGCATGCTTGGCGTGCTCGCGCACCAGATCGCGCGTGACGCGGTGGTCCAAGAAGATACCCACGTCCAGGTAGTCGTCAAAGTTGACGGCAAAGGTAAGACCGCCTTCCTCGATGAGCGGCAGGCGGCGGCGCGCGATGTTGGCGCGCTCGCCCGAGCCGCCCTTGCCGGCGCCCTGCTTGCCGTACTGCGAGCCACCGCGCGAACGCATGCGGGCCTTGGCGTGCACATGCTCGGCCGGAACATCCAGGATGCGCGGCGCGATGGCCAAGATATCGAGCATGCGGGCCTGGGCCAGCGCCGGGTCGATGGTCTTGGGTGCGGCGTATTCGGCGATGACGAGCCAGCGGCCCGGCGTCTGCGGGCAGCCCTCGTATAGGTCGATGGCGGCGGAGTAGTCGGGCAGGTCGGCATCGTAGACGCGGTAGCAGCTCACGCCTTCGCGCTTTGCCCACTTGCGACGCAGGCGGGCGTTTTTGCGCAGGCGGTTGGCGAATTGCTCGGACTCGGGAATGAGCACGGGCAGCGGCTTGCCGTCACCCAGGTCGAGTGTGGCGGCAGGTTCGGGCATGGCGGAAGCGGCGGCTTCATCGTTGACTTCGTTGGCATCCGCAATCTCGGCCTCGGCATCCGCACCGGTCGCAGCCTCAAACGCTGCGGCGGCGTGGTCGAGCGAGGGCCAGACTTCGACGGTCGCCTCTTCGTTGTTGGGCATGACGGCGATCGAGCACTCGGGCTCGGTGTGGAGCGCGCGCGCCAGCAATCCGTCGTGGGTGAGCGCGGCGACCGGTGCCGAAGCGAGTTCGGGCGCGCGGCGCAGCTCGCCGACCAGCGTCATGGCGTCGTGCATGAGCGAAAGCGGTGTCTCGGTCGTATCCGCGACCACGGCGGCGCCGGCGACAGCGCCCGCGTGGTCCAGTACGGTGGCGGACTTGGCGGCGCAAAAATCGACAAAGCGCTTGTAGCCGGCACATTTAACCATGCGCTCAGCGGTCTTACGGGCGGCGGGGTCAACATCCACGGCCACGATGCGCGCCTGGCGCTCGCGCGCTGCCGCCTCGCGCTCGCGCGCCTCGGCAAGCAGCTGCTCCCACAGGGCGGCATCGTGCAGCTGCCAGCCCTCAAAGCCCCAGCGCTCGCGTGCGGCGCCCGGGGCGCGGTCGGTCAGAATGTTCACGGCCTCCAGCAGCAGACCGCCGCCGGCGCACGAGGCATCGATCAGCGTGGGAAGGGCTTCGTTCTCGTAATCGTCGGCCGTCAGCTCGCGCTCGCATAGTGCGGTCCAGCCGACCTGCGCCAGCACCAGGGCGGCGTAGTCGGGGCGCAGCACGTGCGCGCCCTCGCCGGCGCGGGTCGCTGCGGGCGGTAGGCGTTTGAACAGCGGGTCGCCCGAAAGGTCCAGGCTGATGCTCGCGCGGCGCTGACGCAGCGAAAGCAGCAGGTGAACATCGGGATCGGCGGCGTCGACATCGGCGCGACGGCCCGTGGTCTCGGCCAGACGGTCGCACAGCGCGTCCTTGGCGCGCAGGGCCGAGAAGCGCGTGTTGCGCAACTGCTCGGTCACGCCGCGGGCGGTAATGGCGATGGTGGCGCCGGGGCGGACGATGCTCTCCCAGGCGATGTCGTAAACGCTATCGTACAGTTCATCGGCATCCTGCGCCTCAAAGCGCCCGAGCACCGCGAACACGCGGCTCGCCAGGCGCGACCACAGACAGGCGCGGTAGCCTTCTTCGAGCTCGCCCTCAAACGTAGCGCGGCCTTTCAGGCGGCGGACATGCGAAAGCCCGAGGCGTTTAAGCTCATCGGCGAGTGCGGACTCAAAGCCCTCGGGGCAGCTTGCGTAAAATTCCATGGGTGACCTCTCTGGTTGCGTCGCTCCATTATATGATGGATGCTTCGTTTGCCCTTATCCTCGAAAGGAACCCATATGATTGATGCGTGCCCCGATCCCGCCGTACTCTTTTTTGACGTGGACGGCACGCTGACGTCGTTCGATCCCGACGATATGACCGATAAGGACTTTTCGGCGGTTCGTCCCTCGCAGACGGTGATCGAGGCGTTTCATCGTCTGCGCGACGCAGGGCACAAGGCGTTTATCTGCACGGGTCGTCCCCTGTGGCTCATCGCCGATAGCTTGCGTGCGCTCGACCCCGCGGGCGTCGTTGCCATGGCGGGCGCCACGCTCGAGGTCGAGGGCCGCGTGGTGCATGAGGATTGCTTTGACGAGGACATTGTTGAGGAGCTCGCGCGTCGCATTACTGTGGCGGGCGGCGAGGCGTTGTTCGAGACGAACGGTGCCACCTATTCACTTGAGCCAGTTGGTGTCGAACAGTCATTTCTGCTAGGCGCCGGCGTGGTGCATGGCGTTGATCAGATGCGTGTCGATGGCCGCTTGCGCGTGGGCAAGGTGTGCATTAACGCGTGCAACCTGGCTCGCGTAGCCAACGACGACGGCTTTATCGATCGCGAGTTTGAGCTGTGCAACACCGGTGGTCAGAATCGCGAACTGAGCCCCAAGGGCATCGACAAGGGCGTGGGCGTGGCGCGAGCGCTGGCATATCTGGGCCGCGAGGGAAATGCGCGCACCTTTGGCTTTGGCGATTCGGGCAACGACCTGGGCATGCTCGCTGCCGTCGAGACGGCTGTCGCCATGGGCAACGCCATGCCCGAGGTCAAGACGGTCGCCGACTACGTGACCGACGACGTCGCGAACGACGGCACCGTCACCGCGATGCAACATTTCGGCCTCATCTAATGAATCTCGCCTTCTGACGTTTGCTCAAACTGCGACTCTTTGCTTTTGCATGCTCAATCGATTTATCAATCCAAACACTGAAGCGATTATACCGTTCGCCGAGAAGATAAAAAACCGCAGTTCACGCCTTGATAAACGTAGGTAAAGTGTTTAGCAGTTTAACGCCCGTGTGCAAGCGAAAGGAATCAGGCAGATGGCAATCAAGGTGTTCGCTGACGGTGCAAACCTCGAGGGCATGCTCGACATGTACGAGAACGGCAACGTTCAGGGTTTCACGACCAACCCGTCCCTTATGAAAAAGGGCGGCGTGACGGATTACCGCGCCTTTGCCAAGGAGGTCCTGGCCCATATCACCGATGTGTCTGTGTCGTTTGAGGTCTTTGCCGACGACGTCGAGACCATGGAGATCGAGGCCCGCGAGATCGCTACCTGGGCCGAGAACGTCTATGTCAAGATTCCGTGCGTGACCACCAAGGGCGAGTCCACCGCCGAGCTGGTGCGCGAGCTTTCCGCCGACGGCATTAAGGTCAACGTCACCACCATCTTCACGCCCGCGCAGGTCGACGAGATGGTCGAGGCCGTTGACGCCGAGACGCCGTCCATCATCTCGCTCTTTGCCGGCCGTATCGCCGACACCGGCGTCGATCCCATTCCGTTTATGACGGAGTCGGTCAAGAAGGCCGCCGCCAAGCCAAACTGCGAGGTCCTGTGGGCGTCCACGCGCGAGCTCATCAACATTTACCAGGCCGAGGCCTGCGGTTGCCAGATCATCACGGTGCCCAACAGTATCCTGGCCAAGCGCAAGAACATCGGACGTGACCCGTACGAGGTCTCGCTCGATACCGTGCGCGGATTTGCCAAGGATATCGCCGCTCTGGGCTTCCATATCCTGCCGTAAGCAAGGGTACCCCCTGCGGCGACGTGCAAAATCGCGAATATTCAGCACGGTAAAGGCTTTTACCAGCTGGTTGAAGCACGGAACGGCCCCCGTTTTGGCTCTAATTGACGCTAAAACGGGGGCCGTTTTTGCTTTTATGGCTCTCTGAGGCACCGCGGGGCTATCGAGAGATGCTGAATATTCGCGATTTTGCACGTCGCCAAGAGGGGGAAGTCGGGCCCTACTCTGACCACTCGGACGTACTCTTACCCGAACCCGCTGCTTCATGGGACGGCATGTCATGCGTCTGAGCTGCGGTTTTCATGCAGCGGGTAGTCGGATTGCTGCTGAGTTGCTCGAACCTACTCGAACCTACTCTGTTCGAGCGGGGCCCAAATGGTAAGGGGCTATTAGGGGGCTGAAGAGCTATAGGGAGCTCGAAGAGATGACATCGGCTCCCGAGCGCATGACTTCCCCCAGCATCCTGATTCCTCGGTCAAGCTCGATCTGCTTTTCGAAATAGTCGGCGTGCCCAAGGAAGCGCTCGCGCAGGGTGCGCAGGCCTGCCGCCTTTTCCGACCTCGCGTCCGCATCGCTGACAATTCTATCGAAGCAGAGCACGAGTGCGGTGAAGTCGTGGATGACGGGGAAGCGCTTCGTAAGGGCGACGAGCTCCTGGTCGATTCCGAGCTCCTCCCGCGCGGCCGTCGCGATGGAGCCGACGGGCTTCTGTAGACGCTGCCCGATCGTGTTCAGAACGTTGCCGTTATGAGCGGCCGCGTTGCGCAGGGCCTTCACGGGGAACAGGAGCTGCTTGACGGATTCGGCCTCCTGGCTGCGTTCCCTCCTGAGGTCGTAGAAGTAGAACTTGTAAAGCGCGATGATTCCCCCGAAGGAGACGAGTTCCAGGTAGTTCCAGACGTACATGTCCTCGCGTCTGCCGTACTTATTCGCGAGGTCCCGGGTGTAGTTCGAGTCTCCGAGGTACGAGACGCTGCACTCGAGGTGCTCCGGGTCTATCCCCAAAGTCTGATCCTCGGCGATGTGGAGCATCTCGAGGAAGAGCATCACCCGATCGCTGCCGCCCACCCCATCTAGCCGGTCGGCGATGGCCTTCATCCTCTCGACGGTGGCTTCTGACCCGCTTGGATCGAACCGCTCCTCCAGCATCCTCTCCTTACGCAGCCTTTCGTGGGCGAAAAGGAGGTCGAGGACCTCCTTCCCGTCGGCGCCGTCGTCCATCATCGTCCGGTTTAGATGGACCTTCATGTAGTGCTCGATGTCAAGCGTCATCGAGAGGATGTGCTCGCGGAGGTGGTGGTCGAGTCTGGTGAGCTCGGTGAGGTAGGCGAAGTCTAGGTTGACGTAGCGTCCGTAGCCCTCCGACGCGGGGCTACGATACGTTGAGAAGCACTTCGCAAACGCCTTGACCTTGAAGAAGAAGTTCTTGTCGCGGAGGAACGCGACTGCATCCTTGGGGCTCATTATGTCGAAGCGGACGCCCCGCTCTGCGAGGTGGGCGACCTGTTGTTCTGCCGGGATGAGCGGGCGCTCCTTCATGATCGTTCCTCCAAAACGAAAAATGCGGCTGTAGGTACAGGTACCCGCAGCCGCTAAAAGCCCGAAGGCTTTTCACACTGCGGACAGTATACCCCACTTTGCCGAAGGGGCAAAGAGCGCGGGGAACGCCCGCCCTCTTTGCGACACTTGCCGCGAAGAGGGGATATCCGCTTTGGCGGTTTACTTTCCTTGCACCATGGTGAGGGAGATCTTCTTGCGGTCGCGATCGACCTTCTCGACCCACACCTTGACCGTGTCGCCGACGCGCACCACGTCGCTCGGGTGCTTGACGAAGCGGTTGGCCAGCTTGGAGATATGTACGAGGCCGTCCTGGTGCACGCCTACGTCGACGAAGGCGCCAAAATCGACAACGTTGCGCACCGTGCCCTTGAGCTCCATGCCGGGTTCCAGGTCGTCGATGGAAAGCGCCGAGCGGCTAAAGACCACCTCGGGCGCATCGTCGCGCGGATCGCGGCCGGGTTTCTTGAGCTCGTTGACGATGTCGATGAGCGTGAGGGTGCCGCAGTCCAGGTCGCTTGCCAGCGCCGAGATGCTGCCCAGGCGGCGCTCGATATCGGGCACGCCGCCTCGGCTGAGCTCACTGGCCGCCACGCCGGCGCGTTCCAAGACGGACGTGGCCACCTCGTAGCTCTCGGGGTGGACGCTTGTCGCGTCGAGCGGGTTCTTGCCGCCGCTGATGCGCAGGAAGCCCGCGGCGTTGAGGTATGCCTTGGGTCCCAGCTTGGGGACCTTCTTGAGCTGGCGGCGATCGGTAAAGGCGCCGTTTTCCTCGCGGTATGCCACGATGTTCTTGGCCACGCTCGGCGTAATGCCCGACACGTAGCCCAGCAGGCTTGCGCTCGCGGTGTTGACGTCGACGCCCACACGGTTGACGACGTCTTCCACCACGTGGCCCAAGGTGCGCGAAAGCTCGGCCTGGTCAAGGTCGTGCTGGTACTGGCCAACGCCGATGGACTGGGGCGGAATCTTGACGAGCTCTGCCAGCGGGTCCTGCAGGCGGCGGCCCAGGCTCATGGCGCCGCGCACGGTGACATCCAGATCGGGATACTCCTGGCTCGCGAGCTCGGAGGCGGAGTACACCGACGCGCCCGCCTCGTTGACGATGGTGTAGCGAAGGCTGGGCGCCTGCTCGGCAATAAACTCCGAGACGACTTCCTCGGTCTCGCGGCTGGCGGTGCCGTTGCCGATGACGATGGTGTTGACGCCGTTCTTCTTGACGAGGCGGGCGAGCTCACGCTTGGTGCCGGCGACGTCGTGGCGCGGCTTGGTGGGGTAGACCACGCCGTGGTCGAGTAACTTGCCGGTCTCGTCCATGACGGCGACCTTGCAGCCGGTACGGTAGCCCGGATCGAGCGCGAGCACGCGGGCGCCGCGCACGGGGCGTGCCGAGAGCAGGCCTTCGAGATTCTTGGCAAAGACGTTGATGGCCTCGGTCTGGGCGCGAACGGTGAGTTTGGCGCGGGCCTCGCGCTCCAGCGAGGGGGCCATGAGGCGCTTGTAACCGTCAGCGATGGCGGCATCGAAGATGGGAGCAAACACGCCCTGGCGGCGGGGCCAGCGGCTGCCGAGGCGTGCCGTGGCGGCTGCGCCGTCGACGTCCACGCGCACGCGGAGCTTGCCCTCGCGCTCGCCGCGGTCGATAGCCAGCACGCGGTGGTTGGGTATACGGCGCAGTGGCTCGTCATAGCTGTAGTACGGCTCGTAGGGAGTCTTCTCGGCGGGGTCGGTGGCCTCGACGACGATGTCGGCGGTGTTTTGCGTAAAGGCGCGCAGGTCGGCGACGTTCTCCGGGTCCTCGGCTACCGTCTCGGCCACGATGTCGGCGGCGCCGGCGAGCGCCTTCTCGGGCGTGTCGAAGCCGGCCTCCTCGTTGACGTAGTCCGCGGCGGCGTCGAGCGCGCTGCCCTTGGCCGAAGCCTGCATGATGATCATGTTGGCGAGCGGCTCCAGGCCGGCCTCGCGTGCCTTCTGCGCGCGGGTCATGCGCTTTTTGCGGTAGGGCTTGTAGAGGTCCTCGACACGCTGGAGCTGTGTGGCCTCGCGAATCTGTTGCTCGAGTTCGGGCGTGAGTTTGCCCTGGGCATCGATGAGCAGGATGACGTCCTCTTTACGCTGCTCAAGATTGCGCAGGTAGGACAGGCGCTCGTCGAGTGCGCGCAGGGCGACGTCGTCCATGCCGCCCGTGGCTTCCTTGCGGTAGCGCGAGATAAAGGGAATGGTGTTTCCCTCGTCGATGAGCTTGACGGCCGCCTCGACGTTGGCGGCCTTAAGGTTGAGCTCGCGGGCGAGCTGGGCGATAAGATCCATGGGACTCCTTGCGTTTAAGGTGCGTTTGCAGCACAGAGCTACCAAGGATACCACCTGCCACTTCGCCCAAAAAAGACTGTTTTGGCGCGGAACCACGAAAGCGGCCTATCTACTACGTTTGAACCGTGTGGGTCGACCATCCCCCGGTTTTCCGAAAATGCGCAAGCCGTTTACCTGCGGTTTTTATTTCGCGAAATTCTGTATGGTTGAGGGTGATTGGTTAAACGTAGTAGATAGGCACATTTCGTGGCGAACGAATCAAGCTAAGGTGCAAAAAGTCCCCCGTCCCAGAAAAATCATTGGCAACGTAGCAAAATGCCCCGCGGGCAGGAAGCTGCTCGCGGGGCAAAGAAGAGGGGCTTATTTGTGGCGGACCGAGGGGCCCGGCATGGGGTTTCTGCCGCGGCCTGTCCTAAGGTGCTACAGCTCGACGAGCTGGCCGGTCTCGGCGGCCTCCTTGATGGCGTTGAGAAGCGTGAGCGTCTTGACGTTGTCGGCGGGGGTTACGACGGGCTCGACCTCGCGGCGGACGACCTTCACAAAGTGCTTGAGCTGCATCTTGTGCGGCAGCGCCGGGTCGACGGCCGGAATCTCCATCTGCAGCGGCTTGTGCCAGTTGGAGGCGCCGTCGTAGGAGAACTGATGCAGGCGGGGCAGCGAAAGGGCACCCAAGGTTCCGCCGATAAAGTAGGCGTCGGCGTCGAAGGGGCGGTACTGCGGATCCTCGCGAGCGGTTGCCTCCCAGTTCCAGGGGCTGGCGGTGGCGTCGGAGATGGTCATGCTCGCAAGCGCGCCATCGGCAAAACGGACGTTGACCACGGCGGAGTCCTCGGTCTCAAAACCGCGGGCGGCGCTGGACTGCATGCCCTGGACGGCGACGGGCTCGCCCAGCAGGTAGCGGAGCAGGTCCACGTCGTGAACCAGGTTGACCAAGATCGGTCCGGCACCCTTCTTGCGGCGCCACTCGACATCGAAGTACTCGTCATTCTTATAGATCATGTAGTGGAAGCTCGACACGGTGAGCTTGCCCAGCTCGCCGGACTCGATGATCTCCTTGGCCTTGTTGACGAAGGGGTTGTGGCGACGGTGCTGACCCACGAGCACGGGCACGCCGGCGGTCTCGGCCTCGGCGGCGAAAGCCTGGGCATCCTCGAGGTCGTTGGAGATCGGCTTTTCGACCAGCGGCACGATGTTGCGCTTGATGGCCTCGCGGGCAACGCCCAGGTGCAGGTCGTTGGGGGTGGCGATGATGACGGCCTCGGGCTTGACCTCGTCCATCATCTGGGCGGGATCGGTAAAGAACGGCACGCCGGCAGCCTCGGCCGTGGCGCGGGCGCCCTCAAAGGCGTCGGCGATGGCGACAAGCTCGGCCTCGGGCTCCTCGGTGACAAAGCGGATGTGGTTGCGGCCCATGGCGCCGGCGCCGA
This sequence comes from Collinsella aerofaciens, assembly GCF_028207065.1. Lineage (GTDB taxonomy): Bacteria > Actinomycetota > Coriobacteriia > Coriobacteriales > Coriobacteriaceae > Collinsella > Collinsella aerofaciens_AR. The sequence continues at coordinate 26,459 of NZ_JAQLFP010000016.1, forward strand.
TGACGGCAATGCGGACGGGGTTGAGCTCAGACATTTCGACTCCTTAATGCTGGTGGCTGGTGGAATGTGACAAAGGGACAGTCCCTTTGTCACATCGGTAAAACTAGGCGGACTTCTTCTTGCTGTCGGAGACCATCATGTAGAGGGTGAGCACGACGGCGATGGCGGCGATCACGATGGCGCCGTAGAAGGACTGCTGGTAGGCGGCGCTGCCGGCCTCGGCGTGATACAGCACGGCAGTGATGGGCTGGCTGATCCAGGTAGAGGCGGCGTAGCCCAAAAACATGATGCCGTAGTTGACACCGATGTTGCTGGTGCCAAAGGCGCCACCGGTGAGCGGCGGGTAGATGACGAGCAGGGCGCCAAAGCTAAAGCCGAGCAGAGCGAGCGCCACAAAGAACATGCTCTGCGTAAAGCTCATCGACATGATGACGAGCGCGACGATGGTCACGACAAGGCTGATGAGCAGCGACTTGTAGGCACCGATCTTGTCGATGATCTGGCCAAAGGAAAGGCGACCGACCAGGTTAGCGCAGGTGTTGACGGAGACGACCACGCCGCCGAGGGCGACGGCCGCGGCACTCGTGGGGTCGGCGAAGAGCTGGACGGCGGCGATGGAGGCAACCTTGCCCACAAGCAGGGTGCCCGCGGTGGCGGCAAAGGCGAAGGTGACGATAAGGACCCAGAAGCGCGGGGTCTTGACCATCTCGCCCGGGGTGAGGTCGCCGAAGGTGCCGGCATGTGCGCCGCCCTTGGGGGCCTCAAAACCCTCGGGCAGCCAGCCGCCCTCGGGGGCCTTCAGGAACAGGGCGGAGGCGGCGATCATCACAAAGAAGATGACGCCGAGTGCCTTGAGGGCGCCAAAGATACCGAGGCTCGGGATGAGCAGCGAGGCGAGCACCGGGGACAGCACGGCGGGGCCGGCGGTCGAAGCGGCCAGGGTGATGCCGGAGGCGAGGCCCTTCTTGTCGATGAACCATTTTTGGCCCGTGGTGAGCGCGGGGTTGTAGCCCAGGCCGTTGCCGATAGCGGCGACGAGCGAGAACCACAGGTAGAACTGCCACGGCTCAGTGACGGTGCCGGACATGAACCAGCCCACGCCGTAGCACACGGCGGCGGCAATCACGACGTTGCGGGGGCCGATCTTATCGGAGATGCGGCCGGCGAAGATGCCCGTCACGGCCATGATGGTCTGAAAGACCGGGAAAGCCCAGGTAAGGGCGCTGGACCACTCGGGGTAGACGGCGAGCAGGTTCTTGCTCACGACGGAATACAGAGCGATGGAGCTGATGAAGAACATGGTGACGCACGCGGCGGAAAGCACGACGGCGCGACCCTTGTTGGAGTTGGTGGAAGCCATTGGACTCTTTCTAATCGATGCGGGGGAGGGGCGGACACGTCCGCGGGGCCTCCCTGTCAGGCTGGTTTACTGGTCAGTGGGCTTTGCGACGCCAGACTCGTCGGACCAAAGCTCGACACCCTTGTTCTTGAGGTAGTTGTCGGCAAAGGCTCGACGGCCGCCGGGCTTGGCGGTGAGGTCGCCCATCATATTGGAGAAGCCGCCGTCGACTTTGATGGCGTCGCCGGTGGTGAAGTCCGAGCGCTTGGACGCCAAGAACATGACGGCGTTGGCGATATCACTGACCTCGCCGATGCGGCGCGTGGCGATGAGGCGGCTGCGGCTCTTCTCGACCTCGGGGTCGGCGTAAAAGTTGGTCGACATCGGGGTCTTAACGAAGCAAGGCTCGACGCAGTTGGAGCGGACGCCGTAGGGGCCCCACTCGGCGGCGAGCATCTTGGACATCATGTTGACGCCCGCCTTGGTGGAGCTGTACACGCCCGAGAACGTCTCGGGGGAGTGGCTGGCAACGGTCGAGATGTGCACCAGGCGGCCCTGGCCGGCCTTGATCATCTCGCGACCAAAGCGCTGCGAGGTGATGAAGTAGCCGGTGAGGTTGACGTTGAGCACCTGCTCCCAGTCGCTTAGCGGCAGGTCCTCCATGGCGGCGAAGCGCAGGATGCCGGCGGTGTTGACGAGAACGTCGACGCGGCCGAAGTCGGCGATGGTGGCGTCGACGGCGGCCTGAACCTCGGCCTCGTCGGTGGCGTTCATCTTGTAACCCTCGGCGTGGATGCCAAACTCGGCAGCGAGGTCGGCGGCAGCGGCCTTGACCTTCTCCTCGTCCAGGTCGAGCAGGACGACGTTAGCGCCATTGCGGGCGAACTCGCGGCAAATCTCGACGCCCATGCCGCCGAGCGCTCCAGTCACAGCGCAAACATCGCCCTCGAGCTTAAGCCAATTGCTCATAGGAACTTCCCTTCTTATGCCTCCCGGTGGGTCGCTCCCATTAACCGACCCACGTGGTTTTCGCTGGTTATCGTATGCTTTGCATTTGCGCAGGTGAATTGCATATTTGTTAGAATGGCATTAACCATAGGTTTACACTGTGCGATGCAGTTTATTCTCAATTGAGCGCATGACCTGCGAAACAACCTCCTGTGGCACCATGTGGCCACGGGCGCGAAAACGGGAGATTGACGTGTACGATCGACGACTTGAGGCCATATCGGCCGCTGCGGAGCTGGGAAGCTTCTCGCGTGCGGCGGCACAATTGCGCGTGTCGACTCCGGCGCTCGTCAAGCAGGTGTCGGGCTTCGAGGCCGAGTTCGGCATCACGCTGTTCGAACGCTCGCACTCGGGCGTCAAGGTGACGCCGGCGGGCGCTCTGCTGGTGGACGACGCGCGCTCGATCATGCGGCAGTCCGAGGACGCGCTGCGCCGTGCCCGACGCGCGGCGGGCGATGGCGGTGCCGTGCGCCTGGGCGTGTCGATGATGTGCCCTGGGCGCCAGACGCTGTCGATGTGGACGAGTGTGCACGAACTGGAGCCGTCACTGCGCTTTGAGATTGTGCCGGTGAGTGACCTTTATGATGAGCGCGAGACCGTCATGCGCAGCTTGGGCCGCGAGGTCGATGTGGTGCAATCGAGTTTTTCTACCCCACGCTGGGGTGATGCCTGCCAAAAGCTCCTTATCGTCAACGTACCGTTTTATATTGATGTGCCGCGCACGAGCCCGCTTGCGCGCAAGACGCGCATCACAGTTGCCGACCTGGAGGGCATGCGCCTGCGCGTGCTCCGTCACGGCAACGACGCCATGGACAGCCTGCGCATCGACCTTTTGGCCGACGGCGGCGTGGACGTGATCGACGTGGATAGCTTCGACTTTGCGCTCTTTAACGAGGCGGAGGAAAAGGGCGACGCGGTGCTCACCTGCGGAGCTTGGTCAGGCGTACACCCGGCCTTTGTAGGCGTGCCGTTCCTGTGCGGCCGCGAGGTGCCGGTATACCTGCACTACCCGCTCGAGCCCACCCTCCAAGTCCAAAAATTCGTCAACGCCATGGCCCAACTCCTCAACTAGCTCATTTAGGACGGGGCTTTTTTAGCTACTTTCGCCGCACTACCAGCACAATACGAAAAATGATGCGAAAAATGACTGCAAATCGGTCACGCATGATTTTGCTTTTGCCCTGGGCTGGTTGTAGAATCAAAAAGCTTAAACGAACTACTTGTGCAGCTTGCGCGAAAGCCCGGGCTGCGGCTGGGGGGGATGCGCCCGTGCAGGGTCCTTTCGGTCATATTGCGTCGATGCGCCGCACCTTTGTGATGTTGCTGGCGACCTTATGCGTGTTCGTTATGGCCGGGGGGGGGTTGCCCTCGCGCGCGTACGGTGACGATGGCAACCTTATAACGAACCCAAACTTTATTAACCAAGCTGCTGGTTGGTCGACGACCTCTCCGAGAAAGAGGATCGGCGAGACGTCGTACCTCGCAACTCCTACGCAGCTCCTCAAGCCCCAAACGAACACCAAACAAGCTAACGGTAATCACTTTGCGCTTGCGTGGAATCTTAGGCCACAGGGTACCAATAATTATTTTGAGCCTGGATCAACCTACACCACCTTTTCCACCCAGAGCGGCGCCGCGTACGAGTGGGGCCTCAACCATCGCGCCGCAACCGACCACGACGTGCTGATGCTCACGATGGGTCCTCAACAGGAGAATTTGTCGGTTAACAGCGCAGGCCAAGACCAGCTTATGCAGCTGCGGACTTGGCTTAAGGCGCAGGGCAAGATGCCCCAGGGAAATACCGTTGAGCGGTACACCGTCTACAGCGATCCCTTTGCCGAAAATGGCGGCTTTGCTGGTAACAGCGCTGATGGATCCCACTTCTCGTTTGAGCGGAGCGACGGCCGCATCGCGCTTTCGGTGTGGCTCGTAAGCTCTAACGGACAGGGTTGGTTCTCCTTTGGTACCAACAGCACGCATTATTATCGAGATCTTCCCGAGGAAGACGATGAGTTTGCCTATCGGGCGGACTATACCGCGGCGTCCGACAAAACGATGCTTGCGCTGACCTGCTACGATTCAAATCTTACGGGGGAGAACAGACAATACCGGGAGTGGTTTGGCAATCTGGTCAACGACGTTCACGTGGAAAAGCAGGGCACACGCGACATCTATAGTGATTTTGCCAAGGTGTATCAAGAAAATTCGTCCGAGACCATGACAACGCTCACGAGCTATGCGTTCTCGACCTCGAATCTTAAGAACGAGAATACGAACATTGCTAACGGCAGTTTTGAAGACGATATACATCTGGGGAACCAGGGGCGCAGCAAGTTTACGCTGTGCTCGCCCCATTGGCGCACGACCGAGACGGACCATCGTATCGAGATCGTTGCCCAGAACAACTATTATATCGACCCAACTGGGCATTCTGTTACGTTTACGCCCTCCGATGGTGACTACGCGGCCGAGCTCAACGCACATGAGTCGAGTTCGCTCTACCAATATGTGACAACCGAGCCGGGAAAACAGTATGAGTGGGGGCTCGACCACCGCGGCCGCTCGGGTCGAGACGCCATGGCCCTTATCATCGGTCCGCGACAAGAAAACGAGCCGTACAAGGACAATCAAAAGGCACTCGATCAGTACCAGCAAATTGTTCAATGGATTCAAATGAGCGTCGATAACTATGTCGGCTTGGATGTGGCCAATTTTTCCCAATCGGGCTGCAGCAAAAAGATCATCCTGTATTCAACCAAGTTTGACAAAGTGGGCGGATTTGCCAATGCGTCCAGCGGAAGTGCGTTCTCATGGACGGCCGATGCGGAGCATACCGAAAAATGGTGCGTATGGATTATGGCGTCCGAAAACGACGCGTGGGCTTCCTACGGTTCCAACGCGCTCGAGCAGAACAAAAAGGTTGACTACGACTATACCTACACCATTCCGGATGGCCAAAACCAGAGCGTCTTTGCTTTTGTGGCCTACAATACGGCCAACAAGAGCAATTCGACCGGCAACTTCCTCGACAATATCTCGTTTAGGGAGTTCTATCGCATCGAGACATACACGACGCCCAACGGAAGCGGAACGTATTTTTATAACTCCGAAAACGAGACGGCGGACTTTACGTATGCCAAAAACTACGTAGGGAAACAGGAGAAGAACTCCTACTTTATGGTCGATGCCAAACGCGATGACGGGGCAGTCTTTATCGGCGCTCTGGTCAACGGCGAGTTCTATCCCGCGGAAGATACTGCGCATTGGAGCAAATCGGACGATGGCGCCTACCGCTTTAAGGTCGACAAGGTCACAAAGCACTACAAAGTGCACCTTGTGTTTTCCAAGGCGGGCGTTCAATACGATGTGAACGGTGGCAAAGCGTATCACTATGATCCGTCCAATGAGTCCACGGGCGATTTCGTGCAGCTCTCTAGTGCTGGGGCGAGCTATACCTCCCATGCTGCCGAAGGGCAAAACGACGGTTGGAAGTTTATGGGCTGGGAGTACGCGGGCTCGGGAAAAGCCATTCGTTTTAGCGCAGAGCACACGGTGACCCATACGGCTCCCGAGGGCACCACGGATTCCGGCACTCTTACCATTAAGGGCAAGAAGGTCGATTCGGATACCGGTGCTGCGGGCGATGAGGTAACGGTCAAAAACATTCCCGAGAGCCAAGGCGCGACGTTCGTGGCGCAATGGAAGTATCGTCAGGCCTTTGTTGCTCAGCTTAAAAATGCCGATGGCACGTGGAGCAACGTAACGACGGGCGGCACGGTCAGCTCCAAGCTTAAGGGGGCAAAGGGCTCCATCAATGCGGGGGATGGCTCGGGCAAGGACGCCGACGCGTACGAAAAATCGGGCGTTGCCTACTTTGTGGACGACGGCACGTTTGTGGAAGCGGTGGCCGCTCCCAAGGAGGGCTATCACTTTGAGGGTTGGTACGACCTATCGAATCCGGACGCCCCGGAGCTGCTGTCGTCTTCACCCACCTATACGTACAACGTAAAAGACCGCCATACGGGATGCGTATACGCACGATTCACCCCGCGCACCTACACGCTCAAGGTTTCCAAGAGCGTTACGGGCAATATGGGCGACAAGCGTGCCTACTTTAAGATGACGGCGACCTTTACGGGCCTCAAGGCTGGTCAGACCTACGCCATCGAGTATTCGGATGCGTCTGCCCAAGGCAGCCATGCGCTCGTGGCGCGACCGAATGATCGGGCCGAGACCGTGGAAAACAAGACGGCCTTTACGGCCGATGGCCAGGGCGAGGCGACCGTGCCGTTTGCCGTTAAGGACGGCCTGACCGTTTCGATTAAGGCGCTGGATTACAACGCGGTCTATACCGTGAGCGAAGACGATTATTCTTCGTTGGGGTATCAGGCTAGGCTTACGGGTGCGAGCGGCACGCTCAACGGTCCGCGTGTGACCGTTGCCGTTGAAGCTAAGGCCACCAATTCCCGACAGGTCGCGGTGCCTACGGGCATTACGCGCAACCCCATCTATGCCCTGGCGATTTTGGCCGCCGGCGTGCTGTTGGCTACGGGCATGGTTGCGCTGCGTTTACGCCGCGGCTCCAAGAGGGGTGGGCGCCTATGAGAAGACATGGCGCCAGCAATGCTGGTGATGGGCCAGCCGCACGAGCGGCCCCGCAGGGAAGACCCCGGGGCTCGCGGTATTCGGCCGTGTCGAACGTGAGGTTGGGCGCCCATGCGGCGCCAGATCTGGGAGAAGCGGACGACCGGCGCGATATCGTGGGTTTTCTGGCGCGCTTGGCATTTTTTGTCGTGACGCTCTGGCTGCTCTTTGGCGTGGTCTTGGGCGTGGGCGCAGTCACGACTGGCGAGATGGCCCCCCGTATCTGTTCGGGTGACGTCATGCTCTACTGGAGGCTCAGCCAGAGCTTCAACGAGGGTGACGTGGTGGTATACACCGCGGATGGCGCAGAGCGCCTAGGCCGCGTGGTTGCCCGTCCCGGTGATGAGGTCACGATTACCGAGGAAGGCGAGCTCATGGTTAACGGGGCTGTTGTGGTGGAAAGCGATATCACCACGCCGACGCCGCGCTACGAGTCTGCTGTGGACTATCCCGTACACCTGGCAGCGGATGAGTTCTTTGTGCTGGCCGATCTGCGCGAAGGCGGGCACGACAGCCGCCTGTACGGGCCGATTGCCCGTTCGCAGATCAAAGGCAACGTGATCAGTGTGCTGCGCAGGTCGAACCTGTAGGCACGGAGATTGGTTTTATTAAGGGCATATGCCCGAGAGGAAGGATACAACATGAAAACTGGAAAGAAACGACTGACAGCATTTGCAGTTGTGGCTGCCACGATGCTGCTGGCTTTGGTGGGAGTTGTCGCGCCCGCGTGGGCGGAGGAGGGCTCTACTTCTCCGCATCTGCCGGTAAAAGACAACAAGGTCACGATCACCTCGACGCTTACCATGAATGAGAATGCCGTGGTGCCTAATGCGACGTTTAACTATTCGATTGCGCCGGCGGAGGAGGAGAGTGAGCTTACGAGCACGAGCGGTATGCCCGTTTATGCTGGAGTGAAAGACGCCGTCACGCTTTCGCCGACTTCCGTTAATTACTCTGATAAAAAGCTTACTCCTGAGACTACCGACGGCATTACGACAATAACCGCTCATTTGAGTGCCGTCCTTAATACCTCAAAGTTCACGGCTCCGGGTATCTACCGATACAAAATTACGCAGGAGAAGCCGGTCTTGGATGGCCTCAACGTTACACATGAGGCGCTGTTCCTCGATGTTTACGTTGAAAATGGTGGCACGGACTATGTTGTCAAGGGCTGCACTCTTAGCGCAGAAGCAGGCTCGGGCAAGAAGGCCGATGGCTTTGTAAACGATTATGCCACCCATAAGCTGACCATCAAAAAGGTTGTCAAGGGCAACCAGGGTGACAAGAATAAGGACTTCCGGTTTAGCGTCAGCCTTAACGGCGTTGCCGGGGAAACCTATAAGTACGTCACTGTGAAAAAAGACGGTACTTCTACGCCCGAAGCTGTAGCCAATTCGGGATCTACGGTTTCGGTGAACCTTAGAGACGGCGACTCCGTCACCTTTTACGGTCTTTCATCGGAGGACAGGTATGCCGTAACTGAGGACGACTACAAGAAGGAAGGTTATGAGACGTCGTATAAGATTGGCGAAACTGGCAACGAGACAAAGTCCAATACTATTGCCGCGAAGGGTATCGGCACTTCCGACACATTTGTGACCTTTACCAACACCAAAGAGGCTACCGTTCCCACCGACGTCATTCGGACGATCGTTCCCTATGCGGCAATCGTCGCGTTTGCTGCCGTGATGGGCGTGGTCTTCTTCCGTCCTCGTCGTAATCGTCGTTAAAACAGCGAGGATTGCAGCCGATGGAGCTTAAACGCATAGCTCGGCTGGCGCGAGCCGGCGACCGCGTGCTTACGTGGTTTGCCGGCTTTCTCGTGCTGCTCATGCTGCTGTACGGGGGCTATTCGCTGTGGGATACAAATAACGTTATGAACGGCGGGTTCATCAGCGATGAGCTGCTGCACTACAAACCCACCGGGGCCAACGATTGCGCACGCCTGCAGGAGCTGATGGCCAAAAATCCCGACGTGGTCGGATGGGTCACCATCGATGGCACCAACATCGACTATCCCTTTGTTCAGGGAAAAGATAACCAGGAATACCTCAACAAAAACGTGTTGGGGGAGTCCGCGGTTTCGGGAGCGGTGTTTTTGGATACGCGCAACAGTCGCGCGATGACCGATTCCTACAATCTGCTCTATGCGCACCACATGGATAACGGCGCGATGTTTGGCGATGTCGACCGGTTTTTAGACAGGGGCTTCTTTGAGGTGCACCGCACGGGCACGCTCTACACAAAGGATGGGGCGTTCCGCCTGCACATTGTTGCCGTGTGCTCGTTTGCTGCGAGTGATGACATTATCTTTGGGCCGGGAAACCTGGACCAGGCTTCGATGCAGACGCTGCTCACGCATATCTCGCAGACGGCGGTGCACGTGGACATGGATGACGTTGGCCCTGATTCGCGCATCATCGCGCTTTCTACCTGCAGTGATAAAACAAACGGGCGTAGAGCGCTCATAGCAGAGATCTTGTAGTTCATTTAGGACGGGGCTTTTCTAGCTACTTTTGCCGTCCTACCTGCGCAATGATTTTTCTGGGACGGTAACGACGCCATGGACAGCCTGCGTATCGATCTTTTGGCCGACGGCGGCGTGGACGTGATCGACGTGGACAGCTTTGACTTTGCGCTCTTTAACGAGGCGGAGGAAAAGGGCGACGCGGTGCTCGCCTGCGGAGCGTGGTCGGGTGTGCACCCGGCCTTTGTGGGCGTGCCGTTCCTGTGCGGCCGCGAGGTGCCGGTCTATTTACACTACCCGCTCGAGCCCACCCTCCAAGTGCAAAAAATCGTCAACGTCATGGCCCAACTCCTCAAGTAGCTCATTTGGCGTCGAGTAGCTAATATAGGACGGGGCTTTTTTAGCTGCATCGGGCATGGTCCCGGATAAGGGGTCGAATTATATCGGGGCCTGTTTATTCGGCAAGTAGCACCTGCAGGTAATCGCGTTTTCCGTGGAGAACACGGTCAATATAGACCTTCTGGTGAAAGCGGTAAAACGCGAGATAATTGTCACAGATCACGAACCGGTAATCGGAGCGTAGGGGATAGATCGATGAGAGTGGCGTGCCCGACTCCGGGAAGCTGGAGAGCAGGTCTATCCGAGCGAGGATGCCCTCTACGATTCTCTCCGCTGCTGCGGGATTGTCCTTTTCGACGGCAATATAGTCCCAGATGTCGTCGAGATCTTGCAGAGCCAGCGGAGAGTAGACAACCTCGCAGCTATGCATGGCTTGCGGCCTTGTGGCGGAAGTGTGCGGCGACGTCATTCGACGAGACCCATCCGCCCTGCTCACCCGAGTTGCGCCCGCGCTCAAGCTCCGTCATCAGCGTGCTGATGGCGCAAAACCGGTCGTAATCTTTCATGTCGAGTACCGCGTAGCAACCGTGCCCGTTTTTGGTCAGGAACACTGGGGAGCCCTCGCGGACATCGGAGAGCACCTCGTTGTAATTGCGTAAATCGGAAACAGGCTTAATGGCAGGCATATAAGGCTCCAATCGATGTACGGGAACTTACGATAAATTATACGAATAATATGCAGTACCTGCCAGCCAAAGCACCCACACAAAACGAGGCCTAGTCCCCTGGTAAAGAAGAAGACCCACAACGGATGCGTAAGAAAATAGCCACAGAAAGCCCGCTTTCCCTATGAAAACTGCCAAAACCCACAGGGGCGCGTGCGGTTCCCGTCGAGGTGAAGTTGGGGACTAACCTTAAGGCGAAGAGCCTGGCGGCGAGTATTAAGCGATTTGGTTATGATTTGGCCATTCGTTTCTCGGCGGGTAAGCCATCTCGGGACGGTGTAATCATCGACTTGCCCCTCTACGCGGTGGAATCGCTCCCAAAGCTCCGCCCCAACGACTGCATCACGTTTGAGGCTCTCGGTCCATCATGGTAGAGTTGTCCGCGCGTGAATTTCGGTACACTGCGCGCTATCTGCGCTTTTACTGTTTGGAGGAGTGAGCTTGTGAATGCTTCTGTCGCCAAGAAGGCCAGCCGGGCGGTGCGCCTGCTCATGATGGTGCTCACGGCAGTTCTCATCTTCTTCTTCATCAATGTTATGCTGCTCGTCTCCGACATCCAGGGCACGGCACGCGTGGTCAACTACGCCGGTCTGGTGCGCGGCACCACGCAGCGAATCGTTAAGCTCGAGGACGCGGGCCAGCCACAATATGACCTTCTCAAGGCTGTGGATTCATACATTAATGGTTTGCGCTACGGAAGCGACGACCTCAATCTCGTCCGTCTGGATGACGATGAGTATCAGGCAAAGATGACCGAACTCGCGAGCTATTTTGACAAGCTTCGCACCGAGATCGCCCGTGTGCGCGAAGTCGGCTACGAGAACACCGACATCATTGCCATGAGCGAGGAATTCTTTGGCATTTGTGACGATGCCACGAGGCTTGCGGAGGACTACTCCCAGGAGAAGGCCACGGCGCTCAATCGCCTTGAGGGTTTGGTGATCATCGACATCGTGGGCCTGGTGGCGACCTTTGCGGTCGAACTTGCTCGCGCGGTGCGCACTGCCGCGCTCAATCGCGAGCTGCAGGACAAAGTCTATCTCGATGAAGCCACGGGACTGCCCAACAAGAATAAGTGCGAGGAAATCTTGGGGCAGGGGCATCCCGTTTCCGCTGAAGCGCCCGTTGCGCTGTGTGTCTTCGATCTTAACAATCTGCATACGGTCAATAACCGCTTTGGCCACGAGAAGGGTGACGAATACATTCGTTCTTTTGCCCAGCAGCTGGGCCGCGTGGCGTCCGAGGCCTGCTTTGTGGGCCGCGACGGCGGCGATGAGTTTATCGCGGTTCTGTGGGATGCCGATCGAGCTGCCGTGGAGTCCTGTCTCTCTCGGATTCGTGCGAACGTGAGCGAGTATTCCGAGGCTCACCCCGACATGCCTATCAGCTATGCGGTGGGCTATGCGCTTTCCAGCGATTTTGATGAGCCGCCCACGATGCGCGAGCTCTTTTCCCAGGCCGACAAAAACATGTACATCGACAAGAACCGCATAAAGACGACCGAGGCAGCCGGTCCGCAACGCGATGGCCGGTAAGCCTGCAACAGAGGGCATAGAAAAGCCTCCGCAGCTCGTGTGGTTGCGGAGGCTTTATTCGTTGCGGCACATTGTGTTTGGGTCGCTGAGATGAGTCGATTTGCCCCGAAAGAGGAGGGCATTGACCTTAGGGTCATGCCCGACGAATGAGCGGCAAATCGGCCATCTCGGCGGGCCGAACTACTCGAGCTCAAACGCACCGGTATACAGCTGGTAGTAATACCCGCGCTTGGCGATCAGCTCGTCGTGGTTGCCGCGCTCGATGATGCGGCCGTGATCCAGGCAGATGATCGCGTCGGAGTTGCGCACGGTGGAGAGGCGGTGCGCGATGACAAACGTCGTGCGGCCCTCCATGAGCTTGTCCATGCCCGCCTGCACGATGGCCTCGGTGCGGGTGTCGATGCTCGACGTGGCCTCGTCCAGAATCATTGCCGGCGGATCGGCGACGGCAGCGCGGGCGATTGAGATCAGCTGGCGCTGACCCTGCGACAGCTGTGCGCCGTTGCCGGTGAGCATCGTGTCGTAGCCGTCGGGCAGGCGGGTGATAAAGTCGTCCGCACCCGCGAGCTTGGCCGCCGCGATGCACTCCTCGTCGGTCGCATCCAGGTTGCCGTAGCGGATATTATCCATCACGGTGCCGGTGAACAGGTTCACGTCCTGCAGCACGACGCCCAGCGAGCGGCGCAGATCTGCCTTGCGGATCTTGTTGACGTTGATGCCGTCGTAGCGGATCTTGCCGTCGGCAATGTCGTAGAAGCGGTTGATGAGGTTGGTGATGGTCGTCTTGCCGGCACCGGTGGCGCCGACAAACGCGACCTTCTGGCCCGGCTTGGCAAACACGGACACGCCGTGCAGCACCTCGTGGTCGGGCGTGTAGCCAAAGTCGACGTTGTCCATGACCAGGTCGCCGCGCAGCGGTACGTACTCGATCTCGCCGGTTGCACGGTGCGGATGTTTCCACGCCCACATGCCGGTGTGGTGGTCAGCCTCCTCGAGCTGCCAGGTGTCGGGGTTGACCTGCGCGTTGACGAGTGTCACGTAGCCTTCGTCGGCCTCGGGCTCCTCATCGATGAGCTCAAAGATGCGGTCGGCGCCGGCGAGGCCCATGACCACGGCGTTGATCTGTTGCGAGATCTGGCCGATCTGTCCGCAGAACTGCTTGGTCATGTTGAGGAACGGCACCACGACGGCGATGGACAGCGCCATGCCTGAGATACTCAGGTTGGGAACGCCCAACGCCAGGAAAATGCCGCCGGCAAGGGCCACCAGCACGTAGAGCAGGTTGCCCAGGTTCATGAGGATGGGCATGAGGATGTTGGCGTACATGTTGGCCTTCTGCGAGACCTCGAAGAGCTTTTCGTTGCGCTCGTCAAAATCGGCCTCGGCGGCAGACTCGTGGCAGAACGCCTTGACGACCTTCTGACCGTTCATGACTTCCTCGATATGGCCCTCGACCACGCCGAGCTCGGTCTGCTGCGCAATGAAGAAGCGCGCGGAGTTGGAGCCGAGCAGCTTGGTCATAAAGGTCATAAAGGCGACGCCGGCGATGATGACCAGGCACATCCACACGCTGTAGTACAGCATGATAAAGAACACCGTGACGATGATGATGATCGTCATGAGCAGGTTGGGCAGCGACTGGCTGATCATCTGACGCAGCGTGTCGATGTCGTTGGTGTAGTGGCTCATGATATCGCCGCGCTGGTGCGTGTCGAAGTAGCGGATCGGCAGGTCCTGCATGCGGTTGAACATCATCTCGCGCAGCTTCTCGAGCGAGCCCTGCGTGACGATAGCCATGGCGCGGTTCCAGAAGAGCGAGGACAGGACGCCGACGCCGTAGATGCAGGCGAGGGTGGTCACGAGCTGTGCGATCTTGGGCTGCGCGGCTTCCCAATCGCCCGACTGCCACGATTCGCCAATAATTTGCAGGGCGCTCTGCAGGAAGGTCGCGCCGATGGAGTTGATGATGGCGCAGAGCACCACGCCGGCGACGACGAGGGGCAAAAGCACGGGATAGAAGCCAAAGAGCGTCTTGATGAGGCGCGACATGGTGCCGCCCTTGCGGTTGAGCGCGCGCTCGGCGGTCGTTGCCTTACTCATGGGCCTCGCCTCCTTCCTGGGTCTGAGCTTGCGTTGCGGTCATGTCGGTGTTGTCTGCCGCCGTGTTCGCGTCGCCAGAGACGTCGTCGGCGTCTTGCGTACCTTCGGCAGACATCTTGTTTTGCGAGGTAAAGGTCTCTCGGTAGATCTCGCTCGTCTTGAGCAGCTCTTCGTGGTTGCCGATCTGTGCGATACGGCCGCCCTCCATGACAATGATGCGGTCTGCGTCCTGCACGGAGCTGATGCGCTGGGCGATGATGATCTTGGTCGTGTTGGGCAGATAGCTTGCCAGCCCCGCGCGGATCTTGGCGTCGGTCTTGGTGTCGACGGCGCTGGTGGAGTCGTCCAGGATCAAGATCTTGGGGCGACGCAGCAGGGCGCGTGCAATGCACAGGCGCTGCTTCTGACCGCCCGAAACATTAGAGCCGCCCTGTTCGATCCAAGTGTCGTAGCCCTTGGGGAAGCCATCGACAAACTCATCGGCGCAGGCCAGATGTGCCGCCTCGCGGACTTCCTCGTCGGTGGCGTTCGGGTCGCCCCAACGCAGGTTCTCGGCGATGGTGCCGCTAAACAGCACGTTTTTCTGCAGCACCATGGCGACCTGGTGACGCAGCGCGTCCAGGTCGTAGTCGCGCACGTCCACGCCGCCCACGCGCACAGCGCCTTCGGTGGTGTCGTACAGGCGGGCGATGAGGTTAACGAGCGTGGACTTGGCCGAACCGGTGCCGCCGATGATGCCGATGGTCTCGCCGCTCGTAATGTGCAGGTCGATATCGTCGAGCGCCTGGCGTTTCGCATGCGCGGAATACTTAAAGCTCACGTGGTCAAAGTCGATGGAACCGTCGGCAACCTCGAGCACGGGCTCGGCGGGATCGGCGATCGTGGGCTCGGCGGCCAGCACCTCGGCAATGCGGTGTGCCGATTCGTCGGCCATGGTCACCATGACAAAGATCATCGACAGCTGCATCAGGCTCATCAGAATCTGGAAGCCGTAGGTAAAGGTCGAGGACAGCTGGCCCACGTCGAACAGCGTGCCTTGGCTCGTGATGATGAGCTTGGAGCCCAAGTAGATGATGACGACGAACGCGCCGTTGACGCAGATGTTCATCATGGGGTTGTTAAAGGCAAGGAGCTTCTCGGCGCGGGTGAAGTCCATCTGTACGTCGTGCGCAGCGGTCGCGAACTTTTCCTTCTCGTAGTCCTGGCGCACATAGCTCTTGACCACGCGCATGCCGGTGACGTTTTCCTCGACGGATTCGTTAAGGGCATCGTACTTGTGGAACACGCGCGAGAAGATGGGGCGCACCTTAAAGATGATAAAGAACAGTCCAAAGCCCAGCAGCGGAATGATGACCAGGTAGACCATGGCGACGCTGCCGCCCATGATAAATGCCATGGTAAAGGCGAAGATCAAGACCAGCGGCGCGCGCACGGCGATGCGGATGATCATCATAAAGGCCTGCTGCACGTTGTTGATGTCGGTGGTCAGGCGCGTGACGAGCGAGGAGCTCGAGAACTCATCGATGTTGGCAAAGCTGAACGTCTGGATTTTGTAGAACAGGTCGTGACGCAGATTCTTGGCGAAGCCGCAACTCGCATGGCTGCAGGTGATGCCGGCCGCGGCGCCAAAAGCAAGCGACGTAAGCGCGATGAGCACCAAAAAACCCGCGGTGGGAAGCATCTCGGCTACGGTGGCACCGTCTTTGATGGCGTCGATTAGGTTGGCGGTGATAAATGGAATCAGCATCTCGCAGAGCACCTCGCCAAGCACGAGCAATGGCGTGGCAACAGTGACTTTCATATAGTCGCGGATGCTGCCCATGAGGGTTTTAATCATCCAGTTCCTCCCAGGTTACACGGATTTTCTCGAGCATTTCGGCGAGCTGCTCGCGCTCGTCGTGGGTGAGGGCACTAAAGGCTTGCTCTCTAAAGCGAATGCGGGCCGCCTGGTCGATGCGGGCGTTTTCCCGGCCGGTTTCGGTCAGGCGAATGGTGAGCTGCCGTCGATCCTTGGGGTTACGGCTGCGCTCGATGAGGCCGTTGAGCTCGAGCTTGGACAGGATCTCGGAAAGCGACCCCGGCTTGAGGTCAAAGTGCATGCCGAGTTCCTGCTGCGACATCTCGCCGCCGGGTTGCTTGGCCAGCAGGCAGATGATGGGCGCCTTGCCGGACACGCCTCCGCCATGAAAATGCATGTAATGGCCGCAAAAGCCCAGGCCGCTCAGGATGCGCTTGGCGAGTTTGTCTTCGGCGCTGACCGCTTCGGGTATGTCTACCGGTTGCGACGGGTCACCGCCGGGCTCATGCGGAAGGACGAGTGGTTCAACACACATATCTAAGCTTCGCTCCTTTCTTTAGTTAGGTAGTGCAATTGTTTTGTGCCTAACTAATTTAGGAGTGCAAGAAATAAATGTCAAGGTACCAAACTTATTAAGTTACGGCGTTTTACCAAACGCCGTAACCGCTCGACGCTGCAAACGCTCCTAAGCGGCAATCTGATCCCTTGGGGACGAAGGAAAAGGTATCGTTTTGGGCTGCGATGATGCCTTTCGAAGCGGCCTTGCCAAAAACTATGCCTAATTACTACGATGAATCCAGCATCGCTGACCACAACAGCTGTTTCTGAAAAAACGCAAGCTATCTACCTGCGGTTTTGTTGGAGAGAAATTCGCTGTGGTTGGAGGCGGGCGGTTAAACGTAGTAAATAGGCATAGTTTTGAAATGGAGCTATATGAGTAGCATCAACTAGGCCGCTATGGAGCAAACAGCCCCCATTTCCGAAACCTTTCCGCAACAATTTGACCTCCACGGTGCCAGCGCCCGTTCACAACGTCCCCTGCGCTACACTTAGTCGCACTGTGGCGCTGCCGCGCCGCGCCCGAAACAAGGGAGACCCTCATGAAGAATACTCAGCTGCTGCTGATTAACGATATGTGCGGCTACGGCAAGGTCGCGCTTTCCGCCATGCTGCCGGTGCTGTCGCACATGGGCTACCGTATCCATAACCTGCCGACGGCACTTGTGTCCGATACGCTCAACTATCCCAAGTTCTACATCCACGACACCACCGAGTACGTGCGCCAGAGCCTCGCCATCTGGGAGGAGCTCGGCTTTGAGTTCGACGCCATCTCCACCGGTTTTATCGTGACCGAGGAAGAGACGCGTATCATCTCGGACTTTTGCCACCGCCGCGCGCAAAAGGGCACCAAGGTGTTCGTCGATCCCATCATGGGCGACAACGGCAAGCTCTATGCCGGTGTGCCCGAGTCCACGATTGGCCTTATGCGGCACCTGCTGGAGTGCGCAGACTACGCGGTGCCCAACTACACCGAGGCCTGTCTGCTCGCCGATACGCCTATTGCAGAGCAGATCACGCCCGATGAGGCCCGCGCCCTTGTGGACGCCGTGCGCGAGCTGGGTGCCAAGTCGGTGGTCATTACGAGCGCCGTGGTAAATGGCACGAACGCGGTTATCGGTTACGACCATGTGGCGGGGGAGTACTTCACGATTCCCTTTGAGCTCATTCCGGTCTATTTCCCGGGCACGGGCGATACGTTCTCGGCGGTGCTCATGGGCCGCGTTATGGCAGGTTGGAGTCTGCAGCGCGCGACGTCCGATGCCATGCGTGTGGTGGCTGAGCTTATCGAGCGCAATGCCGACCAAGAGGACAAGTCGGCCGGCCTTCCCATCGAGGCCTGCCTGGATGTGATTGACCATGAGTAACGCTGGCGAGGGCGGCGTCAAGCCTGCGGGCGAGAACAGGCCGCTCGGCGCGCCGCGTGGCAAGCGGCCGCGTATCCGCGTGAGCTGCGTGGACCAGCTGGGGACGTGCCGCTGCCACCATGGTCACAAGCCGGGCGACGTCTTTGACTTTGACCGAGACCGCGGCAAGATGTGCGCCATGGCCTGTCACGTGGGCTTTCCCTATATCGATATCCTGCGCTATGGCGGAACCGTGCCTGGCAACGAGCCTGGCACGGCAAAGTTCTGCTGCCCCGAGATTGATACGCTGAACGTCTGGCTTGCCGAGATCGTCGACGAGTAACCGAGCGAGGATTTTCTCCCGTCGAAATATCGAGCGTGGATTATCTCCCGTTTTGGGCGCAATTTCGCACTCAAAGTGGGAGATAGTCCTCGCTCGATTTGTATGCGAGAATCCCGACCTCACTTATGCCCATGCTTAGGCGCACGCGTCGTTGTTCTGTGCGCGAGTAAGCTCAAATTTCTGCATTTCATCCAATTTCGGTACTAAAAATCTCTGCATTTCATCGATAATAGTCGATATAAATATCTGCATTTCATTTATCGAGGCGATGGGAGAGCTTATGTTGCGCAGGAAAATCGCTGATGATCTTGATTGTTGGCAGAGATCCATTGAACGAAAGGCGTTGTTCGTCACGGGTTCTCGCCAAATCGGTAAGAGCTACTCGATTCGCGAGTTCGGTAAGTCAAACTACGCAACCTATATCGAGCTCAATCTCGCGGAAAATCGCCAGGCAAAAGATGCTCTTCTCGAGGCACGGGATGCCGATGATTTCATCAGCAGGGTGACGCTTCTTTCGGGAAAGCCGATAGCGCCAGGCAAAACGCTCGTGTTTATCGATGAGGTCCAAGAGGCCCCCGACATCATGACGATGGCAAAGTTCCTTGTTGAGGACGGGAGGTGCCACTGGGCGTTTTCGGGGTCAATGCTCGGGACCCAGTTCAAGGGCGTTAGGTCCTATCCTGTGGGATATGTTCACGAGCTTAGGATGTTCCCGCTCGATTTTGAGGAGTTTTGCTGGGCGATCGGGGTGAGCGAGGGAGCTCGCCAAACGATACGCGATGCGTGTATCAGCGAAAAGCCCATTCCTGATTACATTCATGACGCGATGATGGCAAACTTCAGGACCTATACCGTTGTCGGCGGAATGCCGGAGGTCGTGCAGCGTTTCCTTGACACGCAGGGCGACCTTGCCTCTGTTCGTCAGCTACAGTCAGAGCTCAACGAACAGTACCGGCGGGATATCTCTAAGTATGCAAGCGGGCGAGCCCTTCAGGTGCAGAGCATTTACGATCAGCTCCCTATTATGCTCGAGGGCGAAAACAAACGCTTCGTGCTCAATTCCATTGACCCCAAGGCGCATTACGACAAGTACCAGCGAGATTTTGTCTGGCTTGTCGATGCCGGCGTTGCTCTCAAGGCCGATATCGTAACCGAGCCAAAATCGCCCCTGCTCAAGACGGCGCGGCCATCGCAGTTCAAGCTATATCAATCGGATACGGGCATGTTGATGGCGCGCTACCCCGTTGGAGTCGCCCAGGCGGCGTATCTTGATAGCAAGGAGCCCAATCTGGGCGGCATTTACGAAAACGTGGTGGCCCAGCAGCTGGCTGCCCAGAATCGCCAGCTTTACTACTATCAGACGAAAAAGCGCGGCGAAGTGGACTTTGTGGTCGACGGACCGGATGGGACGGCTGTCCCGATCGAGGTTAAATCGGGCTCCTATTACCACGCGCACGCTGCGCTCGGCCATGTGCTTGATACGGCCGAATATGGCGTAAGGCTCGGGATTGTTTTCTCGAGAGGCAACGTTGAGCGCAACGGAGCTGTTCTTTATTTGCCGCTATATGCGACCTGGGTCCTTTCGGATGTTTTGGGCGACTCTTGTGCCGAGGGGATAAAGCTGGAGGTCAAGCCGGTCTAGGGCCAGTCCCGAATGTGACAAAGGAGCAGTCTCTTGGTCGTATCGAGTTCCACTGCCCGAGAAAATGAGCGTGGATTTTCTCCCGTTTAGAGCGCACTTGAACGCTCAAAGTGGGAGATTTTCCACGCTCGATCTGTATACGAGAGAAAATCCACGCTCGATGTATACCGATGACGCGGTTCGCGCGGTTTGTGCGCCCGCGAACCTACATCTGCTCGAGCATGGCAGTGCAACCGGCGAGCACATCGCGGTAGGTGGCATCGAAGTTGCCGGTGTACCAGGGATCGGCCACGTCGCCGGGGTGCTCGGTCCAATCGAGCAAGCGCGTAATCTTGCCGTCGGGGTCGTCGCCAAAGATGCGACGCAGGCCGCGCGCGTTCTCAGCATCCATATAGACAATGTGATCCCAGTTGCCATACTCTGTGCGACGCACCTGGCGGGCACGGTGCGCAACGACGGGAATCCCGACCTCGCGTAGCTTGGCAACGGTACCGTGATGTGGCGGGTTGCCGATCTCCTCGGTCGAGGTCGCGGCGGAATCAATGACAAACTCGCCCGCGCGCCCAGCGCGGTGCACCAGCTCGGTAAACACCGACTCGGCCATCGTCGAGCGGCAGATGTTCCCATGGCAGATAAACAGTACGCGTTGCATATGCGGTTTCCTTTCGATCGTCATCATCGAGCTCGAGTATCGCATCTACGCCTGCGCCTACGCCTACGCCCTCGCCCGCTTGCGCTCCCAGCGAGCCAACTTAATCGTCACCAGCGTGAGCATCCAGGCCGCAAGCGAGAACGCAGCGCCCACGGCACCCACGTACGCAATGCCAATTCCGTTTACCACGGCGCCGCCCACTGCGGTGCCAAACGAGATACCGACGTTAAACGCCATGGGCTCAACCGAACTCGCGAGCACCATCGACTTGGGATGGCGGCTGCGCGCCACGTCCATAAAGTGTGTGATGCACGACACCGAGAACAGGTACATGAGCATCGCCAAGCTAAAGACAAAGACCAGCGCGAGCGGCATGGTGCCGCCCACAGCAAACAACCCGAGTAACGCCACAGCCTGCAGCACAAACGTCACGAGCAGCGCCTTCATGCCAAAGCGCGCATCAATCCATCCGCCCAGGATGTTCGAGATCAGGCAGAACGCGCCGTAGGCCATGAGCGTGGTGCTGGCTTCGACCGTGCCCATGCCCAGCACCTGCTCCAGATAGGGCGTCACATAGCCGTAAAACACATAGACCGATCCCACGCCAAACAAGAAGATGAGCATGCCGGTGATGATACTCGGTTCGCGCAGCAGACCCGCCTGTTCGCGGAAGGTGGCGGGTTCGTCGGTCTGTCCGGCGCGCGGCATAAACACCACGAGCGCGGCGCAGATCAGAACGGCAAAGGCCAGCGTGCCGTACATGGCAACGTGCCAGTCGAGCGTGTCGACCACAAACTTGCCGATCGAAGTGACAAAGACCATTGCTACGGAAAACGCACCATATACCACCGAGATGGCAAGCGAAGTTTGCTGCGGGGACAGCAGCTCGGGGATGTACGTCACGCCCACGGCGAGCAGTGCGCCCGAGACGGATCCCAGGACAATGCGCGAGATAAACAGTACCTGGAAGTTGGGCGCCAACGCCATGACCAGATTGCCGAGCACAAAGATAATGCTGTAGCACACGAGCAGCTGGTAACGACGGAAGCGCCCCGTGCTGAGCGCAAGCACCGGCGTCGCGATAGCGTAGACCAATGCAAAAACGCTGATGAGCTGGCCCGCAGTGGCAAGCGATATGCCGAGTTCCGTCGCCAAGTCACTTTCGATGCCGATGACCACGAACTCCGAGCAGCCGAGCGAGAAGCCCAGCAGCACGAGCAGCGCCAGGCAGAGCTTGGTGCGCGCGGGGGAGAGCGCGGCGGCGGTTGACTTACTTTTAGGCGTGGTTGCGGCGGTCAAGGTTGTCACTCCAATGTCGCATGAATAAGCGGGATTCAATCCCTGCAACTCTAACAGAATGTGTCAGGTGCCTGCCCCCCTTTGTCGCAGGCTGCGCTTGCCTGTATAGTCGCAATACAGGCGAAGATGGTCTCAGGTACATCGCGGGCGACAGGAGATCCCATGGGTATGCACACGACAAAGGTTGCAGTGGGCGAGGGCAAGTTTGCGCTCGAGGCCCAGCTGACGGTGACACCGCGAGGCATGGCGGTGTACGCCTGCTCGCCGGAGTTCGCGCACCTGGGCGCCACGGCGCAGGCCATTCCGCGCCCCGAGCCCGGCCGCACGGCGACAGTGAGCATCCTGGCTGTTCCGTGCCATCGAGACGAAATTCCGGCGCACGATATCGCGGCGGCGCTGGCCACGCGCTTTGGCGTGCCGGTCGTTGCGAGCACGGGCTTTCATGTTGAACAGGCGAGCGGGGGCGACCTGCGGCGCGTGCTCGACACCACCAAGGAGCTCATCGCCGCGCTCGAGGAGGCCGCAGCCCGCATTCTGCGCGCCGGCTGGGATGAGGGCGGCGCGGGCGCCGAGGTCGTGGCGGTCAATGCCGCGACCGGCGAGACGCTTAGCCCCGTCGACCGCATCGATGCCCATGCCGGTGAGGGCATTCTGCATCAGGCATTTCTGACGCTTCTGGTCGAGGGCCAGGGCGAAGACGCACGCCTGCTGCTCTGTCGTCGCAGTCCGCTCAAACGCCTGTGGGGCGGGGTGCTGGCCGATAGCTGTGCCGGCCATCCGCTCCCCGGGGAGGACGTTGTCGCCGCGACGGCGCGCCGCATCAACGAAGAGCTCGGCATCACGCGCGCACCCGACCAGCTCAAACACCTCGGTCACGTGACCTACCGCGAGGACCACGGCGACGGCCGCTGCGAGTGCGAATGGTGCGAGGTCTACCTTGCCCATGTTGAGCCGGGCGAGCTGCATATCAACCAAGAGGAGATCTCGGAAGTGCGCCGCGTGGCCCCGTCCGAGCTTAAAGGCTACCTGCAGGGTCACCCCGAGCAGCTGGCCCCCTGGCTCCGCGAGGCTCTGGAGGTTCCCTCCATCCGCGCAGCCCTCGCTATGTGAAAAAAGACAGTCCCTTTGCCACATCCAAACCGTCACAACATTTGATGAAAATCTCGAAAACGAGGAAAAGCGTCGAATGTTGTGACGCTTTTTGTCCAG
Organism: Collinsella aerofaciens; assembly: GCF_028207065.1. Taxonomy (GTDB): domain Bacteria; phylum Actinomycetota; class Coriobacteriia; order Coriobacteriales; family Coriobacteriaceae; genus Collinsella; species Collinsella aerofaciens_AR. The sequence goes on from NZ_JAQLFP010000016.1 coordinate 49,463, forward strand.
AGGATCGCTTCTCATCCAAAAATCCCGCTTGACTGTATTGCCACAACACAGCGCAACGTAAGGGGTGTCCGATAACGGGCGCCCCTTTTTAAGTGGCAACGTGGCCGCGAATCCGGAGCGCCCCCAACAAGAAAGGTGGGGAGATGGAAGCGGAAAAGAAGGCGTTTAAGATCACCAAGCGCGAAATTGGCTTTGTGCTGGGTATCGTTGTCTTTTTGCTGGTGAAGTTTCTTCCTTTGGCGGAGCTGAGCTCGACGGTCGAGCTTACGGTCGGCGGTCAGACCTGTCTGGCGTTGACGCTCGCCACGGTGGTGTTCTGGGCGTGTGGCGTGGCACAGCCGGGCTTTGTGGGCCTGCTCTATTGCGCGCTGCTCGTTCTGTTCAAGGTGTGCGTGGACGACACGGGTGCCGCGAGCATCTCGGCGACGGTCGCCTCCACGTTTAGCTCGTGGACCAAAGCCACCATGTGGCTCGTCATCGGCGCCTACCTCATCGCCAGCGCGGTCAAGGAGTCGGGCCTGGGCGAGCGCATCGCCTATGCGTTTATGCTCAAGTTCGTGCGCGATGCCAAGTCGCTCATCATCTCAATCTTCGCGCTCACCTTTGTGCTGTCGCTGCTGATCCCGCATCCGTTCCCCCGCGCCTTCCTCATCCTCGCCGTCGTCTCGGTCATCGCCGAGTCCGCCGGCTACGGTGACGACGACCGCGGCAAGCTCGGCTTCCTCGTGTTTGCCGCTGCCGCCCCGGGCTCCATGTTCTTCCTGACGGGCGACTCCACGCTCAACCCGCTCGTTGCGCAGTACAGCGCCGAGGCCGGCGGCATGAGCCCGTCCTTTGTCGACTGGTTCCTGTGCATGAGCGTGCCTATGCTGGTCGCGCTGCTGTGCACCCTGTTCCTGGGCCTCTTCCTCTTTAAGCCCAGCAAGGAGCTCGTCTACGATCGCGAGCAGATCGTGGCCAAGCAGGCCGCGCTCGGCAAGCTCTCCGTCAAGGAGATTCGCACCATCGTGTGGCTTGTCATCGCCATTGCGCTGTGGCTCACCGTCTCGGGCGATTACATCGGCTGGGTCACCCTGGCCATCGGCGTCTCTCTTGCCATGCCCATCATCGGCGAGGTCCTCACCCCCGCCAGCTGGAATGCCGTCGACATCAAGTCCCTCATGTTCCTGACGGCCGCCATGGCCGTGGGCTCCGTGGGCGGTGCCACCGGTATGAACGCCTGGATCGCCGATGTTGTGCTTCCCAGCTCCGTGCCCGAGAACATCTTCCTGTTCGCCCTGCTTGTCGCCGCGCTTTCCATGATCATCCACATGTTCATGGGCTCGGTCATGGCCGTGCTCGGCGTGTGCGTGCCGGCGTTCATCAGCTTTGCGGCCGGCTCCAGCGTGAGCCCGCTCGCCGTGGCGCTCATCGTCTTCACGTCCATCAACATCCACTACATCCTGCCGTTCCATAACCTGCCGATCCTTATCGGCGAGGGCAAGGACGCTGGCGGCTACACCTCCAAAGAGGCTATGCGCATGGGCATTCCCCTCACTGCGGTCGTCTTTATCGTCGTGCTGGTCGAGGCCGCCTGGTTCCACCTCTTTGGCCTGATGTAAGCAGTCGAGTGCTTGGCTGTAATTAGCCGAGTGCTTGAACTGCGAGTGCCCGAGCGCCCCATCTATGAGCGCTGCGGCCCCATTACGTTACCAAGCCGGCGGCACTCCCGCCGCCGGACACTCTCCCGAAAGGAGCACGCTATGTCCACTACCGATGCTTCCCAGATCCACGATCTGCGCTCCGCGCTCGACTTTTTGCGCGAGATGCCGGGCCAGCTGCTCGAGACCGACACCCAGGTCGACGCGGACGCCGAGGTCTCGGGCGTCTATCGTCGCGTCGGTGCCGGCGGCACCGTTATGCGTCCGACCAAAGAGGGCCCGGCGATGGTCTTCAACAACGTCAAGGGCTTTGACGATGCCAAGGTCTGCATCGGCATGCTTGCCAGCCGCAAGCGCGTTGCCGCCCTGCTCGACCTCGACGAGGAGCACCTGGGCCTCGAGATCGGCAAGCGCTTCGAGAACCTGATCGCGCCCGAGCAGATCGCCGAGGGTGCGCACGTCGACTGCCAAGAGGTCGTGTACAAGGCGACCGACGAGGGCTTTGACCTGCGCAAGATCGTTCCCGCTCCCACCAACACGCCCGTCGACGGCGGCCCCTACATCACCATGGGCCTCGCTTATGGCACGAGCCCCGACGGCTCCCAGTCCGACGTGACCATCCACCGCTTCTCCTGCGTCGACAAGGACAAGCTCGCCATGTGGATCACTCCGGGCAGCCGTCACCTTGGCGCGTTCTTTGACGAGTACTGCCAGCGCGGCGAAGACATGCCCATCTCCATCTCCATCGGTCTGGACCCCGCCGTGTACATGTGCTGTGGCTTCGAGGCGCCAACCACGCCGCTCGGCTTTAACGAGCTGCAGATCGCCGGCGCCCTGCGCGGCCACGCCGTCGAGCTTGCCGACTGCGTCACCGTTCCGCAGAAGTGCATCGCCAATGCCGAGTACGTGCTCGAGGGCTACCTCATGCACGACGAGACCATCAACGAGGACGTCAACGGCCACGGCTACGCCATGCCCGAGTTCCCCGGCTACACCGGCGGCGCCAAGGTCTGCCCGGTGATCAAGATCACCGCCGTCACCACGCGTGTCAACCCCATTATGGAGAGCTGCATCGGCCCTTCGCACGAGCACGTGTCCATGGCCGGTATCCCCACCGAGGCTTCCATCTACAAGATGGTCGAGACCGCTATCCCGGGCCGCCTGCTCAACGTCCACGCTGCACCCTGCGGCGGCGGCAAGTTCGTTGCCATCATGCAGTTTAAGAAGTCGAGCAAAAATGACGAGGGCCGTCAGCGCAACGCCGCCATGCTCGCCTTCTCGGCATTCTCCGAGCTCAAGCATGTGATCTTGGTTGACGAGGATGTCGACATCTTTGATATGAGCGACGTGATGTGGGCCATGACCACGCGCTTCCAGGCCGACGTCGACCTCATCACCATCCCCGGCTGCCACTGCCACGTGCTCGACCCGTCCAACGACCCTGCGTTCGACCCCACGATTCGCGAGCACGGCATCGCCTGCAAGGCCATCTTCGACTGCACGGTTCCGTTCGACCTCAAGAAGAATTTCATTCGCTCGCAGTTCATGGAGATCGACACAGACAAGTGGGCCAAGGAGATTGCTTTCTAAGGTTCCGGCGTTCTACCGAACGTCGGACCACTCGACGCTGCGCCCGCGCCTGGCGGGCAATCTGCCCCTCAACTGCGAAGGCATGGGCATAAGCCCTATGCCTTCTTGTTTCGGGGCACCTTGCCTCGCCAGACGCGCGCTCGCTGACATTGCCCGACCTATAGCTGCCATTTTGTTGTTAGGAGTTGTCATGCCTGAGTCTTCTGTCCGTCCCCGTCGCATTGTCGTTGGCGTGTCTGGCGCCAGCGGTGCCGCGCTGGGCCTTGAGTGCCTCAAATGCCTGCGTCAGGCCGGTGCCGAGTCGGCGCTTGTCGTCACGCGCGGGGGAGAGATCACCATCGAGCAGGAGCTCGGCATGACGCTCGACGAGTTTGCCACGCATGCCGATGTGGTCTACGACAACAAGAACATCGGCGCCGCCATCGCAAGCGGCACCTATCCGGTCGACGGCATGATCGTGGCCCCGTGCTCCATGAAGACGCTCGCCGGCATCGCGAGCGGCTACAGCGACAATCTGTTGCTGCGTGCGGCCGACGTGCAGATGAAAGAGCAGCGCCGCCTGGTGCTCATGGTGCGCGAGACGCCCTTCAGCGCCATTCATGTCGACAACATGGCGCGCCTGGCGCGCGTACCGGGCGTCATGCTCATGCCGCCCATGCTCACGTTTTACAACGGCCCCGCCACGCTCGATGACGCGGTGCATCACATCGCCGCCAAGGCGCTCGAGGCCGTCGGCGTGTCATGTGCAAACTATAAGCGCTGGTCATAGGCGTCTTTAGGGTAGGATACGAGGAGTGTTTGAGCCCGCTGCCCCTGTGGGCGGCGGGCTTTTCGCGTCAAAGGATGTGTCGGGAGGATCTATGCAGACGGGCATGTATGCGATTAGCGAGATGGCGAGCTTGTTTAACGTTTCGCGCCAAACGCTCATCTACTACGACAAGATCGGCCTGTTTAAGCCCGCCGTGGTTAACGAAAAAGGCTACCGTTTCTATTCGCCCACGCAGATCCCGCTCATGCGTCTGATCTGCATGCTGCGCGACCTGGGGCTCGAACTCGACGAGATTGACCGCCTGACCTCGACGTTCGACATTGGCGAGATGACCGATCACCTGCGCTCGCGGGTGCAAGCGCTCGATGAACAGATCGCCGGCCTCAAAGCCGAGCGCGCGAGCGTGCAGGAGCGCCTGAACTTTTACGACGAGGCGGTTTACTGGCGCGAGCGCGAGGGCAGGCCGGAGCTCAAGCAATTTGAGCGTCGCTACGTGGTCTTTGAGGAGTTTCCAGGCGATATCGAGCGCGGCCGCTCGATGCTTCACCCCACGCTCATGCGGGCCATCCTGCGCATGCGTGCGTTGACGGGCACGCGCCCCATGCGCGGCTGGGGTGCCATGCTGCGTTGTGAGGCGCTGCATTCCGACGACCCTATCGCCGGCGCGGGCTCCTTTGCCGTGCTGCCGCGCGGTGCCGAGGAACTGCTGCCGAGCGATCCCGCCGAGCTGGCAGAGATCGGCATCGAAGTGCTGCCCGAGGGCACATACCTGTGCATGAGCCGCTGGGGTATGCCGTACGAGCCCGAGGGCATCCGCGCCATCGTTGCCTGCATGGACGAGCACGCGCTCCAGCCCGTTGGCAACGCTTTCGACTTTTGCTACCTCGATACCACGAGCTACGACGAGTCCCACCAAGAGGACTTTTGCTGCATCCAAATCCCTGTTACCCTCCAGATGTGACAAAGGGACAGTCCCTTTGTCACATTCGTGGTGTGGCTGCTGCCCAAACCGTCACAACATTTGATGAAAATCTCGAAAACGAGGAAAAGCGTCGAATGTTGTGACGCTTTTCCTGTCTGTGCCGGCGAGCTCCCGTGCCATCTGGGGGTATAAGACTGGCAAGTGTTTATTTGCGAGGCTTAAGGGGCGCCCCGTATGGATATCGATAACTTTGAATGGTGGTATAGCGAGGGCGAGGCTCCGGACGAGGAGTGGGACGAGCCCGCGCCGCGTGACGTGTCGAGCGACGAGGACGAGGCCGGCAACGATGCTGCTGTCGAGCCTGACGCCGCCTCCGATGCCGCCGAGCCCCTGACCTTTGAGCAGGCTTGGGCCCAGGCTGAGGCCGACGAGGCAAAGGCCGATGCCACGGCCACACTGGGTGAGCCAGCCGACATGTCCATCTCGCCGGCAAAGACCCCGCAGCCGCGTCACACTATCGATCCCGACAGCACGGCATCCTTCAGCATTCTCGACGTGCCCTCGCAGGGTGCCCAGGCGCCTGCGCCCACGCATCGCCCCGATCTGGCTCGCGAGGAAGATGCGGGACGTCGCTCTCCGCTTGGCCCCATCCTTATCGCCTTTATGGCCGGCGTTATCGCATGCTCGGTAATTGGAAACGTCTGGAGCCATGTTGAACAACAGCGCAAAGACGCCGCCAAGGTCGAGATGTCTGTCGAGCAATCGCTCAGCCGCACGCGCTCGGTGCATGTATCGGTCGAGGTCAAGGACGGCGCGACGTGGGACACCGCGCGCGGCGACAGCCAGATGCTCGTCCATATCGTGGGTCGCACGCTCAAGGGGCAAGCGATCGACGAGTACCAATACGTCAATTCCGAAGGTGACGGCATCGAGCTCAAGCCCGGCGACTACGAGCTCACGGTCGATGAGCCGCCCGTCGCCACCGACGGCACGCGTTACCGTGCCTCAAAGCGCATGGTTCCGGTGAGTTTTAATTCACAGGCGCCCGATACGGTCGATAGCACGCCGCAGGGCGGGTTTGACCTTTACGCTATTGCTCAATAACTGCACCTGTCGCTCAACCCCGCCGCCAAGAGTGGGACAATAGCCCTCGACACCGCTGTTTACTATTGGAGGAAGTAGCATGTCCACCGTCACTACCATCAAGCGCGGCGGCCTCACCGCGGCCATCGATTCCATGGGCGCCCAGCTCACGAGCCTTGCCCTCAACGGCAACGAGTATCTGTGGCAGGGCGACCCGGCCTTTTGGGGCAAGCATGCGCCTATCCTGTTCCCCATCGTGGGATCGCTGCGCAACAACATGGCGACATCTGCGGCCGGTACCTGCGAGATGCCGCGCCACGGACTCGCTCGCATCGTCGAGCACAAGTTGGTCGAGGTTTCGGAGGACGGCTCCTCGGTAACGTACGAGATCACTGACACGCCCGAGTCGCTCAAGGCGTTCCCGTTCCACTTTAAGCTCAACATGACCTATGCCCTGACCGGCGACGCCACGCTCACGCAGACCTTTGCCGTCACCAACACCGGCGACGTGGCCCTGCCGTTCTCGGTGGGCGGTCATCCTGCATTCAACTTGCCCGCCCCCGGTGCCGAAGACGAGGCGTTCGAGGATTACGAGCTGGCGTTTACCGAGGCTTGGACTAACGAGGCCCCCATCATCACGCCCGACGGTCTTATGACGTTCGAGGGCAGCTACAAGGCTCCCGATAACTCGGACGTGCTGCCCATCACGCACCGCAGCTTCGATAACGACGCCATCATGTTCACCGATGCCCCGGGTTCCACGCTCACGTTGCGCGGCCGCAAGTCGGGCCACGGCGTCAAGATCGACTTTGAGGGCTTTAAGTACATCGGCGTGTGGTCTGCCGCCAACGACGCCCCGTTTGTGGCGCTCGAGCCCTGGACCGGCCACACCACCATGGACACCGAGGACGACGTCTTTGAGCACAAGGTCAACACCATTACCTTGGCACCGGGTGAGACGGACGTTCGCAGCTTTAGCGTTACCCTGCTCTAGAGGTTCCGCCGTTCTAACGAACGACGGACCGGTCGACGCTGCGCGCCACCCAGAGCGACAATTTGGCATGAAAAAGGCAAGGCATGACCAGAAGGTCTATGCCTT
>NZ_JAQLFP010000017.1 GCF_028207065.1 Collinsella aerofaciens
GACCGATTGCAAGCGGTCGGCGTGGCCATTGTGGCTCTTGACAGCGGATTGGGTCATATGAGCGAAAACCCGCCAGATCGAGCAAGGTGCCTTCAAGCAAAATGGCGCCGCAGGTTGAGCATAAGTCAGCGAGCGGGCCGCATTTGAGACAAGGTGATGTGAAACGAAAGGGCGCTGACCTTCTGGTCGCGCCCTTGAAGTTGAACGTCAGATTGTCCAAATGCGGCCCGCGCAGCGTCGGCTGGTCCGCCGTTCGTTAGAACGGCGGAACCTGAGACGTAACCCCTAAGGCCGCTGGCCCATGCCGCCCTCAAGGGTGACAGTCTCGCCGTTCATGTACTTAAAGTCGGGGCCGCAGAGCTGAACGACCACGCGGCCGATTTCCTTCTCGACGTCGCCGTAGTGACCAGCCGGCGGCATGTGGACGTTGGCCTTGAACGCCTCGGGATAGGCATCCTGGAAGTTCTCGAGCGCAGCGGTCCAAGCAAGCGGGCAAACGATGTTGACGTTGATGCCGTCCTTGCCCCACTCGTTGGCAGCGACGCGGGTCAGACCGCGGATGCCCTCCTTGGCGGCAGCATAGCTGCACTGGCCATAGTTGCCAAACAGGCCGGCGCCCGAAGCAAAGTTGACCACGGAGCCCTTGGTCTCCTTCAGGTGCGGATAGGCCTTCTGCATGTACAGATAGGTAGCATACAGACCGGAGTAAATGGCCAGGTTAAACTGATCCATGGTGTGGTCGGCGATGGTCACGCCCGAGGCGCTGGCCTGAGCATTGTTGACGACGGCGTCGATGCGGCCGAACTCCTCAATGGCCTTGTCGATGACGTTCTGGACGACGGCCTCGTTGTCCTGACCAGCCGAGACATCGGCCTGAACAGGCAGAACCTTGACGCCGTACTCGGCCTCGAGGGATTCCTTGGCAGCCTCGAGCTTGGCGACGTTGCGGCCGGTGATGACGAGGTTTGCGCCCTCCTTGGCAAAAGCGATATCGATGCCGTAGCCGATGGAGCCAGCGGAGCCGTCCTTAAGCGTGGCCTTGCCGCCGCCGGTGACAATCACGGTCTTACCAGTGAAAAGTCCCATACAAAGTCCTTTCAAATCGCGACGGGCGAACCCGCCGACTGCGCGCATCCAAATAAACGCGCCAAAAGCTGAGATGCAACTTTAGCGTGTTCAAGCGAAAATAAAAGACCACGGTAGGCGAACGGCACCACGTCGTTCGGCGAAGGGATTGTCAAGTACAAACTGGATATAGCGACCGAGTTATTGTTATCAGATCGAGCCATCGAACACGTTTTGAAACTTTGCTGCGGCGCGCGGGATGTCGGCGCGAGACTTTATCATAGGGTGACAAACAACGATGAGGAGCACATGCCTATGACAGACGAGCTGGACCCCCAGACTCAACAGCATATTGATGATTCCGCAGACGTCACCGCAGATACTGACGCTGTGACCTGCGATGGTATCGACATCGACGACCCCATCTTGGACGAAAGCGCTACGGCGGAAACCCCCGAAACAGAAAACGCCGATGAGCAAAACGACGATGCGCCCGCTCAGGACGACGCCCCTGTACAGGACGACGCCCCGCAAGCAGCGGGCCCCATCGAGGTGTCTTCGGAAGAAGAGCTCGATGCCGTCATGGACTCCATGATGGATGCTGTCAAAGCGATGAAAGACGCCGTCGCCGATGCCGATATTGATGCCGAGGAAGAGGAGGCCGCCGAGGCGGCCTCGACCTTTGTGCCCGGAGAGACTCCGGTTGCCGACCAGGGCAGCACCATGCCCTCGTTTCTGCAGCTCGAGCACCCCACGATTGGCGCCGATGCGGTCGATCCGCACGCAGCAGGCTTTTCTGTGGTCGAGGGCGGTACCGGCAATATCGCCGCGCCGCAGGCTGCCGATGCGGACGCCGCCGACACCGCTCGCCCGACCGCCCCGCACTCCCCCGCCGCGAGCCGCGATCTGGGTACCGCCGTCTCGAACACTGCGAACGCCGTGGGCACCTTTATCGCCCAGGGTGCCTCGGCCATGCGCGAGATGAACGCCGCGAAAAAGGCACTTGCCGATGCCCGCACCCACCTGGCCGAACTTGAGCAGCGCATTGCCGATCAGGCCGAGGAACTCGAGACGCGCCAGGATATCGCAGGCCGCTACGACCAGATCGTCGCCGACCAGCGTCAGGCGATTGCCGCGGCCCAAAAGACTGCAGCGGCCGCTGAGATTGACCGTGATGCCCACGCCGCCAAGGCGACAGAGCTCAAGGGCCAGCTCGAACAAATGAAGACAGAGGATGACGCGACTGAACTCCGCTTGAAGGCCGCGCTCGACGCCGTGGAGGCCCGCGAGGCGAGCTCGCGCGAGACCGGCAACCGCCTCGTTCGACGTCTTGAGGATTCCAAGCGCATCCGCGACAAGGTGAAGGCCGAGCGAGACGCCGGCATTGCGGCCGCACAACAAACCGTCGACGCCACGCGCGCCCAGCTCGAGACGCTGCGTCATGAGTATGCCGAGCTGCAACGCAATCCCTCGGCAAATCCCGCCAACTATACGGTGCGCACCAGCGAGCTCTCGATGCAGATTTCCGACACGGCAGATGCCCTGCGTAAAGCCGAAGAAGATGTCCCGCGCATCACCGCCGACCTTGAGCACTCGCTTGCCGCAGCCGAGCAGGCCGTCGAGCAGGCTCAAGCCCCTATCGCCGACGCAAAACGCGCGCACCAAGCCGTGACGACCGAAGCCGATGCCGCGCGCGACGAGCTGCAGACGGCGAAGACCGCCGCCGCGACTCGTCAGCGCGAACTGCGCGAGAAGATCGCCGCGGAGGACAAGGCACGCCGCGAGCAGGAGCAGACCATCGCCAACGCCCAAGCAGATGCCGCACATGCACAGTCGATCATCGAACAGGCGACCGAGGTGCACGACCACCCAGAAATCACTGAGTCGCTTGCAGGATCCTTGGCCCGAGACAAAGCCGAACACGCCGAGACCGAGCAAGAAGTCGACCAGCTCGAGGCCGCCGAAGACGACGTACGAGAGCGCACCCGCGACTCACGCATCAAATTCACCGGCGCCATCGTCTGCATCGTCGCCGCAATCCTGGTGATCATCCTAGTCTGGCTGTTCGCAAGCAAGTAGTCATTGGGGACGTTCTTAAACGACTAGTCAAACAAGAACGTCCCCAACGACTAGCCCAATGACGAGAGTGGATAATCTCCCACTTTGAGCCCCCAAGCAGGCCAAAAACGGGAGATTATCCACTCTCATTCTGCAGGCACTCATTTAAGTACGTCCCCAATGAGTACCTGCCGATGCTTTGGCAAAGTCAGCGAAAACGCCCCTAAGCGAGCAAGGTGACGTGAAAGAGGGGGGCATTGACCTTCTGGTCATGCCCGACGATTGAACATCAGATTGCCGCTTAGGGGGGTTTGCAGCGTCGGCCGGTTACGGCGTTTGTAAAACGCCGTAACCTACAAAATGAGCATCGCGTCGCCAAAGCTGAAGAAGCGGTAGCGCTCTTCGATAGCAGCGGCGTAGGCATCCATGATCTGGTCGCGGGTGGCAAGCGCGCTTACGAGCATCATGAGCGTAGAGCGCGGCACGTGAAAATTCGTGATCAGCGCGTCGACCACGTGATAGGTCGAGCCGGGCATGAGGTAGAGCTGCGTCGTCGCGTTCTCGCGCACCACGATGTCACCGCGGCCGAGCGTGTCGGCGCCGTCCTCACGACCCTCAAAATAGCGCGCCGTCACAGCCGGATCGGACACCGGCGCGTCCGCGTCAAACGCGCTCTCGAGCGAGCGCACCGCCGTGGTACCGACGGCGATCACGCGATGTCCCTCGGCCTTCGCCCTATGCACGGCGTCGACAACCTCCTGCGACACGTGGTAGCGCTCGGTGTGCATGACGTGCTGCGTGGGGTCGTCCTCCTCCACCAGACGGAAGGTATCAATACCCACCTCGAGCTCGACGGCGGCAAACTTCGCGCCCTTGGCCTCGATAGCCGCCATGAGCTCGGGCGTGAAGTGCAGACCCGCCGTGGGAGCAGCGGCCGAATGCTCCTCCTTCATGGCGTAGACGGTCTGGTACTTCTCGGGGTCGCCCTCGTAATCGGTAATGTAGGGCGGCAGCGGCACGTGGCCGGCAGCATGGATGGCCTCGTCGAGCGTGCGCGGGTCGCCGGCGGCATTGCAACCGGCCGGCTCAAAGCGCACCAGACGGCCACCACGGCTATCGGTGACAAAGTCGATGACCTCGGCCGTCAGCACCACGGGAGCCCCCTCGGGCGCATGGGCGCCACCGGCTCGATACTCAATCTGAGCACCGGGCTTCAGACGCTTGCCCGGCTTGACCAGACACTCCCAAACGTGACCCAGCGGGTCAACATCCTCGCGACGCTTGAGCAGCAGCGTCTCGACCACGCCACCCGAGCCGGCTTTGCGACCGATCAGGCGGGCCGGCATCACGCGCGTCTTGTTGATGACGAGCACATCGCCCGGCTCGATATAGTCGATGATGTCGCGGAAGATGCGGTGCTCGACGGTGCCGCCATGCTCCAGCGGCGTTCCTGCCTGGGAGCCTTTGCGATCCACCACCAGCAGGCGGCAGGAGTCACGCGGCTCGGCAGGAGCCTGGGCAATCAGTTCCTCAGGAAGGTTATAGTCAAAATCATCGGTACGCATAGACACGTCGGATTCTCCTTATATAGCTAAAGTCCGCTCTACATCCTAGCAGGCTAACGTCCCAAATGAACTACTTTTTGGCAGCTTTGCGCTCGTCGCGGATGCGGGCGCGGTCCATGGCCGCCTCGACGGCCGAGAAGCGGCAACCACAGTAGTTCTGCCGATACATGCCAAGCTCGCGCGAACGACGCGTGGCCTCGGGGTAATACGGGCGAAAATCGCGGATCACCGGGGTAAGCCCACGTGCCGCCGCCAGGCGCTCGAGTACGTCATTGCAGGTGTCGAACAGCTGGTACGGCGAGACGGCGAGCGTCGTACCCACATATTCAAACCCGCGCTCCTGGGCAACGCGGCATGCCTCGGCCAAGCGCAAGGCATAGCACACGCGACAGCGACGGGGACGATCGGCACCCAACGGGGCCACGCCGGTCTCCCAGCGTTCGCGGTCCTCCCCGGCCTCGATGAGCTCGATGTCGCCGTCGGCACACCACCGGCGCAGCTCGTCCAAACGGCGCTGCCATTCATCGCGCGGCTGAATATTGGGATTGGTCCAGCAAATCGTGGGCTCAAACCCCTCCTCGCGCAGCAGGCGAACCGGCTCAAGCGAGCATGGCGCGCAACAAGCATGCAGCAACAACGGCTTCATCGACATCTCCTCCCCCGCAATGATTTTTTAATCCCCGTCCCAGAAAAATCATCCCAAAAAGACTACCTTGCGAAAAAGCGCACGCCAAAGGACGTGTCCTCGCAGGCGGCAATGCGGCGGTCGCGCAGGATCGTCCGCACGTAATACCAGTCGCCCGTGCATCCCGAAAGGTGCAAACCAGCCGCCAGGTAGCACAGCAGCGGATACCCAGAAAACGCAAATCCCAGGGCAAACGCCGCCGTCACAACAACCGTCGGCGCCAGGCAAACCGCCATATACCGCCGGCGCGAATACACAATCCCCTCGGCGCAGGCATAGATCATGCACGTCTCACGGTTCGCTCCAAAAGTCACGTGCGCACTCGCGGGCGCCAGCAGCTTAAAAAACACACCGTGCACCAGCTCGTGCACGGCAAACGACGCCATTGAGACCGCAGCCAAGCCGACTATCCAGCCCAAGACCGCCGTCCAGCCGCCCGCGTCAGCCGCATCCAAGTCTGCAGGCCCGCCCAGCAGCATAAACACCGGCACCAGGCACACGGCAAACACGCCGACTACGACCATCCCCCACACAAAGCAGGCGTGCAGAAAATCCTCGTCCTCAAACGCATGTATGTTGGAAATCTCATTCATAGCATCTTAGGATAGCGCCCCTGCCACGTACCCGTCCGCATGTGCGATAATGTCGAACGATATGCACGAATTGACCACCGCGCCGCCGAACCCCGTGCCCGGCTGCGCTCTTACAATATGCGAAGGAGTCCCATGGCATCCAAATACTCCATGAACGACCGTCCCAGCTGGCCTCGCCGCGCCATCGTTACCGCCGGCGAGCCCTACGGCAACAAGGGCCTTCACTTTGGCCACGTTGGCGGCGTCTTTGTCCCGGCCGACTTCTTCGCCCGCTTCCTGCGCGACCGCCTGGGCCGCGAAAACGTCATCTTCACCTCGGGCACCGACTGCTACGGCTCGCCCATCATGGAGAGCTACCGCAAGCTCAAGGAGAACGAAGGCTACGATAAGTCCATCGGCGAGTATGTCGAGTCCAATCACTCCCGCCAGGCCACGACCCTCAACAACTACAACATCAGCTGCGATATCTACGGCGGCTCGGGCCTTGAGCCGGCGGCCCAGATCCACAACGAGGTGACTGCCGAGATTATCGAACGCCTGCACGAGCAGGGCACCATCTCCAAGCGCTCCACGCTGCAGTTCTACGATGCCAAGGCCGGCACGTTCCTCAACGGCCGCCAGGTCATCGGCCGCTGCCCCATCCAGGGCTGCAAGTCCGAGAAGGCTTATGCCGACGAGTGCGATCTGGGCCACCAGTTTGAGCCCGAGGAGCTCATCGCGCCCAAAAGCCAGCTCACCGGCGAGGTGCCCGAGTTGCGTCCGGTCGACAATCTCTACTTTGACCTGCCGGCCTACCTCGACTTCATGAAAACCTACACCGCCAAGCTCGCCCAGAACCCGCAGGTTCGCTCCGTGGTCTCCAAGACCATGGAGGAGTGGCTGCTGCCGGCTCAGCTCTACATCCAGAACAAGTTTCGCGAGGCCTTCGACGCCGTCGAGGACCAGCTTCCCGAGCACACCGTGCTGGAGCCCGAGGGCAACAAGAGCAGCTTTACCGTCACCTTCCCCAGCTGGAAGGAGCGCGACGACGCCCACGCGGTGCTCGCCAACGGCGGCGTGCGCTTCCGCAGCGGCAAGGCGCTCGTGCCCTTCCGCATCACCGGCAACATCGACTGGGGCGTTCCGGTGCCCGAGGTCGATGGCGTCTCCGACGTCACCTGCTGGTGCTGGCCCGAGAGCCTGTGGGCGCCCATCAGCTATACGCGTACCGTGCTCGCGCGCGATGCCAAGGCAGCCGGCGTGACCGAGGGCGTCGCCGCCCAGGATGCCGCCCTCATGGGCGAGCCCGCTGCCGACTCCACGCAGGTCCCCGCGCCCACCTACCAGCACAGCTCGCTCGACTGGCGCGACTGGTGGTGCTCGGACGACGCGCAGATCTACCAGTTTATCGGTCAGGACAACATCTACTTCTACTGCATCGCGCAGACCGCCATGTGGGAGGCCCTGGGCTGGGACCTCACGCAGAGCACCGTCAGCGCCTGCTACCACCTGCTCTACATGGGCAAAAAGGCCAGCTCGTCCTCGCAGACGCCTCCCCCGCCGGCAGACGACCTGCTCAACCACTACACCTGCGAGCAGATGCGCGCGCACTGGCTGTCGCTCGGCCTGTCCGAAAAGCCGGTGAGCTTTAGCCCCAAGGCATACGACACCCGCGTGACCGGCAAGGACAAGGACGGCAACGAGGTGCGCGCCTGCGACGACAAGCGCGTCATCGATCCGGCCCTTAAGGAGAGCGCCCTTTTGACCGGCGTGTTCAACCGTCTGGCCCGCAGCTGCTTCTACGGCGTCGCCGTCAAGGAAGGCGACGAGAGCCCCTATCGCAACGGCTGCATCCCCGCCGGTGCGGCCTCTGCCGCCGTGGTCGAAGCCGCCGAGCAGGCAGCTCTCGCCTTTGAGCAGGCTATGTACAAGTTCGAGACGCACCGCGCGCTTGCCGTGTGCGACGACTACCTGCGCGCCGCCAACAAGCGCTGGAGCGACGCTTCCAAGGCCGCCAACAAGCTCGAGGGTAACGAGGCAAACGCCGCAATGACGCAGGCGCTCGTCGACGCCTTTACCGAGCTGCGCGTGGCGACCGTGCTCATGCACGGCATCGTCCCTGCCGGCTGCGAGCTCATCTGCGAGTACTTCGACATCGACCCGGTCGCCTTCTTTAGCTGGGATAACATCTTCGCCTCTACGGATGAGTTTGTGGAGAGCTTGGGCGAGAAGCCCGGCGAGCACCGCGTAAAGCCGCTGCCCCCGCGCTTCGACTTCTTTAGCAAGCACGAGAGCCAGTACTAAACACTCGACATGTAATGGAATGGGAAGGAAAGACGGATGTCCAAGCCGCGTCGTCGTAAGCAGAAAAAGCAGGTCAAGGCCGAGCTCAAGCTCAGGCAGTTTGCCGCCACCGAGCTTTCCGACCAGCTTGCCGCCCTTCCCTGCGCCGCCGACCTGCCGCGCTTTATGGTCGACACGATCGCCGGCGCCTATGCGCCCGCCGATGCCGAGCTCATGATCGAGGGCTTCGGTGCTGCAGCCACACGCCCGGTCACGCTGCGCGCCAACACGCTCAGGGCGACCGCCGAGGACATCGCTGCGGCGCTCGATGCCGCCGGCATCGCCCACAACCCCGTCGCCTGGTACCCAGACGCCTTCATCCTGCCCGACGCCCAGGTTTCCGACCTGTGGGACCTCGACATCTACCGCGACGGCAAGATCTACCTGCAGAGCTTGTCGTCCATGATGCCTCCTTTGGTGCTGGGCGCTCAGGCAGGCGAGGACATCCTGGACATGTGCGCAGCCCCTGGCGGCAAGACGACGCAGATCGCCGCCCTCACGCAGGGGCAGGCGCACCTTACCGCCTGCGAGATGAGCATTCCCCGCGCCGAGAAGCTCGAAGCCAACCTCCACCGCCAAGGCGCAAAAAACGTGCCCGTCATGCGCACCGACGCACGCGAGCTCGACGAGTTCTTCCGCTTTGACCGCATCCTGCTCGACGCTCCCTGCACCGGCACGGGCACCGTTATCAGCGGCAACGAGAAAAGCCTGCGCGGCCTGACCGAGCAGCTGCTCGTCAAATGCGCCCGCTCGCAGCGTGCGCTTCTGGACCGCGCCATGGGAGCCCTCAAACCGGGCGGCACGCTCGTCTATTCGACTTGTTCGATCTTGCCGCAGGAAAACGAGGACGCCCTGCAAGAGGCCCTCGACAAGCATATGGACTGCGAGCTCATCCCCCTCGACGGCACGCCAAGCGAAAGTGAGGCACGCCGCGCCCAGGAAGCTGGCGAGGAGCCGCGCATCGAGTCCAACGCCCTGACCGAGGCCATTGCCGCGGGTCAGGTATCGGCCATCGCCAACGGCCTGTCCGGCACGCTCACCATTCCGCCTAGCCGCGACTTTGAGGGCTTCTACATTGCCCTGATCCGAAAACGCAGCTAGCGCACGGATCCAAAACTCAACAAGCTATCTCCGTGCGCGTTTGCTCTGCTGGTCGCGATGCTGTTTAAGCGTCGCGCGCTCCTTGCGTTCGGCCCTTTTGCCCTTAATGGCCGTGACCACAAAGTAGATGACCGCGGCGGCAACGATTGCGCCCACGCACAGGCCAATCGAGCTAAACATTGCTGTCAATTCCATACCGCGTCACCTCTCTTTTAAACGGGACATTCAAGATAGCACCTCAATACCCGCCACCACAGCTCCTTCACGTTCGCCGGCCCTTCGGTCTAACGGATGGCGCGGCGGGGAAAAATCAACTCGTCAAACGATTTAGCAAGCACAACGCTGCCGGTACCCTGCCGGCCGTCATCACATAGAATCGAGCCTCCATGGATACCCTCAACGATCTAAACGAGCGCGTCGACGCCTTCGTCGGCACCAGTTCCTTCGACACGCCTGCCGCGGCAAACGACCAAGCTCCCATCGATGTGCCCGCCGAGGTTCACGAAGACATCGTCGCCTCGGTCGATTTCTCCGAGGTCGAGCTCGCAGACGAGTTCACCGAGCCCCAGGTAGCCGTCACGCCCAACGGCCTGCTCCCTATGGAGCCCCTGCCCATCGACGGACGTCTGCGCAAGGCTGCCCTTCGCATGCCCGACGAGATCGAGGAGGCCAGCGGCTTCACGCTCTTCGGCCGCCGCATCAAGTCGCTCATTTACACCACTGATGTCGCGGTTATCCGCAACTCCAACGCCGATGCCGTCTTTGCGGTCTACCCTTTCACGCCGCAGCCCGCCATTACGCAGGCGCTGCTGACCGTCGCCGAGTGCCCGGTCTTCGTAGGCGTGGGCGGTGGCACCACCACCGGCAAGCGCTCCGTTCAGATGGCAGCCGTCTCCGAGATGCAGGGTGCGGCGGGCTGTGTGGTCAACTCCCCCGCCACCGCCGAGATGGTCGAGCACATCACCAACATCGCCGACATCCCCGTCATCGCCACGGTCGTACGTTGCGACGACGATGCTCACGCCAAGGTGCGCGCCGGCGCCAAGATTCTTAACATCGCCGCTGGCAAAAACACGCCGCAGGTCCTGCGTGAACTGCGCGAGCACTATCCCAACCTGCCGCTCATCGCGCCGGGCGGCAAGACGCCCGAGAGCATCCGCGAGACCATCGCCGCCGGTGCCAACGCCATCATCTGGACACCGCCTTCGGCCCAGCAGCTACAGACCGACATGATGCAGCGCTACCGCAAGATGAAAGAAGACGCCACGCCTGTCATCTCGCACGACGATGTGCCCATTATCGACCAGGTCGCCGCCGCCGAGGTCAGCCAGGTCGAGAACATGAATCCCGACGTGCCGATTCCCGACGAGGTTATCGAGCGCGTCGCTTCGATCCACGATCATATCGAGGAGCGTCGCGCCAACCGCGGCCTCAAGCCGTCACTGCACGGCTTCTTCTTCCGCGGAAAGAAACGCTAGCAAAACATCTTGGCCCGCCCCACAAACGTGAGGCGGGCCGTTTTCGTTTGAGCAATCATGCAGCGATGTGATGGGGCAAATTAATCCACGCGCTTGTCGCCCATAAAGAAGAGCGCCACCGTGCCAGGTCCGGTATGCGAGCCAATCAGAGTACCGATGTTATTGATCTCAATCTTGCCTTTAAGCTGCGGAATCTGTTCCTCGATCAGCGCCGCAACTGCCTCGGCATCCTCGCGGCACGCCGAGTGCGACATGACGCACTTACCCGAATAATCCGCACCGTCCTGCACGTGTGCCATCATGGTCTTAGCCATCTCGGAAATCGCGCGCTTCTTAGTGCGAATCTTCTCACGTGGCGACAGCCCACCTTCGCAATCGACCGTCATAAGCGGGCAAATCTTAAGCGCCGTGCCGATGATCGCGCTCGCGGCCGAAATGCGACCGCCGCGCAGGTAGCTCGACAGATCGGTCGAGAAGAACCAGTGGTGCAGGTTGAGCTTGTGCTCCTCGATCCAAGCGGCCGTCTCGTCGAGTGACGCCCCGCTATCGCGCACGTCGGCGGCATATTCCAGCAACAGGCCAAAGCCCGAAGACGCCGCCAGCGAATCGATGACGCGCACCTTGCCGCCCTGGGGATAGCGATCCGCGAGCATCTGCGCCGCAACGCAGGCCGATCCATACGTGCCCGAAATACCCGATGACAACGTCAGGTGCAGCACGTCTTTGCCCTCGGCAACAAACGGCTCCCAAAACTCCTCGTACTCACCCACGCTCACCTGAGACGTCTTGGGCATGGCGCCCGCGGCAATCTGGGCAAAAAACTTGTCCGGCGTAATCGACTGATACAGATCGTCCGTATAGACAACATCGTCGATCTCGTAATGAAAACACACGACAGGGATATTGCGCGACGCAAAGAACTCACGGGTTCGGTCGGCGGCGGATTCACAGGTCAGGACAAAATCACTCATATGAGGCTCCTTACTCATTGCTGCGCAAATTATCGCACAGTGAGCCTACATACGGTACATATGTCCACTATTTACCAAATCGAACCAAAAATAGCGAACATCTTTACCACCATCGTCTCCACCGGCCCCACGCATAAATATCTGAGAAAACACCCTCTGTCGTCTCCACTCAACCGCCATATCTACCTCCACTAAATCGATTTACCAAACCGTTCGGCTAACAATTCGGCTGCCCATCCCCAATCGAAACAAAAGCGGCGCATACTGATAAACGTTTTACGCTGTTTATCAGTTTTACCAGCCCTATCGGAAGGTGTTTCATGGTCGCATTCGATCGCAATCCGCAAGACTTCAAGTATCTGCGCCTGCTGTCGAGACAGTTTCCCACCGAGCAATCCGCGTTTACCGAGATCATCAACCTCTCGGCCATCCTCAACCTGCCCAAAGGCACTGAGCATTTTATGAGCGACGTACATGGCGAGTACGAAGCCTTTATGCACATCCTCAACAACTGCTCGGGCGTCGTGCGCGAGCATGTCGACGAGATTTTTGGCGAAACGCTCTCCTTTGACGAGAAGGGCGAGCTGTGCACGCTCATCTACTACCCGCGCGAGAAGATCGAGCTGGTCCGCAGCCAGCGCGAGGACTCGCCCACCTGGTACAAGACGATGCTTGACCAACTCATTATGGTTGCCCGCTCGCTTTCGAGCCGTTATACGCGCTCCAAGGTGCGTAAGGCCATCCCACGCGATTACGCCTATATCATCGACGAGTTGTTGCACACGCACCCGGACGAGAACAACTATCGCGTGCGCTATCACGAGCGCATCGTGGAGTCCATCCTGGAGACCGCAAGCGCCGACGACTTTATCGAGTCGCTTGCCTCGCTCATCAAGCGCCTGGCCGTCGACCACCTGCACCTGGTGGGCGACATCTTCGACCGCGGTGGCGGCGCGGCCAAGATTATGGACCGCCTGCTCACCTACCATTCACTCGACATCCAGTGGGGCAACCACGACCTGCTGTGGATGGGCGCTGCGGCCGGTGAGCCCGCCTGCATCGCCACGGTGCTGCGCAACAACCTACGCTACGACAACTACGAGATCCTGGAGAACGACTACGGCATCTCGCTGCGTGAGCTTGTCGCCTTTGCCGATGCCACCTACACCGCCGGTGAGTCCATCACCCCGCTGATCAAGGCCATCAACGTGCTGCTCTTTAAGCTCGAGGGTCAGATTATCCAGCGCCATCCCGAGTTCGACATGACCGACCGCCTGTTACTCGACAAGATCGACCACGACACCGGCACGGTCACGCTCGCCGACGGCAGCGTGTGGCCGCTCACGACCAACGACTTCCCCACCGTCGACCCGACGGACCCCTATACGCTCACGCCCCAGGAGCAGCACATCATCGACAAGCTCGTGTCCGAGTTTGTCACCGCCGATCACCTGCATCGCCATATCGATTTCCTCTATTCCCACGGCTCGATATACAAGGTCGCCAACGGCAACCTGCTGTTCCATGGCTGCGTGCCGCTCAACGAAGACGGCACCTTTAGCAGCATGAACTGCCTGGGCACCTGGCACGCTGGCCGCGATTATCTCGATTTTTGCGACCACATCGCCCGCCGCGCCTGGCGCGTGGGCGACCGCGACGCTCTCGACTGGATGTGGTACCTGTGGATTGGCTTTAACTCACCCGCCAGCGGACGCCTGGTGCGCACCTTTGAGCGCGCCTATATCGCCGATAAGAGCACCTGGGTCGAGCCGATGGACCCGTACTTTACGCTTACCAAGTCGCCCTCGGTCTGCAATGACATCATGCGCGAGTTTGGCGTCGCGCCCATGGCATGCTCACCGACCGGTCACATCATCAACGGCCACACGCCCGTCAAGACCACCAAGGGCGAGCAGCCCATCCGCGCCGAGGGCAAGCTGCTGGTCATCGATGGCGGCTTCTGCCGCGCCTACCACCCCAAGACGGGTATCGCCGGCTATACGCTCATCTCGAGCTCGCGCGGCTGCCGCCTCAAGTCGCACCGGGCCTTTACGACGGTTGCCGAGGCACTCACGCGCAACGTGGACATCGAAAGCGAGACCAACCGTTTTGACCAAGCAGACCGTCGCCGCATGGTGAGCGACACCGATTCCGGAGCCAAGATCCGCAGCCAGATCCAAGACCTGCGCCAGCTGCTCGATGCATATAGAAACGGTGCTATCGAGGAGCGCGCCTAGCACCACCCGTGGGGATTGGCTAAACTTGCTGAGTTTATCATCCCCACGGCGTCCCGGCGCCACCCTAAGGCAGGTACCATGCAGAAGCTCCTTGCGCAGATCATGAAGTTTGGCGTCGTCGGCATCGTCGCCACGGTCATCGACTTTGGCATCATGAATCTGCTCCACTACGGTCTGGGCCTTAACATCCTAATCGCCAACACCAGCGGCTTTATCATCTCACTCATCTTTAATTACGTCGCCAGCATGAAGTACGTGTTTGCGCACAAGGAAGGCATGAGCCGCCGCCGCGAGTTCATTATCTTTGTCGTGCTGTCCGTGATCGGCCTGGCACTCAACGACGGTATCGTGTTGACACTCAACGCCGGCCTGGGACTCGAGGCCAATATCGCCAAGATCTGCGCCACCGCGCTTGTCATGGTCTACAACTTTGTGACCCGAAAGATCTTCCTGGAAGGCGATGAGACCAAGTAACTCGCAACCTTACAGCTTTACAATGCCCACGGATGACGCGCGTCAAGCGCTGTGTTGTTCGTGGGCTTTGCTCGTTTACGGGCAAATTTTCAACGTTTGCGGATTAGCTCTTGAAAATTTGGCGAGTTCGTATAGTTCTTGGCAAAGACCTTACGCTTCCCTTGCAAAAGCTCTAAAGTATCCTCTGCTCGATTCATCAACGCATTGGATGTGATTACGTGCGCAAGGCACTGGCACAACCTCATACCAAGCAGTTCCTCAAGTTCGCTGTCGTGGGTCTTATCTCCTTTGGCATCGACTGGGGTATGCTCATTGCGCTTGTCGAGCTGTTTCACCTCGACTTTTTGATGAGCACCACGGTCTCGTTTACCACGTCCGTCGTGGTCAACTACTGGCTCAGCATGAAGTACGTGTTCGACCACCGCGAGGGCATGAGCCGCAAGCGCGAGTTCACGATCTTCACCATCCTGTCGGTGATCGGCCTGGGCCTCAACGACCTATACATGTTTGTGGGCGTCACGTTTTTGAGCATCGGCTACCAGGCCATGAAGGCCATCGCCACGTTCCTCGTCACCTGGTACAACTACTTCAGCCGCCGCTTCTTCCTCGAGGGCGCACGGTCGTAGTCGATTCATTATTTGCTTGAATGTATAACCGGTTGGAATTCCCGTTCCAACCGGTTTTTGTTTGCCGAGAGACCCGGCGACCCAATCCCATTCGCATGAAAAACGGGCGGCCCGGATGTTTGTCCGAACCGCCCGTCTGGCGCGCTATGTCGAGGCCTCTAGCCTGTAACGTAATACCAGACCACGTTGTCGCCGTTGGAGAGAACGTAGTTGCTGCAGGCCGTCATGGGCGTTGTGCCGTTGACGGAGTACATCCAGCCGCTCGTACCGCCGTACTGTTTCTCGGCCAAACCACCAATCGCGGAGACATACGTGCCGTACGACGAGCCATGTGCGTTGACAGAAAGGCCCAGCGCGCACAGGGCATCGTAGACGGTAGCGCCTTCGTTAAAGGTAAAGGTGCCACCAGAAGACACAGGATTGCCCACAGCGCTCGATGTGACCGAAACCGTCACTGTTACGTAGCTGGACTCCTGCGAGCCGCTCTGGCCGCCCGAGGAGGCGTTTCCACCATTAGAGGATGAAACTCCATCAGACGACTGGCCACCGCCCGAAGAAGCACCGCCAGACGCATTGGAAGTATCACCGGCTCCCGTATTTTGGGCAGCGGATTTATCGCCAGACTTCTTGCCGTCCTGGTCCTCGGACTTCTTGTTATCCGAGTTCTTGTCCGATTCCTTGTTTGAAGACTCGGAATCGTCCTTGGACTTGGACTCATCAGAATGCTTGGACTCATCTTTTGCGTCATTCGATGACTTGGAATCCTTGGAACTGGCCTCGCCCGAAGCGGCAGACGAGCCAGACGCCTTGGTGTCCT
The DNA here is from genome assembly GCF_028207065.1 of Collinsella aerofaciens. Classification (GTDB taxonomy): domain Bacteria; phylum Actinomycetota; class Coriobacteriia; order Coriobacteriales; family Coriobacteriaceae; genus Collinsella; species Collinsella aerofaciens_AR. The sequence goes on from NZ_JAQLFP010000017.1 coordinate 15,993, forward strand.
TGGTGACGACGCTCTCCCCCGTCACGGCCTGAATGATCCAGTCGATAGACCAGGCACCGCTTGCGGAAGGATGGACGAAACCCAGCGAGACGACGATCAGAATGGTGCATGCGGCAGTCAGAACGCCGAGGAGCGCCTTGCGGCGAGGGGCGGACGCCGCCGAAGCGGCGCCCTTTTGCTTTGCATCGTCAAGCTGGATAAACGAGGAATCTGGTTGCTTGGGGTCAGCGTCCTTGGATTTATTGGACACATCCCTCACCTACCGACGTTTGGTGAACACGAACACGCCGACGATGGCGAGACCGATGACGCCGGCGGCGATGCCAACGATGGCGAGCGGGTTGGTGCCAGTCTCCTGCTCGGAAGCACTAGAGGACTTCTTAGCAGTGGTCGTGGAAGCAGCACCCGTATCGGACTTGGAATCGGACTTCTTGTCGGACTTGCTGTCCTTCTTGTCAGACTTCTTCTCGTCCTTCTTATCGGACTTATCGGAGTCCTTCTTGTCGGACTTGTTGTCCTTGGTCTCGGTCTTGGTCGACACCGTCGTCTTGGTCACCGGCTTCTGACCCGGGGCGATAGCGCCGCCGGCCTGCTGGCCCTTCGTGCCGGAGCCGGAACCCGTGCCAGTGCCAGTGCCAGTGCCAGCGCCAGCGCCGGAACCGTTGCCAGCGCCACCGTTGCCACCATTAGTGCCAGAACCGCCATTGCCGCCAGGGTTAACGGCATTCTTGGTCCACTTGGCATACAGCGTCAGATCGGCCGTCACCGGCGTACTGAAGTCATACGCCTGCGTGCAAGCCTCATCGGTGAACCAACCGCCGAAAGTGTAGCCATCGCGCGTCGGATCGGCCGGCTTGACCAGCTTGCCGTCGGCCGTAGCCACAAACTTAGTGTCGCAAGCAGACCCGCCGTTGGAATTAAAGGCAACCGTCCAAGACTCAACAGCCCCGAGCTTGAACAGCATGCCCGAATCATTGATGTAGTAGAGGTTGCCAGAAGCATCGGCAATGACCGGAGAGTCACAGTATTGGTAATGGCCGGCCGCATCATAAATCTGCGTCGCCTCTGCGTCGCCGAGCGTATAGCGATACACGCCACCACCAGCAGAGTAGTTGACGTAATCCTTGCTATCCGCGCTGTTCACGGTGAAGTACACGTAGGTCTTGCCGCCCTGAACACTCACCAGCGGAGTAGCAGCAATACCGTTAAATCCGGCCGGCAGTTCTTTACCGTCAGCAGCGGTGACCATCGTGGTCTTACCGGTCTTCAGATTATAGAGAGCCAGAGCAGAGCCAGTAGCCGTCTGTCCGCCGACAATCAAGTTTTCGCCAGCCACCGCCGGTGCGCTCATGTTATTAGTAAGACCCAGGTCGACCGTCTTCTGCTCGCTTAGTACGCCCTTCGCCGAAAGCGAAATCACATGGAGCTTTCCATCGTGCGTCATCTGATAGAAGGTCGAACCATTGGACGGATCGGCGACACAGTCGGCGTTCGCGAGAGCACCGAGCTTCATAGTCGAAACGACATCGCCCGTCGTCTTATCAATGCACTTAAGCGTGCCCGCGCTCGTAGGAACAATGGTGTACTTATCCGTCAGCGCAGCACCAGTCCAATAATAGCCCTCGGAAGGGTCAATGTTCTGCCAAGAGACTTCGCCCGTGGCAATCTTGATACGCTTCAGGGAGCCGTTGCCGTAGGTCGCGTTGTAGTTCTCGTCATACGAAATATCGATCGTACCAACATAGACGTACTCGCCATCCGAAACCACGGTGCAGGAGCTCTGCGTCAAGTCCGTCAAACCTGGCGTCAGCCACTTGCAGATCAGCTTGTCCGCAGTAATCGCCTGGACCGCACCGCCGTTGAGCGGAACGATGATAAGGCCATTGGTATAGATCGGACGAGAGGTATAGCTCACCTTGGAGGCAAGCGGCGCAGAGGCAACCTTTTTACCCGTGGACGAATCGATCTTAATGAGCTCGTTCTCGGTCGCGATGTACACAAAACCGTTAGCAATGACAGGCTCGCTGCAGTTGGCATACTGCTGGCCAGACTCGGCCTTCCAATCGAAGGCCCACTTAAGACCAGCGGCCTGCGCAGGCGTCTTGGCATCCGTTACGGTCGAACCGTTGCCACTGTTGCCGTAGCCGGCCCACTCGGCATCCCAATCAGGAGTCGTCGCACTCGGGTCCACGACAATCTTGTCGGGATCGGGCATGGGCGAATCGTCGGTGGTATAGGCAAGCGTAACCTTATCGTCGCTCTTGAGCGTAATCTGATTGGCGCAGAGTAAGGAGGGCTCTCCATTGATATACAGATGCCAGTATTTATTGGTCGCACCATCATAGCCGTACGTCTTGCCTCCGAACGGCGAGTCGATGGAATTGAGGAACCAGTACTCACCGCTCTGGGAGCCGTTGTACGTAACGCCCTTTGCCTTCAGAACCGCTTCGATAAGGTCCTGGGCCGTAGAGCCTTCGGGCAGGGAAACATTGCTTGCCGAGCCCCAGCGAGTATTGTTGCCGTTGACATCGGGACCGATAACATCGACAGACCCAAGAACCTGGCCAGGAAGGGCATCGCTGTCGCCAGCATACATAAAGGTGACGGCGTCACCCTCATGGAGCTTGTAGGCACCGGCGCCAACGTCGGCGAACTTGTACTTTACGTCGGACTTGCCCTTTACGTAGAAGCGCCAATAGCTATTGGTCGCAGCATCAGAGCCACAATAGGTCTCACCATCAAGCGGCGAGGTAATGCCCCTGAGGTACCAGCCCCAAGACTCTTCTGTAGCTTTGAGTTCAAGACCAGTCTGCTCCAACAGATCCCTAGCAGTGGATCCTGCCTTGAGGCTCGTCTGGCCCGTCGAGGCCCAAACCTGCTGTTTGCCGTCCTTGTCCTTACCAAGTACCTGAACAGAAGCATGGACAGAATCGGAGGACAGCTGGTCGCCCCAGCCACCGTAGAACCACGTAACGGTATCGCCGGCATGGATGGTGACATTGTCCGCCGTATAGTCACTCGACTTGCCGTTGATGAACAGCTGCCAACAGGTCGAATAATCGAACGGCGTACCCAGCTCAACGCCGTTGTACTTAAGGCTCAGAATGAAGGAGCCCGCAGCAACGGCGTCGATGCCATTCGCCTCGAGCGCGACCTTCGTAAGGTCAAGTGCGCTCGAGCCGGACGTCACCACATACTGCGCGTTATCGACCCAAGTCTGAGTCTTGCCCTGGGCATCGCGACCAATGACGGTCACATTAGCGGCAACCTGGTCCTTAACGACAGGGGACACGCTACCAGCCGTATAGGCAAACTCAATCTTCTGCCCCTGGGTGAGCTTGACGCTGCTCGCGCCAACCGAGGAAGACGCGCCATCGACGAACAGCTGCCAGAAGGCATAAGTCGTCGGATCGTAGGCAAGCGTGCGGCCATCGCTCGGGGATGTGATGCTTTTGAGGTAGAACCCGTATGCCGTGTTCGGATCGTAGTCCGCCTCGAAGCCCGTCTTCTCCTGCAGCTTAATAAAGGCATCCGCAGCCGTCGCGCCCTCGTCAAGCTTGAGCTGCGTAGGTGCCACCCAGGTCTGAGCCTTGCCGTCGGCATCGGTGCCGATAATCGAGAACGAGACCTCGACTTGCTTCTTGGCGACATCGCCGGTTTCTGTCGGGCTCTCCGTCTGGACGGCAGCCGCGGCGGCAGATCTTGCTTGGTCAGCGGCTACCGTCGAAGACTGCTCACTCGCGGCAGGGTTCTCCCCCGTCGCCGAGCCTTCGTCGCCAGCTGCCGCCCCTGTTGTGGCGGCACTAGCTGCGGGCGTGCTCCCAGAATCTGAAACCTCGGCGCCGCTCTGCTCGGCGGCACCGCCCGCAAGCGCTGCACCCTCGTCCGGCGTCGCAGCCTGAGCCACAGCCTCGGCAATGCCCTCGGCGCCCTCGGCCCACAGCTGAGCCGGCGTGGTGCCAAAGGCCATCGCGAAGGCCAGGAATGCCACCAGGCCGCGCTTGGCTACGCCGCGCGCAATTGCGCCTCGGCGATGCGAGACGCGCTGGCGCTCGTCCACAAACATATCCATTTGTCTCCTACTGTCTGTACTTGGAGCGTTGCCTTGAGGCTGCCCCACGTCATCGCGCATGTTGCGCTCGAGTTCCCCCATCGGGGTCCCCCTTCCCTCCAGAGCCCTATGCACACCGGCGGCATACGCCGCAGCCGCATGCAAGATGGGAGGCGATCCGACTTAACCTTAACGACTCGGGCACGTCGTCCGATCTGCGACGCGAACATCCCGAGCCAAGAGGAATTACGGTTACTGGTACAGCTGGGGACTTGCACCCCGATTCTCCCAAACGCGCAGGAAAACCGCGCATTCGTGCGTCTCCGCACCACCATCTAGGCCATCGATTATTACCGTCAAAATGGTATCACGCAAAAGGGCCTCGCACGCAGGCGAAGCCCAAGGTAAAAGCTATTGTTTGCGATAGGAAAATGCGGTGACGGCCGCAGCCTCTAGTGCTTGCCGCCGTGACTGTTGCGCCAGATCTCGCGGCCCAGCATCAGCGCCAGCACCAGCGCGCTCACGTAGCCCATAAAGCCAATGACCGGGATACCAAACACAACCGGCTCGATACGCGCGTAGTACACCACCGACGAACCGATAAACAGACCGGCGATCACAATTGCCATCGACATGCGGTCGATAATTCCACCCAGCTGTCGCAGCGCCTTATCGCTGCTCATAATCTGCGTGTTCACCTTAAGCTGGCCGCGCGTGAGCATGCGCGACGCCAAGCCCAGATACTCGGCCGCCTCGAGCGAGCCTTTTGCCGCGCGATAGCTGCTCGCGGCAAGATCGCGCCCCATATCGCGCATGCGCGCATAGGTGCTCTTCTCGTTTTTGATGTGCGTCTGGATAATCTGGATCATGTTGACGTTGGGCATGTACTCGGTCAGCAGACCCTCGAGTGTCACCATGCCGCGGGCGAACATCGTCACCACGCTCGGCAGCTCAACGTCATTCTTGCGCGCCAGGTTTAGCAGCGAGGTCAAAAACTCGCCGATATCCAGGTCCTTAAGGTCGAGGCCCGCAAAGTCGGCAACGATAAAGTCCAAATCGGACAGAAAGGCCGAATGGTCGAGCTCGGCCGAGTCGCCGCGCGTCACGGCAAAGCGCATAAGCGAATCCTTGAGCTTGGGCACGTCGCCCTCGGCCACGGCGAAAATCATGTCCTTTACGATACCGCGATCGTGGCTCGACATGCGTCCGACCATGCCCAAGTCGATAAAGTAGACAATGCCGTCCTTGAGGATGATGTTTCCCGCATGCGGGTCGGCATGGAAAAAGCCGTCGTCGAGCACCTGCGTCGAGTAGTCCTCGACAATCGCGGCACCGATCTTTTCCAAGTCATAGCCCTCGGCCACCAAGCGTTCAGGATCGGCGATCGAAATGCCGTCGACGTAATCCATGACCACCACGTGCTCGGTGCACAGGTCCAGATAGGATTTAGGGCACGTCACGCCATGAACGCTCTTATGGAACTCGTAGAAGTCGTTGAGGTTTTTGGCCTCGGCCAAAAAGTTGGTCTCCTCGCGAAACGAGGTCCACAACTCCTCGACTACGCCGTGCAGGTCAACGAATTGATCGGTGTTGACGAACTTGGAAACGATACGCACCACCGAGCGGATGATATCGATGTCCTGTGCCATAACCTGCTGCGCACCGGGGCGCTGCACCTTGACGGCCACGTCCTCGCCCGTCACCAGACGAGCGCGGTGCACCTGCGCGAGCGATGCGCTACCAAGCGGATTGGGGTCGATCGCATCGAACATCTCCCCCAGGCGCAGGCCATATTCTTCTTCCAGACAACTGAGTACGACCTCGTACGGCACCGGCTCCACGTCGGAGCGCAGACGACGCAGCTCGTCGCAAAAGCGTTGCGGCAGAATCTCGGACCGGTTGGCCAGAATCTGCCCCATCTTGACGAACATGGGGCCGAGTTCCTCGAGCAGGCGGCGCAAACGAACCGGCGTGAGGTTATCCCACACACGGTACTTTTTGACCAGGCGAACAATCTGCCCGATGCGTTCGCGACGACCCGCCGGCGTGAGCTGGTATTCCTCGTCCGGCGCCATCGCGTCGGGCTCCTCTGGCACCATATCGACAGCGCGCGGCTTCTTGCGAGCGCCCGAGACGGCGGCGTCGACCTCATCGACAACCGCCGCCTCGTCACCCAAGGGATCTAGATTGTTGTAATCGGTGGTGGAATCTGCCATCTGCGCTGCTACTCGGCCTCTTCGGTATCCTTCGCATCGTCGGGCTCAACGGACTCGACGGGCACCGAGGTCACGTTGTCCTCGACCGAATCGACGATGTCGCGCACATGGGCCAGGAAGGCCGTACGCTCGGGCGCGGTCATAACGCGGACGCGAGCCAGAATGAGCTCGTCGAGCACGCGTTGGGCCGCGGTCTCGCCCTGCACGCCCAGACGCTCGGTCAGATCGGAGATGGTACCGCCGGCCTGCTCGAACATGTCGGACACGCTGCGGGCGATATCGGGGGTGGCGGTGTCCTTGCGGACCTGCTCGCCTTTGGTGTTAAGGTCGTCGAGGACCTTCTTGCCGCCTTCGACAGCAACGGCGGCAGCGCCAAAGCCCACGTTGATGGCGCCGTTAACAAGCTGATCGAGTTTCATAACCATGGTTGTCTCCAATCACAAACAACTGCATCGGCGTTCTTGTACCCAAGATTGAGTGAAAGCGACAAAGCGTTTTAGCGCTATTCGATCGACGGGAAATCCCTATCTCACGTTGTCGTTCATCGCGAAAGAGTTCTTCATGGCACAGCTCGTGGTGTAGAGCACCTTACCCAGTAGAGCATCGGTCTCTACGCGAACACGCTCGGCAAAGGCCTCATTGGCGCGTGCAAGTTCGGCAGGTACCTCGGCCTCAGGCAGAGCGGCTACGGCAGCATCGACGTCATGGATCTGCTTGTGGCCCATGCCACCGACCTTCTCCTGATAATCCTCGACTGCGCGACCGCACTCATGGAAGCGGACGTCGGCCAGCGCGCCGATCAGGCGGTTGGCCCAGTAGAAGTTTTCGGACGTCACGCGAGCCTGCGTGTCGGCATAGTACTCGGGCATGGTCTCGACGTTGGCGTACAGCGGAACCAGCGCGTTAAACGAGTTGGAGCCAAAGGCCATCCACTGCACGGCGCGGTAGGCCGGCTGCGCATAGGGGCGCAGCTGCAACACGGCGAGCTGGCTGTTGCGGTTGATGCCGATGGGGCGATAAGCGCCACGCGTGGCGGGCGTGCCCTTGCTGCCGTAGCAGTCGTACTCCGTGCCCTGGTAGTGGCTCGAAAGCACGTACTTGATGTCCTCGATGGTCACCTTGCGCTCGGGCACGCGGCTCCAGGGGATGTCGTCGCTCTCGGGCGTGTAGTCGGCCTCGGGGCCGTCCCACACATCGCTGGGGTTGAGGCAGCGCTGCATGTACCAGGCGCGCGGCGTGTTGTAGACATGGTCGCTGTCGCTGTGCGAGCCAAAGGCCTCGCGCGGGTTAAAGATCGCAGCCGGGCCGTCGCCATCGACGCCCAGCGTCAGGTCCAGATGCCACTCGGCCATCCAGGCACGCAGGTCGGCGGAGCACATGTGGTCGGCCTGGGCGCCCTCGGCGTCATCCAGGTCAAAGCTGTCGATACCCAGCTGGTTGGGCATGGTCACATAGGCGTCATCGGGCACGCGCTTGGCGATCCAGTGGTGGCCGCCGATGGTCTCGAGCCACCAGATCTCGTCCACGTCGCTAAAGGCGATGCCGTTGTTCTCGTAGGTGCCATAACGCTCGAGCAGGTCACCCAGAATGCGTACGCCGTCGCGGGCGGATTTGGCATATGGCAGCACCAGGGTCACCATGTCCTCCTCGCCCAGGCCACCGAGCTGTGCCGGAACGTATCCGTCCTCGCCCTCGTTGCCCTTGGCGGGCACGTAGTCCACGAGCGGATCGGCGCCGCGAACGCGCTCGTTGGTGGTGAGCGTCTCGGTTGCGGACATGCCCACATTGAGCTCGTTGAAACCGGCCTCGGCCCAGATGCCGTGGCCCGGAACAACATCGGGGACGCTCGTGTAGCGCATGGGGTTATCGGGCAGTTCAACGGTCAGGTGACTCAGGACGCTCGTGTAGACGCGCGGCTGCTCGTCGGGATGCACCACGCGCATACGCTTGGGCTCAAACACCCCGTTGGACGAGTCCTCGTTGCGGGCAACCAACGTCGACCCGTCGTAGCTCGCGTTCTTACCAACCAAAATCGTTGTGCACGGCATGCGCATCCTCCTTGAGCGAAGAAATCAAACGATAACAGTGTATCGCTTCGGCGCAAAAAGGGCGAAACCACGGCCTCGGCAGCCCTTGTGGTCAAAAACCTATTTCGATGCGCGCTCGGCCGCCTCGATCACGTGTTTGGCGAGGATCGCCGTCGTCACAGCGCCCACGCCGCCCGGCACGGGCGTGATGGCGTTAACGACCGGCTCCGCAGCATCAGAATCGACGTCACCCACCAACTTGCCAGCGGCCTCGTCCCAATTAATGCCAACATCAATGATCGTCTGGCCCTCTCGAACCGCATCCACGTCAATCGTACGCGCGCGTCCAACGGCGGCAACCACAATGTCGGCAGCACGGCACTCGGCAGCAAGGTCGCGCGTATGCGTATGGCACGTCGTCACGGTCGCATTGCGCGCCGTAAGCATGGCGGCAACAGGACGCCCGATCACCAGCGAGCGCCCGACCACAGCAACCTTAGCTCCATCCAGCTCAACGCCGTAATGATCCAGCAAAGCAAGCACGGCTTCGGCTGTGCAGGGGGCAAAACCCTCGCCGCGCCCCGAAAGCGTGGTGAGCAGCGAAGCCGGCGTCATAGAGTCAACGTCCTTGGCAGGATCGAGCGCTGCGGCAACCGCGTCCTCGTCAAGGCCGGCGGGCAGCGGGCGGAACATCAGGCAGCCATGAACAGACGAATCGGTATTGATGTCCTCGATGGCCGTCAACAGCTCGTCCTGCGAAACATCGGCAGAAAGCAAAACGCGGCGAGCTTCAATGCCAACCTTCTCGCAGCGCTTGAGCGCACCGCGCTCGTAGGATAGGTCGTCCTCGCGTTCACCCACACGCACGATAGCCAACGTCGGAACAACGCCTCGCTCGCGCAGGGCTGCGCAGCGAGCAGCAAGTTCCTCAGTCAGCGCGCGAGCAACGGGAGCACCCTTCAGCAGTTCAGCCATGGCTATCCCCTCTTCCTTGCAGCGTCGGCGGCGCGGCGCGCCAGCGCATCGGCGCGCGGCAACCACGTGTCGAGCAACTCATCACACGCCGTCTCGAGCTCCTCAGCACGAGCGCGATCCTTCATAGACGTGGTGTTCGCAAAGAGCGTCAAGCTCGCGCCCTGCATAGCGGAACGGCAGAACACGGCGCCGCACGCCACATCGGACAGCAGCTGACGCGAACCCTTGTCGGCCATGTCCTCGAGCAGCGCCAGCGCACGCCCGCAGGCATCCATAATGCGATACGGCGGCATAGCGGCCACATGCAGCGCATCCTGAATCGCGGTCGCTCGAGCCGGATCGTCACGCGGAATACCGTACGCCGCGGACACCTGCCCATAGGCACGAACGTCCTCGGCAACCAACTCGACAAGCTCCTGGGCCAGCTCATCAGCACGGACAAACGCACGCGTCAGGTCATCCGCACGATCAGCAAGCGCGGGATTGGTCGCACCGTAGCGGGCAACCATTCCGCACAGCGAGGCGCCCAGCGCGCCCACAAAGGCGCTCGCGCTGCCACCGCCGGGAACCGGCTCGCGCGCGGCCAGCGCCTCGGCAAACCCGCGGCAGGTCTTGTCCATCATCTCTTGGCTCATGCACATGCACCTTCAAGTCATATACATCGGTCGGATGGCAACCGCCGACCGACCGCATCGATCACGTAATGGTGCTAAGTCTAGCCCATAAGCACATGAGCGTCAGCGCACCTGGCCATCGCGGATTTCTATGGCACACGATAGGCGGCAGCGACACAAACATGGGACACATGGCCCACCTTTCGAGACTCCCGGGCAGCACAAGCTGGGGCATATCTATAAGTAAGGAACCCGTTGGGGCACGGCCGCGCAACGGCCACAAGCGATGAACGGAGGCATAAGCCGCACAGTACACAGAGACATCCGCCGCCAGCGCAATCAGTACCCCAACAACATGCGGCGCCGTGATGTCATCGGCAGACAAGGAGGACGCCACCATGAAGAAAAAGACCCTATCGATCCTTTCCCTCTGCATCGCCCTCTTTGCCGCGTTTGCCCTTGTCGGCTGCGGCGGGAGCGCATCGGGCGGCGGCAGCGCCCCCAAGAGCGAGAGCAAGGAAAAGGCCCCCGTCGCCAAGAAGACCGACTTTATCTGGTTTAAGGTCGAGATGCCCGAGGGCGTCGGCGTAAGCGACTCCGCCGGCAAGAATGCCGACAGGGTCCAGCTCACCTTCCTCGAAGACGAGAACGCCTCGGCCGATCGCTTTATCCCCGTTTGGAAAAAAGCGCTGACGGCCGAGGAATCCCACGCCGACCAGGCGGAAAAGAAGGGGGATACGTTCCAGTGGAAGGATGACGGGTCCGTCGAGTATAACGGCAGGACGTGGCTCGTCGGAACATACGAGGACAACAGCGGCATCTCAACCATGCTTTTTACCGACGTTGGGCTGGGAAGCGTCTACGTCCTCATCTCGAACTTCGACCAGCACAAGAAAGAAGCCGAGGCGCTCCTCAACTCCATCGAGTTCCCCGATGATATGGAAGAGGCAGTTTCCGAGGCACGCGAAGTCGAGATTTCGAGCATCGAGATCAAGTAACGGGACACCCGCACGCGCCTACGCGCACCCGCGCACATGCGCCCCATTAAAACAACGGGCGCCCAACCCGGGGAGGGCCGACAGCATCGGCCCTCCCCTCTTTTACACCCGCGCATATTGCCACTTGCCGGCGCAAATCCGGCCCCCAGAATGGGACACATGGCCCACCCGAACGAGCCGCCCGCGCGTACAGTAAAGACAGGTAATCCATGGGCGGTTACAGATCGAGGAGGACACGACCATGAAAAAGAAGGCCTTTGCGATTCTCACCCTCTGCATCAGTCTCCTTGCCGCGGTTGCCCTGGTGGGTTGCGGCGGAAGCGGCGGCGCTACCGGCAGTGGCGGTGGCGGCGGCGCAGAAAAGCCAGCCGTGGATATGAGGACCGACTTCATTTGGTTTAAGGTCGAGGTGCCCGAGGGCGTCGAGATCACCGACGTTGCCGGCGACACCGCCGACAGGGCCCAGTTTAAGTTCACCGAGAGCGAGCACGCCAGCGATCGCTTCATCCCTGTCTTCGACTCTGACAAGAACGCTGACGAGCTGTTCGACTACGAGGCCAAATGGAAGGCCAACTTTGAGTGGACCGAGAATGATCCCGTCAAGTACAACGGCAAGACTTGGCGCAACGCTTCCTATACACACTCGGGCGGCGTAACGACTGAGTACTTCACCGAAGCAGGCGGCGGCAGCGTTTACGTGAGCATCGACAATGTCGAGGAGCACAAGGACGCCGTCGAGACCATGATGAAGTCTCTGGAGTTTGCCGATGACATTGCCAAGGCCAAGACCGAGGCCATGGACGTCAAGCTCGACGATATCGAGATCAAGCGCTAAGCGACTGGCGAGCGCAACGGGAAACACGGTCGCAGAGCAAACAAGCGACGGTACCCCAGCGCTTCGTACCCAGGGAGGGCCGGTAAACCGACCCTCCTTTTCTTATGCCGATAGCCGGCGAACGCGAGGGTGCCGGGCGGCAAAACCACCCCCAGCGCGGTAGCAGCACAAATAGACAAGCGCCCCAACGCGTCCGCCCGCCGATTTATGGCGCCACGCAGACAATTAAGCCAACACGTTTAGACATCCGGGCAGTATAGTGAACAAAATGAGTGCATAACCGCACCCTGCGAACGGAGGAGTTATGACCGAACACCACGCCATCAGCCGTCGAGCATTCACGTTGGGCCTAGGACTCGCAGCATTGTCGCCATTTGTAAGCCTGCCCGAAACCGCGGGATTGGGCCTTCCCGTGCGCGCGGCATTTGCAGAAGACGCTGCCACAGCGTCAGTCAGCCTCGACAATTTCGTCATTCGCCTTCGCCCCGCGGGCTATTTTCGCACCGCGAGCGTCAACCAAGACGGCAACGTTCGCGGCAACGTCTGCCACCTGTTTAACGACGGCACGTCCAGCAAGCTCATCCTTGAGAACGTAACGACCAAGAATGACGATACAAACTGGTATGCTATCCGCACCTTGCTCAATTTCGAAGAGCATAAAAAGACGGGCTACAGCATTTGGTCGGTCGACGACGACTCTGACAAAGATGGAAAGGTCATCCACGTATGGGGCGGCGAGTATGACAACAAGCCCAGCCGCGCTTTTGCGTTCGAGCGTCAATCAAACGGAACCTATATCATCCGAGACCGCACGGTCGAGAAAGAAACCGAGAAAAAAGACATTAAGTACCTGGCAATAGAATCGAACGGCGAAGACCAGGACAACAATAAGATCTGCCATAAGAGTAAGAGCATTCCGTGGGAGCTCGAACTTATCGGTTACGACATGAAAAAGAACGATGCCACGGTTAGCAGCCTCGACTGGATCACGTACAGCAGCTACGTCGATGGGCCATGTTGGATGAAATACGTCGACGACAACAAGTTCCTCGACGAGCTGAGCATCCCGGGTACGCACGATTCGGGCACCTGCAGCGTGGACAACGACACTGAGCCCCAATCCTCGCAAGTAAAATGCCAGCAGGATTACATTCCCACGCAGTTGCTCGAAGGCATTCGCTATTTTGATATCCGGCTCGGAAAGGGCGACGACCCCGGTATCGACCACGGGGATTACTACCTGCTCAAAAAAGACGCGTACTTTATGCATCTTTCCGATGTCATAGGCTACTTCAAAACGTTTTTGAACGAAAACCCGACAGAAGCGCTCATCATGCTTGTATCACGAGGCAACGACGAGGCTACCGACGAAAGTGTTACGACGGCTTTCGCCAAGGTTTTGGACGACAACCCCAAACTGTTCTATACGTCGAGCCGAATCCCCGCGCTACACGAGGTGCGCGGAAAGATCGTTCTGCTGCGTCGATTTAGGCTCGCCGGCAACAGTGTAAGCGGCCACACGTGGGGCCTCGACCTTACCGAATGGGATGACAAGATCAAGGCTCACTCCGACAGCGCCACTATGTGTCTCGTCCAAGACGCGCGGGGCTTTGAAGCCGCGGGGGAAACAGGCGACAAAGAGCCCTATTGCACCAAGGTATACGCCCAGGACAAGTACAAACTCACGGGAACCGACAAGCTCAGCTGGGTCGATAATGCGCTGAAGGAAACGACCGGGCGCACGCGCAACGAGGTAGATGTCGAGGACGATAACGGGGCCAAGGAGCAAGTCCTGGAGCGCTGCTGGTCTATCAACTACACCAGCTGCACGGGCTTGTCGCACGGAGGCAATCCTTTTACCTCGGCACGAGTAGTCAACGAGCATCTGTATAAGAGCCCGTACATCAACCCCAGCGGCACCGAGGATACAAAGTCAGATTACCTCAAGCACATTGGCATCATCGCATCCGACTTTGTTGATGCGGCGCTGGCCCGGAGCATCTACCAGCGCAATTACGATACGGAGCACAAGCAGACGGCTTCGTACTATCTCCCGTACTATCTCCCGACCCGCATGCGCATGACGTACGGCGACTCGCTGAGCGATGCCTCATTCCAGGATGGCAAGACCGTTGGCGAGGGTCATTTCCGCCTTGCTGACAGCAGCAACGCGCTCAACGCGACAGCTTCGGGCCATGCGTTTGCCATTGAATACGTGGATGTCGACGCCCTGGGCAACGAGACCGTTACGGGGCTGCAGGGCTCTGTGCCCATCGATATCGATCCACGCGCGCTGACGCCCCATTTTGAGGGACTCGAAGGCCTTAAGGCCGGCGAAGACGTGCGCGCCAAGATTGCGGCATCACTCGAGGGCAAGCTCGAAACCGATGCCTGCACGGCCCAGCTCGAGTTTGTGCACGACGCGGACGGCGCTCCGGGCACGGCAATGGCCGAGGACGAAACATTTGCCGCAGGAACGTACTGGGTGCGCGTGAACGGTCTCTTGGGCGACGCGGCGCAGAACTACACGCTCGCCAGCGACGGAGCCGCAAGCTTTACCGTAGCGGCCTCGGGCAGTGCGGGCGGCACCGGCAGCGACACGGGTTCCAACGCAGGCGGCGCCGACAAGAACGGCAAGAGCAACAAGAGAGGCCAGGGCAAGGGCTCGGGCGGAAAGCTCGCCGACACGGGCGACAGCTCTGGCGTTGCCGCCGGGCTCGCTGCCGCCGCCGTGGCGACAACGGTCGCAGGTGCAGCAATGCTTGCCAGTGACCGCGACAACGCTGGGGACGACAGCGAGTAGGCAAGCCCGCCTTTTAGACACATCGACTCAATCGGGGGCGCAGGACACCGTTCTGTGCCCCCGATTTTTACCTTGGCCCGAACGCCGCCATGGGCTACATCACCATGTTCAGCGCGTTAACAAACTCCTGGGCCTTCGCACGACTGCTCAGACTAAAGACGCAAGCGGTTAACAGTCGATTGCGCAGGAAAACGTCGCGACCCTTGATCCTGTTGACCCCAGTGATGTCCTTAAGGTAAACAATCTCGGTGTGCTTGCCACCAAACGTGCCCTTCTTGAGCACCTCGATACGGTTGGGGTAGATCTTGACGTCTTTAAACCTACCCGAGCCCTTGTCCTGAAACAGCAAGGTGTTGTTGTCCATGCATGTCACTCCCATAGGGTTCGTGAAAACTGTCTCTATTGCCACATTTTAGTCACTTCGGGAATCCTGCACGAAGGCGCTAGGCGACATTGGAATTCGAGTCCGCGCGAGGACTTTTAATGAAGTGCCCGGCACTTCCCCGCAACACAAAAACGGGGCAGTCCGCAGGAGTGCGGACTGCCCCGTTCCTCTAACTATCGCATCGCAGCGCCAACCGGCTGCACTTCCCTACTTCCCAAATATCGCAGCGAACAATCCCTTGCGTTTGGGCTTTTCTTCTCGGTAGGAACCCTCAGCTGCCGCTGCAACCTGGCGCGGTTGCTCGCCACCTCCACGGCGCACGATCTGGTAGAGGAAGGGCGATTTAACGTATTTGACCTCGATGGGCGTGGCGTGCACGGTGCTTTCTCCGGACAGATGCAGACTCGGGTTGAGCGGCGCCACCACATGCGTCTCACGCTTGTCGCTAAACACCGCCGCGGCCGCGCGGCCCGTCTGGCCGTTTACGGCAATGCGCACCTGCTCGCCATCGCGGCTGTCCGTCGCCGGGCGATCGACAAAGTAGACCGGCACCATCACCAGGCCGTCCTTATGCTTGCGAGCCTTGCGCGCCCAGGTGCGGATGCTCTTTTTATTGAGCCCCAGCACCGCCTCGGCATCGTTGCCGGCAATGTCGAGCGCCAGCTTATCAATGACCACCTGGTCCTTGGTAGACGCATCGACGGAGACAACGCGGAAGTCGCCTTCCTGCATAGCGGGATCGAACGGCCCAACCTTGGCAAAGTCCCACGGCTCCAAAATGCCCATAAGGCGAACGTCCAGGTAGTTTGCCCGCGGATACGCCCAGTCGAGCACCTCGTAGTACACCAGGGTCTCCTTGCTCAGCCCCTTGCCCGGGAAGGACGCCATCATGCGCAAATCCGCGAGCGCCATGGGGAAGTAGAAGAGCGACATGTCATTTTGAATCGCGTCTTCCACGTCGTGCCCGGCAAAGGCATCGGGATACTGGCGCACCAGCTGCAGCGCGTTGGCACGTGCCTGCTGCGGCGTTATCTCGCAAGGAATACCCTGCTCAGGCACGTACTCGGCACCAACGCCCATGGTCAGACGCTTGCTAAAGGTACCGGGCTTGAGTAGGTCGGCAACGCCGATCTTATTTCCGCAGGACGGGCACTCAAGCACGCGCTGAGTGGACTCGCCTTCAAAGGACGCTCCACAGAAGGGGCAGGGAATGCTCACGTGCGTGGCTTCTTGGAACTCCTGCGCCGTGCCGCGGTCCTCCCACAGCAGATGCTCCAGAACCGACTGATTGCGCCAGTGTGAATTAAAGAAATACCAGTCCGAGTCCTCCGGGCGCTCGAGCTGCGACACGTGGGTGAGCTTAAGCAGTCCATCGACAACCGTCAGTGGCGTATGGCGAATGCCCAGGGCGCTCTTGGGCTCCCCCGCATCGGCCTGCCACGGAACGACCGTGCCGCAATAGGCGCACTCAAAGCTGCGTTTAGCCTGGTGTGAGTACATAGGGCCGCCGCAGTTTTGGCATTTAATGGCAAACATCTCGTCCATGAATACGTCCTCCTTTGCGCAGGGGCTGTCGACATTAAGTATGTCGGGCAGGCAGGCACATGCCCATACCCATGTGGCCCAAAATGGAGCACCCGGTCGGACAAGAAGGGCCGCTCGTTAGCTCCAGCAGACCATTACTGCATTTTCTGAGCACCGGCGCACGGTGCGCCCATGCGAGCTACACTATCCCCTTAACCATGATTGTGAGGACGATCGCCATGCTATTTGTAAATCGGCTGGTACATACGCTTGTTCCCGGCAGCGAGGGCGAGCCGGTCGATACGACTCGCCGTACCAACGCGGGCTTTGCCGCAAGCCTCATTTGCATTGGCCTCAACATTACCCTGTGTCTGGCCAAGGGCATCGCGGGCCTACTCGCCGGCTCCGTCTCGCTCATCGCCGACGCCTTCAACAATCTCTCCGATGCGTCGAGCAACATCGTGAGCCTGCTCGGATTCCGACTTGCCAGCCGCCCGGCAGACGAAGACCACCCCTATGGCCACGGCCGCTACGAATACCTCGCCGGTCTGGTTGTCGCCGTCCTCGTTTGTGCCGTCGGCATCAACCTGGTGCTCGAGTCCGTTACCAAGATCATCAAGCCCTCCCCCACCGCTTACACACTCGTTTCCCTTGCGGCACTGGCTACATCCATGCTCGTCAAGTTCTGGATGGCGGCGTTCAACCGCACGCTGGGCAATCGCATCGACTCGGAGACGCTCATCGCCACGGCGCAGGATTCCAAAAACGATGTCATCGCCTCGGGCTCGGTCTTGGCGGCGGCGCTCATTTCGCAAACGACCGGCTTTGACCTCGATGGCTGGGCGGGCCTGGGCGTGGGCATCTTCATTTGCATCAGCGGCATGGGCCTGGTGCGCGACGCCATCAGCCCGCTGCTGGGACAAGCGCCCGACCCCAAACTCGTCCAGGAAATCCGCGACAGGATCATGTCGTACCCCCAGGTCCTGGGCACTCATGACCTCATGGTGCACGACTACGGCCCCGGCCGCCAGTTTGCCAGTGCACACGTGGAAATGCCCGGCGAGGGCGATGCCTTTGAGCACCACGAGATTCTGGACACCATCGAACACGATATCAAACGCCAGATGGGCATCGCCATCACGTTGCACTGCGACCCCATTGCAACAACCGGCGATGACTTGCGCGGCTGGGTCAAGCGCGGCGTAGCGCAGATCGACCCCGCGCTTTCCATCCACGACTTGCACGAGCACGACGGCTTTGTTTCGTTTGACCTGGTGCGTCCCGACGGCTTTGACATATCCGACGAGGAGCTGCTGGAGCTCGTCACGCGCATCGTGCACGAGCGCAGGCCCGATGCATCATGCGTCGTCACGTTTGACTCCGGCTTTAGCTCGCCCGAGCGTCCGGCAGAGCAGCTGTAATCGACAGCAAAACGGGACGCAGGACCGCCGACCAGCGCGCCTATGCGCCCGGTCACGCGATCCTGCGTCCCGTTTTTGTTTGCACCGCTAAGGCTCTAGCCGCTCGGCCGCTAGTTTCCCTGTGCGCCCGAAATGCCGTTTTGTAGGGCGTTCCAGGCATCCGTCGCCATGTCTCCCAAGTTCTGCGCGGTATCGCCCAGGTTTTGTGCCGTATCGCCCAGCTCTTGCGCCTTGTCTCCCAATTCCTGCGCCTTATTGCTCAGGTCCTCCAGCGTGTTGGAGCTCGAGCTGTCCGTGGTGCCTTGATCGCCGGACGCATTGCCCGACGAGCCGTCCTTGCGCGTAAGCTGGACCTCCAGGTTGCCGTCAGCGTTGTAGTAGGCAGATGTGACGACCCAGTTGGCATCGACAACAGGCGTCGAGCCGTCGTCAGTCAGAATCACAGCATTCGAAAGATCGGCGCCGCGCGACTTGAGGAGCTTCTTGGCGTTGGACCAGTACTGCCCCGGGATATCGCTCAGATCGACGGTGTTAGATGAGGCGGACTCGGTTTGCTCGGCAGTGGTATCGGCCGTTGAACTCCCCCGTTTGTTGAGCATGCCCGACACAATGGCGAATACAACCGACAGCGCAAAAAAGATCGCCAGCACAATGAGGATCTTCTTGATCACACTCGACGAACGCGACGGCGCCTCTTCCTCGTCCTCACCATACTGCGGAATCGACTTGGGGTACTCACGATAAGGCTGGCGCGCATACGGATCGCGCGACTCATAACGAGGCTGGGACTGTGCCGTGCGCGGCATATACGTCGTCTGCTGAGGCTGCGGAATGGGATTTTGCGGCAGGTTATTATAAGCGCCTGCCGCCGCATTGCCATACGGGTCCGGCGTCGCATTGCCATACGGGTCCTGCGGTGCATAATCAAACGGATCCCGCGGTGTATCGCCATAGCCCATAACTCGTGTGGGTTCGGCGGACGCCTGTGTCGCATCGGGGGCAGCATTGCCGGGGTTCGACACAATGCGGGTCGCATCGGCGCTGCCGCCAGCCTGCGCGGAACCATATCCGCCCATCACGGTCGTCTTGTCCTGGTCCATGCAACGTTTCCTCTCCGTCGCCTGTAAGCATCAAGTTATCCATGCATTCTACCCGCGCAAAAGCCTATGATGGGCAAAGCCCGCCGGTATCTACAAGACATGCGCGTGCCTAAGGATCAAAAAGCCCCGCCGGGCCTTGGTAGGCGCGGCGGGGCGGGCAAGCGGCTATGAGCAGCAGACTTAGAACAGGCCGGTGATGTTGCCGTCGTTATCGACGTCGATGTTCTCGGCCGCGGGGACCTTGGGCAGGCCCGGCATGGTCAGAACGCTGCCGGTCAGCGCGACCACAAAGTGGGCACCGGCGGAAACCTTGAGCTCGCGCACGGTGATGCGGAAGCCCTCGGGAGCGCCCAGCGCCTTGGCGTTGTCGCTAAAGCTGTACTGCGTCTTGGCGACGCATACCGGCAGGTTGCCAAAGCCGTTCTCGCGCAGCTCGGCGAGCTGGCGCTTGGCAGCCGGCGTAAAGTCGACACCATCGGCGCGGTAAACCTTGGTGGCGACGGCCTCGAGGGCGTCGGCCACATCGGCACCGTCCTCGTAGGCAAACTTGAGCTCGCTCGGCTGCTCAATCAGGCGCATGACCTCATCGGCCAGCTCGAGCGCGCCCTCGCCGCCCTTGGCCCAGACCTCGGAAAGCTTAACGTTGACGCCGAGCTTCTGGCACTCGGACTCGATGAGCTCGAGTTCGGCCTCGGTGTCCGTCGGGAAGCGGTTGATGGCGACCACGCAGGGAAGACCATAGACGTTCTGGATATTGTCGACGTGGCGCAGCAAGTTGGGCATGCCGGCCTTGAGGGCATCGAGGTTCTCGTCGTTAAGGTCGGCCTTGGCAACGCCGCCGTTGTACTTAAGCGCACGGGCGGTGGCGACAATCACGACGGCGCTGGGGCGGACGCCCGTCATGCGGCACTTGATGTCGAGGAACTTCTCGGCACCCAAATCGGCGCCGAAACCGGCCTCAGTAATGGCGACATCGCCAAAGCGCATAGCCATGCGCGTAGCCATGATGGAGTTGCAGCCGTGGGCGATGTTGGCGAAGGGGCCGCCGTGGACAAACGCGGGCGTACCCTCAAGCGTCTGCACCAGGTTGGGCTTGAGCGCATCCTTAAGCAGCGCAGCCATGGCGCCCTGAGCCTTGAGGTCGCGGGCGCGGACGGGCTCGCCGGCAAAGCTGTAGCCGACGACGATCTCGCCCAGGCGCTCCTTGAGGTCATTGATACTCGTGGACAGGCACAGGATCGCCATGACCTCGGAGGCAACGGTGATATCGAAGCCGTCCTCGCGCGGCACGCCCTGAGCCTTGCCGCCAATGCCGTCGATAACGTGGCGCAGCTGGCGGTCGTTCATGTCGACGACGCGCTTCCAGGTGATGCGCTTAACATCGATACCGAGCTGGTTGCCTTGCTGAATATGGTTGTCGAGCATGGCAGCCAGCAGGTTATTGGCGGCGCCAATAGCATGGAAGTCACCGGTAAAGTGCAGGTTGATATCCTCCATGGGGATGACCTGAGCCCAGCCGCCGCCGGCGGCGCCGCCCTTTACGCCAAAGACGGGACCGAGCGAAGGCTCACGCAGGGCCACAGCGCTCTTGACGCCGCGACGGCGCAAACCATCGGCCAGACCGATAGTCGTGGTGGTCTTGCCCTCGCCGGCGGGCGTGGGATTGATAGCGGTCACGAGGACGAGCTTGGCCTGGTGATCGGTCGGCTCGTTGAGCAGTGAATAGTCAACCTTAGCCTTGTCGAAGCCATACGGAATCAGGTGCTTTACGTCGACGCCGGCGTTCTTAGCCACCTCGGTAATGGGCAGCGGCGTGACGGAACGTGCGATTTCGATGTCAGTAGGCATGGGCGGTCCTTTCGTTACCGGATGAGAAAAAGACCAATTCAGCATAGCACGGGCGCGCAATAGTAAAACACCCGTAACCGATGAATGGCGATATGTTTATCCAATGCTCAGCGATAGCCTACAGACCAGCCAAAACAAACCCGCCTCTAAACGGCTGGCTCGATGCCCAAATGTTCAAAGGTGCGAAGCGTTGCCTGACGGCCCTGGGGCGTGCGAATCATCAAGCCGCACTGCAGCAGATAGGGTTCGTAGACATCTTCGAGCGTACCCGGGTCCTCGCCCACCGCGCTGGCAAGGGTCGTCAGGCCTACGGCACGGCCGGAGAACGTCTTGGCAAGCGTCTCCAAGATACGAATGTCCATCCAGTCCAGACCAAGCTCATCGATCTCGAAGAACTCGAGCGCCTGACGGCAAATATCAAGCTCAATAGGCCCGTTGCCGCGTACCTGCGCATAGTCGCGCACACGCTTGAGCAGACGGTTGGCCAAGCGCGGCGTACCACGCGAGCGCGAGCCGATCTCGAGCGCGCTGGGATGGTCGATCGTAACGCCCAGGATAGTCGCCGAGCGCGTCACAATCTGAGCGAGTTCCTCGACCGTGTAGTAGTCCAGGCGATACGAAATGCCAAAGCGATCGCGCAGCGGGCCGGTCAGCATACCCGAGCGGGTCGTTGCCGCTACCAGCGTAAACTTGGGGATATCCAGGCGAATCGAGCGAGCGGCCGGGCCTTTACCGATAACGATATCGAGCGCAAAGTCCTCCATAGCGGGATACAGGACCTCCTCGACCGAGCGGTTAAGGCGGTGGATCTCGTCGATAAACAGCACGTCACCCGGCTGCAAGTTGGTAAGAATAGCCGCCAGGTCGCCGGTACGCGCGATGGCCGGGCCGCTCGTCGTCTTGATCTGAGCGCCCAGCTCGTTGGCGATAACCGTGGCCAGCGTGGTCTTGCCCAGACCCGGAGGGCCCGAGAAAATCACGTGGTCGAGCGTCTCGCCACGGCTCTGCGCCGCCTCGATCAGCACGCGAAGGCTCTGCTTGATATGCTCCTGACCGCAGTAGTCGTCCAGGCGCTGGGGACGCAGGGTACGGTCGACATCGAGATCCTCGGGCGTCAGTTCCGAACCCACCATACGCTCACCGTGCGCCATGGATGCCGCCGGCGAGTTGCCGGGCGTCGCCCACAGGTCCTGAGAGTCATCGGCTTCCCACATCACGCATCCATTCCGAGTCGCTTAAGCGCCGCGCCGAGCAGATCCTCGACACGCATATCCTGCCCATCATACCCGCTCAGGGCGACCTCGGTCTCCTGCGGGCTAAAGCCCATGGAAAGGAGCGCCGCGCGGGCGTCATCGATTGCCGAGGGAGCGGCTGCGGGGACCGGCATCGCAACCTGACCGGGGATTACGTCGACCGGAACAAAGCCCTTGTCCTTGGCAAAGGTACTCTTAAGCTCCAGGATCAGACGCTGCGCGGTCTTTTTGCCCACACCGGGAACCTTGGCCATGCCCTTGTCGTCCTCGGCCATCACCAGGGAATACAGCTGCCCCACGGTATAGGTGGAAAGCACGGCAAGCGCCAGGCGTGGACCGACGCCCGAGACAGAAACGAGCCGATCGAACATCGTGCGTTCGTCCTTGGAGGCAAAGCCAAAGAGCGTCATAGCGTCCTCGCGCACCTGCATACGGGTATAAAGGCGAACCTCGCCGCCGGGCGTAGGCAGCGTGGCGGCAGTGCTGCCCGAAATACCGAGCTCAAAGCCCACGCCCGATACATCGACGACGGCCGAGCTCATCGTGGCCTCGACAAGCGTTCCATGGAGCTGGGAGATCATCAGTATCCGGTTCCTCTCTGTTGATAGAACTCGCCGCCGGTAAGTGCCCGGGTGCGGCTTAGGTTAACGTGACAGATGGCGCAGGCCAGCGCATCGGCGGCATGGTCTGGGTGAGGGTCGTGATCGAGCTGCGTGAGCGTGCGCACCATGTAGGCAACCTGCCGTTTATCTGCGGCACCGGTGCCCACCACGGCCTGCTTGATCTGCATGGGCGTGTATTCGCCAATCTCGAGCGCGCATTCCGAAAGCGCCACGAGCGCAGCACCGCGGGCATGCGCCGTGGGGATGGCCGAGCGGACGTTAGCGCCAAAGTAGATGCTCTCGATAGCCGCGGTATCGGGACGGTAGCGTTCGACGACGCCCTTGAGGTCGCGGGCGATATGCGACAGGCGCACCGCGAGCGGGCTGCCCGCGCTGGTCTCGATACAACCGTAGGCACGGCAGCGAACCTCGCCACGTCGCTCCTCGATAATCCCCCAGCCCGTATGGGCCAAACCGGGGTCGATACCCAAAATGACCAAGCCGACCTCCCCTCGTCACAAGCACAGCGCAAGGCAAGGCCCCGCGCATCATTCACGAACGTCTGTTCTAGAATAACACAACGGGGCCAAGACGCTTAGTTGAAGTATCGGGGTTGGAAGCGAATCCCATCCCATAGTTAGTTTTGGCTGAAGAATGGGAACTGCCTCGGGTCAACCGGCGGATGCGGCATCGGCGTGCCCTGGGGCCCACCCTGTGGTCCGCCCTGGCCGCCCATCATCTTGTCGATGGCGTCCTGGACCTCGCCCTCGAACTTTTTCATTCCCTCGTGCAAACGACGCTGACCGTCCTCGGAGCGCAGCTCCTCCATCTGCTCGGGCGAAATACCCAACAGCTCGCCCAGTATGCCCATCATCTCGCCGCGCATACGGTCACTCGTGTCGTCGTCGGCAAAGCGGCGCACCTCGGCGCGTGCCAGCGAATCAACCGTCATGCGCTCCTTACCGTTGAGCCCCAGATCGGACCACGCAAGCATGTACGGCCAGGAGCGCTCGACAAATGAACGGGCCGAGACGATCGGCGCCGTCGGTAGCATGCGGCGGGCGGCCTCGCCCTGGCGCACGAGCATCAGCAGCAACGAGCAGACCTCGGGCTTGGCGGCGGCCATCGGGATGTCGTCGAAAGGTCGATTGCGGTCTACGTGCGACTCAAGCGCACCATCGACCTCGCCCGGCTCAAGCCCGCCAAGCAGCTGTGCCGCACGATCGAGCATGTCAACCGGACCGGCGAGCGTCGAGAGCGCCTGCGCCAGCACGCGATCCATGCAATCCTCTACCGCGTTGAGCGTCACGAGCTCTTGGGGCACCACGGCCGAGGCGCGGTTGCGCACGCGTGCCACAAACTCGAGCGTCGACAGATACACATCGCCAAAGGGCGCATAATCGCCCTGGTAGCCACCGCAAAGCGCGGGCGCCGCCAGCGCGTACTCGGTCTTGGAAAGCGGGCTCAGCGCCATAGCGCCCAGCTCGAGCGCCGTATCCTCGAGCATCAGGCCCAGCGCACGCGAACGCAGGCGTTCGGCATCGCCCGCCGACACGTCGCGATCGAGCACGCGCGCCGCATCCGGCGCATCGCGCTCGACAGTGCGAATGTGCAAGCGCTCGGCGATTGAGCGAACAGCGGAACAACGGGCGGCCTCGGCCTCCTCCTGCGCCGGCGTAAAGATGCGATTGCGCCCCAGCACCAGGCCAATCACATTACGCGGACCCAAGGCATCGACGGCAAGTGCCGCCAACAGGGACGACGGCAAATCGCCCTCGAGCGCCACCACGGCACGCGACGCACCGCGGGCGCGGGCATTGTCGCGCACGGCAAGCACCAGCGCCTGCCACAGCCACTCCTCGGAGCGAAACTGGGGCAGCTCATGGTCCTCCAGGGCATCGAGCATCACGCCGCGCTGAATCTCCTGAACCAGCAGGCTCTCCTCAAAACACGGCGCCTGGGCCACCACGCGACCGCAGTCGTCGAGCACAAACGAACCGCCGGTATACACCGACTCGTCATAGGCACCGATCGGCGCCATGCAGGCAAACCATACGCTGCGCTTGGACGCGATCTTGCGGTAGGCACCGCTGCGCACGGCGGCGACGGCAGCTGTCTCGCGGTCGGTCATGTCAAACGCGTTGAACTGGAAATAGGCAATGAGGTCGACACCGGTCGGCAGCATTTCGAGCTCGCGGTCCAGGTCAAACACCACGGCGATGCGCACGCCGTCCACGTCAAACACCGGAGGCGCCCAACGCGCGTCGTTGCTCTCGCCACGTTGCAGGGCGATGCTTGTGCGCGCGGGCACCACGCGACCGTCTTTGAGCATCATATAGTCAAGCAGGGGCTGGCCCTCAAACGAAACCGCCGCGGGCACGATGCAGATCATGTCGAGCTCTTGGATGCGCTCGGCAACGCCCGTCAGGCCCATCAACATATCGTGCTCAAAGTCGGCAGTGCCCACCAGGCCGCCGGGCAGAGCACCCATAAAGAGCGGAGCCGGAACGCACAGTACGCGCGCCCCGCGCTCGTGGGCCAAACGGGCTTGATCCTCGATGCGACCGCAGATACCCTCAATATCACCCAGGCGCATATCGATCTGTGCAAGTGCGAGCTTCATGGCCCAGCCCTTCCCATCGTAACTGTCGTTGTCGTAGTAAAAGCGCCGGCCGCATAATGCAGCCGGCGCTCGCATGTGCATATGCTAGCTATGATACCCCGAGCGGGGGCGCGCTCCTAGAACGTCGCGGACCACAGCCCATGCAGGTTGCAGTAGGCATAGACGGTACCAGTCTTGGAGCCGCCAGCGAAAAACGTCGTGGGCTTCATGCCGGGCTCGAGGTAATGGACCTCCAGGCGCCCCTCGGCCTCAAGCGCAATCCACTCGATGTAGTGCTCGGGCAGCATAGGATGCTCCGTCGAGCCCACGCGCGCGCGAATGACGTGGCCGTCGCGCTCGATCTCGACAACAGGCACGTGCTTCTCGTGCGCCGCGTCCTCGGTGTTTGCGGTCAGCTCCGTGCAGCCGGCAGGAGTCGCAACGTCGTCGCCAAGGGCAGCGATGAGCTTACCGTCGGGGTCCTTAAAGAATTTCGCCATGATGTTCTCCTTTGCTGATGTGCCAATGTTCTTGATGGTTCTTATGCCCAAAGGCAGGCGAACCATCCACGGCATGGCAAATGAACACATAACGAGCGAGGCTAGCGACCGTCGCCACCGAGCAGCGCCAGAACATCCTCGCGCGTAAACAGTGCCGACGAGATACCATCGCCGCCGAGCACGCTGTTGACCAGATCGCGCTTGGACTCCTGCATCTGCATAATGCGTTCCTCGATCGTGTCCTTGGCGATGAGTTTGTACACGGTCACGGTGTGCTGCTGGCCAATGCGATGCGCGCGGTCAGTCGCCTGATCCTGCGCCGCCACGTTCCACCATGGGTCGTAGTGGATAACCACGTCGGCAGCCGTCAAATTAAGGCCCACGCCGCCCGCCTTGAGCGAAATCAAGAACACCGGCACCTCGCCCGCCTGGAACTGCGCAACCATCTTGGCGCGACTCTCTTTAGACGATGCGCCCGTAAGCTTAAGAAAGGCGATATCCTCCTTGGCCAGGCTCTTGCCGATGATATCGAGCATGCCCGTAAACTGGCTGAACAGCAAGATGCGGTGACTGCCGTCGAGTGCTCCGTGGACGAGCTCCATGCACGTATCGAGTTTGGCGCTTCCCGCCTTGTAGTCCGCATAGTGCAGATGCGGGTCGCAGCAGATCTGACGCAGCTTGGTGAGCTCGGCAAGCACCTTGAGTTTATCTTTCTTAAACTCCCCGGCCTCGCGGTGCTGCACCTGCTGGGCGATGCGGTCCTGGTTTGCCAGGTAGAGCTTGCGCTGCTCGCCGGTAAGCTGCGCCATCACCGTATCCTCGATCTTCTCGGGCAGGTCGGCCACCACGTCTTCCTTGACGCGACGCAGCACAAACGGCGATACGAGCGCCTGCAGACGAGCGGCACTATCGCCCTCGGCATGCTCGACGGGACTTTCAAAGCGCTTGGCAAATGAGTCGCGCGTGCCCAGAAGGCCCGGCATCAAAAAGTCGAAGATGCTCCAGAGCTCGGACAGGCGGTTTTCGATGGGCGTGCCCGTCAGGGCAAAGCGCACGCCGGCAGGCAGGCGCTTTGCGGCGCGAGCCACCTGGGTAAGCGGGTTTTTAATGTACTGGGCCTCATCGAGCACCACGCGGGCAAAATCCTGCTCGGCATACTCATCGATATCGCGCCGCATAAGGTCATACGACGTTACAACCACGTTGTGCTCGACCACGCCAGCAATTTGCACGCGACGCTGGGCCTTGGCGCCCACAATGGCGCACACATCAAGCGAGGGGGCAAAGCGCTCCAGCTCGGCGGTCCAGTTGTACACAAGCGACGCGGGGCATACCACGAGCGTGGGCTTGGTATCCCCCGCTTCCACGCGCGCCAGAATGTGCGCGATCATCTGCAGCGTTTTGCCCAAGCCCATATCGTCGGCCAAGATGCCGCCAAGGCCCAGGTGCTCGAGCGAGCCGAGCCACTGGTAGCCGTCGACCTGATAGCCGCGCAGCGTGGCCTTGAGCGAGACCGGCACCGTAAAGTCCATCTTGCCGAGCGTATCCAAGCGCTCGACGGTACGACGGAATGCGGCGTCGCGATCGGCTTCGAGCGCGGGCGTGCGCGCGAGCATAGTATCGACAAACAGGGTGCTCGACGCGGGAAGCGACACGCCATCGAGCAGGTCGACGGCATCGACGCCAAGGTCCTCGGCAAGACCAAACGCGGCACGAGCGCCCTCGTCCAGGCGCACGATATCGCCGGACGTAAGGCGCGCGAACGTCTGGTGGCGCTTATGCGAATCGAGATAGATGGCAAGGTCGGCCGCCGAAAGCCCGCTCGCGCCCAGTTCGACGTCGAGCAGGTTACTCTTGACGGTCGCACGCACCGAAAGCTTGGGCGCAGGACGGACCGAGATCTGGCGCAGGCGGTCGCTGAGCATGACCTCGCCCAGCTCGGACAGGGCAGACAGGCCCTCGGTCAGCAAGTGGAACAGGCGGGCGTCGTCGCGCTCCTCAAACGCCAGGCCGCCCTCGTAGAAATCGAAGTACAGGGCCGCCGTGTCCATAACGCGAAACTCCGCCACCGTATCGCGGGGCGGAACGCCGGGACGTTGCTCTTCGAAAGGACTGCCCGGAGCACCAAGACTAAAGAGATCTGCCGACCAATCACCGTAGGTCACCGTAATCTTGCAGGTCACAAGACCATCGTCGACGCCAATCGCCATGGCAAAGCTCGGCTCGGGCGCCACGGCGTCGAGCGCGGCGGGAGCGGTCAGGTCGGTATAGTCGCGCAAGATAGGCAGCGCCATGCGGCAGAACTCGCCCACCTGGTCGGCGGCGATATGGACCGGCGTGCGGCAGGGCAACAAGTGCGAAAGGAACGGCGCCGCATGTTGGGCAAACGCCGTGTCGGTACGGCGCGCGCGGCGCGTATCGACCAGATAGGCTACGTCGCTCGCGACAAAGCAATGCGTATCGGCCGGAAGGCGCAAGTCGTAGCTGCCTCCCGCCGCCGGTGCAACCTTGGCGGCAAGAAGCGGCGGGCGCTTAGCCGGGACTTCGCCCTCCCCCTGCGGCGACGACTCGACGGCCACCTCGTAGGAGCGATGCGTCGTCGTCCCCCGCGACCAAGCGGGCTCAAAGGACATGGTCCTGCCGCGCAGCAGGTCCAGCACGGACACGACGGAATACTCGGATACCGGCAACTGACGCTCGGCGACAAAGCCGCTGCGGGCAAAGTCA
Source organism: Collinsella aerofaciens (assembly GCF_028207065.1). Lineage (GTDB taxonomy): Bacteria > Actinomycetota > Coriobacteriia > Coriobacteriales > Coriobacteriaceae > Collinsella > Collinsella aerofaciens_AR. Next base: position 44,474 of record NZ_JAQLFP010000017.1, read on the forward strand.
TACGATGCCGAGCGCGAGCTCGTAATATCACCTAGGTAGGCGACCGTCATTGCAACAAAGTCAAGCAGCTTTGTCGACACGTCATCGAATGCCTCGGGCACATGGACAAACGTAAGCTTCTTGCCATAGGAGAACGTACCGCCGCGCACATAGGCATCGGCCATGCCGTCGATATCCTTAACCACGTAGGACACCGAACCGCAGCGAATGCGAAACTCGAGCGCCCAGTTAAAACGATCGGCAAACAGCGGATTGTAGTACGGCACCAGCGAGGGCTCCAGCACTGCCTTGGGCGCATCGGGGTCAATGGTGCCGGCGAGCTTGCGACGCATGGCCACGAGCTCGTCCATGCGCGCGTCCGAAAGATCGGAAAGCGCCGCCACAAGGCTCGGGCTCGTGGGGACGGGCGCCGGGAAGGGAAAGTTGGGGTTGACCGCAGATGCGGTGGGCACGGGGCGCGTGGGCTGCTTGGACTGTGCGGGCGGTACCGTAAACGTGCGGACCGGCGTACGCAAGCCCTCGACGGGCTCGGCGCCACTGGCATCCAGATACGCCAGCGCCGTGGCGATAACGTGCTTGCACATGCCGGAATAGCGGAAGGCGGCGGGACAATCGCAGTCGTAGTCGATAACCTCGTGCTCGTCCATATCGAGCGCCACGTGCGTCTTGTACAGGTCGCCGCGCGAGCCACGCACCGTGCCCTCGATGTTCACGTTTTTGGAGAAGCGCGAGCCGGAGTCCTCAAACGACAGCACGGCACCGTTAAGCATGAGCGAGCGCCCCTTCATAAAGGTGCTGCTAAGCGCCGCCTCCTTACGAAGCGCCTGCACAAACGTCCCCTGCGCCATCACTTCCTCCAATCTCGCATGCCAAATGATTTTTCTGGGACGGGGATGAAAAAATCATTCCCGTCCCAGAAAGACTGGTCTTCCGCCACACGTCACCCAAAATGATTTTTTAATCCCCGTCCCAGAAAAATCATTTTAGATCACCGTCACGCGGCCTTGGTTACCCACGATGGCCTTGGCCTCTGCCAGCAGCGGAATCGAGCGTGCGTTGACCTTGGCCGGCACCTCGGCACGCAGTACGCGCCCGTCCACCTGCTCGATAAAGATCTCCACGCGGTCGCCGCCCGGGTTGGCGGTAAGCACCGTGGCAAGACGCGCCATATTGCCCTGGCTAAAGCGGCTGTTGGGCACCATGACCTCAAACACCTTGGGCTTGTTGTTCTCCTCGTTAAGCTCAAGCGGCACGATCTCCTGCGCGATGATCTGGTCGCCGCGGTCCGAACGCTCGAGCTTGCCCTTAATGCGCACAAACGCATCGGACAGCTGCGCGCCGGTCTCGGGATCGACCTCGCCGTACAGGTACCCCTCAGCCTCTTTATAAGTCTTGGGGAACACCACGACCGTGGCCTCGCCTTCCATGTCCTCGAGCTGCACGATGCCCATGGGGTCGCCGTTTTTGGTCACGCGCTTGGACACGCTCGAGACCATGCCGGCCCACCACAGCGCCTTGCCCTCGGGAATCTCCTGGTTGATGGTACCGCCCGTGGGGTTTTGCACCTCGTAGCCGGTATCGATCTGCGAGAACGAGAAGTCGCGTGCCTTGGCTAGTGCATACTCAAACGGGCGCAGCGGGTGGTCCGAGACATAGATGCCCAGAACCTCCTTCTCCTGGCTCAGCTTAAGGTGGCGGTCCCATTCCTGGCCATCCGGATCGGGCACACTCACCTCAAAGCCCGAGCCCTCAACGTCGCCAAACATATCGAAGAACGACGTCTGGCCGCTCGCACGATCCTTCTGGCGCTTCACGGCGGCATCGATGATGTTCTCGGGGTTGTTCTTGTCCACGAAGTGCATCATCTGGCGACGCGGATACCCCGTGGAGTCGAAAGCACCTGCCTTGATGAGCGATTCGATCACGCGACGGTTGGCCTGGCTCGAGTCCACGCGCTCGACAAAGTCGTGCAGTGTCTTAAACGGGCCGCCCGCCTCGCGCTCGGCGATAATCGCCTGCGCCACGCCGGTGCCCACGCCGCGAATGCCGGCCAAACCAAAGCGCACGCCTTCCTTGGTAGCCGTGAACTCGGTACCGGACTCGTTAACATCTGGCGACAGCACGGGGATGCCGTCGTGACGGCACGCCGAGACGTAGTGAACGATCTTGTCGGTCTTGCCCGTGTAGGACGTCAGAACGGCCGCCATGTACTCGTGCGGATAGTGCGCCTTAAGCCATGCCGTCTGCATAACCAGGATGGCGTAGCCGGCGGAGTGCGACTTGTTAAAGGCGTAAGATGCGAACTCGAGAACATCGTCCCAAATCTTCTGGGCGACCTCGCGCGTGTAGTTATTCTTGATGGCGCCGTTCATCCAGTGGTCGTAGGTGGTCTCGTCCGAGCCATCCTCCCAGTGGAGCACCGTCGACGTGAGCAGCTTGATCTTTTTCTTAGCCACGGGCTTACGGATACGCGAGTCCGATTCGCCCTTGGAGAAGCCGCACATCTCAACGGAGATGAGCATAACCTGCTCCTGGTAGACCATGGTGCCGTAGGTTTCGCCCAGGATGTCGTCCAGGCGGTCGTCGTAGGAGACGGCCGGCTCCTTGCCGTTCATACGGTTGATGTAGGACGAAACCATGCCGGCGCCCAGCGGGCCCGGGCGGTATAGAGCGATCAATGCCACGACGTGCTTGTACTCGGTGGGCTTCATGTTCTTGATCGTGGCCGTCATGCCGGCGGACTCGACCTGGAAGACGCCGGCGGTGTGACCGGAGCCCATGAGCTTAAAGATCTCGGGGTCGTCAAAGGGAATCTCTTCCTCTTTGATGTCGATGCCGAAATTCTTTTTGATGTTTGCCTTAGCCTTGGAGATAACCGTCAGCGTGCGCAGGCCCAAGAAGTCCATCTTGAGCAGGCCCATGTCGGCAACGGTATGGCCCTCGTACTGGGTAATCTCAACGCCGCCCTTGGTATCGAGCTTGGTGGGCACATGCTCGTTGACGGGGTCGCGGCAGATCAGAACGGCGCACGCGTGCACGCCCTCGCCACGGGTGAGGCCCTCAATCGAGAGCGCCGTGTCGATGATGCGGCGGGCGTCGTCGTCCTTTTTATAGGCCTCGGCAAAGTCGGGGTTAAACAGATCCTCTTTGCCGGGTTGTTTTTCGAGTACCTGCTTGAGCTTGACCTTGGGGTCGCTCGAGACCATCTTGGACAGGCGCTGGCCCATGTAGACCGGGTAGTCCAGAACGCGCGCGGCATCGTTGATGGCCTGCTTGGCCTTGATGGTCGAGTAGGTGATAACGTGGGTGACCTTCTCGGGGCCGTAGAGCTGGCGAACGTGCTCCACGACCTCGAGGCGCCGCTCATCGTCGAAGTCCATATCGATATCGGGCATCTCGGTACGCTGCGGGGACAGGAACCTCTCGAACATCAGGCCGTTCTCGAGCGGGTCGAACGCGGTGATGTTCATGGCGTAGGCGACGATAGCGCCGGCGGCCGAGCCACGGCCGGGGCCGACGCCGATGCCGTTGTCCTTGGCCCATTGCACGTACTCGGCAACTATCAAGAAGTAGGCAGCAAAGCCCTTGTCGCAGATGACCTTGTATTCGTACTCAAAGCGCTCTTTGATGTTGACGCCACCGATTTCGCGTGTGGCCCAGTCATCGCCATAGTGTTGGCGCAGGCCCTTCTCGCACTCGCGGCGGAACTGGCTCTCGTGCGTCTCGCCGGGGTCGAGCAACGGGAAGCGCGGCAGGATGATGGAGTCCCAGTCCAGCTCCACGTAGCACTTGTCGGCGATCTCGAGCGTGTTGTCGCAGGCCTCGGGGCAATACGGGAACATCGCCCGCATCTCCTCCTCGGTCTTCATGTAAAACTCCGAGCCGGTCATGCGCATGCGGTTGGGGTCGTCGACCTTGGCGTTCATGCCGATGCACATGATGACGTCCTGTACGGGCGCGTCCTCGCGGCGCAGGTAGTGGAAGTCGTTGGTGGCGATGACCTTGACACCCACCTGTTTGGCAATGTCGATGAGCGTGCGGTCCATCTGCTCGTCGGTCAGGCCGTTGTCGGTGGTAATGCCGTGTTCCTGGATCTCGATGTAAAAGTCGCCAGGGTCGAAGGTGTCGCGGAAGGTCTCGGCCCACTTGATGGCGCCCTCCATGTCACCGCGGTCGATGTATTTGGGAATGATGCCCGCGATGCAGGCGCTCGTGCAGATCATGCCCTTGGCATGGCGACGCAGGTTGTCGAGCGTCACGCGCGGCTTGTAGTAAAAGCCCTGCACAGCGGCCTCGGAGACCGTCTGCATCAGGTTGACGTAGCCCTCCTGGTCCTTGGCCAGAAGAATCATGTGGTAGAGCTCGGGCTTATGGTCGCGGGCGAGCGTCTCGTCCGGCGTAAAGTAGACCTCGCAGCCAAAGATGGGTTTGATGACCAGGGGCGGCTTGAGCTCGTCGATGTTGCCCTTCTCGTCCCACATGGCCATGTCCTTCACATACTGGGCATGCTCGCGCGGGCTTTCCTCGGGATCGGGCTCCACCAGCTCGTCGCGGCGGTCCTTTTCCAAGAAGGCCTTGTCGTGACTCCAGGTTTTGTACTCGGGCGTGTTGTGGTTAACGGCGTCGCAGGCCAGCGCCAGGTCGGGCACGCCATACATGTAGCCGTGGTCGGTAATGGCGACGGCGGGCATGCCCAGCTCAACGGCACGGTTGACCATATCCTGGATACGGGTTGCGCCGTCGAGCATGGAGAAAACAGTGTGATTGTGCAGATGGACGAATGCCATGTAATGAGCTCCGATGCGGGTTCGTGATCTTAGGGTTACGATTCTACCGCACAGCGCGGACGGCACCCGAACCTAGCCCAAACCCACACGGCTCCTCTTGCAGTTGCGGTGAAATGCGGACTGTTTGGCGGCTTTTTTGACCAAAACAGTCCGTATTCCACCGCAAGTTATCTGAGGACTAGAGGTTGTAGGTGACCACCTGAGGCTCGCACGGGTTGGCGAGGTCGACTTGCTCCACGCGGACGAACTTGACGGTCACGGCCTCAAAGCCCGCCTTGTGCAAAACATCAGCGTAGACGCGCGCCTGCAGGGCGTGCCTCTCCTGCAGCTGTTCCGGCGTCTCGTCCGGCGTGCCACCCGTCTTGTAGTCGATGACCAGCGCGCATGACGAATCCGCCGGGTTCGTCGCCAAAGCATCGATGGCGCCCTCGGCATATGCACCGTAGCGAGCGATGTCCTCATCCTCGCAACCCAGCGAAAAGAACGGCACCTCGGCGCGAACGCACGGCCAGGCAAGCAGCTCGGCACGGACCGCCGACTTGAGCCAGCGATCCAGGGCAACGTCGAAGCGTTCGCGCTGTTCCGGCGTCAGGCGCCACAGGCGAGCCAGGGCGTCGGCACGCTCGGCGGGCAGCGCATCGGCACCCATCTCGATCAGCCACTGGCAGGCGGCATGGAACGCCGAGCCCAGCGCCATGGGGTTGCCGGCGGGCTCAACGGCGGCCACGCCTGCATCCGTCATCTCGGAACCATCCGACTCCGCATCATCGCCGGCCTCGTCCATGGGCGTGTGTGCCTCGGCGGCACGGTCCTCGGACTCGGCATGCAGCGCCGCGGCAATTGACGAGTAGCTGTACGAATCGCGCGCCGGATACGGGCAGGCGCCCATGCGCACGCCCACCGTCTGGGGATACACGAGCTCAAACGCATCGGGCTCGGGGTCGGCAGGGCCGGGAACGGCGGCGCGGGCATCTGCACCGGCGCCCTCCGGCTCCGCATCGCCGCGGACAAGCCTGCCCTCGGCATCCAGAGAAGCATTGGCCTCAAACGACTGCTCGCCAAAAGCAAAGTCAGCCAGCGAGATGAGCTCGTAGTCGCCCGACTGGGAGTTGTCGAACACCAAACGGTCGGCATCGAGCTGCGGCATGTCCAGGCCGTCCGTCGGCAGAATACGACGCAGCACGTCGTAGGTCAGATCGGTCTCGACGTCGAAGGTCGGCGCCGTCACCTTGCCGCGGCTCACGCCGACATCCATCGCCAGAATGACCAGCTCGCGCGCTCGCGTCATGGCGACATAGAGCAAGCGAGCCCGCTCCTCGAGCGAAAGCTGCAGGTCGTCGTTGCGCAGGCGAACGAATGCCTCGGCGGGAGAACCCGTCGCGCAGACATCCTCCATGAGCTCCGGCGGCAACCATAGCGACGTGCCCTTACCCTTAAACGCATGCTCAAACTGCTTTTTGACGTCATCGCCCTTCACGAAGGTTCCGTCGGCAAGCCTAACGCCATCAAAACGGGCCGGCAGCGCCACGACCTGCGCCCCACCGTCGACGCGAACCATCTGTGCCGCACCCGAGGACTTACGCACGCCAAAACACTCGGCAACCGCTACGACCGGATACTCCAGACCCTTGGACGCATGCACCGTCATGATGCGCACCGCGCCGCCGCCTTCCTCGTTAAGCGCGCCCGGCGCCTCCTTGCCCGCCAAGAAGCGGTCGAAAGCGAGCGCAATGGAGCGCGGCGAGTTGCCGAGCTCAGCCTCCGCCTCGGCAACGGCATCGAGCGCCTTGAGCACGTTGGCGGCAATCGCCTTGCCCTCGGGACCGCGCTTTGTCAGGCGTACAAACCAGCCCGAGGCATTGACGGCATCGCGCGCGATGACGGCGAACGAATCGCGCCCCACGCGACGAAGCGCATGGCGCAACACCTCGCGGGCGCGCGTCAGCAGCGGCAGGTCCCGCAGCCCCGGCACGTCACAATCGCTCATGATGCCCGCGTCGATGTTGCGGCGCGAGGTCTCCCCCGTCTGGTCGTCCAGCTTGGTCGCCAGCGCCAAAAACTCCTGGGCGCCCAGCGCAAACATCGGCGATGCCAGCAGCGGCATGAGGCCCTGCGCCGTATCGGCCGGATTGGCAAGCGCGCACACCAGAGCACGCACCGTCTGCACCTCGGCTGCCTGGGCAAAAACCGAGCCGCCCGCGATGACGCAGTCGAGCCCCTGGTCGCGAAACGCCTGTGCGTAGACATCGGCATTGGTCATGCGCCCTAGCAGCAGCACCATACCGCCCTGGGGCTGGCCCGCTTTAACGAGCGCTTGGAATCGCTCCGCAATCGCACGAGCTTTCGCCTGCGTTCGCTCCTGGGTGCTGCCGCCGGCAACGAGCAGCGCCTGGCGGCGCGAAGCCTTTGCTTTGAGCTTGTCCTCGCGATCGTCACTCGGCTCAAGATCCAAGAACCCCTGCATCAAACCACCGGTGTCGCCGTCAAAGACGCGCGCCACATAGCGCAGCACCTCGTCGTGGCTGCGGAAGTTGCGTACAAGCTTGACAAGCTCGCCGGCGGGGGCATCGGACGTGGCGACCGTCTCGGACGCCGTCGTCGAACCCACCTTGCGCTCCTGGCGACGGAACACCTCGACCTCGGCACCACGGAAGCGGTAGATCGACTGCTGTGCATCGCCCACGGTACACAGCGCACGCTCACCCGCGCCGGTCAGGTAACGGATCAGGTCGACCTGCATCTGGTCGGTATCCTGGAACTCGTCGATCATGACCATCTTAAAGCGGCCCTCATAGGCCGCTCGAATAGCCGGGTAGTCGCGCAGCGCCTCGTACGCCATACGCAGTAGGTCGTTGTTATCGAGCGCGGACTGGCCGGCCTTCAGCGCGCGATACTCAGCCTCCACGGAACGGGCCAGGCCCACCAGCGCATCGAGTGCGGGACCACCGCAGGCCAGCACGATATTGATAAACGCATCGGCAGCCTCGGCCTTGAGTAGCTCCACCTGCTCCTTAGAAAACGCCTTGCTCGCCCGAGGCATGCTGCACGACATCATGAGTCGCGCCGCATCCTCCATGGTTTTGCCGCTCGCCTCAAACGCGTCGATGGCGTCGAGTGCCACCTGTGCCTTTTCGGTCGCGGCCTTGCTCGCACCCAACGCCGCGCGATAGGCGTCGGCAAGCGCCGAGGTGTCAGCCTGGCCGCGCGCCACGCACACATCGTCCATGCCGCCCGGCAGCTGGCTCGATAGCTCCAGCAGGTCGCGCACCAGTCCTTTAATGGTGGTACCGGCGCCAAACGGCCCACCCTCGCCCGCCATGGGATACCAAGCGTAGAGGGCCTTAAGCGAAGCGGCGAGCTCGGGGGCGGCATCGGGCGCCGTCGCGCGGGCCAGCACATGCTCAACAGCCTGGTCCATAAGCTCGTCGGTATCGGTGAGCACCGTGAACTCGGGATCGATGCCCAGCTCCAACGCATGTGCGCGCAGGATACGCGAGCACATGCCGTGAATGGTCGAGATCCACGCATCGTCGACGGTCAGGGCTTCCTCGTCCATGCCCTCGTCGATGAGCGCGCGGCGCACACGGTCACGGATCTCGGCCGCGGCGTCTTTGGTAAAGGTAATGGCGAGCACCTGGTCCAGATGCTCAACGAACGGACCGGATTCGGGCGAGAGCGCGTAGACGATGCGGCGCGTGAGGGTAAAGGTCTTGCCCGAACCGGCACCCGCCGAGACAAACAGCGGACGGTCGAGCGTTTTGACGATCTGCAGCTGTTGCGGCATCAAAGTCGAAAGATCCATGGTCTACACGTCCCTCCTTACAAACGTTCCTTCGTGGTTATACGAGCAGCGCGCATGCGCGGCCTGAGCCGACGTCGGGTCGACGGCGGCAACGTCGCCTGCCTCGAGTTCGTGCAGGCGCTCGGCGATGCCGGCCTCCACGCGATCGAGCAGGGCGTCGAAGTCCATGCTGCCACCCTCGCCGGGAAAGCCCTTCTTAAGCCCCGGGATGCGGCCGTCACCACGCTCCTCCTCGAGCAGCTCGGCACTCGCGGCGCCGCGCAGCGCCGGTTTGCCGCCCTTGGTCGAAAAATAGAGCGCCGCACGGGCATCCAGATCCAGCGCCCGGCGCATAGCCTGCGCATAGATAAGCGTCTGGGTATGGGGCGGCAGCCACCGCGGGTCGTCGATGGCGGCCTCGCCCGATTCCTCGTCGCGCACCGTGGGGTCGGCGAGTTTAAACTCCTCAACGCCCGTGCGATGCTTGTAGTCGATTACCACGGCGCGATTCTCGGCATCCACATCCACGCGGTCGATGCGCCCGCCGAGCGGCCAGCCGGCATACTCGACCTGGAGCTCGTTGAACGCAAACTCCAGATAGCGCGGCGCGAAGGGCGCGAGCGCCTCGGACTCGTAGGCAAGAACGCCCTCCAGCTGCGGCAAAATCTCGGCCACCTGGCGCTCCTCCACCGGGGAGAGCGGCACGAGCGGGCCCTCGGTACCGCGCTTGCCCGCATGCTCGGCCAAGGTCTCGTCAAAGACCTCGCGCAGCAGCTCCTTCGCGCGTGGCAGATTCATGGGTGTCACGCGCTCCATGCCCTCCTGGGGCAGACGGGCATGCAAGTGTTCCAGCACGTCGTGGACAAAGTTGCCCTTCTCCATATTGCCAAAGCCAGCGTCGATCGACTGGGGCTTCACGCGGTACGAGACGAACCAGCATAGCGGGCAGGTCGAATAGGCCTCGATCTGCGAGGCAGACGTCAGGCGCGGCACCAGCGGCGCATCCTCGCCCTCGCCATCGCGACGACGCAGGACCAAATACGGAATGGCTTCATCGCTCAGATGCTGAGGAGCTTCGCAGGTCACGCGCTCGCGCCTAAGACCTTCGCCTGCCGCGGGATCGAAGTCCCTTACGATATCGCCCTCACCCACACACTTCGCCTTGTCGGCGCCAGCGGCTTTAGCGTCACCAGCGGTCTTAGCGTCGTCAGCGATCTTAGCGCCGTCAGCCTCGGCATGCGCCCGCAACTCGGTCCACACGGCAGCCGGATAGCACTCGCGCGCCTGGCGATCGTGGGTCACACGGGCGAGCGTAACCGGGCCGCGTGACGCCTGCATCGCGTGGCCAAAGCGCGCGCGCAGCAAGGCCGCGGGCTCAAGCGTCACGCCCTCGCGACCAAGGCTCGCCGTCAGCGTGGCCAGCGGCCCCTCCTCGTGCGAGAGCGGATAGCTGTCCAGATCGACATCGGCAAACAGTACGGCATCGTAGCTGCCGGGGCGCAGAGCTGCCGCATCGGCAAGCGAAGCAAAACGAACCTGAGCACGTGGCGCACGGTCAACCTCGTAGGTCTCGTAATCGTAGGCGGTGCTACGCTTGTCCACCTTGGTGCGAATGCCATCGAGCACGGGCACGGTCGCGGCCTGCGACACGTCGAGCACGCGGGCGCCATTCATAAGGATGTCGATGGCGTGGCGCAGCAAGGCCACCTCCGCCTGGCGACGAGCCTGACCGTCAAGGCCTCCAAGGGCGCGATCGGGCAACGCCTCGGCAACGGCAAGCATGGCCTTGAGCGCCGTCACGGGCTTGTCACGCCACAGAGCCTGGAACACGTCCGAGACCACACACGGTACGTTCTTAAACCAGTTATCGTCGCTCGCCGCCTTGCGCGCGCCCCTCACCTGGCCTTGGACACTCTGCAGCAGGCTCTTAACGCCCGCGGTAGTCTTGCTGCGCGAGAGACGCATATTCTTATCGAAGGTACGGGCATTGACGGCATCAGCGCCCGAAAGCGGACTGTAGATCCAGTCGGTAAGCTCCGGCGCGGGCCACCACTCGGTCTTTGACGCCATGCCCTCATCGGCGGCCTTCATACGCTCGATCAGACCGGCAAGCGCCGCAAACTGCCTGCCCGCAATGGATTGGGAAAACGCCGTGAACTCAGCTGTCTCGGCGGCGATATGACGAGCCGCCAGACGAGAGGCGAGCTCACCGAACAGCTGGGGTGCCCGGGCAGAAACAACGAGCACGCGCACGGGGTCGGCGGGCGTTGCAGTAGCTTTATCGGCCTTGGACTCCTTGTGCACTTTCACCAACTTATCGATGGCGTCCGCATAGACATGAGCACGGGCATGGGGCCCGGCGACCTCAATAAAGGCAGGCTGAGCGGCGGTCCCGCAAGCGGCATCAGACGCGCCGACACCCTCCCCCAGCGGCCCGACCTCAAACAGCACACCGCGGGCATCAAATGCCGTGGCAAGCTCATCGCGCATAGCCGCCTGCTCGTGGGCAAGCAGCACGACGACCTCTCCCCCATTGTTCGCCACGGCAGACAGCAGCTCGAGCAGTCCGTACGTAAACGACGTGACACCACGTACGCATACGGCGCGGGTGCACGCCGGCAGGTTATCGGCCAGGACACCGGCCATAATGTCAGCTGCCTCGCAGGGCTCGACCATATCTCGACGGTCCAAACCGCCCGCGTAGGCACGCAAAAGCTCGAACACGCGAGCCTCGGCATCGCTTTTTGGCTCAGGCTGGCAATTGTTGCCACGGCATCGCTCGGCCGTCGTCCCCGCCACACCCGGCAGTACATCGCGGGCCATACGCGCGAGCATGCGCACCGTGCCCTGGCTGCGCGAAAGCGGCTGCAGGTCGGCATCATCGAGGCGCGTGACCATGTCCGAAAACAGCATCTGGCGCTGCAGGTTGTCGACGAAACCGCGCCCGTCGCCCAAAAGCTCCCAAAGCGAGCGAAGCCACGATGTAGGCGTCTTGTAGTCGATACCCAGCGAAATCCCGGCTTCCGCCGCATCATGACGGCACAGGTCGAGCTCGGCAAACGTTGGCGCCAGCAGCACGGCACGCCCGTGGCGGGCAATAAGGTCGGCAAGCAACGCCGACTCGGCATCGCTCAAATCCGTGCCGGCATTGGTGGTATAGATTCGAACAGGCATGGTCCTCCGCTCAAACTGTTCGCAATAATCAATGTATCCATCCTACCCGCCCAAGCGGACAGATTTGCCCCACGCCAACAGATTTGATCCCCTGGGGACGGAGGAAAACGGATCATCGAGGGGGTCAGTCTAACCCGGTGATCCGTTTTCC
>NZ_JAQLFP010000018.1 GCF_028207065.1 Collinsella aerofaciens
CCGCTCGGACATGTGCTCCGAGCGGGCCCCTGCTGTTAGCTTGTGGCGCTGAGTAGTTTAGGCCTCGTCGACAACCTTGAGGCCGCGCGTGTGGTCGATCTCGTTGAGGAGATTGACGCGACGCTCGTGGCGGCCGCCCTCAAACTCGGCGTCGAGCCACTCGTCGACGATCATCTTGGCGAGCTCGGAGCCCACGACGCGGGCGCCAAAGGCGAGCACGTTGGTGTTGTTGTGCATGCGGGAGAGCTTGGCGCTGAAGGGCTCGGAGCACACGACGGCGCGTACGCCCTCTACCTTGTTGGCAGCCAGGCTGATACCGACGCCGGTGCCGCAGATGAGGATGCCCAAGTCGACGTCGCCGTTGGCAACGGCCTTACCCACCTTGTAGCCGGCGATGGGGTAGTCAAAGCTCTCGGAGGTGTCGGTGCCAAAGTTCACGACCTCGCAGCCGCGCTCCTTCAGGTGCTCGGAGATGATGTTCTTGAGCTCGACGGCGGCGTGGTCGTTACCGATACCGATCTTCATAGATGGTTCCTCTCTGGTCTGTGCGGCGAGATTGCTAAAGGTTTTACCGCGTTCGTCTGCATGATAGCGCGACTTTTGCGTAAACGCTTGGGCGTTTTTTGGTCAAACGCTTTAGCATGCAACAAGACCGGCTTCTCATGAATAATGCCGCCAGTTTGCGCTTGAGCGCCGTCCGCCGGAACCATGGTTGCGGTTTTTGATGCATTGTTATCAAATAAAGGAGCTAACTTTTATTGAGAGCCAAGGCCGTTATGCAAGCAGGAGACTCCTATGCCTATCGATTCCCTTCGTGATGCCGCGTTTTGCGATGTTTTGAACCGCGAGCTTGTCTGTGCGCTCGGCTGCACCGAGCCTATTGCCGTTGCCTATGCAGCGGCGCTGGCGAGCCAGACGCTCGGTTGCGAACCCGATCATATGGATGTCGCCTGCTCGGGCAACATCATCAAGAACGTTAAGAGCGTGACCGTGCCCAACTCGGGCGGCATGCACGGTATTGAAGCGGCGGCCGTGCTGGGTGCTGTGGGCGGCGACGCCAAGAGTGCGCTCGAGGTGCTCGAGAGCGTTGACGATGAAGACCGTGCTCGCGTGGCCGAGCTGCTCGCCGATGCCGGTTACTGCGATGTGTCGCTTGTCGAGGGTGTGCCCAACCTCTACATCAAGGTGACTGCCACAGCCGGGTGCCATACCGCGGTCGTCGAGATTACCGACCACCACACCAATGTTACATGCCATACGCTCGACGGTATTCCGGTATGCGGCAAGTCAGCAGGGGAGTGTGCTGCCTGCGCCGAGCGCGTCGTGGCCGAGCGTACGGCAGATAGCGCCGACACGCCCATGTCGATTGAGTCCATTATCGACTTTATCGAGGGCGGCAATGTTGAAGGCGCCCGCGCTGCCGTTGAGCGTCAGATCGAGCTGAACGGTGCGATCAGCGCCGAGGGTCTTGCGCACGCTTGGGGTGCCGAGGTGGGCCGTACGCTGCTGGGCGCTCGTGCCGATGACGTCGCCTGCCGTGCCCGTGCTCGTGCGGCCGCCGGGTCCGACGCCCGCATGAACGGCTGCGCGCTGCCGGTCGCCATTGTGTGCGGCTCAGGCAATCAGGGCATTACCTGCGCATTGCCCGTTATGGAGTATGCCGAGTGCCTGCGCTGCGACCACGAGCGCCTGGTGCGCGCCGTGATGCTGTCCGATCTTATTGCCGTGCATATCAAGAGCTATATCGGTGCGCTCTCGGCGTTTTGTGGTGCTATTTGCGCCGCGTGCGGTGCCGGCGCTGCGATTACCTGGCTGTGTGGTGGCACGCACGAGCAGATCGGCGCGACGGTCTCGAACACGCTCGGCAACGTGGGCGGCATCGTGTGCGATGGCGCCAAGGCGAGCTGTGCCGCCAAGATTTCCGCGGCCGTTGATGCGGCGATTCTGGGTCACGATATGGCCATGCAGGGCCGCGGTTTCCGCGCCGGTGAGGGCCTGATCCAGGATACTGTCGAGCAGACGATCGCCAGCATGGGCTACGTGGGTCGTGTGGGTATGAAGGACACCGACGTCGAGATCCTCAACATCATGATCGGCAAAACCCAGGTCTGTTAGGACAGTTCGTCGGCTACATGGTGTTCGTAGAAGGCCTCGATTACGGCGTTAAATTCGCGGGCGAAGTCTTCCATGGTTCCGTGCCAGGTGGCGCGTCCCGGTTTTCCCTGGCCAACATAGGCGGTTTGAATGCCGCAGGCGGGGCTGGGGAAGTCGCGCTTGGGGTCGTTGCCCACCATAAGGACCTCGTGTGGCTCGAGCCCCATCACCTGAAGCTGCTCTAGATAGTAGGCGGCATCGGGCTTGCAGCGGGTGGCGTTACCCATGTGCGTGACGAGCTCAAAGGGGGCGTCGGCCAGGTCGCCCCAACCCATGCGGCACTCGATGACCCCTTGCGGAAAGCTGGGGTTGGTAAAGAGCGCGCAACGCAGTCCTGCGTCCTGTACGGCCTGGAGCGCGTCGTGTGCGCCCGGCATGGCATGGGCGTTGATGGCGTCGTCATTCTTGTATGGAAGCACTTCGCGGTCGTAGTAGGTAAAGGCCTCGTAGATGAGGGGGTCGGAGAGGCAAATGCCACACCTGCGCTCAACCTCGGTCTGGTAAAACTCAAGATTGGTGCGATTGTCCGTGCTGTTGCGGCGATTGGCGTTGAGGTCGACCAGGATGGTACCGAGGCGCGCCATCGTGCCACCGCGGCTGCGACGTCCGATATCCGCGAGCATCGACGAGACATCCTTAAAATAGCGAAGGATGAACGCGTTGAGGTTAATGCTAAGAAGCGTCTCGTCCATATCGAAAACGACTGCTTTGAGCACGCGGGCACCTTTCTCGAAAAATCGTTCCAGAATCGTATGTCTGGGATACTTTACCCCAAAGCAGTATGCCTAGCTGCTTATCGTCAACTTGTGGAGACGGTCGTTCACAAGATTGCGAAAAAGTCTCCATACGAGTAAAAAATCGCAGTTCACGCTTGAAATCGAAGTGATTTCCCCGTAATCTATACGAACGTGATTGCATAAGCGTCACATCAGTATCTGTCGGCTCCCGAGTGTTCCTAAACGTTGTGTGCTTGTCGCACCCTTCTGTAGGTCCTAGCAATCGGGGCCCCGTAGTTCGAAAGGGGTCCACCTTTGAGTGAGATTCAGAACTCGTCCATTTTCTCTCTTGACGATGTCAACGAGGAGGAGATGAACAACCTCATCGACGGTACGATTACCGACTTTGATGAGGGCGATCTCGTTAACGGCACTGTCGTTAAGATCGAGCATGACGAGGTGCTCGTTGACATCGGATTCAAGTCCGAGGGCGTTATCCCGGTCCGCGAGCTGTCCATCCGCAAGGACGCTAACCCTGCAGACATCGTTGCACTCGGTGATCCCATCGAGGCTCTGGTTCTCCAGAAGGAGGACAAGGACGGTCGTCTGGTCCTGTCTAAGAAGCGTGCCGAGTACGAGCGTGCTTGGAACCGCATCGAGGAGAAGTTCAACTCCGGCGAGAACGTCGAGGGTGAGGTTATCGAGGTTGTCAAGGGCGGCCTGATCCTCGACATCGGTCTGCGTGGCTTCCTGCCCGCTTCCCTCGTCGACCTCCGTCGCGTCAAGGACCTCACCTCTTACATGGGCACCCGCATCGAGGCCCGCGTCATCGAGATGGACCGCAACCGCAACAACGTCGTCCTCTCCCGTCGCGTCGTGCTCGAGGAGTCCCGTAAGGCCGAGCGCTCCGAGATCCTGTCCAAGCTCAAGTCTGGCATGCGTCTCCAGGGCACCGTTTCCTCCATCGTCGACTTCGGCGCCTTCGTCGACCTCGGCGGTATCGACGGCCTCATCCACATCTCCGAGCTCTCCTGGAACCACGTCAACCATCCTTCCGAGGTTGTCAAGGTCGGCCAGGAGGTCGAGGTCGAGGTTCTCGACGTCGATCTCAACCGCGAGCGCATCTCCCTGGGTCTCAAGCAGACCACCGAGGATCCGTGGCGCGCGCTGGTCAAGAAGTACCCCGTCGGCGCTATCGTCGAGGGCACTGTGACCAAGCTTGTCCCGTTCGGCGCTTTCGTCGACCTGGGCGAGGGCATCGAGGGCCTGGTGCACATCTCCGAGATGGCCAACAAGCACGTCGACCAGCCTTCTCAGGTCACCCACGTGGGCGACAAGGTTCAGGTCAAGGTCATGGAGATCGACCTCGACCGTCGTCGTATTTCCCTGTCCATGAAGTCCGCTGCTGAGACTCTGGGCGTCGAGATCGAGGTTACCCCGCTGCCTTCCGAGAAGAAGGACGAGGAGACCGACGCCGAGTAAATCGGTTTGACGATCACTTGTTTTAAGGGATCCGTCCGCAATGGACGGGTCCCTTTTTGCATTTGGCGCCGAGATGCGCAATGCTGCCGGGCTGTCCACAGGCTATTGGATTGTCGGTGCATGAAAAAAGCCGACATCCCGCCTCGGGGAGGAGGCGGGAACACACTGAGTAGACGGAGGGGTGCGGAGCGCGGTCGCGTCTCGACTGACGACGTTGCCCATCGACAGGACCATTGTAACGCATGGCGGTTCTTGGTTTATCGTGTCGAGCGTTTGCGTTGTGCCATTGCCTGCGGTAACGGTGTGTTACACTCTTGCACTGCTGAGTGGGCCAGACGGTCGCGCGATGTGCTGCTTGCAGTACGCGTGAGGAAAGTCCGGGCTCCAGAGGGCGGGATGCCGGCTAACGGCCGGGCGGAGTGATCCGACGGAAAGCGCCGCAGAAAAGAAGACTCCCACCTGCGCCGCAAGGCGTAAAGGGAAAAGCTGAAACGGTGGTGTAAGAGACCACCAGCGTCGTGGCAACACGGCGGCTTGGCAAGCCCCATCCGGAGCAAGCGCGAATAGGAACGCTATGGGCCGGCCCGGTCCGCGTTCGGGTAGCGTGCGTGGAGCTGCACGGTAACGTGCAGACAAGATAAATGACCGTTCACGACAGAACCCGGCTTATCGGCCCACTCGGCACTTTGTTGACGCTGCGAACCCGTCAGCGCGGCAATCTGCCTTTCAAACCTTCGGGCATGACCATAAGGTCAATGCCCTCGGCTTTCAAGGTACCTTGCTCGCGCTGACGGGTTCTCGCTTTCGTTGACGGAATCATCGGCGTTGCCATTCTTTTTACTAGGGTTATCGTATTATTGAGGCTGTTTGTTGCTGCGCTTTATTTTGTTGAGGGGCTTTGTTGGACAGCTATTTTACTCTGCAATCGAATATTGAGGTTTCGGGCGAGTTTGTGGACCGCAAGAGCCGGTTTATTGCCCAGCTGGTCCATATTGAGTCCGAGGACGAGGCGAATGCCTTTATCGAGATGGTTCGCAAGCGTCATTATGACGCTCGACACAATGTTCCCGCGTGGATTTTGGTCGATGGACGCGAGCGCCAGAGCGATGATGGTGAACCGAGCCGCACGAGTGGTATGCCGACGCTCGAGGTGCTGCGCGGTGCGGGGCTCAAAAATGTTTGCTGCGTAGTAACGCGCTATTTTGGTGGCACGCTGTTGGGGCCTGGTGGTTTGGTGCGCGCCTATACCGCGGCGACGCAGGCGGCGGTGGCCGCGGCTCAGGAGGCCGGGCAGATCGTCGAGATGACGAGCGTCGTGCCGGTTGATGTGCATGTGGCCTATCCACAGTATGAGCAGGTGCTTCGCTTGGCGCAGGATTCGGGTGCCAAGGTTTCGGATACCGATTACGCGGATGCTGTGACACTTCACTTGGTGTTTAAAGCGGGGGAGCAAGAGCCGTTTTGCGCTAAGATGCGCGAGCTTATGGCGGGGCGTGAGGAGATTGAGGTCGGCGCTCCCGAATTTGCCGAGTTCTAACGACGACGGCCGGCGTGCTTTTGGATGAATCCCAAGCGCGCCGGCCGTCGTTTTATGTTGTCGCCGTTTACTCGGCGAGCTGCTTTAGCACATCGCAGGCGATGTCGACGGCGTCGTCGATGCAGCCGGGGCAGCTGCGGAGCGGACCCTGGTCCGATCCGACGCCTTTGAGCGTGCCGCAGACGGTCGTGGTGTTCTTCTCGCCAAAGCGCTTGGCAATCTCGCGCGACAGCTTGTAGGTCTGGCCCTTGGTCTTGGGGTTCTCCATACCGTCGCTCATCACAAAGCCCATGATGGCCACGGCGCCCGAGATGGCGCCGCAGGTCTCGGTCATGCCGCCCATGCCGGCGCCAAAGCCCTCGGTGAGGGTAAAGGCGATCTGGGGGTCGAGCCCCACAGCGGGCGCGAGCGTGCAAGCGACAGCCTGGGCGCAGTTAAAGCCGCGGGCGTGGTACTCGGCAGCCTGAGCCTGGCAGGCGGCAGTGTTGAGCTGGGTGGTATCGATCTGCTTCATCGTTGTCTCCTTGTTCATGGTGTACCCGCCTATGGTACCCTTGCCGGCGCATTCGCTTATCGAGACCGCAGTGCATATCTCATTGTTTTTCGCCATCGAACACTTTCTTAAGATTTGGGACAAATAAACCTGATTAATTTGTCCCATAACCTATCGGCGGGATGGGTTGAGAGGGGTGCGGGGTAGCGGTATCGTGAACCGAATAAAATCAAAACCCAAGTAAGGGAGTTGGATATGAGCGAGCAGACCATCGGTACCACGTGTGTTCAGGGCGGTTATCGCCCGGGCGATGCAGAGCCGCGTCAGGTGCCTATCTACCAGTCAACCACGTGGAAGTACGACACGTCCGAGCACATGGGCAAGCTGTTTGACCTGGAGGAGTCGGGCTACTTCTACAGCCGTCTGCAGAATCCCACGTGTGATCTGGTTGCCGCCAAGATCTGCGAGATGGAGGGCGGCACTGCTGCGATGCTCACGAGCTCGGGCATGGCTGCGAACTTCCTCGCGATCTTTAACGTGGCCGGTGCCGGCGATCACGTGGTCGCGAGCTCTGCCATCTACGGCGGTACCTACAACCTGCTTGCCCATACCATGGGCCGCATGGGCGTTACCTGCACGTTCGTTGCTCCCGACTGCACCGATGAGGAGCTGGAAGCAGCCTTCCGGCCCAACACCAAGCTCGTCTTTGGCGAGACCATCGCCAACCCCGCCCTCGCCGTGCTCGACATTGAGCGCTTTGCCAAGGCCGCGCACGACCATGGCGTGCCGCTGATGGTCGACAACACCTTCCCGACGCCCGTGATGTGCCGTCCCTTTGAGTGGGGCGCCGACATCGTCACGCACTCTACCACCAAGTACATGGATGGGCATGCGGCCTACCTGGGCGGCGTGATCGTCGACCATGGTCAGTTTGACTGGATGGCCCATGCGGACAAGTTCCCGGGTCTCACCACGCCCGACGAGAGCTACCACGGCGTGACCTATGCCGAGAAGTTTGGTCGCGAGGGCGCCTTCATTACCAAGGCCACCGCGCAGCTCATGCGCGACCTCGGCCCCATGCAGAACCCGCAGGCGGCGTTTTTCTTGAACAGCTCGCTCGAGAGCCTGCATGTGCGCATGCCGCGTCATTGCGAGAACGGCCTGGCCGTTGCCAAGTTCCTGCAGAGCCATCCCAAGGTACGCTTTGTGAGCTATCCGGGCCTGGAGGGCGACAAATACTATGACCTGGCTCAGAAGTACATGCCCAACGGTACTTGTGGCGTCGTGAGCTTTGGCTTTAACGGTGGTCGCGCGGCGGCCGAGACCTTTATGAAGAGCCTCAAGCTCGCCCAGATCGCCACGCATGTGGCCGACGCCCGCACTTGCTGCCTGCATCCCGCTAACGCCACGCATCGCCAGATGAACGATGAGGAGCTCATCGCCTGTGGCATCTCCGCCGACATGGTGCGCCTGTCGTGCGGCCTCGAGGACACGGCCGACCTGATTGCCGACCTTGAGCAGGCTCTCGAGCAGTGCTAGGCTAGCGTTCGCATAAGTCGCCGATGCCGACAGAGGGCTTCGGCGACCTTTACGTTCCGATTCCGTAGGCGGGACCCCAATCGCGGCTGTTTGCAGGCGATTGGGGCCCCGTTTTTGTGTTGCGCCACTCGAAAGGATGGATATGGAGAAAACCGCAGAGCAGCTTCGCCGCGAGCACATTGCCCTAGAGGGCGACACCCATGGCAAGAACAAATGGGCGATTCTGTTTACCGTGCTCATCATGACGTTTATGGCGTGTCTGGATTCGACCGTCGTGACCGTGGCACTGCCCGTGATGCAAAAGGAGCTGGGCGTGGGCCTCGACCGCATCCAGCTGGTGAGCTCGGTGTATCTGCTTGCGACATGCGTGGCTATGCTGCCGTTTGGCCGTCTGGGCGACGTGCGCGGCAAGGTGGGCGTATTCCAACTGGGCGTCATCGTCTTTACGGTCGGCTCGCTGCTGTGCGGCCTTTCGGCCTCGCTCGAGGTTCTTATCCTGGCACGTATTGTTCAGGGAGTCGGTTGCGCGGCGGCCATGGCTAACAACATGGGTATCATCACCGAGTCGTTTCCGGCGCGCGAGCGCGGTCGTGCCATGGGTCTCCTCGCGACTTTCGTGGCCCTCGGCATGATGTGTGGTCCCGTGCTCGGCGGCATGCTGGTGGCAAGCTTTCCCTGGGATAGCATCTTCCTCATCAACCTGCCCATTGGCGTCATCTCGTTTATCGTGGGGCTTTACACACTGCCGCATGTTAAGCCGGAGGCCGGTGAGCGCCCCATGTCGCTGGCGGAGGCCGCGCGTCGCTGCTTTGCGAGTTCGGCTTTTACGATTAACTTGGCATGCATGCTTATTGTGTTTATCGGCATCGGTGCATCTGAGTTTGTGCTGCCGTTCTATTTCCAGGATGCCCATGGCTTTAGCTCCGATATTTCCGGACTGCTCTTTTTGGCGCTGCCGATGGTGAATGCCTTTATCGGGCCGCTTTCGGGTACGGTTTCGGACCGTGTTGGCTGCGAGGGTCCCACGGCGGTCGGCCTGGGTGTGTACGTGTGCGGTCTCTTTGCGGTAAGTACGCTCGACGAGCACTCTTCCATCCCCGTGATCGTGTGCTGCGTCGCGTTTATGTCGTGCGGCACGTCGATTTTCCAGAGCCCCAATAACTCCCTGTACATGGGCTCGGCTCCGCGCGAAGCGCTCGGTTTTGCTGGCAGCTTGGGCAGTTTGGCGCGCTACGCCGGCATGGCACTCGGTATTACGGTGGCGTCAAATATCCTGTATGGGCAGATGAGCGTGGCGATGGGCGAGGCCGTGACCAGTTTCGTTGCAGGCCGTCCGGATGTGTTCTTATTCGGCTTTCGCTCGGTGTTCTACGTGCTCATGGCTGTGGCCGCTGTGGGCTTTGCGCTCGCCATGGTGCGTTTGGTGAAGATGCGCGCCCGCCATTAGCGTGTTGGGAGGCTGTCTGCCACGATTCGCGCCGTCCCAAAAAGACTGGTTTGTGGTGCGATGTGGCTTGTGAGACGGGCGGGGGTCGGTCCGTGGTAGACTATCGAACAACGTTTATTAATCGCGCGGTATCGTTGCCGCGAGAAGGGGTTGCGCCATGCAGGAGCTTGAGGATCGTATTCGCCATGACGGCATCGTAAAGGCCGGTAACGTCCTTAAGGTTGATGCCTTCCTCAACCACCAGTGCGACGTTGAGCTGTTCGATCACATGGGCGCTGAGTGGGCCCGTCTGTTCGAGGGCGTCGAGATCAACAAGATTCTGACGATCGAGGCTTCGGGCATTGGCATGGCCTGCATTGCAGCTCAGCATTTTGGCGGCGTGCCGGTGGTCTTTGCCAAGAAGGCCCAGTCCATTAACCTCGACGGCGAGCAGTATGCCACGACCATCTACTCCTTTACCAAGCAGAAGGAGTACCCGGTCATCGTGGGCAAGCGCTTCCTGTCCGAGGGCGATAAGGTCCTAATCATCGATGACTTCCTGGCCAACGGCTGCGCACTTGAGGGTCTTATCAAGATCTGTGAGGCCGCGGGTGCCGAGGTTGCTGGCATTGGCATTGCGGTGGAGAAGGGCTTCCAGGGCGGTGGCGATAAGCTCCGCGAGCGCGGCTTCCGCGTTGAGAGCCTGGCTCGCATTGCCGATATGGACTGCGAGAACGGCGAGATCACCTTCGCCTAAGCGCGCAACACAAGCGATTGGTATGCGATGTGACAAAGGGACTTTCCCTTTGTCACATTTTTTGTATGAGGGGAGGTGTTGATATGGATGAGAACAAGATGGGGTGGCGCGAGTATGCGCGCTATGCCGAGGTGTCGGCCGAGGAGCTGGCGCGCGATTGCGAGGTACAGGTGTTTCGCGCGACGGGTCCGGGCGGACAGGGCGTGAACACGACGGATTCAGCGGTGCGCATGAAGCATATCCCCTCGGGGATTACCGTGACGGCACGCGAGAGCCGCAGCCAGTTCCAAAATCGCTCGAGCTGCCTGCGTAAGCTGCGCGCCGAGCTTGAGCGTCGTGGGCGTCCGCCGCGCCGACGCGTAAAGACCAAGGTGCCTCAGCGCTCCCGCCAACGCAGGCTTAATGACAAGCACTTCAAAGCCATTAAAAAGGCCAACCGTCGCAAGCCGGGTAGCGACGAGTAGTCGATTGCTCCACTGGCCTTGCTAGCGGGCGGGGTGCCAAACTTGGAGGGCGCTGCCGAGGACGTCAACCTCGATGCGCGAGGCGACAATGGGCTCGCCGTCGGCCTGGATGGGGTAATCGGGCTGCTCGAAGGTGAGCTCGGCATGGCGGCAGCGGCGCATACGAACCGGCGGCAACTTGGTGTGGTGGCCGTCCTTGGCCGAAAGAAACATAGGCAGGGCAACGGCGCGGGGGACGGGGCCGCAGGCGTAGCAGACATCGAGTATGCCGTCGCAGGGGTCGGCATCGGGGCAGATGCGATAGCCCGAGCCATAGGTGGGGCCCAGCTGAATCGCCATGATAATCGCCCGCACGCGCTCGGCGGGCGCGCCGTCAAAGCTGACTGTCATGGGATAGTTGCGATAGCGTAGGCCAAACTGCTCAAGTCCCGAGAGGGTGTAGAGCGGCGCGCCTGTCAAGCCGGTCTTTTTGCGCAGCTCGGTGGTGCCAAGGCCGATGGCGGCATCGATGCCGACCGAAAGCGTCTGGTCATAATACTCGACCGTCGCCTCGCCGCTACCGCTTGCGGGGTTCCATGAGCGAATGCGCCCGATGTCCTGACGTTGCAGCTCGCAGGTGAGCAGCGCGCCAAAATCCTTGCCGGAGAAATCGTCGATACCGAGCGTTTGGGCAAAATCGTTGCCGGAGCCCACGGGCAGGACGGCAAGGGCGGGGCGGGCGTCCTGCTTTTGCTTCATAAGCCCATTGACGACCTCGTGGATCACGCCGTCGCCGCCAAGAGCGATAACGGTGCGGTAGCCCTGGGCCTGTGCGGCAAGTTCCTTGGCATGCCCCATGCGCTCGGTCAGTACCAAGTCAAACTGGGATGAGCGCGCGGTCATGTCTAAAAAGCGCTGCAGGCGCTCAGCGACCTCGCGCGCCGCACCCGACTGGGCGGCTGGGTTGGCGATGATGAGCGTGCGACCAAAATCAGTTGCGTGCATGGGGCGACTCCCGGCGTATAACGTGACGGTGCGGTCGCGCTCGGGTCGAATTGTCCCCGATTGTGGCTGCACGGCGAATACTAACGTCTACTCTATCAGGTCGTTGTGGCGCTCGATAGCATCCGCTACCGTACCGCCCTCATCCACAATAAGCGAACGGCGCTTGGGTGAGATGATGCGCTGGGCGGGGTACACGCCGCGGTGTCCGCCGGTTAGGTAGCTGATAAAGGCCACGATGACAAAGAACCCGGCGGCCGTGCCGTGGAACAGGTCGATGGCCATCATGCAGGTGGTGATGGGCACGTTGAGGCCGGCGCAGAACACGCCGAGCATGCCGAGAGCCGCCAGAAAACTGGGGTCGAGCCCGGTAAGGCAACCGATCCAGCCACCGAGTGCCGCACCGATGCCAAACAGGGGCGTGACCTCGCCGCCTTGGAAGCCCGCGCCCAGGGTAAGCGCTGTGACGACCAACTTGATGACTGCGTCCGCCAGGGTGGTGTTGCCTGCAAATCCGGCGCCGGAAAGCCACGTGGAAAGGCCGGCGTAGTCCCAGGCGTCGAGGAGGGCATAGGCGGCCAAAACCACGAGTGCGCCTATAAGTGCGCGAATGAGGTAATTGGTGATAAAGCGACCGTACAGGTTCTTGACTGTTCGAACCGACCAGGCAAAGAGGCGTGCCGTCAGGCCGAAGATAATTGCGCTGATAACAACGATAACGACCGTTTTGGGCGTCATGTTGGGAACGTTGGCAATGACATTCGCTTCGTACTCGGTACCCAGGGCGAGTGATGTAAAGTAGCCGGTAAACGAGGCGACCAGGCAGTAGATGCCCGCGGTGTAGTCGATCTTGCCGATAAAGCACATCTCCATGCCAAAGAAAGCTCCGGCAAGGGGCGAACCGAATACGGCGCCAAAGGCCGACGAGATGCCGGCGAGCATGAGGTCGTGGTGGTCATGCTTTTTGAGGTGGGCAAGGTTCGAGATGTTGCTGGCGATGGTGCCGCCAATCTGCACCGCGGCTCCCTCGCGACCGGCCGATCCGCCCGTTAGGTGCGTGAGCGTGGAACAGACGAAGGTGAGGACGGCCATGCGCATATGGATGAGACGTGTGCCCAGAGCGGAGTCGATGACCAGGTTGTTGCCACGCTTGGCGGCGAGGCCGTGGTTTTTGTACACCCATGCGGTGGCAACGCCCACAACGGGGAGCAGCGCGTAAATCCACTCATGGTGCTCGCGATAGTCGGTCGCGATATTCAGCGAGGCCAAAAACGCCCAAGCGGCAACGCCCATGGCGAGCGAGACGATAACTACGAGCACGAGCAGCTTGGCGCTTGCGAGTAGGTTGCGGGCGTTGCGGCGCGTGTCGGCAGCCAAGAGATGCTCGGAGCGGGTGAGCTGTTGCCTGCCTGCCATGATGACGTCGTTAAGGGAGAAAAGGCCGCCGTCGTCGAGCGGCTGGGAATGATCCTGCGCCTCGTTTGCGCTTTCGGGTTTGTCGGTAAAAGCCATACGTTCCTCTTTTTGGGTTGCAACACGAGCATTATAAAACGCGGTAAACGCGACGAGCCGGTGGGTTGGTTTACATTCTGTTTCGTGGCTTGCAACCGACAGGTGTATTTGCGGGTACAGGCCGAGTCGCGGTCGTGCGTCGGGGGATTATACTGAGACAAGCATAAAGAATCGGCGCTCCTGTTGTGCGCCGTGGCATTAAGAGGTGCATATGGCTGAGAAGCTCATTCCGTTGGAGGACGCACAGGCGATCGTCTTGTCGCACGTGAATCGCACCGAAGTTGTCGAGATTCCCGTGTGGCAGGCCGCCGGTCTTCCCTTGGCAGAGGACGCGGTGGCCGATATCGACATTTCGCCGTTTGCCAACAGCGCTATGGACGGATATGCCGTGCGCTCGGCGGACTTGGCGCAGGCATCTGGCGAGGCGCCGGTGACGCTCGACGTTATCGGACACGAGGCCGCGGGCCATGTCTTTGAGGGCGTGGTCGGCGTGGGCGAGACGGTCCGCATCATGACGGGCGCGCCGGTACCCGAAGGTGCCGATGCCGTGGTGAAATACGAGATCGTCGAGGTGCTTGACGGCGACGGCAACGAGGGCTCGCACGTGAGCTTCTCGGCGCCTGCCAGGGTAGGGGAGAACGTTCGCTCTGCCGCCGAGGAGGCCCATGTCGGCGATGTTGTGATGCACGCCGGCGAGGTTGTGGCCCCGGCCGGCGCTGGCCTGCTGGCGAGCGCCGGGTATGCGAGCGTGAAGGTGCATGCCGCGCCGCGTGTGGGCATTATCTCGCTGGGCACGGAGCTGGTCGCGCCGGGTGAGCTGCCGGCGCGCGGGCAGATTCGCGACTCCAACTCGTCGGCGTTGATGGCCGAAGCGCTCGATGCCGGCGCCGAGCCGGTGTTCTATGGCATTGCGCCCGATGATGAGCAGGCGATTGCCGAGCTGGTGCATCGCGCCGTGCAGGAGTGCGATTTTGTCATTACGAGCGGCGGCGCCTCTGCGGGCGATTACGACTACGTGACGGCGCTCGTCCGGCGCGAGGGCGAGGTGCTCTTCGACCGCATCTCGATGCGTCCTGGCAAAGCCATCACGTTTGGCCTGCTTGGGGGCAAGCCGTATTTGGGGCTTTCGGGCAATCCCGCGGCGGCGTATGTGGGCTTTGAGATGCTCGCCCGCCCCGCGATCCGCAAGATGCGCGGCTTTGCCGAGGGTACGCGTCCCGTGCAGCAGGCGATATTGACGCACGGCGTGAAAAAGCGACAGCATCGCCGCTTCTTCGATCGCGCCACGGTTTTGCGCGACCCCGAGACCGGTGAGCTGTTGGTGACCGAGGCCAAGACGCAGAATTCGGCGCTGCTCGGCACGATGCAGCGGGCCAACTGTCTGCTGCGTATTGACGAAGGGCCGTGCGACCTCAAGGCGGGCGATGTCGTGGATGTCGTGCGAGTCGACCTGCCTGAGGGCACGGTGCTATAGGAGGAATGTTATGGAGTTAAAGATTTCGATCGTGACGTGCTCGGACACGCGCGATCTTGCCCAGGACGAGGCTGGAGCCGCACTCGAGGAACTTATCGAGGCGCAGGGCTGGATGGTCGCCTCGCATGTGGTCGTGCGCGACGACGTCAGCGAGATCGGTGATGCCATTGTGGAAGCCGCCGATGAGTGCCACGCCAATGTCGTGCTCACCTGCGGCGGCACGGGACTTTCGATGCGCGATGTGACGCCCGAGGCGACGCGTGCCGTCTGCGACCGCGATGTGCCGGGTATTGCAGAGGCGATCCGTGCGTACTCCATGACCAAGACGCACCGCGCTATGCTCTCGCGCGCTATTTGCATGCAACGAGGTCATACACTTGTCGTAAACTTTCCCGGTTCTACGAAGGCCGCCCGCGAAAGCTGGGAGGCCGTGAGCGATCAGCTGGAGCATGCAGCCCAAATGACAGCGGGCGGCGGACATACCAACTAAGCGGTTTACCTGCGGCGGGGCGACCTGAACGGCTGCTCCGCCTATTATTTGTGCCCAAGGGGACGGCATTCTGTAGGCATGCCTGAAACTATATTCTCAGACAAGAATAATTTCTCAGAATCATTATTCGCACCGAAGTATAATCTAATTACAGAATAAAGCCTGCGGCGAGGTGCCCGGGTGTATCGTTCGAAAGGGTTGAACATGTTCGATATGGTTTCTCGCCGCGGATTCGTCTCGCTCTCTGCTGTCGCCGCTGCCGGCCTTGGCCTTGCCGGCTGCTCCGGCAACAAGACGTCTGAGCCGACTGGCTCCGATGCCGGTTCTGCTAAGGCATCTTCCAAGAAAGCTGTCGAGCTGCAGGTCTTCGCTGCCAACTCTCTCGAGAAGGCCCTGCCCGAGGTCCAGGAGCTCTACACCGATCAGACCGGCACCACCTTTGCCGACACGCAGTTTAAGGCCTCCGGCGACCTCGTCGAGCAGATGCGTGCCGGCGCCACGGCCGATGTGCTCATCACGGCCTCCAAGGGCACCATGGACGACGCCGAAGCCGCCGAGCTCGTCGACGTCGACACCCGTGAGGATATGTTCGTCAACGACCTCGTGATCATTCGCGCCGAGGGCTCCGACACCAAAGTCGAGGCCATCGCCGACGTCGCGAATCTGGACGGCAAGATCGCCATTGGCGACGCCAAGGCCGTTCCCGCCGGCAAGTACGCCAACCAGGCCCTGGCCTCCGTGGGCCTCTATACCGGCGCCGAGGGCGAAGACGGCGAGTACGCTCCCGAGATCGCCGACAAGGTCGCACTGGCAGACAAAGTTGGTACCGCCGCCGCCTATGTGTCCACAGGCGACTGCGTGGCCGGTTTTGTCTACAGCTCTGACATCTTCCGCTACGACGGCATCGAGGAAGCCTTCGTGTGCCCCGAGGATTCGCACAAGCCCATCGTGTACCCGGGTGCCGTTGCCGAGAGCTCCGAGCACGCCGACGAGGCCAAGGCGTTCATCGACTTTTGCCTGTCCAGCAAGAAGGCTCAGAAGATTTGGGCTAAGTACAGCTTTGAGCTTTCCGCGTAGTGCGGCTTGGCGCGATAATTCCATCGTTTTGTGTTTCACTCCGTCCTTGTATTCGCTTGGAGCTTTTCGTGCTTAATAGATTCCGCATGCTTGTCGCCTGTGCTTTGACCCTCGCGCTTTGCTGGGTGCCGGGATTTGCGTTTGCTGGGGACGCTGAGGACGGGGCCCAGGTTGCTGCGACCGCTCATGGGCTTTCCTATGGGATCGAGGGTTTTGAGCGGCTGTCCAAGGGGACCGCTCGTGCCATGGAGGGCCAGCCTGAGGGCTACCGGTTTCCCGTTGACGAGGACGTGGACCTTGTAGTGGCGCCCGCTGCCGATCGCGTTGTGGTGTGGATATCGCCCAAGGCAGTCGAGAAGTATGGATTGGATCCGCAGGACAACGAGTGCGTATCGGGTCTCAAGGCCCTTGTCTGTGAGCTCGACAGCGCAAACTGCATGGGAGGTGCGCAGCTAGGGGACGTGGATCTTCCTTGGTATGTCACGGCGGAAACAACGTTTGATGCCGGCGGGTATACCTATGGCTTTGATGTGCGTGGTGCGGATGGGGACCGCTATGTGGTGATTGCGTCAGCCTCGGGTGATGCCAAGGGCGGCGCGCGTTGGCTTGATAGCGCTCAAATGGTAGAGGCGTCGTCTGTCGCGTTGCGGGATGAGCAGGGGCCCTTGACCTCTCTGGCTTCCTTTTTGGGCGACATCGACTATCGCCCGTTTTGGGTGTCCGTTAAAACGAGCGGCCTTGCCCTGCTGATCTCCTTTGCGCTGGGCCTGTTCGCCGCGTGGAAGACTATGGGTACCTCGAGTCGCATCAAGGGCCTGCTCGATTCGGTCTTTACGATTCCTATGGTGCTGCCGCCCACGGTTTGTGGCTTTCTGCTCCTCATGCTGTTTGGCCGCTCGACCGGGGTGGGCCAGTGGCTCATCGCGCATGGCATCTCGATTGTCTTTACGTGGCCGGCGGCGGTGATCTCTGCCGTGGTGGTGTCGTTCCCGCTCGTCTATCGTACGGCACTCGGAGCCTTCGAGAGCCTCGACACGCAGATGCTCGACGCCGCGCGAACCTTGGGATGGTCCGAGTGTCGCATCTTTACCAAGCTCATGATGCCGCTCGGCTGGCCCTCGATTGCCGCCGGCACGGTGCTCGCCTTTGCCCGCGCGATGGGCGAGTTTGGCTGCACCCTGTTCTTTGCGGGCAACTACGCCGGTATTACGCAGACCATTCCCATCGCCATCTACTTTGAGTGGATGGGCGGCAACACGTCGGTGGCCCTCTTTTGGGTCGTCGTCGTGATCGTGTTTAGTTTCCTGGTCATTTTGTTCATCAATATGTACACGGCGCATTCGCAAAAGTACCGCGAGCGCGGCCTGTCCCGCGCGGAGCGCAAGCAGGCCAAGCGGCTGGGCAGCCAGACCGATTCGCTCGACCCGGTCGGCGGCGATGCCTTGCGCATCGATCGCGAGGCGCTGGCCGAGCTTATGCGCGACGACGCAGCACCGCAGGGAGGTCGATAAGCTATGTCGCTCGTTTTGGATATCAAAAAACGCTATCCCGGGTTTATGCTCGACATGCAGCTTGAGGCCGGCGAGGAGCGTGTGGCGCTGCTGGGCGCCTCGGGCTGTGGCAAGAGCTGCACGCTGCGCTGCATTGCCGGTGTGGAGACGCCCGACGAGGGAAAGATCGTCGTCAACGGCGTGACCTTCTTTGACTCTGCGGCGGGCATCAACCTTTCGCCCCAGGAGCGAAAAAGCGCCCTGATGTTTCAAAACTATCAGCTGTTCCCTAATATGACGGTGGCCGATAACGTGTGCGCCGGCGTTGAGGGTGCAGGTGACGCCGCAGCGCGCAGACAACTTGCCGAGCGCTACCTGGGCATCTTTGGACTGGCCAACTTTGCCGACCGTTATCCCGCGCGCCTCTCGGGCGGCCAGCAGCAGCGTGTGGCGCTTGCTCGCATGGTGGCGGCACACCCGGGCATTTTTATGTTCGACGAGCCCATGAGCGCGCTCGACGCGTATCTCAAGAGCGCGCTTGAGCAGAACATGCTCGACCTGTTCGATGTGTGCAACCGTACCGTGCTCTACGTGAGCCACGACATCGACGAAGCATGCCGTCTGTGCGAGCGCATCTGCGTGATGCACAACGGGCATGTTGAGGAGGTCGGCTCCGTCGAGGACGTGGTTCGACGCCCGCAAACGTTGGCCGCGCTGCGCTTGACGGGCTGCAAGAACACAAGCCGTGCGCGCAAGATCGGCGACGAAGAAGTTGAGGCCCTCGACTGGGGCATGACCTTCAACGTGGGCCGTGAGGTTCCCGATAACGTGGCGTACCTGGGTATTCGTGCGAGCTACTTCCATGTGGACAACCGTGCCGAGCGGGGTCGCAACAGCTATGACCTGCACGTGGCCCGCGTGAGCGATTCGCGTTTTGAGCGCCTGGTGCTGCTGGACGCGCCGCGTGCCGATGCGCCGACGCGCCTGCAGTGGAAGGTCAACAAAGTGGGCATGCCTGTCGACGAGCTGCCGCAAGCAGGCGAGACGCTGCGCATGCATTTTGATGCCAGCAAGATCCATTTGGTTTGTCGATAGCGCCGGGTAACGCCGTCGGGGGATATAAGCCTCGGCGGCTTTGTTTTCGCCGTTCGCCGAATGAGGTATGACAAACTATTATTAATCAAGATAATAATTTATTAGACAACGGCACACGACGCTGTCGTACGAATGTCAACGGTGTTCGCATGGTCGATGACCGTTGATATAGTTGACCTCAACTGGTTAAGGAGGGTGCGCACATGCCGCAGACGACATACATTTGCCGCGTTGCCGCGCGCGCCCTGTATATGGCTCGGAGTCGCATATGAGCAGGTATGTTCACGGCTCCGGGAGAGACGACGCACAACTAAATAATCGACCGCAAAGCAGGTTCCCTAAAATTCCGGGTTTGAGCACGGCCGGGCAATCGCCGTCCGTCGTGCATCGATACCGCTGTTATCCGTTTTTGGTTCGAGAGGGGAACCGTTATGGCTGAAGAATTCGATTTCCATCCGATGTGGGAGAGCCTCGGCATGAATCTTGCCGACCACGATATGCTGCTGGGCGCCGTGGGCCAGATGTACGGGGACATGTTCCTGTCGCAGAACAACCGCCCCAAGTCCACGTCCTACTTGGACTTTGTGGCCACCAACATCCATAGCGGCCGCATTAAGGAGATGCTCGACAAGAAGGAGGCTGGCGAGGCCACCAAAATCGTGGGCTCGTTCTGCGTGTACGTGCCCGAGGAGATCGTGCTTGCCTGTGACGGCATTCCCGTTGGTCTGTGCTCGGGTGCCGATTGGGCAACGGACAAGGTCGAGGAGCACTTGCCGCGCAACACTTGTCCGCTTATCAAGAGCTTTGCCGGCTTTAAGCTGGGTGAGGTCTGCCCCTGCATCGAGTCGAGTGACTTGGTGGTAGGCGAGAACACCTGCGATGGCAAGAAGAAGGCCTACGAGTTTTTTGCCACGCAAAAGAACATGTACGTCATGGATATTCCCAACGTGCACGACGAGTCGACGCTCGTGACCTGGAAGGCCGAGGTTAAAAAGCTCGCCGCCAAGATTGAGGAAGAGTGCGGCGTCACGATTACGCCTGAGCGTCTGAAGGCCGCCATCCGCGCCGTCAATGAGAAGCGTCGCGCCCTGCAGCGCCTCGCTGCCACGCGCGCTGCCGACCCAGCGCCCATTAGCGGTCTCGACAGCCTGCTGACCGTTCAGGCCGCCTTTACGGACGACACGCCGCGTCTGACCGGAGCCATCAACGATATGGCGGCCGAGTGTGAGCAGCGTGTCGAGGCCGGAGAGGGCGTGGCGCCCAAGGGAACCAAGCGCATCCTGTACACCGGCACGCCCATGGCCGTGCCCAACTGGAAGCTGTTCAACCTCATCGAGAAGGCCGGCGGCGTTGTGGTGGGCGAGGAGTCCTGCACGGGTTCGCGCTATTACAAGGACTTGGTCGATGAGTCCGGTGAGACGGTTGACGAGATGCTCGATGCTATCGCCGAGCGCTACTTTAAGATCAACTGTGCCGTCTTTACGCCCAACGACCAGCGTATGAAGGACATTGTCCAGATGGCCAAGAACCTGCATGCCGACGGCATTGTCGACGTGGCCCTGCAGTTCTGCACGCTCTACGAGATGGAGTCGTTTGCCGTGGAGAAGGCCGCCGAGGAGGCCGGCATTCCGTTTATGCACATCACGACCGACTACGCCGGCGAGGATGCAGGCCAACTGCAAACCAGGATTGAGGCTTTCTTGGAAACCATTTAGGACTATTCGTCCTGGCGGCTTCCCCAGGCACCCGATCTTGCCGTTCAAACCGTCGCTTGCATACCCAAAGTACGCGGCGCTCCTCTTTCACGGCAACCTCGGGCACCTGGGAAAGCCGTTTCCTTGGTTGGTTAAAAGGTTTAGGAGTTATATGTCGGAAAATAATGAACAGCCGTTGCCGCGCACGTTTGAGGAGTTCAACGAGCAACGCAAAGCGGCGTTTATTCGCGTCAAGGATTATAAGCAGGCGGGTAATCGCCTGGTCGGCTTTTTGTGCAGCTATACGCCGCTCGAGATTATCGATGCCGCGGGGGCTGCGAGCGTGGCTCTGTGCGGTACGTCCGATGAGGTGATTCCCGAGGCCGAGAAGGTGCTGCCGGCAAACCTGTGCCCGCTCATCAAGTCGACCTACGGTTTTGCCTACTCGCAAAAGTGCCCGTTTACGTACTTTAGCGACATGATCATCGGCGAGACCACCTGCGACGGCAAGAAGAAGATGTACGAGCTACTCAACGAGCTCAAGCGCACGCACATTCTGCATCTTCCGCAGGGTCGCGATCGTGCCTACGAGCGTGAAGGCTGGTACGAGGAGTGCCGCCTGCTCAAGGAGGAGCTCGAGGGCTTCTACGGCATCACGATTACCGACGATGACCTGCGCGCTGCCGTCCGTCGTCGCAACCGCTTGCGTGCGGCCCAGCTCGAGATGTTTGCGCTGCAGGCTAACCAGCCGGCGGCCATGAGCGGCGTCGACCTGATGAGCACCATGTTTGCCGGTACGTTCAGCTTTGATTTCGAGGCCTATACGCAGCAGCTGGAGCAAAAGGTCGCCAAGCTGCGCGAGGCCTACGACGCGGGCGAGCGCCCGGTCGCGGCGGATGCCAAGCGCATTCTGATCACCGGCTGCCCGGTGGGCGGCGTGATTAACAAGATCGGTCGCACCATCGAGTCCAACGGCGGTGTGGTCGTGTGCATGGACGACTGCTCGGGCGAGCGCACGGCGGCCATGATGATCGACCCGGAGGCTCCCGACATCCTGCGCGGCATCGCCGACCGCTACCTGGATATCAACTGCTCGGTCATGACGCCCAATGACGGTCGTATGGAAAACACGCTGGCCATGTGCGAGAAGTATCACGTCGATGGCGTAGTGGAGAGCGTGCTGCAGGCCTGCCACACCTTTAACGTTGAGAGTGCGCGAATGCAGGAGGTTGTCGAGGGTGCGGGTATTCCGTATATGAAGATCGAGACCGACTACAGCAACGGTGACATGGGCCAGATCGAGACCCGCATCGCCGCCTTCATCGAAACCCTGTAGGACAAATGCGGCAAAGGGATAGCTGCATTGCCGCATAGAAGGAGGATGCCGTGGTTGGCATTGGTATCGACATAGGCTCGACGGCCGCGAAGGCTGCGGTGTTGGAGACGGACAGCGCCATTGCGTGGACCTGCGTCATGCCGACGGGGTATTCGTCGGTCG
Organism: Collinsella aerofaciens; assembly: GCF_028207065.1. Classification (GTDB taxonomy): domain Bacteria; phylum Actinomycetota; class Coriobacteriia; order Coriobacteriales; family Coriobacteriaceae; genus Collinsella; species Collinsella aerofaciens_AR. The sequence goes on from NZ_JAQLFP010000018.1 coordinate 21,880, forward strand.
ATGCGGCCGAGCGCCTACGCGGTGAGCTCGCCGTAGCCGGCTATGACGTGACGGGCGACGATGTTCGCGTGGTCGCGACTGGCTACGGCCGTGTCGCCGTGCCCTATGCGCACAAGGTCGTGACCGAGATCACCTGCCACGGCACCGGTGCCGTGCGCCTGTTTGGCGATCACGGCACGGTGATTGACGTGGGCGGCCAGGATACCAAGGTCATCCAACTCAAGGGCGGCCGCGTGGCCAAGTTTGCCATGAACGACAAGTGCGCCGCCGGCACGGGGCGCTTTTTGGAGATCATGGCCGACCGCCTGGGCATTACCCAGCAGCAGATGGCAGACCTCGCCCGCACCGGCGAGCCTACCAAGATTTCCAGCATGTGCACGGTGTTTGCCGAAAGCGAGGTTATCAGCCTGATCGGTCGCGGTGAGCCGCGCGAGAACATTGCGCGTGGCGTGATCGACAGCGTGGTCTCGCGCGTGGCGACCATGGCCGGGCAGGCCGCGGGCGCCCCGTACTACCTGACCGGTGGCCTGTGCGAGAACGCCTTCGTGGTGGAGCGGTTGGGCGAGCTACTGGGGTCGCCGGTGACCACCTCGCCCCAGGCTCGCTTTGCCGGAGCGATCGGCGCGGCTGTCCGCGCCGCCGCCTTGGCCTAGGGGTGTACCGCGACATGCGCATCCTCAATATCTCGGCACAAAAACCAGATAGCACTGGCAGCGGCACCTACCTTGCCGCGCTCGTACGCGAGCAGATCGAGACGGGGCATCGCGCCGCCGTGCTTTGCGGCGCGGCACCGGGTGATACCCAAGGCGAGCTGGACCGGCGTGCTGCCGTGTTTGCCGTACCGTTCGAGTCGCCCGAGCTGCCGTTTCCCATCTGTGGCATGTCCGATGTCATGCCCTATCCCTCCACACGCTATCGTGATCTGACGCCTTCGATGCTCAAGGCATTTGAGCGGGCATTTGCTGCTGCAATCGATCGAGCGGTGACTGAGTTTCGGCCCGATCTGGTGCTCTGCCATCACCTGTATCTGGTGACCGCATTGGCGCGCGAGTGCGTCCGAGGCGTGCCGGTTGTTGCCGTGTGTCATTCGACCGACCTGCGCCAGCTGCGTTCGCATACGCTCGAACGCGATCGCATCGTAAGTGCGGTTCGTCGGCTCGATGCCGTCTTTGCGCTCCATGCTGAGCAGGCTGAGCAGATTGACCTGGTGTGCGGCGTCGATGCCGATCGCATCCACGTGATTGGGACGGGCTACGACCATCGCGTCTTCTGCCGCGATGCAAGCGTGGCGAGGCAGCCGGGATCGCTTGTGTACGTGGGCAAGATTTGCTTTAAAAAGGGCGTCGAGTCGCTGGTTCGAGCTGTGTCATTGCCGATTGACGATGGCGTCCGCCCATCTGGCTTGGTACTTGTGGGCGGCCGCGGGGACGATGCCGAGTACGCGCGTATCGAGCGCTTGACCGCGGCCTCGGATGTGCCGGTGACGCTGGCGGGGCGCCTGGATAGCGATGGGCTCGTGCGTGCCTACCGCAGTTCCGACGTCTTTGTGCTGCCTTCGTTTTACGAGGGTCTGCCGCTCGTGACGATCGAGGCCCTCGCGTGCGGCTGCAAAGTTGTGGCGACCGATTTGCCCGGCGTTCGTCCCTGGATGGAGGCGATGCTTCCCGGTGCTCCCGTGACGTGGGTGGCGTCGCCGCGTATGACGGATGTCGACACGCCCGTGGCGGCCGACCTTCCGTTGTTTGAGCGCGCACTGGCAGATGCTATCGCGCAGGCGCTTGCGGCGCCGCTTTCGACGTTCGAGCCGTCGGCGGTCTCTTGGGAAGCGTGCCTGGCGCGTATACTTAAAGTCGTTGATTTGTTGGAAGGGGGTTCGTATGGCTAAGGACACCATGAGGCTCACGTCCATGACGGCCGCGAGCGGTTGAGCCGCTAAGTTGGCTCCCGGAGCCCTCGCCCAGGTCCTGGGCGACTTACCCAATGTGCATAACGACAACTTGCTCGTGGGGTTCGATACCTCCGACGATGCGAGCGTCTTCCGCGTAGGGGAGAACCTGGGGCTCGTGCAGTCCATCGACTTCTTCCCACCGATGGTCGATGACCCGTTCCTGTTTGGCCAGATCGCTGCGGCCAACTCGCTGTCGGACATCTACGCCATGGGCGGGCGGCCGAGCCATGCCATGAACCTGCTATGCATACCCAGTTGCCTGGGCGTTGAGGTTGCCGGTCAGATTCTGGCGGGCGGCGCCGATAAGTGCGTCGAGGCGGGTTGCTCCATCGCGGGCGGCCACACCATCAACGACGACGAGCCCAAGTACGGTCTGTCCGTGAGCGGTTTTGTGCCACTCGACCATATGCTCGCCAACAGCGGCGCACGCGTGGGCGATGTTCTGCTGCTGACCAAGGCGATCGGCTCGGGCATCATCACCACGGCCATTAAGGGCGAGCTCATCGAGCAGGACGAGGCCGCAGCCATGTTTGACTCGATGCGTACCCTCAACGAGGCCCCGATTCGCCTGGCCGAGGGACTCGAGCTTCACGGCTGCACCGACATCACGGGCTTTGGCCTGATCGGGCATGCGTGCGAGATGGCCGAGGGCTCGGGCGTGCAGATTGAACTTACGTCGGGGGCGGTGCCGCTCTTTGACCAGGTGCTCGATATGGCGCGTCTGGGCATTATTCCTGCCGGTGCCTACCGCAACCAGGACTTCTTTGGCCCGCGCGTGGCTGCCGACGAGGACCTGGAGCCGGGCATGTTGGATGCGCTGTACGATCCGCAGACCTCGGGCGGTTTGCTCATCGCGGCGCCTGCTGCCGATGTGGATGGGCTTGCGCGTCGCCTGCATGCCGAGGGGCGCATCGCGGCCGTTGTCGGGCGCGTGTGTGAGGCGGAGCCGGGCGGTCCTGCCGTCCGCGTTGTTCGCTAGCCCGCACGTTTATGTAACTGTTTGCCGTTCTCTAGAACGGCTCTTTCGAAAGGAATTTGCTATGTCTACCAAGATTGAAGTCAATGCCATGGGCGATGCCTGCCCGCTGCCCGTCGTCAAGACGCTCAAAGCTCTGAAGCAGCTCGATGGCGAGGGCGCCGTCGTGACCTCGGTCGACAACGAGACCGCCGTCAAGAACATCTCCAAGATGGCGCAGGAGAAAGGCTGCACGGCCTCGGTCGAGAAGGTTTCTGACGCCGAGTGGCACGTGACCGTGGCGACCTCTGGCGCCGTTGCCATGGCCGATCCCGAGCAGGATGGCGCTGCCTTCTGTGATGCCAGCGCCGGCAAGGGCAGGCTCGTCATTTCCGTCTACACCGACTGCATGGGCCGTGGCGACGACGAGCTGGGCCACAAGCTCATGAAGGCGTTTATCTTTGCCGTGACGCAGCAGGAGGAGCTGCCCGCGACCATGCTGTTCTACAACGGCGGCGCCAAGCTCACCGTTGAGGGCTCGCCGGTGCTCGACGACCTGAAGGGCCTGGCCGAGCAGGGCGTCGAGATTCTCACCTGTGGTACCTGCCTCGACCACTATGGCATTAAAGACCAGCTTGCGGTGGGCGAGGTCACCAACATGTACGTGATCGTGGAGAAGATGGAGCAGGCCGTGCGCGTCGTGCGCCCGTAGCGTATTGGTTGGAGTTGCCATGAGGGAGAAGCGCCCGGCGCTTGTCATCACGTTTCCCACCACGGCGGCCGCCATGGGCTGCGAGTCCCTGTGCATCGAGCGCGGCCTTCCCGGGCGAACGGTTCCCGTGCCCGGGGAGGTCGCTGCCGGCTGTGGTCTGGCGTGGAAAGCGTTGCCTGCCGATGAGGAGCTGCTGCGCGGCGAACTCGCCGCGGCGGGCGTTCCCACCGAGGGCTATACCGTGATTGATATGTGGGAGGTCGTGCGATGATCTACCTGGATAACGCGGCGACGACCATGCACAAGCCGCAGACGGTCATCGATGCCGTGACGCAGGCGATGTGCTCGCTCGGCAATGCCGGGCGCGGCGCCACGTCGGGTGCCCTCGATGCCGCTCGTACGATTCACGGTTGCCGTGCCAAGCTCGCGCGCCTTTTAGGTTGCCCGAGGGCGGACCATGTGTGCTTTACGCCCAACTCTACGGCGGCGCTCAACACCGCCATCTGTGGCGTGGTGCGCCCCGGCGACCGCGTGGTCACGACGGTGCTCGAGCACAACTCCGTGCTACGTCCGCTCAATCGCTTGGCGGCAGAGCAGGGTGTGACGGTTGAGCATGCGGGTTGCGACGCGAACGGCGCGCTCGACTACGACGAGCTCGAGCGGCTAGTCACGCCCGGTACGCGTGCCGTGGTGGTGACGCACGCCTCAAATGTGACCGGCAACGCGGTCGACATTGCGCGCGTGGCGGCCATGGCCCATGCGGCCGGTGCGCTGGTGATCGTCGATGCCTCTCAGTCTGCCGGCACGGCGCGTATCGATATGCATGCCATGGGGCTCGACATTGTGTGCTTTACCGGCCACAAGGGGCTCATGGGACCCCAAGGCACCGGCGGCCTGGCCGTGGCGGAGGGCATTGACGTGTCTCCGTGGGCCATGGGCGGCACGGGCGTGCACAGCTTTGACCCACTGCAGCCACTTGAGTGGCCCACGCGTCTTGAGGCGGGCACGCTCAACGGCCACGGCATCGCGGGACTTTCTGCCGGTCTCGACTTTATCGAGGCGCAAGGCGGGGTCGAGGCGATTACGGCGCATGAGCGCTCGCTTGCAGAGCGCTTCCTCGCCGGTGCTCGCGAAATCCCCGGCATTGCGCTCTACGGTGCGTTTGACCAGCCCGTGCGCTCGGCGATCGTCTCACTCAACGTGGGTGATATCGACTCGGCCGAGATCTCGGACGCGCTCATGCAAGGGTGGGGGATTGCGACGCGCCCCGGTGCCCATTGCGCTCCGCTCATGCACCGTGCGTTAGATACCGAGCGCCAGGGTGTCGTCCGCTTCTCGTTTGGGTATTTCAACACGACCGAAGAAGTCGACACGGCTATCGATGCTCTGCGCAATTTAGCCTGCTAAAGCTGCTGGACCGTTTATACTTGCGGGACGGGTATTTTGCCCGTCCCGTTTTTGTTTCGACCCGAAAGGTGTGCCTATGGCTTCATCCGCCCCGCGCGGTCTGCGTTCCGACCATGTCGTTACCGTCGGCATTGCGCTGTTCTCGATGCTCTTTGGCGCCGGTAACCTCATTATTCCGCCGCTGCTGGCGCTGCAGGCAGGTTCTGCCACGCCGGTTGCCATGATCGGCTTTTTGATTGCCGCTATCGGTCTGCCCGTTATGGGATTTATCGCCGTCGCGCTCGCTGGCACGGCCCGAGAGCTGGCCGGGCGTGTGCATCCTAAGTTTGGCGAATTCTTCGTTGCGGCGGTCTACCTGGCCATCGGTCCGTGCCTGGCCATTCCGCGCACAAGCTCTACGGCGTTCGAAATGCTGGTGCCGCTGCTACCCGAGGGCGTTTCGCTCGGCACGGCACGTCTGGTGTTTGCCATCGGGTTCTTCGTCGTCGCGTTTGCGCTCACGCTACGTCCAGGCGTCATCACGCGCGTGCTCGGCCGCATTACGGGCCCTGCGCTCATTGCGCTCATCGTGCTGGTCGTGGGTGCTGCCGTGATCTCGCCGCTGGGACCGGCTGCCGCGCCGCAGGCCCCTTACGATGCAGGCGCCGCTGTGCAGGGCTTTCTGACTGGCTATCAGACCATGGACCTGCTCGCGTCACTTGCCTTCGGCATCATCATCGCCGAGACCATCCACGAGCTGGGTGTTACCGATGACAAGCGCGTGGCCTTCGAGATCTCGCGTTCCGGTGTTATCGCCGGCGTGCTCATGGCCATCATCTACTGCGGCTTGGGCCTTGCCGGTATGCAGCTCGGCACCGTGATGCCCGACGCTACCAACGGCGCCGCCATCCTCGCCCGTTCGGCCTCCATGCATTTTGGGCTTGCCGGCACGGTCGTGGTCTTTGCGATCTTTTTCCTCGCCTGCATGAACGTGTGCATCGGCCTCATCAGCTGCTGCTCGCGTTACTTCTGCGAGACGTATGTGGTCGAAGGGGGAGCGGAGGCCTCTGAGGAGGCCATGCGCCGTCCCTTTGCGGTTCTCGCCTTTGTGTTCGCAGCGTTTTCGTGCGTGCTCTCCAACGTGGGCCTCGACGTGATCCTTATGTTCTCGGTGCCCATGCTCAACGCTTTGTACCCCGTTGCCATTGTGCTGGTGCTTATGGGCCTGGTGCACGGCTTTTGTGACGCTCATCCGCAGGTGTGGGTCTGGGTCGGCGGCGTAGTCGCTGTGCAGAGCGTGATCACCTCGGTCCGCGATGCGTTCTTTGCTGGAGCGTGGCTACCGTTTGATGTGCTGCCGCTGGCAGACATCGGTGCCGCGTGGGCGCCGGTCGCCGTAGTTGCCTTTGTGATCGGTCTGCTCCACAGCAAGTTTGTCGCACATTCGAGGAGCTAGGGTTTCTGCGCTTGCACGGGCGGGGAGTCTCCCCTATAATTTCCTTCGCTTTGGGACACGCAAGGTTTAGACCTTAGCTGCTCAACACCTTCGGGACGTGGCGCAGTTTGGTAGCGCGCCTGCTTTGGGAGCAGGATGTCGCAGGTTCAAATCCTGTCGTCCCGACCATATCTTGCGGGCGTAGTTCAATGGTAGAACCCCAGCCTTCCAAGCTGATGACGCGGGTTCGATTCCCGTCGCCCGCTCCACAAGAATTGTTTTAACGGCTTTGGTTTCCTTTGGGAATCAGAGCTGTTTTCGTTTACGCGCCGGGCGACGGGAATCGAACCCGTCAGGGTGCGGAGCTGAGAAAATGCGTGAGCATTTTCCAGCGCAGCACGCAAGGGCCGAAGGCCCGCAGCGAAACAAGGATTTGCGAAGCAAATCCTTGGACTTCCCGTCGCCCGCTCCAAGCTATATAATCGCAGGCCAATATGCTAATTTGGCTCGCGTTTATTTTTATACCGTCCGACCTCGCGGGGCAAATGAACCAAGAGCGTTTGTCCCACATCGTAAGAAAGTAGTGATTGCCATGGCACAGAGTAAGGCAGAATACCCCACCCCCGACTGCCTGGCGCCCGCCGCGATCGAGGCTAAGTCCGAGGCCGCCGGCGTTACCAAGGCCAACCTGCCGGTCTCGAAGGCCTTTTTGCTCGCCATGTTCGCCGGAGCGTTTATCGCCTTCGGCGGCCTGTTCTTCACGGTCTTTCTGAGCGATCCCACGCTTGGCTGGGGCGCCCAGCGCTTCGTGGGCGGTCTTGCTTTTTGCCTGGGACTGGTGCTCGTGCTCATTTGCGGCGCGGAGCTGTTTACCGGTAACTCGCTTATGGTATGCGCGCTCAAGAGCAAAAAGATCACGCTCGTCCAGATGCTCAAGGCTTGGGTCGTTGTGTGGATCGGCAACTTTGCCGGCGCGCTGTTCGTTGTCTTTTTGGTTTACATGGCAGCTATTTATAAGCTCAACGGCGAGGCCGTTGCCAACACCATGGTGAGTGTCGCCGCCGGTAAGGTTTCGATTGACGCCGTCACCATCTTCTTCCGCGGCATTCTGTGCAACATCTTTGTGTGCCTGGCTGTATGGATCGGTACCGCCGGCAAGACCGTGGTCGATAAAGTCGTGGGTATTCTGCTGCCTATCGCCGCCTTTGTGTCATGCGGTTTTGAGCACTGCGTTGCCAACATGTACTTTTTGCCCATGGGTGCCGTGATGCACGCGTGCGGCTATGGAGCCGATGTCGCCGGCGCCGATGCCCTCAACGCCGCCGGGTTGGCGCTCAACCTTTCGGTCGCCACGCTGGGCAATATCGTAGGTGGCGCCCTGATCGTGGCGCTGGGCTACTGGTTTATCTACGCCAACAAAGAGTCCTAAAGGACCCAACCCATAACCGACCAAAAAGGGACAGGTTTATTTTGGCAGGTTTTGGACGAGGCGCTTCGCCGTCTTGTCGCGAGCTGCCATAATGGACCTGTCCCTTTTGTATTCGCGTCGTCACATTTTGGCCGATGACGACCAAGGGGGGCCTGCTTTTTATTGATTATGTCGAAGGGCTTTCCATGAGCGACTGCGAATCCATGCCTGCCGAGGTGCGCGACCGCCTGCGCTCCATTCCCGCCGTGCACGAGCTGCTGGCCGAGTGGCCGGTCATGAAGGCTGCCGGCGATGCGGGCGACACGTTGGTGCGCGAGGCGATTGACGCCGAGCTCGATGCCGAGCGCGCGGCGATTCGCTCTGGCGCCCCCGCTAGGAATAAGCGCGAGCTCGCCTTGGCTATCGAGCGGCGGTGCCACCGCCTGTCGCTGCCGACCCTGCGCCCTGCCGTTAACGCGACGGGCGTTGTGATTCACACCAACCTGGGCCGCGCTCCGCTCGCGCCCGCGGCGGTGCGGGCGGTGACCGATGTCGCTCGCGGCTACAGCACGCTTGAGTATGACGTCTCAACCTGCGCTCGCGGGGGCCGCAAAGAGCATGCCGCGCGTCTGCTGCGCACGCTCACGGGGGCGCAGGACGCCCTGGTCGTCAACAATAACGCCGCGGCGGTGCTGCTGGTGCTTGCCGCGCATGCGTGCGGCAAAGAGGTCATCGTGAGTCGCGGCGAGCTGGTCGAGGTGGGCGGTAGCTTCCGCATTCCCGACATCATGGCGGCCTCGGGCGCCAAGCTTGTCGAGGTGGGCTCGACCAACCGCACGCATCTGGATGATTACCGAAGCGCCATTACGCCCAACACGGCGATGATCCTGAAAGTTCATCCTTCCAACTACCGTATCGAAGGCTTCCACGAGGAGGTTTCGGTGGCGGAGCTTTCCGTGCTGGCGCATGAGCACGGGCTGTTGCTGTACGAGGACCAGGGCTCGGGCGCGTTGCTTGCAGACGGGGTGCTCGCCGATGCGGGGGAGCAGCCAACATCCGCTTCGCTTTGCGCCGGCGTTGACGTCGTCTCGTGCTCGGGCGACAAGCTGCTCGGCGCCTCGCAGGCGGGCATTATTCTCGGTAGCGCCCAAGTAATCGCCGTCTGCGCTTCGCATCCGCTCATGCGCGCGCTTCGTCCCGGCAAGCTCACACTCGCGGCGCTCGAGGCCACTTTGCGCTTGTATGTGACCGGTCCCGATACGGCACAGCGGGAGATCCCGGTGCTCAACATGCTTTCCGGCGCGCCGGCTCCGCTCGAGCGTCAGGCCAAGCGCCTGCATGACCGCATGCTGCGCAAGCTTCGCGAGTCTCAGTGTGAGGAGGCGGTGGAGCTGCAGGTTGTCGAGGGCGTGTCTGCTCCGGGCGGCGGTTCGCTGCCGACCGTCGAGCTCCCAACTTTTTGCGTTGCCGTCTGTCCCGTCGATGGGCGTCTATCCGCCGATGGCCTAAAGCGCGCTATGGTACAGGAGCCCGATACGCCGGTTGTGACGCGCGTGCGGCACGACCAGGTGCTTTTTGACGTTCGCACGCTTTTGCGCGACACCGACCTTGACCTGTGTGCGTCTGCGTTGGCGGATGCCGTGCGGGCAGGTTTGCGTCGATGACCGCGCGCGAGCTTGTCGAATGTCCCGTTATCGTCGGAACGGCAGGACACGTCGACCACGGAAAGTCGGCCCTTATCGAGGCGCTGACCGGCAAAAATCCCGACCGTCTGGAGGTCGAACGGCGCCGAGGCATGACCACTGAGCTCGGCTTTGGCGAGCTCGAGCTTCCCAGCGGCAAGCTTGTCGGCTTGGTCGACGTACCCGGGCATGCGCACTATCTGCGCGCCATGGTGCAGGGCGCCACCGGCGTGGACGTTGCGTTGCTGGCGGTTTCGGCCGTTGAGGGCGTGATGCCGCAGACCCGCGAGCACGTTCGGGTTCTGGAGCTGTTGGGTGTGACGCGCATGGTCGTCGCACTCACGATGCGCGATTTGGCCGACCACGAGATTGCCGCGCTGGCGGAGCTCGATGTCGAGGCGTTTCTGGACGGGACCGTGTTTGCGGGTGCCTCTATAGTGCCGGTGTCCTCCAAGACGGGCGAGGGCCTGGACGAGCTGCTTACGACGCTCGATAACACGGTTTGTTCGTGCTGGTCGGAGCATCTGGAGGCGACCGCTGGCTCGGGCGCCGCGCCCCGTCTTCCCATCGACCGTTGCTTTAGCATCCGCGGCACCGGAACCGTCGTGACGGGTACGCTGCACGACGGTCCCGTTTCGGTTGGCGATGAGCTCGTTGCGCTGCCGTCGCAAACGCGCTGTCGCGTGCGCGGGGTGCAGGTTCACGGGGATACCCAGTGCGCGGTTCCCGGCCAGCGCGTCGCCCTGAACCTGGTGGGCGATGGCGTGGCGGGCCTCAAGCGCGGCGAGATGCTCGGCGTCGAGGGTCGCGTGGGCCAGACGCTGCGCTTTTTGATGCAACTGACATATGTGGGGCGCGATGGCGTGCGAGCCGGCGTTCTTGCTTCGGGTACACGCGTGCACGTTATGGCGGGCACGGCTGAGGTGCTCGGCCGCATTATGCTTTTAGACGACGAGCCGCCTATTGCGGTCGGCGAGACGCGTGTGGTGCAGGTGCGCCTGGAACGGCCGCTGCCGTTGCGCGCCGGCGATCATGCCGTCATTCTGTCGTATTCGCCGATTTCGCTGCTTGGCGGCGGACGCGTCCTGCTATCGCGCTGTCGCCGCGCGCGGGTCCTGTCGGCGGGGGAGCGCGCGTTGTATGCGGCGCTTGAGTCCGGAGATGTCGCGGACGGCGTACACGCGTGGCTGGCGCTGCAAACGCTGCCTGTTGCTGCTGCCGGTGTTGCCGCAGCGCTCGATCTTGTTACCGGCGAGGTCGAGATCGTTTTGCGTGGGCTTGTGGACCAGGCTGCCGTGTGCGAGCTTGCTGCGGGCGGTGCGGTGCTCTACGCAGATGCCTCGGCTCTCGATGCTGCAATGGATGTGCTGGCTGCGGCCTTGTCCTCCATGCACGCGGCGGCTCCCAAGGAGATCGGCTTTACGTCCGGTGCGGTCGCGCACGCGGCTTGGCCGGGCGCCGGTAACGATGTCGCGATGGCACTTATTGCCGAGGGCTCTGCACGTGGCGTGTGCGCCGTCGACGGTGCCGAGGTGTTCGACCCGCATTCCGCCGCCGCGGCGATACGCGTGGTGCGCGAGGCTGGCCAGCGTATCGTGGCCCTGCTGGATGAGGCCGGTCTTAATGCGCCGACGCTTCCCGAGGTGAGCGAACAGTTGCAGCTCGATCGCGACACCATGACGCGTGCACTGCGCGAGCTTTCGCTCAACCACTCGATCGTTAAGGTCGAGCGCGACGTTGCCTTGTCCGCCGCTGCCGAGGCCCATGCGCGTGAGGTTGTTGCGACGGCTATCGAGGCTGCTGGCGGCGCCGCCACCACGAGTGTGCTGCGCGAAGCCCTGGGCGTGTCGCGCAAACGAACCATTAGCATCTTGGAGCACCTGGATGCCGTGCGCTTTACAGTACTCGACAAGGAGTCCGGCGGTCTGAGATCGCTGCGTTAGCGGTTTCCGCATCGCTCTTTTCGGTTGTGGTCTGTTGGGTTTGGTAAAATACCGCCACGTTTGGGAGCGGATGGGCTCCGGTGGGCCCCGCGGTCTTCAAAACCGTTGTGAGGCGTGCAAAACGTCTTGGATGTGTTCGATTCACATCCGTTCCCGCCAACGCATCTCGCCAAAACCACCACAAAGGTGCCTGTCCCCTTTGTGGTGGTTTCGAAACGTGCGGGAAACAGCTTCGAAACACGCGATTTGCTCGTCAGGCGGTCAAAAAGCTATCTACCTGCATCGTAATCAAAATGAAACATCCGCTCGTTGCCTTATTCGTAACTTTGTAGCAACAGTGCGATATTATCCATACTCGATAAAGCTCACGGCGCATGGGGCGCCGCGAACGACACCTTTCTTTTCCATCAATTGGAGGAAGCATGAGCTACACGCAGAAAGTTCTCGACGAGCTCAAGGCCCGCTATCCCGAGCAGCCTGAGTTCATCCAGGCCGCGACCGAGATCCTCGGCACCATCCAGCCGGCGCTCGACGCCCATCCCGAGTACGAGGAGGCCGCCCTACTGGAGCGCCTCGTCGAGCCCGAGCGCATCGTTATGTTCCGTGTTCCCTGGGTCGACGACCAGGGCAAGGTCCAGGTCAACCGCGGTTACCGCGTCGAGTTCAACTCTGCCATTGGGCCCTACAAGGGCGGCCTGCGCTTTAACCCGACGGTCACCCTGGGTATGCTCAAGTTCCTGGGTCTGGAGCAGATTCTTAAGAACAGCCTGACCACCCTTCCCATGGGCGGCGGCAAGGGCGGCTCCGACTTTGACCCCAAGGGCAAGTCCAACAACGAGATCATGCACTTCTGCCAGTCCTTCATGACCGAGCTCTACCGCCACATCGGCCCCAACACCGACGTTCCCGCCGGCGACCTGGGCGTTGGCGGCCGCGAGGTGGCCTACATGTTCGGTCAGTACAAGCGCCTGACCAACGAGTGGACCGGCGTCCTCACCGGCAAGGGCCTCTCCTTTGGCGGCTCGCTCGCCCGTACCGAGGCCACCGGCTACGGCCTGGTCTACTTTGTGGACGAGTACCTCAAGAGCCGCGGCGACTCCTTCGAGGGCAAGAACGTTGTCGTTCACGGTTCCGGCAATGTCGCTATCTACGCCGTCCAGAAGGTTTCCCAGCTTGGCGGCAAGGTGCTGGCCTGCTCCGATACCCACGGCTGGGTCGAGGATCCCGACGGCATCGACTACTCCGTGCTCGAGCACGTCTACAACCAGAAGCGCTCCGGCCACGACAAGGGCGTCACGCTCGCCATGTACGTTGACGAGAAGCCCGGTGCCGTGTGGCACGAGGGCGACGGCCGCGGTGTGTGGCAGCTGCCCTGCGACATCGCGCTGCCCTGCGCTCGCGAGAACACGCTGCTGCTCGAGGACGCCCAGGCGCTCGTCGCCAATGGCTGCAAGGTGGTCGGCGAGGGCGCGAACATGCCCACGACCATCGAGGCCACGACCTACTTCCAGGAGAACGGCGTCGCCTTTATGCCCGGTAAGGCTGCCAACGCCGGCGGCGTGCTCGTGTCCGGCCTCGAGATGAGCCAGAACGCCGAGCACCTGTCCTGGACCTTCGAGGAGGTCGACGGCAAGCTCGAGCAGCTCATGCGCGGCATGTTCCACAACGTGGACGACACCGCCAAGGAGTATGGCCAGGAGGGCAACTTTGTCATGGGCGCCAACATCGCCGGCTTCCTGAAGGTCGCCGACGCCATGCTCGCTCAGGGCGTCTGCTAAATTCAGCTTGACATAGCTCCGTTCAGCACCAGCTGATGAGCTTAAGGCTCCCGACCATATCGGCCGGGAGCCTTTTTCTATGATGGTGAGGGTCGTGCGCCCTCGTTTGGTACACTTAGAGATACTGGACAAGTAAAGAGATGGGGGAGAACGTGCTCAAGTTCGGTTCCTACGTCCGTGTTGGAAACGCGGCCGAAGCCTATGAGCTCTTGCAGAAGAACCGCAACAACAAGATTGTGGGCGGCGGCATCTGGATGCGCCTGGGTTCGCGTCGCGTGGCGACGGCGATTGATCTTTCGGCCTGCGGACTCGATCAGATTGAGGAGACCGAGACCGAGTTTCGCATCGGTGCCATGTGCGCCCTGCGCCAGCTCGAGCGCCATGCCGAGCTCAACGCGCTTGTCAACAATGTCTTTGAGTTCGCCGTCCACGACATCGTGGGCGTGCAGCTGCGCAATACCGCCACGGTGGGCGGCAGCATCTACGGCCGCTTTGGCTTCTCGGACGTTCTCTCGGCGTTCCTGGCGCTCGATTCCTATGTTGAGCTGACGGGCGCCGGTCGCGTGCCGCTCGCGGAGTTCGTGGACATGGGCTACGTACGTGACGTGATCGAGCATGTCGTGGTCGTCAAGCACGATTACCGCGCGAGCTATGAGGCCGTGCGCAAGGCCGCGACCGACTTCCCCTCCTTAAACGTCACCGCCGCCTGGTGGGACAACAGCTGGCACGTCACCGTGGGCGCCCGCCCGCTGCGCGCTACCTTGCTGCAGGGCGAGGCATGTGGCCTTTCCAGCGAGCAGCCTTCCGAGGACGAGCTTCGCGCCCTTGCTGCATCCGTGCGTGCCCTGAGCTACGGAACCAACCTGTGGGGCTCGGTCGAGTACCGCCGTCGCATCTCGGCACCGCTCGCCGTCCAGGCCGTGCGTCGTGCCGCCGGCATCGAGCTTTCTGCCGCGCTTGCCCGCGAGCTCGAGACCGTGCAGATTCCTAAGTTTGCCACGGACGAGTATTCCTGCCGCCGCGTGCCCGGCGTCGATTCTAGCGAGGTGCGCTAATGGCTGCCAAACTCATCGATCTTTCCTTTACGCTCAACGGCCGCAAGGTCAAGGTTCAGATTGCCCCCGACACTATGCTCTTTGCGCTGCTGCGCGAGCAGGGCTGTGCGTCGGTGCGCTGCGCCTGCGAGACCACCAACTGCGGCCTGTGCACGGTGTGGCTCGACGGCGACCCGGTGCTGAGCTGCTCGGTTCCCGCCGCCCGCGTTGAGGGTCACACCATCACCACGCTCGAGGGTCTCAAGGCCGAGTCCGAGGCGCTTGCCCGCGCGATGGCTGCCGAAGGCGCCGAGCAGTGCGGTTTTTGCGCCCCCGGCCTTATCATGAACGTGCTGGCGCTTGCCCGCGCCGCCAAGGAGGACCCGAGCCTCGTCGCCACGCGCGAGGAGCTGTCGCGCCAGCTCGCCGGCAACCTCTGCCGTTGCAGCGGCTACGAGAGCCAGCTGCGCGCCATTGTCCGCTTCCTCAACGAGTCCGGCGTGCAGGTGGGCTTTGAGATGCCCGAGCTGCCGGTCAACGACACCAGCTGCGACGGTGTCTCGTACAAGCAGATCACCCATAAGCAGCCCAAGAAGGACTCGAAGGCGCTGCTCGAGGGCCGTCCCGTCTACACGGGCGATATGGTGCCCGCCGGCGCCCTGATCGTCAAACTCAAGCGCAGCCCCTATGCCCGCGCCAAGATCCGCTCCATCGATACTTCGCGCGCCCTGAAGGTGCCCGGCGTCGTGGGCGTTTACACTTACGAGGACGTGCCCAAGCGCCGCTTTACCATCGCCGGTCAGAGCTATCCGCAGCCGAGTCCCTACGACCGTCTGATCCTCGAGAACCTCGTGCGCTACCAAAACGAGGAGGTGGCGATCGTCGCCGCCGAGACCGAGGAGGCCGCAGACAAGGCGCTCAAGCTCATCAAGGTCGACTACGAGGTGCTCGAGCCCCTGCTCGACTTTACCCAGGCGCTCGATAACGACATCGTGGTCCACCCCGAGGGCGACGTGACCTTTATGTTCCCGCAGGGCGGCGATGTCCCGCGCAACCTGGTGTGCAGCGGTACCAGCGATTTTGGCGACCTTGACGAGGCCTTCGCCCAGAGCGACATCGTCTTTGAGCGCACCTACACCAGCCAGGCCACGCAGACCGCGCCCATGGAGACCTTCCGTGCCTTCGCGACGACTGACGCATTCGGACGCATCTCGGTGACCACCTCTACGCAGGTGCCCTTCCACGTGCGCCGCATGGTCGCGCAGTCGCTCGACATTCCGCAGTCGCAGGTGCAGGTCATTAAGCCGCGCATCGGCGGTGGCTTTGGCTCCAAGCAGACGGGCTGCTGCGAGATCTTCGTTGCGTTTGTGACGCAGCAGACCGGCCGTCCGAGCTACTGCTGCTACACCCGTGAGGAGACCATCACTGCGGGCAACTCGCGCCACCAGATGCAGATGACCGTTAAGCTGGGCGCCATGAACGACGGCACCATCACGGCCATCGACCTGCACACGCTGTCCAACGCCGGCGCCTATGGCGAGCACGCCACCACGACGATCGGCCTTTCGGGCCACAAGAGCCTGCCCATCTACAACCACGTGAAGGCGAGCCGCTTTAGCTGGGACGCCGTCTACACCAATACCAACCGTGGCGGTGCGTATCGTGGCTACGGTGCCACCCAGGGCCAGTTTGCCGTGGAGAGCGCCGTCAACGAGCTCGCCGACATGCTGCACATGGACCCCGCCGACCTGCGCCTTAAGAACATCGTGCGCGAGGGCGAGACCATGCCGCAGTACTACAACGAGAAGCTCAACGCCTGCGCACTCGACCGCTGCCTGCTGCGCGCGATGGACATTATCGGCTGGCGCGACAAGCCGCTGGCCGTCGACCTGGGCGACCGTGTGCGCGCCCTGGGTTGTGCGCTCACCATGCAGGGCTCGGGCATTTCCAATGTCGACATCGCCGGCATCGACATGCGCCTGGAAGAGGACGGCTTCATTACCATCGGCACCGGCGCCACCGATAACGGCATGGGCGTCGACACGATCTTGGCGCAGATTGCCGCCGAGGAGCTGGGCGTGGAGAGCTCGCTGATCGTGGTGCGCGGCGTGGACACCGACGTGTCGCCGTTCGACGCCGGCTCGTACGCGAGCTCCGGTACCTACGTGACGGGCCTTGCCGCCAAGAACGCCGCGACCGAGCTGCGCGAGAAGATTTGCGCCAAGGCCGCTCAGATGTGGGACGTTGACGCCGCCGACGTGGTCTTCGACGGCCAGTACGTGCGCCTGTCCGACGAGCGTGCCGCTCGTGAGCAGAACCGCTACCTCACACTGCGCGACTTTGCCAACCTGTGCGTCAAGAACATCGCTGGCGGCGACGCACTGACCTCGCATGCTTCTGCCTGCCTGCCCGTTTCTCCTCCGCCGTTTATGGCCGGCATTGCCGAGGTCGAGGTCGACAAGGCCACCGGCAAGGTGACTGTTGTGGACTACGCGGCGGCCGTCGACTGCGGCACCGTGATCAACGAGGCACTCGCGCGCGTCCAGGCCGAGGGCGGCATTGCCCAGGGTATCGGCCACGTGCTCTACGAGATCGTCGAGCACGACGACCGCGGCCGCCTGCGCACCGGCAACTTTATGAGCTACAAGCTGCCCACGCGCCTGGATATCGGCAGCATTCGCGTGGCCTTTGAGCCGAGCTACGAGCCGACGGGTCCGTTTGGCGCCAAGTCGATCGGCGAGGTCGTCATCAACACGCCGCTCGCCGCCGTTGCCTCGGCCGTGGCGCACGCGACCGGCCATCAGGTCCGCTCGCTGCCGATCACGCCCGAGAAGGCCCTGCTGGGGGAGTAGCGGGTCGGCGAACAAGTCGTAATTGGCGGGGCGGGGCAACTCGTCCCGCCTTTTGCACTCGTGGTGAGGTCGTGAGCCTGTAAAACGTGTGCGTGCGCTTGCCGTTCGTATCTGCTATCATTCCTAGTCTGTGCGCTCATGCGGGCGTGGCGGAATTGGTAGACGCGCCAGATTTAGGTTCTGGTGGGATTCCCGTGAAGGTTCGAGTCCTTTCGCCCGCACCAACGCATCTGCGTCGGCTTCGGCCGTCGCGACTCTTTGTTGCATAAAGGTACCAGCACCTCAGATAAGCTGGGCAGTATGAGGAGGAACGTGTTGAACATCACCGCTTCTGACGTCAAGGACGCCAAGCTCACCGCTACGGTCACCATACCGGCCGCCGACGTCGACGCCGCGATCAAGAAGGCCTACAAGGACACCGCCAAGAAGTACCGCTTCCCGGGCTTCCGTGCCGGTAAGGCTCCCCGTCCGGTCATCGACTCTGCTCTTGGCGCCGAGGCTACCCTCGCTCAGGCCACCAACGACCTGATCGCCGCCAACGAGCCCGCCGTCCTCAACGAGCTGGACATCGTCCCCACCAAGAACGGTGACTACAAGGAGCTCGACCTCGCCAAGGATCACGAGGACTACACCTACACCGTCGAGTTCTCCCTGCGTCCCGCCGCTGAGCTCTCCTCCTTCGACGCTGTCGAGATCGAGATGCCCCCTGCGGAGGTCACCGAGTCCGAGATCAACAACCAGGTCGAGATGCTCCTCAACTACCGTGCCACCTTCGAGGACGTCGAGGGTCGCGCCGTCGAGGCTGACGACTATGTGACCGTCGACCTCAAGGCCGTCGAGAACGCCGACAACTTTGCCGCCGAGGGCCGCATGCTCATCGCCGGTAGCGACAGCAACCCCAAGGAGTTCAACGAGGCCCTGATCGGCGCCAACGTTGACGACGTCAAGTCCGTCACCTGGACCGACGAGGCCGAGGAGGGCGAGGAGGCCGAGACCCACACCGTCGAGGTCACCGTCAAGGGCATCAAGGTCCGCAACACCCCCGAGCTCACCGACGAGCTCGTCAAGTCCGACTTTGGCTTCGACAGCATCGACGCTATGCGCGACGCCATCAAGATCGAGATCGAGCAGGACAAGGCTTCCCGCCTCCCGGCCGAGAAGGAGAACCGTTGCGTCTCCGCTCTCGCCGAGCGCCTGCAGCTCGACGAGATGGATGCCGACTACGAGCAGTCCGTCTTTGAGGAGCTTGGCCAGAACTTCCTGTCCAACCTCGCTGCCCGCGGCATGACGCTGGACACCTGGCTGCCCGCTTCCGGCCTGACCATGGAGCAGTTCATCGGCGACCTGCACAAGCAGGCCAACGACGTTGCCCGTGAGTCCCTGGCGCTCGACGCTCTCGCCCGTGAGCTCAAGATTGAGGTCACCGAGGACGACATCAACGCCGAGTTCGAGAAGGCCGGCGTCAAGGACGTCGAGGCTTCCAAGGCTGAGTTCATCGCCGATGGCCGCATGCCTGCCGTCCGCGAGTCCATCCGTCGCTCCAAGGCCGTCGATCACCTGGTCGAGAACGCCAAGGTGACCGAGGTCGACGAGACCGCCAAGGACGCCGAGTAATTCTCGCCACCTTGCTCGCGAGCGCATGCATGTGCCCGTGATGGGGTAAAGTTATACACCGGTTATCCGGTTGCTTCGTACGGTGCCAGCCAATGCATAGCATGCGGGCACCGTACGTTTATCTAGAACCACTATTGGTCCGTAAGAGAAATGGAGATGCGTATGATCGCTAAGTTCGATTCCGCCCTCGTGCCATACGTTATCGAGCAGACGCCGCGCGGCGAGCGCAGCTACGATATCTATTCGCGCCTGCTCAACGACCGCATCATCTTCTTGGGCGAGGAGATCAACTCCGTCAGCGCCAACCTGGTCGTTGCCCAGCTGCTGCATCTTGAGAGCCAGGATGCCGAGAAGGATATCTCGCTCTACATCAATTCGCCCGGTGGCGAGGTTTACTCTGGCCTGGCGATTCTTGACACCATGAACTTCATCAAGCCGCAGGTCTCCACCATCTGCGTCGGTATGGCCGCGTCTATGGCTGCCGTGCTGCTTTCGGCCGGCGCCAAGGGCAAGCGCTTCTGCCTGCCGCACTCCAAGGTCATGATTCACCAGCCCAGCGGCGGTGCTCAAGGTCAGCAGACCGAGATCGAGATCGTGGCCGAGGAGATCAAGAAGACCCGCCGCGAGCTCAACCAGATCCTGTCCGATGCCTCGGGCCAGCCGATCGAGAAGGTCCAGGCCGACACCGAGCGCGACAACTACCTGACCGCTGCCGAGGCCCTCGACTACGGCCTGATCGACCGTATCGTCACCTCGCGCGATCTCGCCGCGAAGGACGCCTAGGATGGCAGGAAACATGCAGGACAACTTTGACGAGAATGGCAACCCCATCCGCTGCTCCTTCTGCGGAAAAGAGCAGGGGCAGGTTCGCCGCCTTGTAAAGGGTCCGACCAACATCTTTATCTGCGACGAGTGCGTTGCCGCCTGCTCCGAGATCCTTGAGGAGTCGCTGGCTTCGGACTTTATGGACGCTGCCCGCAACGGCAAGCTGCCGGGCTTCCTCAACGACCACGGCCAGGCTGCATCCCAGCCCGCCGCGGACCCCGAGACCGAGGGTTTTGAGCTCGAGGACGATCGCCAGGTCATCACGCACGTGCCGACGCCGCACGAGATCTATGACGAGCTTTCGGCCTATGTTATGGGTCAGGAGGACGCCAAGCGCGCCATGTCGGTGGCCGTGTACAACCACTATCGCCGCGTGATTGAGGGCGGCGCTGCGGTGTCTGCCTTTGATGACGACATGGGCTCGCAGTTCGATGACGATATGGACGAGGTAGAGCTCGCCAAGTCCAACATCCTGCTGCTCGGTCCCACCGGTACCGGTAAGACCCTGCTGGCCCAGACGCTCGCGCGCATTCTTGAGGTGCCGTTTGCTATCGCCGATGCCACCGCGCTCACCGAGGCCGGCTATGTGGGCGAGGACGTGGAGAACATCCTACTCAAGCTCATTAATGCTGCCGATGGCGACATTGAGCGCGCACAGGTTGGCATCATCTACGTTGACGAGATCGACAAGATTGCCCGCAAGGCTGAGAACCTCTCCATTACCCGCGATGTTTCGGGCGAGGGTGTTCAGCAGGCGCTGCTTAAGATTCTTGAGGGCACGGTGGCCAGCGTTCCGCCCACCGGCGGCCGCAAGCATCCCCAGCAGGAGCTGCTGCAGATCGACACGACCAACATCCTGTTCATCTGCGGCGGTGCCTTTGTGGGTCTGGACAAGATCATCGCCGACCGCGTGGGCAACAAGGGCGTTGGCTTTAACTCCGAGATCGCCGGCCCCACCTCGGTCGACGAGAACGACCTGCTGCGCCAGGTGCTCCCGCAGGATCTTAATGCCTTTGGCATGATTCCCGAGTTCGTGGGCCGTACGCCCGTCGTCACCCAGACGCAGGCACTCGACGAGGACGATCTGGTGTCGATCCTGACCGAGCCCAAGAACGCCGTGGTGCGTCAGTACCGCAAGATGTTCCAGCTCGAGGACGTCGAGCTTGAGTTTGAGGACGCGGCCCTGCATGAGATCGCCCGCATGGCGCTCGCCCGCAAGACCGGCGCCCGCGGCCTGCGTTCTATCTGCGAGGACGTGCTGCAGCAGACGATGTTCGACCTCCCCAGCGAGGAAGGCGTTACCAAGGTCGTTGTGACCGAAGCCTCCGTAAAGGGCGAAGAGCAGCCCCAGCGCATCTACGGCTAAACCAGCCAAAAACGTGCTTGCAAATAGCCTCCGACCACCTGCGGCCGGAGGCTATTTTATATATACGCAATAACCCCAACTACCTGTGTTATTCTGTGTGTTTGTTTAAGCCTCAGCGAAGTCATATCAGACTGAAGTAATCGATACCTAAGGGGAGGAATGCAGACCCTAGCGGGCCTACATTCCTCCCCGGCGGGACAGGGAGAGATATATGGAAGAAATGCCCAAGAACTACGATCCGTCGACCAATGAGCCGGCGATCCTGCAGAAGTGGCTTGACGGCGGCTACTACAAGCGCCGTGAGGGCGTGGGCGACTGCACCGTCACCATTCCGCCTCCCAACGTGACCGGCAAGCTCCACATGGGCCACGCCACCGACGACTCCATCCAGGACGCCATCATCCGTATGGCCCGCATGCGCGGCAAGTCCACGCGCTGGGTGCTGGGCACCGACCACGCCGGTATCGCTACGCAGACCAAGGTCGACAAGAAGCTCAAGAGCGAGGGCATCAGCCGCTTGGAGATCGGCCGCGACAAGTTCGTCGACGCCTGCTGGGACTGGACTCACGAGTACGGCGGCATCATCGTCGAGCAGATCAAGCGCATGGGCTGCTCCGTCGACTTCGACAACGAGCGCTTCACTATGGACGAGGATTACGCCCAGGCTGTGCGCAAGGTCTTCTGCGACTGGTACCACGATGGCCTGATCTACCGCGGCAAGCGCATCGTCAACTGGTGCCCAAACTGCACCACCGCCATCTCGGACGACGAAGCCGAGTACAAGGACGAGAAGGGTCACCTGTGGCACCTGCGCTACCCGCTGACCGAGCCGGTCAACGGCCAGGACTACATCGTCGTCGCCACCACGCGTCCTGAGACCATGCTCGGCGACACGGGCATCGCCGTCTCCCCGAAGGATCCCGAGAAGGCCGCCTTTGTGGGCAAGACCGTCATGCTGCCGATCGTCAACCGCGAGATTCCCATCTTTGAGGATTGGCATGTCGACGCCAACTTTGGCTCCGGCTTCGTCAAGGTCACCCCGGCCCACGACCCCAACGACTACGCCATGGGTCAGGCCCACGACCTGCCGCAGATCAACATCTTTGACGAGCACGCGGTGGTCGTCGAGGGTTACGGCGAGTTTACCGGCATGAACCGCGACGAGTGCCGCGAGGCCGTCATCAAGTGGTTTGAGGAGCATGGCCTGCTCGATCACGTCGAGGAGCTCGACCACTCCGTCATGCACTGCTACCGTTGCGACTCCGCCCTGGAGCCGTGGCTGTCCGAGCAGTGGTTTGTGGCCGTCGACAAGCTCAAGGGGCCGGCGCTCGACGCCGTCAACTCCGGCAAAGTCACCTTCCACCCCGCGCGCTGGACGCAGACCTACACCACCTGGATGGAGAACCTCAAGGATTGGTGCATCAGCCGCCAGCTGTGGTGGGGCCACCGCATCCCCGTGTTCTACTGCGAGGACTGCGGCTGGGAGGACGCCCTTACCGAGGACACCGACGTGTGCCCCAAGTGCGGCGGTCATCACGTGCATCAGGACGAGAACGTGCTGGACACCTGGTTCAGCTCGCAGCTGTGGACCTTCGCCACGCAGGGCTGGCCGCAAAAGCCGGAGCTGCTCGAGGGCCATCATCCCACGACGGCTCTCGTCACCGCGCGCGACATCATCGCGCTGTGGGTCGCCCGCATGGTCATGAGCTCGCTATACTTCCTGGACGAGGTGCCGTTTAAGGACGTCGTCATCTACCCGACGATCCTTGCCAAGGACGGCAGCCGCATGTCCAAGTCCAAGGGCAACGGCGTTGACCCCATGGACCTCATTGGCATGTACGGCGCCGACGCCATGCGCTACAACTTGCTCACGCTGTGCACCAACAACCAGGACGTCAAGTTCGACGCGAACATCGACAAGAAGACCAAGAAGCTCATCGACAGCCCGCGCACCGACCAGGCCAAGTCGTTTGTGACCAAGATCTGGAACGCCAGCCGCTTCCTGCTCATGAACATGGAGGGCTACACGCCCGGCGAGCCCGTCGTGGAGACGCCGGCCGACGCCTGGATGTTCAGCCGCCTTGCCAAGGCCGTCAAGATGGTTACTGAGGGTATCGAGAACTACACCTTTGGCGACATGGCCCGCGGCGTGCAGCAGTTCTTCTGGAACGAGGTCTGCGACTGGTACGTCGAGGTCACCAAGGCCCGCCTGAAGGGCGAGGGCCGTCTGCAGGCCCAGCGCAACCTGATCTTTGTGCTCGACACCTCCATTCGCCTGATGCACCCGCTTATGCCGTTTGTCACTGAGGAGATCTGGGACAACATGCCGGCGAGCGTGCTCGATCTGGACGCCGAGGGCAACGTTGACCGCGCCGAGGCGCTCATGATCGCCAAGTGGCCCGAGCCCGCCGACTACGCCAAGTATGTTGACGAGGACGCCGAGCGCGCGTTTGAGCTGTGCCGTACCGTCGTGTCTGCCGCTCGCGCCACGCGTTCGCGTTATCGCTTGAGCCCCAAGGCCGAGCTCGACGTGGTCGTGCGCGCCGGCGCCGAGGACATCGAGAAGCTCGAGAGCCTGCGTTCGACCATCGAGCCGCTGGCGAACACCGCTTCGCTGGTCATGGGTACCGACGTCGAGAAGCCGGCCGCGAGCATCGCCGTGGTCGACAGCGGCGTCGAGGTCTTTGTGGTGCTCGAGGGCAAGGTCGACCTTTCGGCCGAGAAGGCACGCCTGGAGAAGGAGATCGCCGCGGCGCAGAAGGAGCTTGCTGGCTGCGAGAAGACCCTTGCCAACGAGGGCTTTGTGGCTAAGGCCGCGCCTGCGGTGGTCCAGAAGAAGAGGGACCGTGCAGCTGAGCTCAAGGAGATCCTGGCGGCGCTGACTGCTCAGGTTGCTGACTTCTCGTAGGTCTTACTGAGGGGCGCGTCCCGACGCTTTGCTCGCTACTGCGAACAGTCCTGCGCAAGACGGACAGCACATTTAGTGCTGTCCTTTGCGTGCGGAACTTGTATCGAGCAAAGCGTCGGGCCGCTCCTAGTGCGGTTACGTGGTTGTTTGCATCTGGCATGTAAGGGCTACTTGGTCATGGCCTTGATCTCGCTGCAAAGCGGTGTTTGGCTGATATTATGTATGGGAGGGGCTCGTTGTTTATTGCGGGCCTCTTTTTATGTTGAGGGGACTTTGGGTTATGGCTAAGCGTTCGGGGTCGTATGTCGTTCCTTTCTCGTTTAAGTTGCTTTCGTTTGATGAGGCTGTGGGGCTTGCTGCCGACACGGGGCGGATTTCTGGGGATGCTGGTCCTTTGCTTGAGACGGTTGTCGATATGCTTGATGAGCTGGGACGTCCGGACGAGTATTTCGATTGCATTCAGGTTGCCGGTACCAATGGCAAGACTTCGACTACGCGTTTTTCGGCTGCTATCCTTCGCGGCGAGGGGCTCAGGACCGCGCTGTATACGTCGCCGCAGCTTGTGCGCTATCCCGAGCGCATGGAGGTTGACGGGCGCGTTGTGAGCGACGAGGCCTTTGCCCGTGGCGTTTCTGCCGCCGTCGAGGCGGGTCATCGAGTGAATGCCCGTCGTGTGGCGGCGGGGGAGCGCGCCTATACCATCACGCCGTTTGACCTGCTGACGGCTGCCGCACTTGTAGTGTTTGCCGAGGCCGCGGTGGATGTTGCCGTGCTCGAGGTCGGCATGGGCGGACGCTGGGATGCTACGAGCGCGACCGATCCCGTCGCCGTTGCCATCACCGGCATCGGGCTCGACCACACACGAATTTTGGGCGATACGCTCGAGGCTATTGCGGGGGAGAAGGCTGCGGTTATTAAGCCTGGGCGCCTGGTTGTTTTGGGCGAGGGCACGCACGAGGCGAGCGTTCAGCGCGTGATGGATGCGCGTTGTTGCGAGTGCGGCATTGTGCCGCTGGTGGTGAACCATGCCACGACCAAGGTGCCGGCACACGTGGGCGACACGGTTGAGTTTAGCTGCACCACGCCGCGTGCCATCTATACGTCGAGCATGGTCAAGCCGGCCTATCAGCCGCAGAATGCCGCGTGCGCGATTATGCTTTGCGAGGGGTATCTGGGTCGCGAGCTCGATCATGACAAGCTCGATGCGTCGCTTATGGGCTGCCCCACGCCGGGCCGATTTGATGTGCTGGGGACCGATCCGCTCAAGCTGATCGACGCCTGCCATAACCCCCAGAGCTGCGAGAACTTTGTGAGCGCGCTGGACGAGATCGATCCGTGCGTGGAGAATCGCCCCACGCTGCTGTGTGCCGCGCTGGCCGATAAGGACGTGGCGGGCATCGTTGACGTTCTGGTTCCGGCGTTCCCCCGCGTGGTCGTGACGCAGACCGATTCCGATCGCGCCCTGCCAGCAGAGGAGCTTGCCGCACTTGTGGACGCCGATAAGCTCGCGGGCGTATATCCGAGCGTGCCCGAGGCCCTCGCTGCCTTCGATGCCGCGGGCGAGTCCTTCGTAGCAGCTGGCACCATCACCCTGGCCGGCGAAGTAGCGGGCCTGCTCCGTTAACCCATCCCCACATCAGTTGCGGTGAAATACGGACTGTTTTACAAGCAAGAAGCCTCAAACAGTCCGTATATCACCGCAACTCAAAAGCAGTCAATTTGGGACGGGGCTTTTTGGCTGCCCTGTGCCCCGAGTTGACTCGCTTGCCACGAAATGGGGCTATCTACTACGTTTTGGCGACTACCCTCGACCACACGGATAATCGTGAAATCAAAACCGCAGGTAGACGACTTGCTGGTTTTCAAAAAAGACCCGCATGGTCGACCCATGCGGGTTAAACGTAGTAGATAGGCCGTTTTTGTGGCGCGGTGTTGGTGGGATGTGTCAAAGGGACTGTCCCTTTGTCACATTGGCTAGTCTAGGCGGACCGGATCGTGGGGGTAGGCGTTGAGAATCTCGACGCCGGACTCGGTCACCAGGGCCAAGTCCTCGATGCGGACGCCGGTGCGCCCGGGGAGGTAGATGCCCGGCTCGATTGAGAACGTCATGCCTGGCTCTACGACCTGCTCGTTGACCAGCGAGACGTCGCCCGGCTCGTGGTCCTGCAGACCAATCGAGTGACCCAGGCGATGCGTAAAGAATTTGCCGTAGCCCGCGTCCTCAATCACGTCGCGCGCGGCACGGTCCAGGTCGCACATGCGCACGCCCGGTGCGATGAGAGCCTCGGCGGCCTCATTGGCGCGGCGCACGATATCGTAGATGCGCGCCGTCTCTTCGTCTGGCTCGCCCCAAAAGAACGTGCGCGTCATGTCCGAGCAATAGTTGCGATGCCGCCCGCCGATGTCGAACAGCACCACGTCGCCGCGCTTGAGTACGGTGTCGTCGGGCTCGTGGTGCGGGTCGCCGGCGTTGGCGCCAAAGCTCACGATGGGCGGAAAGCTAAAGTCCTCGCAGCCGTGTTTGCGATACAGGCCGAGCATTTGGTCGGCAATTTCGCGTTCCGTCACGCCCTCGTGGACGAGTTTGATGGCATCGGCCATTACAGCGTCGTTAGCGGTCGAGGACGCACGCATGAGCTCCTGCTCGGTGGCATCCTTGTGGGTGCGCGCGGCGGTGACGGCAAAGTCGCCCAGGAAAAACTCGCTGGCGGCGTGGCGCTCCATAAGCGGCATCAAAAAGCCGGAGCGCATGACGGTGTCGATGCCGAGCGGTTTGGTCGGATCGACCTCGCGAGCGATGGCGTCGGCCGCGACGTCGGTATCGGTGTGGTAGGCAACGCGGGCATTGTCGTATTCCGGCAGCTGATGTAGAGCGTTGACCAGGATTACCGGCTCGGCATTGCGCGCGAGCAGCACGCCGCAAAAACGCTCGAACATATCGGCATAAAACCCGGTTAGATAGTAGATCGACCACGGGTCATTCACAAGCAGCTGCGCGCCGGGGTGCTGAGCCCCGAGCGCATCGAGCACGCGCGCCACACGCTGGTCATCGACATGTGCCATGAAACATCCTTTCGCTAGGCTGCCACCATGGTATCCCAAGCCCGGCACATAGGGACGTTCCTTTTATGACGGCACCGGGGGACACTCCTTGCAAAAGCAGCTAAAAGAGCCCCGTCCCAATTTAGCTACTCGATGTCCATGCTGGCGATTAGGTTGATATTGGTGTTGAGGAGGTCCTTCAGCACGACGTCGCCCATGCGGATGGGGGCGTTGACGACTAGGCCTCGGATGAGGGCCATGGCTTGGGCGTGGAGTTCTAGCGGGATGGCTTCGGCCGTGCGCACGGGGAGCAGGGCTTCGTCGCCGCCGGAGACGGCCACGGTCGTCGTGAGCACGCGCATGGGGCAGGTGAGCTCCTGATGTGCGAACGTATCGCCGCGCGGGCAGTTGTTACCGGTTACGGAGCGCACTTCCACCACGGCGCCATTGGCGTCGCGCTCCACCTCTACGGTCAGAAGGCATTCGGATGGGCAGGTCGTACAGTTGAACTGCAACGTTTCGGTCGCATTCGTGCTCATGAGCTATGCCTCCTCAATGGGATCGACGGACAAGACAATCTTGCTGGCACCCAGGTCGAGCGCCTGCTTGATGACCTTTGCTGGCAGTGGGAAGCTTTCCATTACACTCGGTTTAAACGGGCGGACCTTGCCTGCAAACAGCTCCACGCCGCCAGCAAGAATGCGCACGCGGGCGGCATCGACTGGTCGGCGCACACGGAAGTTGAGTTTGGTGAGCGCCACAGCCGTAATGCGTCCCGGCAGTGCGTATCCCGCAATGCCGGCAGGGGAGACGGTGAGCTCGCAGTCCGGAACGGCGCCCGCGCCGGTTCCCAGCGCGTACGCCGCCGCAGCTGCGCCAGCTCTCTCAGACTCGGTCGTTACGTTGTCGGCCAGGTCGTGCACGTGCAGCACGTTGCCGCAGGCAAAGATGCCTGGTACGCCCGTCTGCAGACTCTGGTCCACCACGGCGCCGCGCGTGCGCGGGTCAAGCTCTACGCCCGCGGCAACCGAAAGCTCGTTCTCGGGAATCAAGCCCACCGAAAGCAGCAGCGTGTCGCACGGAATAATGCGCTCGGTCCCCGGAATGGGCGCTAGGCGTTCGTCGACTTGGCTCACCTCCACGGCTTCCAGGCGGTCATGCCCGATCACGCGCGTTACCGTGGTGGACAGATGTAGCGGAACGCCAAAGTCGTCCAGGCAGTTCTTGACGTTGCGGCGCAGACCGTTGGCGTACGGCATGAGCTCGTACACGCCCTCGACCGAAATCCCCTCGAGCGTGCAGCGACGTGCCATGATCAGCCCGATATCGCCCGAACCCAAAATGACGGCGCGCGAGCCGGGTTTGAGGTTCTCGATATTGATGTATCGCTGCGCCAGGCCTGCCGTAAACACACCGGCGGGACGGCTGCCGGGGATCTTGATCTCGCTGCGGGTGCGCTCGCGGCACCCCATGGCAAGGACGACCGCCCGTCCGGTGAGCTGCAGCATGCCGGCGGGGCTCATGAGCGTGACGGTATGGACCGCGGTGTCTTCCGCAGGCTCGCCTGAATCAATCCCAAGCACCATGCTGTTTAGGAACAGCGCAATGTCGGTTGCGTGCACCTTGTCGATAAAGCGCTGCGCGTACTCGGGACCGGTGAGCTCCTGTTTAAAGTGCGACAGGCCAAAGCCGGGGTGGATGCACTGGCGGAGGATTCCACCCGGGTGCTGCTCGCGCTCCACGATGGCCACGCGCGCTCCGGCCTTATGCGCGGCCAGCGCGGCAGCCATGCCGGCAGGTCCGCCGCCGATAACGACCACGTCGAAGGCTCGCGTTTGTACGGCTTCCACGACGCCGCAATCAATCGCGTTCGATTTGAATCCGCCATCCTAGCGCACCCCCTTCAAAGGCCCCTCGACCAGCCAGGAGCCGGCGTCCTCCAGTAATACCTCGCTGGGGTCGCAGCCCAGCTCGCGGGCAAGAATCGTCACCACACGGCTCTGGCAAAAGCCGCTCTGGCACCGACCCATGCCGGCACGACAGCGGCGCTTGACGCCCTCGACCGAAACCGCGCCCGGTTGGCGTCGAATCGCGGCCACAATCTCGGCCTCGGGCACCGTCTCGCAGCGGCAAACAATCTGTCCCCACGCGGGATCGGACTCGATCAGCTCCTCCTTGCGCGCCAGCGGTGCGCGGTCAAAGTCGTCCGGCGCTCGGCGAATTGGGTTCCAGTCCGCCCGCTCGTGCAGTTCCACGCCCGCCTCACGCATCACAAGCTCCATGCGCTCGGCAATGGCCGGTGCGCTTGCCACACCCGGCGACTGAATGCCCGCCGCCTGGAAAAGCCCCGGCACCACGGCTGACTGCCCAATAAAGAAGTCGTTCGTACCCTGAATGACCGGACGCCCGCCGGCAAATGCGCGCACCACGCGGCGCGTATCCAGATCGGGCACCAGCTTGCGCGCGCCGCTCAGCAGCGCGTTCACATCGCTCGCATAGGTCTGCGTGTCACCCGGCTCGCGCACGGCGGCCGTCGCGGTGATCACGGTGTTGCCGTGCACGGTGCCCGTCACGATAACGCCCTTCGACACCGGCGTCGGCACGGGGTAGAGCGGCATGAGCGTGCGCGGCTCCTTGTCCAGCACCACGATGTTGCCCTGACGCCAGACCATCTGGAACTCCTCGGCGCCCGCTATATGCGAGATGTCGGCGGCGCCGTTGCCCGCGGCGTTGATCAGGTAGCGGCAGCGTACGTTGCCAGCGGGGGTTGCCAGCGTAAAGCGCGCGTCGTCGCCCGAGCCCGCGACTTCAATCGCTTCCACCGACGCGGACCGCATAAACGTTACCCCGTTGGCCACGGCGTTCTCCAGCGCGGCGATAGCAACCTCAAACGGGTCGACAAACCCAGTCGAGGGGCACCACAACGCGCACGTTGCATCGGCACTGGCGCGCGGCTCTAATTCGTGGATGCGGTCGGGTCCGACGATTGACAGCTCGGGCACCCCGTTGGCCAGGCCATTCTGGCGCAGCTTTTCCAGATGCGCGCGGTCCTCGTCGTTAAAGCTCAACACCATCGACCCGGTGCGTCGGAACAGGAAGCCCAGCTCCTGCGCCCACGTACCGTACAACTCGCAGCCACGGGCGTTGACCTGCGCCTTAACTGTGCCCGGCGCCGGATCGTAGCCGGCGTGCACTAGGCCGCCGTTGGCCTTCGACGCGCCCAGCGCAATATCGTTAGCCGCCTCGACCACGCAGATGGACAGGTCATAGCGCGCGAGCTGCCGCGCGATGGCGCACCCCGTGATGCCCGCGCCCACGATCGCGATATCAAACGTTTCCGTCACAGTGCCTCCCAGACGAGTTGACAGGCTGTCAATAAGACTATCCTACGGTCTGCACACCCCCAGCGCGGCGGCAATGCGGTGAACAGCCCCGCAACACCCGCCAACGGCAGAAAAGGGGAGACGTGGCAACGTCGACAACCTCGTCCGCCGACAACTACGGCAACCTTTCGTCTCAATCTGTAACAGCTAGCTGACGATTTTGGTTCTAGATGCTACAGATCAAGACAAACCTTCAGGCGGATTTTGAATGTCTCGATCTGTAACAGTAAGAGGGGTTTTTGGGCCCAAGATGTTACAGATCGAGATTGAAGTCGGGGAGGGACCCCTGTGTCTCGATCTGTAACACCTAGACCCGGATCCCGCTCCCACCTGTTACAGATTGAGATGTTTGTGTCCGCGCCGGCCCCGCCCCTAGCCGTGGTCCCATATAAACAAACCCCGTGGTAAACTTTACCGGACTGTTAATATTCCGAAAGGTACCCGTAATGTCCAAGTACATCTCCGAGCTCATGTCGCCGCAGCTTATGGGCGTCGTCTATGCCTTCGTTGGCTTTATCATCGCCCTGTATGTGCTGTCGGTCGTCTATGTGTTCATCGACGCTCGCCGCCGCGGCGCCAGCGCCTACGTGGCATGGGGCATCATCGCCCTCATCCCGTTTGTAGGCCTCATTGCCTACCTGGTCCTGCGCCCGCACTCCTACGCGTCCGACCGCGAGGAGCAGGAGCTGGACATGGCCCTGCGCGAGCGCCAGCTTGCCCAGTACGGCACCTGCCCGCAGTGCGGTGCGCCTATCGAGAAGGACTTTGTCGTGTGCCCGGTGTGCGACACCCAGGTTCGTAACGTGTGCCCCAGCTGCCATCGTCCGCTCGATGCGCACTGGAAGGTCTGCCCCTACTGCCGAACTCGCATCCAGTAACGCATCCATCGCCGGGCCGGCCGCAAGCCACGGGCATGCCGCAAGCCACACGCGCACCCCGCCCCCACACGATGAAGCATGCGTAGAAAATCGCCCGCCGTGCCATTAAGGTGCGGCGGGCGCTTGTATACCAAGGCAACCTGCCTATAATGATGCAAGTTAAAACGCCGAGCGCATCGCACGCACTTGCATCAGGCATCCGAGAGGAGAAAACATACCCATGAAGGCACTCTACAATGACGGTTCGGTGGCCGAGCTCCCGCAGGACGAGGTCACGCACGTCATCCGCCACTCTGCCGCGCATATCATGGCGCAGGCCATCAAGCGCCTGTACCCCCAGGCCGACTTTGCCTACGGCCCCGCGACCGACAACGGCTTCTACTACGACGTCGACCTGCCCGAGGGCGTCAAGATCAGCGAGGACGACTTCCCTGCGATCGAGGCCGAGATGAAGAAGATCGTCAAGGAGAACCTCAAGTTCACCGTGTACGAGAAGCCCCGCGCCGAGGCCATCGCCCTTATGGAGGAGCGCGGCGAGAAGTACAAGGTCGAGCACATCGGCGACCTGGACGACGACGCCCGCATCACCTTCTACCAGCAGGGCGACTATATCGACATGTGCGTCGGCCCCCACATCTGCTACACCAAGGCCCTCAAGGCCTTTAAGCTCACCGGCGTCTCGGGCGCCTACTGGAAGGGCGACAAGGACAACAAGATGCTCACCCGCATCAACGGCGTCGCCTTTGCCACTAAGGAAGAGCTCGACGAGCACATGCACATGCTGGAGGAGGCCAAAAAGCGCGACCACCGCAAGATCGGCCGCGAGATGGACCTCTTTATGATGCGCGACGAGGCCCCCGGCTTCCCGTTCTTCCTGCCCAACGGCATGATCCTCAAGAACACGCTGCTGGACTACTGGCGCGAGATCCACCACAAGGCCGGCTACGTGGAGATCTCCACGCCGCTTATCATGAACAAGCAGCTGTGGAAGACCTCGGGTCACTGGGACCACTACAAGGACAACATGTACTCTACCGTCATCGACGACGAAGAGTACTGCATTAAGCCCATGAACTGCCCGGGCGGCGTGCTGGTGTACGCCTCCAAGCCGCACTCTTACCGCGAGCTGCCCATCCGCGCCGGCGAGATTGGCCTGGTGCACCGTCACGAGCTGCGCGGCGCCCTGCACGGCCTGTTCCGCGTGCGCTGCTTTAACCAGGACGACGCCCACCTGTTTGTGCGTCCCGACCAGCTGACCGACGAGATCGTGGGCGTGGTCAACCTTATCGACTCCGTGTACCAGAAGTTTGGCTTTAAGTATCACGTTGAGCTTTCCACCCGCCCCGAGGACTCCATGGGTTCGGACGAGGACTGGGCTCGCGCCGAGGAGGGTCTGCGCACCGCTCTGGAGAAGCTGGGCATGGACTACGAAGTCAACGAGGGCGACGGAGCCTTCTACGGCCCCAAGATCGACTTCCATCTGGAGGACTCGCTCGGCCGTACCTGGCAGTGCGGTACTGTGCAGCTCGACTTCCAGATGCCGCTCAACTTTGACCTGGAGTACGTTGACGCCGACGGCACCAAGAAGCGCCCCATCATGCTGCATCGCGTGTGCTTTGGCTCCATCGAGCGCTTCATCGGTATTCTGATTGAGCACTTTGCGGGCAAGTTTCCCACTTGGCTGGCTCCCGTGCAGGTCAAGGCGCTTCCCGTCTCCGAGAAGAGTCGCGACTACGCCCACGAGGTGTGCGCCAAGCTGGAGGACGCCGGCATTCGCGTGGTCTGCGACGACCGCGACGAGAAGATCGGCTACAAGATCCGCGAGGCCCGCAGTATCGACCGCGTGCCCTACATGCTCATCCTAGGCGAGAAGGAGGTCGAGGCCGGCAACATTTCCGTCCGCGATCGCTCTAACGAGACTGTTCAGATGAGCGTTGACGAGTTTGTTGCCAAGGTGACTGAGGAGATCAAGACCCGCGCCTAAGGCAAACTTCACAACAATTAACAAAGGCGCCCGTCCTCAAAGGGCGGGCGCCTTTTTTCATGCTCAAATAAGAAAAGCCGCTGGTCAAGCGGCTTTTTTTGTTGCACAAAAAGGTACAGGTTTTTGTATCTTTCGACAGACGACATTATACGAGCAATTAATCAGCGTTTGCCCAGATTACGCAAAATGTACTGCTAGTAGGTACATCTCCATACCCCTCTATAAAAACCTGTACTTTTGCGACTGCGCCTAGCTGCGAGCGAGAAGCCTGTTCTAAACGCCCCTGCATTTGCGTGCATCGCAAAGCCAAAAGAGGGGGCGAGAACTTGGAACAGACGGTACGGCGTC
This sequence comes from Collinsella aerofaciens, assembly GCF_028207065.1. GTDB lineage: Bacteria > Actinomycetota > Coriobacteriia > Coriobacteriales > Coriobacteriaceae > Collinsella > Collinsella aerofaciens_AR. Next base: position 55,361 of record NZ_JAQLFP010000018.1, read on the forward strand.
AAGAGCAACTGCCGGGCGCATTTAACGGCGCCACCACCAACAGCCAGCACGGCCGCGTCCGCTGGTATCTGGTCCACACCCCCAATGGAAAAGAGCGCGAGACCTGCGAAAAGGTCCGCCGCATTATCCCGCACAACCTTATGCAGGACGCTTTTGTAATGCAAAAGGAGTTCTGGTTTAAGCGGGATGGCGCCTGGTCGCTCCAGACCAAACCCATGTACAAGGAATACTTCTTCGTCGCTACGCACGATGCCGCTGCGCTCGATAGGGCTTTGGCCCAGTTGAGCTTTGGCTGCCGTATCGCCGGCAGTAGGGAGCGGGCGTACATGCCCATGCCGGACGACGCGCAGGACTGGTACCGCAGCGTACTGGACGACGACGGCGTGGTGCGCAACAGCGTCGCGCGCATAGAAGGCGGCGTGTTGCACATAGAGCAGGGTCCCTTGGTGGGGCAAGAGGCCCGTGTAAAGAAGATCGACCGTCATAAGCGCTGGTGCTTGGTAGACGTGGGTGAAGGCGACTCCGCATTTAGGGAGTTGCTTCCGCTCGACGTTCCCAGCAAAACGTAAGGGAGACGTTGTACCAGCTAATCGTTCGCATTTTTGAATTTATAGACGGGGGGGGGTGTTCCTATAGTTTTGTCAACTGGGCAATGCTGTTTTCGAGATTGAATCGCGACATGCTAACGCCAGGCCT
>NZ_JAQLFP010000019.1 GCF_028207065.1 Collinsella aerofaciens
GCTTGCCCGTATCGTAGGCAATGCGCCGAATGCTCGCCATCGAAATTTATCGGTGGCCCACTTCAGACTGTAATGGGCAGCTTCGGCTGGGGAGGTTTCTGTCGGCTGCCCCATTTTGGTGAACTTTAGTTGCGGATTCGTAGCTTCTAAGCGTTTTTGCCGACCGCTCAGATGCCTCACCAACATAATTTGAGTTATTCGGCCTTATCCTATACGAATGGTGCGATCGCAACGTCCTATTCGAATTGATTCAGATAGATTTATAGGGCTTGGTTGCGAAATTGGGGCGACTATAGCGCTCGATTGCGGTTCAAGGGGCCTTGACTAGTGGTTCAGCTGGCCGAACAACTCGAAAAATGTAGGTGGGCCAACCTGCCGACTATGTGAAGCACGCGTATTTGCTCGTTTTGATGAAAACTAGGGTGCAGCCATAAGGCTGCGCCCTAGTTTACTGCGTGCCGGTGTGCCCAGACGGATTGCGCTGTGCCTGGCAGGCGCTCCCGCAGATGGATCGGTTATTTCGCGAATAGGTTCTTGAGGTTGAACTCGGCTTGGACGGTGCGGAGCATGAGGTCGGTGTCGTCGAGGCCCAGGTGCTGCTCGTTGGCGTCGGGCGCGAGGGTGCCGCGACGGCGTGCCCAGTTCTCGAGCGCGGCGGGGGCGGACTCGCGGGGGAGCGAGCGGACGTCGGCATCCAGGCTGCGGCAGATCTGGCGCGAGTCGATGACGATGATCTTACCGGCGCGGCGTGCCTCGGCGTAGCCGTCCAGGTGGATCTTGAACCAGCTGTCCTCAAAGGCGGCGTTATGCGCCATGTACGGGTACTTCTTCATAAGCTTGAGCAGCTGCTTTTGCAGCTCCTTGTTCTCGCGGAAGGGCGTTTTGCCGTCGATGTCGTCCCAGGTAATGTGGTGGATATTCGACAGCGGCACATCTTCGCCGCGGTAGATGTCGGGCAGGCCGCAGTAGTGTGCCTCGGCGTCATGCGGGACGGCGTCACTGGTGAGCTCCATGATTTCCCAGCCCACATTGATGATATAACCACGCTCGGGTGCACGGCCGGTGGTCTCGATGTCGATACCGAGCACGGTGCCCTGGATGGGCTTGCGGGCGTAGGCCACGCCGAGCGCGTCGCGGTCGCCGCGGATTTCGCGCATAACGGACGCGGCGGCGCGCTTTTGCATCTTGCCGATGGCGGCGCAGGTGTCGGCATCGGACAGGCCGCGCGAGAGCGTCGCGGGCGTCACGTTGCGCAGACGCGCCTCGCCAATCTGGTCACACAGGTCGCGGTTACGGTCGGCTAGGTCGCGCACAGTGGCAAAGTCGAAGCCGGGGTCGCCCTCGGCGGTAAAGTACTCGGTCTCGAGCACCTTGAGGGCCTCCTCGCCCTTCTGGCGCTCGGACTCCATGGCGCCGTGGTCGCCGTAGATAAACATGGGGATAAACGGCTGGCGCTCGTATTCGAGTGCTTGCGATACGTTCATATGCTACTCCTTGGACGGGCCGCGTTGTGCGGCTCGAGGCTACTGAGTTATGGCGAGATGATAGTTTACCATAGGCAACTATTGGCACCGCGCCCGGGACAACTACAATACCCTAGTTGACCGCTAGGACTTTTACAATGCTGCCGAAAGACACGAAAGGTTCCATCCGTCATGGATTTACTGATTGATATTCTGCTCGACGCCGGCAAGGACACGCTGTCGCTGGTGCCGTTTTTGTTGGTGACGTATCTTGCTCTCGAGACACTTGAGCACGTTGCGGGCGACCGCGTCAACGGCGCTATCAAGCGCGCCGGCGCTGCGGGTCCCGTGGTTGGCTCGCTGCTGGGCATGGTGCCGCAGTGCGGATTTTCGGCCATGGCAGCAACGCTGTACGCCGGCCGTGTCGTGACCTTGGGCACGTTGGTGGCGGTGTTCCTTTCGACCTCCGATGAGATGCTGCCGCTGTTGCTTGCCGAGCAGGTTCCCGTGCAGACTATGGCGATGCTTTTGGCTTCGAAAGCGCTTATCGCACTGGTCACGGGCTTTATCGTAGATGCCGCCATTCGCGGTCTGCGTCGCAACGCCCGCGCGCATGCGGCGATTCGTCGTACCGTGTTGGGGACCACTGTCAATCCGGCGCACGTTAACTGCGCGCATGACGACCACAGCGGCGGTGACATCATCGACGAGGTGGCCGAGGCAGGCGTGAGCGCCGACCACATCCACGAGCTGTGCGAGCGCGACCATTGCGGTTGTGATGAAGACGAGGACGAGCACGAACACGGACATGGCCACGATCACGGTCATGAGGGCGAACATGAACACCATGATGGTCACGGTCACTCTCACTCCCACGAAGGGACGCCTGTCCTGTCGATCATCCGCAGTGCGATTTCGCACACCGTGCAGGTCTCGGTATTCATTTTTCTGGTGACGCTGATTCTGGTCGCCGTGCTCGAGACGTTCGGCGAGTCCGCGATCGAGCAGTTCCTGCGCGGCAACGAGACACTCGCTGTCCTGGGTTCGGCGCTTGTCGGGCTGATTCCCAATTGCTCGGCGAGCGTGGTCATTACACAGCTGTATCTGGAAGGCGCGCTGCAACTGGCGCCGATGCTCGCCGGCACGCTCATTTCCGCCGGCGTGGGTTATCTGGTGCTGTTCCGCACCAACCGCAGCGCCCGCGAAAATGCCGTGTTCCTGATCATGATGTACGTCATCGGCGCTGGCTGGGGCCTCATCCTCTCCGCCGTTGGCCTCTAAGTAGGCCTAAAAAATGGGCTTCAAATAGCCATGCTCAGCGCCTGCGCAATGCGGCGACGCATGGCATTTTGAAGCCCGTTTTTTGTTGAGCCATGGATTCCGAGCGCTCACACCGCTCAAAACAAAAAGGTAGATTTTAGGCATGTCTCAAAAATCTACCTTGGTTAGTGCAGCAACTCGGTGAGGTTGCGTTTAAAGCGGGCGCGGTCTTCGCTGGTAAATGCTGCCGGACCGCGAGTGCGTCCGCCGGCGCGGCGTACCTTCTTTTCCTCGTGGCGAATAAACAGCTGCATATCGATAGTCGCCTTGTCGTACACGCGCCCGCGCACACCGATGGCGGCGGCATCGCGCCCGAGCACCATGCTCGCCAAGCCAATGTCCTGCGTCACGACCACGTCGCCCGCCTGCAGGCGTTCGACAATGGCAAAGTCGGCGCTGTCGGCGCCCACGCTCACGTCGAGCGTCGTGACCCAAAAGCCGCGACGCGCGTGCTCGGCATCGCGCGGGTCGTCGCGGCGAATGTGCCGTTCCAGGTTTTGCGTGCTGTTGCCGGCGATAACAACGGCGACGCCCGCCCGCCGCGCGCACTCAATCGACTCGCGCGTGACCGGGCAGGCGTCGGCATCAATAAAGAGCGTTCGCGGCATCTAGTGCACCAGTTTGCCAAATTGAATAGCGCGAACAATCAGCGTTACGCCAAACACCAGCAGCGCGGCGCCGCTAAAGATGACGAGCATCTTGGCCGACCACAGCGGATAGATAAACACGAACATGCCGGCGATGATGGAAAGTGCGCCGCTCAGGATAGCGAGGGCGCGGTTGGACGAAAGCTCGGACTCCAGAATGGACATGACACCTTCGACAATCCAGCCAAAGCCGGCCACGATAACCACCATCGTGGTGAGCGTCGCGGTCGAGAAGGCCTGGTTGCGCAGGATTATGACGCCGCCCAGGATAATGAGTAGGTTGGAGATGATGCTCGTGACGCGCCAGCCGGTGGGCAGCAGCGGCTCAAAAATGGCAGTGAACAGCCTGATGGCTGCCGTAATCACAAAGTAGAAGCCCAGGACGGTCGTCAAAAAGACGAGGGACTTGGCGGGTGCAAAAAGCAGCGCGATACCAGCAATGAGCGCCACGACGCCCGTGATGGCGTAGATCCAGCGCACGGCCTTGACGGCTTTGCCTGCCATGCTTTTCTCGTCAAATCCAAACTGGCTCGATTTTTGGTCATCGTTCCTAAAGATACCCATAACGTCTCCTTTCCGTGCGGCGTAAGCCTTGATCGTTACAACCAGTATCGCTTAAAGGCGCTGGCGTATGGGTCGGGGAGGGCGAAACGTAACCCAAAGGCCCCGAATTGTTTCCGTTGTTCCCCACGTCGCGATTTTCTACTCAACAGGTGTAGAACATTGCAGCCCTGTTCGTTATTGCCTACGTTTTAGGTTAGATTTTCCTAAGGACAATTGGCTTGTATTGGGGGTCCCTATGAACGAAGCAGTTCCCGAGGCACCGTCGAGTGTCGAATCGATGGCAAAGCAAGGTTGCGAAAAGCTCGGTCTGGAAGCGTTTGATGCGCTGGTCCGTCGTGCCCGTACGTGCCGCCGTTTTGACGAGTCCATGCGCGTGCCGCGCGAGTTTTTGCTCGAGCTGGCGGAACTGGCGCACCTGGCTCCCTGCGGCGCCAATGCTCAGCGTCTGCGCTTTCACGTGGTGAGCGGTGCCGAGGATTGCGCGCGTGTATTTGACGAGCTCGCATGGGCCGGCGCACTTAAGGATTGGCCGGGTCCTGCCGAGGGCGAGCGCCCGACCGGCTACATCGCGATTCTGGCTGAGCGCGCCGTTCCGGGCAAGCCTGCCGCTCCCATTACCGAGGTCGACACGGGCATTGCCGCGCAGACGATGATGCTCGCCGCCCGCAGCGCTACGCCCGAGGTGGCAGCCTGCATGTTCAAGGCCTTTACGCCCCATGCGATCGATGCCATGGGGCTCGATAACGACAAGTATGAGCTCAAGCTGATCATGGCCTTTGGCGTTCCGGCCGAGATACAGGTGATCGATGCGATCGATTCCAACCCCGATGGCTCCATCAATTATTGGCGCGACGAGGCACAGGTGCACCACGTACCCAAGCGTTCGCTCGCCGACGTGCTGGTGTAGCTGAGCGTCACCGCGGCGTGATCAGACGGTAAACCACCACAAAGGTGCCTGTCCCCTTTGTGGTGGTACGAGGGGAGGGCGTGTGGCAGATCTGTATTTGGTGCGGCATGGGCAGACTGAGCTCAATGTGCAGAGCATTTTGCAGGGCTGGCACGATTCGCCGCTTACGGCGCGCGGGCGCGAGCAGGCGCTGACGGCGCGTACGGCGTTTGCGGCGCGTGGCGTGGCCTTTGATCATGTGTATTCCTCGCCGTTGGGCCGGGCGCGGCATACGGCCGAGCTTATCGTTGGCGAGGGCCGTTCCATTGAGCTGGTCGATGACCTGCGTGAGTGGCATTTTGGCTCGCTGGAGGGCACATCAAATCGCGAGATGCCGCCGCAGCCCTGGGGCGATTATCCGGTGGCCTTTGGCGGCGAGTCGGAAGTGCAGCTTCAGTCGCGCATGGTCGCAGCGCTGTCCCGCATCATGGCCAGGCCGCAGCACGACTGCGTGCTGGCGGTTTCCCACGGCTCAGCCTGCCAGGAGTTTCTTGAGTATGTGACTGGCGGGGGAGAGCTGCCCGACAACGGTGCCGTGCTTCATTTTGGCTATTGCGATGGGGCGTTTTCGCTCTTGGGTTGGTAACGAACGAAAGGACCCCTATGAATAAAGATCTGTATCTGGTCCGTCATGGACAGACGATATTCAACCTTAAGCGTATCATTCAGGGGTGGAGTGACTCGCCGCTTACGCAGTTGGGTTGCGACCAGGCGGCGCGCGCCGGCATGTTTTTACGTGCGCGCGGCATTGAGCCCGATCATGCCTACACCTCCACGCTTCATCGCACCGAGCAGACTATCGCCAACTTGTGGTCGGGCATGACGTACGAGCGCCTGGACGGTCTGCGCGAGTGGTTCTTTGGCGACTTTGAGGCCGAGCGCGTGATGCTTATGCCCGAGCGCCCGTGGCGCGATTTCTATCGCCAGTTTGGCGGTGAGGGCCAGATGCAGGTGCGCGAGCGCATGGTGACGACGCTGACCGATCTTATGCGACGCCCGGACCACGAGTGCGTCCTTGCGGTGAGCCACGGATCGGCCATCAAGGAGTTTTTGGACCACGTGAGGGGAGCGGCGGCCGACGAGCGCGAGCGCGTGCCGGGCAACTGCTCGGTGCTGCATTTCGTGTTTGACGATACGACCGATACGTTTGAACTGGTTGAGATTTTTACGCAGGAAGACTACGCGCGCGAGCTGGGGCTTGAGCCGCTCGTGGCTGCCGCGGGTCCGCAGCGCGGGTAGTTTGGGCGTGGCGGTGCGGGTCGCCGACTTACTTGCTCGATGCGAAAGGGGGCGGAGATGCATGCGCTGGCGTTGCATCTCCGCCCCCTTTTTTGTTGAGCTGCCGAGTCTTTGTGCTGGGCGTTTAGGCTCTGTTATAACCGTGAGATCTGGTGAGTGAGCAGACCCGTCGGAATCTGCGGCGCGCCGCCGCTGACCTGCGCGGTGGGGAACAGCACGGCTACAGCAAAGTTGAACGGCTCTTTGCCAGAGTAGGCGCCGGCAGTGCGGGCCTCGTCGGCCAGAATCTGCGATGCCCCAGCCAGCGCGGCAGCGTAGGTGGGGTCGTCTGCCGGCGTCGGCTCCGGTGCCTGGTCGAGCATGGCTCGGATGGCGGCAACAGCGTCCTCGCGCTTGACCTCCCACACGCGATGTGAAATGCCGGCGGGGTCGGTGACGGCGTAGAGTGATGCGCCCTCTTTGGCAGCGCCCAGGATGATATCCATGACGGGCGACGCCTCGTAGGCGAGCGACACGGGGCGCGGCTGCACCTTGAGCTCGGCGATCGCGCGCGCGGCGGCGAGTGCGTCGATGCTCTCGGCTGCAGCCTCGTCGCTGCCCGTCAGCACGTTAACCGGGCAGATCGCCACGACACCCGTTACGCGTCCCGGCTCTCCGGAGCATTCGTACACGTAATACGCCGCGCCCGGATCTTTAAGCATGAGCCCATCGGCAATCGCGCCGCGCAGGGCTTCGTTGTCACTCAGAATGCTGCCCATCGCAGGCAGAGCCTCGAGCACGCGGTCCTGAGCCGGGCGGATGCAGGGAAACGGAAGAGCTTTCATGGACGGTCCTAACGCGCGAGTCGGTTTGTTCGCGGCTTATTATGCCCCAACTTGGCTATCCGCGCCCCAGAGCGTGTTGTCGGCGAGCGCGATCAACACCTGCTGGCAGCGAACGATATCGGCGTGGGGCACATATTCGTTGGGCTTGTGGGCGAGCGCGAGCGATCCTGGGCCATAGCTCATGCAGTTGCGGTTACCCGTCTTGCCGGCAATGACGGCAGTGTCGGTATAGCCGGTAAAGAAGCCGACGGTCGTGTCCGCGCCCGTCGCATCGTCTGCCGCGCGCTTAAGTGCGGTTAGAAGGGGAGAGGCCGGATCGCGCTCGATGGCGGGGCGGTCGCCTGTCACGGTATAGCTTCCATGGCAGCCGGGGACCGCGGCTTCGGCGTCGGCGATGGCCTGCTCTACCATGCGCGTTGCGGCGGCCGTATCGGTCGGCGGCGTCAGGCGCATATCGACCCAGACCTTGGCGTGGTCGGGCACGACATAGGGACGGTAGCCACCCTCGATCTGCCCAAACGTGATGGTCGATGGCCCCAGCTCATCATGCACGGGCAGCGCCGCGAACGCATGGCGCAGCGCGCAGGTGATCTCGGCCATGGCGGCGACGGCATCCGCGCCCTTCCAGGGCTGGCTAGCGTGCGCCGTGACGCCGGTTATTTCGATCTCGAACCACGTGCGACCCTTGTGTGCCACCTGAATCTGTCCGTCGGTGGGCTCGGTGTCCAGCACCCATTCGTGCGAGCCGACCCAGCCAGCATCGATGGCCGCCTCGGAGCCGCGCATAAAGTCCTCCTCGTCGACCGAGCAGATGAGCGAGAAGCCGCGGTGGGGCAGCTCGCCCTCCGCCGCTACGCGCTCGAGCGTATGGATCAGTGCGGCAATGGCGCAGGCCAGGCCACCCTTCATATCGCAGGCACCGCGGCCATAGAGTTTATCGTCGCGCACAACCGCCCCAAGCGGTGCGATGTCTGCGTCCCAGCCATCGCCCAAGGTGACGGTATCCATGTGGCAGATATAGATCAGCCGCGGCTTGTCGCTTTGGCCCGGCACGGTGACTTTAAGGTTGCGGCGCCCGGGCAGCACTTCGAGCTCCTCAATCTGCACGGCATCGAGCGCAGAACTATCAAGTTGTGCCAGCTGCTGCTCAATGAGCCTCTTAATGAAGCGCTCAATTTCATCCTCATACGCGCCCGGGTCTGAGCTGTCGATCCGCACAAGGTCCTGCGCAAGCCGCCAGGCAAAGTCCTCATCAACCATATGCAACCTCACAATCAGTCTGCTTTCCAAACCGATTGTAAGCCTCCTAAGGGATCCGCGACGCGCGCGCGGCAGCATTTACCGTTCGCAGGCCGAGCCAGCGCGTTTGCCGTCCAGGCGGGTTTGCAAACGACGCGGTGGGTACGTACCCTTCATGGACGACATGCTGTGCGACATATCTGCCTTTCGGTATCACCGAATACCTCCACAGGTCTTGGCGATAATGCCGGACCTGCCCGATTCTGTGGACGATCCGCGCAGGGAGCATCTTTGTGAGCACCCACTCGTCAAGCATTTCCTGGGCACCCCGTTACACGTGTTGGCGCAGGGCGTCTACGGGCGCAAGGGCGATCGCATTGTCAGGCATGTTTGGAACGGGGAGAGGCCGTTTGATTCCGTGCGGCAGACGGAGTTTGGCCTCGATGTTGCGTCCCCACTCTTTACCCTGCTGACCCTGGCTTCCTCGGTCTCAAACGAGCGTCTGATCGTGTGCATGTATGAGATGTGTGGCACCTTCGCCGTGTGCAAGATTGCGCCTCAGGTAAAGTCGGCACTTGAGCAGGCATACGGGGACCGGTGGGGCGACGCGCGGCTGGGCTGGGAAAACGTAAAGGATGTCTCGGGGAATCCAACGGACTTGTGGAAACGACCTCCCTTGATCGAGCTCTCTGAACTTACCGAATACGTCGATAAGATCCCGGGACTCCGCGGCGCTAAATCGTTCACGCGTGCCGCGAAATGCATTACGGGGGTGGCGGCATCGCCGCTCGAGGTCCAGGCTTCGATGCTGTTTGGCCTTACAAGATTGCGCGGCGGCGAAGGGTTGCGCCTTACCAATAACGTCGAGATTCGCATGACGCGCGGTGCCCGCCTGATTTCGGGACTCGATAGGCGCTATGCCGATATTCTGCTGGCAAATAAGGACGGCAGCCGAGAGTGCCTGGTTGAATGCCAAGGTAAAGCCATTCACGGATCCATAGAATCCAAGATCTCGGACTCCGATCGAACGACCGCGCTGCAAGCGATGGGATATCCCGTCGTTCTGATGACCTATGGCCAGCTGGCCGACTCCGATGCCTTCCGCGTGGTGATGGAACTCATCATGTCCTACTTCGATATGCCGTTGAAAGACAAGACGCCGCGGCAGCAGGAGCTCGAACGGCGGCTTCGTGAGGAGATTTTTATCGATTGGGCGGGAATGTAGCCGCGCGGGTGGAAAACGGTCGCGGGAACCAGGGTTTTAGTTGCGAAAAGGGTTCAATTGCACCCCGGAATTTGCTCTAAAAGTGCTACCAAGAACAAGTTATTTCGGAAAATGGACAGTCAACCTTAATTTGGCATATAGAGATCGATTTTTACCTACTAAAACCCCTGATAAAGCTGTTTGTAAAAGCAGTTGTGCTTAGCGACTGAGGCCTCACTGTCGATTATCCGAAAAAACTTGTTCTGGGTATTATTTTAAAGCCGTCCGGAGCAATGAAATCGGCCCCCGTTTCGTGAAAAACGGGGGCCGAATGGGCTTCGTGGCCTGTCTGGCAGGATTGGCGCCGGCGCTATTTAATCACGCGCACGCGATACATCGACGGAATCTGCTTAAGCGCCTCGATCGTGCTGCTGTTCAGGTGCTCGTCCGTGTCGAACATGGTGTAGGCGTTCTCGCCAGCGGACTCGTTGGTCATACGCTGTACGTTGGCGTTGTCCTTGGCCAGGATTGCCGTAATCTGACCGATCATGTTGGGCACGTTGGCGTGCAGGCAGGCAATGCGGCTCGCGGCGCGCGCCTTGCCCATGCTGCAGGCGGGGTAGTTGACGCTGTGCGCGATGTTACCGTTCTCCAGGTAATCCTTGAGCTCACTGATGGCCATGTCGGCGCAATTGGCCTCGGCTTCGCCGGTGCCGGCGCCCGAGTGCGTGGTGATAAACGTGTTGGGCATCTTGACGGTCTTGGGCGTGGCAAAGTCGCAGCTAAACCAGCTTAGTTTGCCCTCACGCAGGGCGGCGTCGACGGCGTCTTCGTCGATGATGGTCTCGCGTGCGTAGTTGATCAGCACGGCGCCCGGAGCGAGCAGGTCGATCTGCTGGGTGCTGATCATGCCGATGGTGTCGGCCTTGCTGGGCACGTGCACGGTGAGGTAGTCGCAGCCGCGGCAGAGGTCCTCGAGCGTGCCCACGCGTTGAACCTCGCGGCTCAGCACCCACGCATGCTCGACGGAAATGAACGGATCGTAGCCGTAGACGTCCATGCCCAGTTCGACGCAGGCGTTGGCGACCTTGGAGCCCACGTTGCCCAGACCGATGACGCCGATGCGCTTGCCCTTGAGCTCGCGGCCCACAAATGCCTTCTTGGCCTTCTCGGCGTCGACCTGAATCTCGGGATCGTCGGCGTTGTCGCGCACCCAGTTCATCGACTGCACCACGCCGCGGCTCGAGAGCACCAGCATGCCCAGGACGAGCTCCTTGACGGCGTTGCTGTTGGCACCGGGGGAGTTAAAGACGACGACGCCCTTCTTGGCGTACTCCTCGACGGGGATGTTGTTGACGCCGGCGCCGCAGCGGGCGATGGCGCGAATGCCCTCGGGCAGCTCGTAGCCGTGCAGGTCGGTGGAGCGCATCAGGATGGCATCGGCCTCCTCGGCGGTGCCCACAAACTCGTAGCCCTCGCCAAATTCGACTTTGCCGTCCTTGGTAATGTCGTCGATGGTTTTAATCTTGCGCATGAAAAACTCCTTAGCGGATTTGTTTATTACAAGTGGTTTGAAGTGGCTGGTCGGCCCGCGGGTTGCGGGCTAGTTAGATCGCGGGCTCAAACTATGCTGCGCTTCGAAGTCCTTCATGTACGAGGCCAGTGCCTGCACGTCCTCCATGGTGACGGCGTTGTACACGCTGGCGCGCATGCCGCCGACGAGGCGATGGCCCTTGACGTTTTGAATCTGGTGCTCGGCCGCGCCCGCGACAAAGGCAGCGTCGAGCTCGGCGTCGCCGGTGCGGAAGGTGACGTTGGCGATGGAGCGGCTGTCGGCCTGCGTGGTGCCATGGAACAGCTCGCTGTGCTCGAGCAGGTCATAGAGCAGGTTGGCCTTGGCCCAGTTGCGCTCGGCCATGGCGGCAAGTCCGCCGGTCTGCTCAACCCAACGGAACACCTTGCCGCACACGTAGATGCCAAAAGTGTTGGGCGTGTTGAGCATGGAGCCCTTGGCGGCCTGGGTCTTAAGGTCCAGGTACTGCGGCGTCTGCGCAAAGGCCGGACCGTCGGCGATCAGGTCGTCGCGCACGATGACCACGGTTACGCCCGCGGCACCGGCGTTTTTCTGCGCACCGGCGTAGATGAGCCCGTATCGCTCAACGTCGAGCGGCTGCGACAGAAAGCAGCTCGAGACATCGGCGACCAGCGGTACGTCGCCGCAATCGGGCAGCTCGTGGTACATGGTGCCAAAGATGGTGTTGTTCTGGCAGATGTATACGTAGTCAAGGCCTTTGCCCGCGGCCTCGGCGGCAATGCGCGCGTTGATGTCGGCCATGTTGGGAATGCGGTCGAAATTGGTGTCCTCGGAGCTCGCGAGCAGCACGGCCTCGCCGTACTTGGCGGCCTCCTTGTACGCCTTGTTGGCAAAGTTGCCGGTCACGACGTAGCCGGCGCGGCCGCGGCGCATGAGGTTCATGGGGATGCCCGCAAACTGCAGCGTGGCGCCGCCCTGCAAAAACAGGACGCGGTAGTTGTCGGGGATGCTCAGCAGGCGGCGCAGGGTTGCCTCGGCGTCGTCGATGATCTGCTGGTACATGCTAGATCGATGGCTCATCTCGAGCACAGACATGCCGCAACCGCGGTAGTCCATCATCTCGTCGGCGATCTCGGCAAGCACGCTGGTGGGCAGTGCGGCCGGGCCTGCTGAGAAGTTGTGCACACGTGCCATCTTCTAGGTCCCCCTCGTAGTCGTTTGAACGTTCGGGATACTTTAGCACAGTGGAGCGCCAGGCGCGACCGCATCACGGTAAAACTCGAGTGCGCCGCTATGATTTACAGGATGGTTACATGGGGGAGGGTTGTCTTGAGGCTCGCATCTGATCCGCCTCGATCTTCGCTTGTTTCCAGGGTCGAATGCGACCGTTTACCAGATCGTCGTAGCCACGCGTGATGGCACGTTGAATGCGATACTCGCGTTCTTGGATGGCGGTTAGTGCGCCCGTCTGATCGGAAATAGGCTTTACGTCTGGCATATGAAGCTCCTTACATGGAATCATATGTATAACTCAATGTTGAGTGTAGTGGAGGGTGGGGGTCCGATGCGAGGTGGCTTTGGGCGTGTGCGTGTCTGCATTCGCAAGCGCGTTTATCTGGCAAGTGTGATTTGGGGCGATCTCGTCAAAGCTGCTGAGCTGCGAAAATAACCGTTAACCGGATTTAATTTTGTTGCTCAACATTTGACACGCTGGTCGTGGTAACTTTTTTACCAACAGGTATGATTATTGTCATGTGCGCCGCGCCTGCCTGCCGGGCTGCGGCGCACTTGTGACAGCCTTTGACACCCTTGGAGCGTGCACTGTGGATGTAACCACAAAAAGCGTTCGGGGGGGGGGTGCTCACCCGCGAGCAATTCCTCCCGCATGAGATGCGCATCGTCGCTGTTCTGCGCACGCAGGGCGCAAGCGACGAGCAGGTCATTGTACGCGTAAAGAGCGATAACCTCTTTCAATATCCTACGGAGCGCATGGTTGCCAACCGCGCAACCGTGTGCCTTCGCCGCCTCGACGCCATGATGCCCACGGACGCCGCGTGCGCCGCGCGCGGCATCGACCCCAATACTGCCGCCGAGGCTGCGTTATCCCTAACCGGCCTTATGGCATCTGGTACTCCCACGCAGGCGGACCAGGCCATCTTTTACAGCATGATCTGCCGCTACGACATCGTGCGCGAGCTCGTGCTCGTCGAGGTGGGGGAGCGCCTGCAAAACTTCGACTATGCCTTCACGGCGGCTGACCTCAACGCCTTTATGACGCGCTTTACCACGGAGTATCCGGACGCGGCCCGCTGGACCGAGGCCACGGTCAAGCGCATTAAGGGCTCGCTGCGCCAGACGCTCCGCCACGCCGGCCTTATAGGCGAGGGTCAGGGCCCGGAGTCCGAACGCCTGTCCCCGCTCTTTCTCGACCCCGAGGTCGAGCAGGGCCTGGTCCAGCTGGGCGAGCAGCCTCTTATCGCGGCCCTTACCGGCAGGGCGGTGATGTAGCGTGGCTTCCGTCAACAGCGCTTCCGATTCCGTAGTCACCCCGGCGACCGATCTCACCACCAATATCGGCATCCATTCCCGCCAGAGTGTCGTGGCGGCGCATGCCCGCTCCGAGCGCGCCCGCCAAGAATTTGAGCGCCGCGCGCAGCTCCTGCGTGAGTGCCTGTGCAGCGAGGACTTTTTGGCCAACAAGGGCATAGGTAACGAGATCGGCTTCCATACCTTCTGCTACGACCCTGCGCTCGAGTTTGAGGCGCGTGCGTTATTTGACGTCCTTTCACGCGATGCCGAGGCCGGCAAGCTCCCGTGCACGCTCAAGGTCGTGAATCTCTACGACGCCGTGCTGGCAATTCTCGAAAAGCGCCGCGTCCTCAAGACCATCCCGCGCCAAGAGGAGCGTCGCGGTACCCAGCGCGTGCTCGAGGACGTGGCCAAGTTCGCCTCGCCCGAGAAAGTCGCCGCGTGCATCCTTGAACAAACCGAGCCGCACGTGCCCAGAGACGTCATCCTCCTCACCGGTGCAGGTGAGGTCTTCCCGTTCTTTCGCATGCACACGCTTCTCCACTGCATGCTCGCGGATTTTGATAATGTGCCGGTGATCGCCGCCTATCCGGGCAGCTTCAACGGCTCTTCCTTCCAGCTCTTTAACCGTCTGCCGGCCGATAACTACTACCGCGCCATCGATATCTCGTAAGCACGGCTCCCCGCATACAAGGCCCTGCCGCCGGTAACAACCCTTTGCCATAACGTTCCCAAACCCAAAGGAGTACCCATGGACAACACGATCATTCGCGACCTCTTTGCAAAAGACATCAACCGCTCCATCAACGGCGTGGTCAAGGTCCAGGATTCAAAAGACGAGTCCATCCGTCAGGAGCTTGACGAGTACGTGGTGACGCGCGAGCTGCAGGGGCACTTTGCCACGTTCTTCAAGGCCTACGGCGATGCCATCGATGTGCGCACCGACAAGATCGGCGTGTGGATCAGCGGCTTCTTCGGTTCCGGTAAATCGCACTTTCTCAAGATGCTGAGCTACCTGCTCGAGAATCGCCAGATTGGCGGTAAGAGCGCCATCCGCTACTTTGATGGCAAGATCGTCGACCCCATGGTCGCGGCTGCCATGGAGCGCGCCTGCTCGGTGCCCACGCAAGCCATCCTCTTTAACATCGATAGCAAGGCGGGCCAGTGGAAGCAGGGCGATACGGCTCCCACGGCGCTGCTTCGCGGCTTTGAGCGCATGTTCTACGAGGCACGCGGCTTCTACGGCGAGGACCTCAAGCTTGCAAAGCTCGAGGATCACATCGATTCCCTGGGCAAGACCCAGGAGTTCCGCGAGGCCTTTGAGCGCGTCAACGGCGAGTCCTGGCTCCAGACCCGCGACACCTACAGCTACTTTGAGGACGACGTCGTCGAGGTGCTGCAGAGCGTGCTCGGCATGAGCGAAAAGGCCGCATGGAACTGGCTCGAGGGTTCTGAGGACGAGGTTTTGGCCCCTGATGTCTTTGCCAAAAAGGTCAAGGACTACGTGGACGCTCAGGCAGCGGCCCACGGCGGCAACTTCCGTTTGCTCTTTATGGTCGACGAGATGGGTCAGTTTATTACAAACGACCAGGACCCAAGCCTTATGCTGAGCCTTCAGACCATCGTCGAGGAGCTGGGTGCCGCCTGCGGTGGCCGCGTGTGGGTGATGGTCACGAGCCAGGAGGCCATCGACAACCTGAGCCTGCCCGTGGGCAACGACTTTTCAAAGATCCAGGGCCGTTTCAATACCCGCCTTTCGCTCTCCAGCTCCAGCGTAGACGAGGTCATCCAACGCCGTGTGCTCGAGAAGACCGCGCCGGCGGCCGATATGCTTGCAAAGGTCTACGAGCAAGACGCCGCCGTCCTCAAAAACAACTTTACCTTTGAGGGTGGCTCGCGCTCCGACCTTGCCGGCTACGCCAACTCCAAGGATTTTGTGGCCAGCTACCCGTTTGTGGGCTATCAGTTTAAGCTCCTGCCCGACGTGATGACCGAGGTGCGCAAGCACGGTGTCAAGGCCAAGCACATGTCCACGGGCGAGCGCTCCATGCTGAGCGCATTCCAGGAGAGCGCTCAGGTCATCCAGCATGACCAGACCGGTGCGCTCGTGCCGTTCTGGCGCTTCTTCGACACTATCTCCAAAGATCTTGAGCACGGCATCAGCCTGGTGGTCGACCGCGCGGTCCGTGCGGCCGAGAACGCGGAGGGCCTTGAACCCTACGACGTTCAGGTGCTTAAGCTCCTGTACTTGATCCGCTACATCGGCTACGTCAAGGCCACGGTCGAGAACATCTCCATCCTTATGATCGATAGCCTGGACGTGGACAAGCGCGCCCTTAAGGACCGCGTCAAGGAATCCCTCGCCCGTTTGGAGCGCGAGAGCTACGTGGCACGCCAGGGCGATACCTATAGCTTCCTCACCGACGAGGAGCAGGAGATAGCGCAGGAGATCGCACGCACCCCGATCGACAACGCGAAGGTGATTGAGTACATCAAGAAGCGCCTGTTCGAAAGCATCTACACTGCGCGCAAACTCAACCGCGGGACCAACGACTTCCCCTTTGACCGCTACGTGGATGGCTCGATTCATGGATCCAACATGGGCGGCATGGAACTATCCGTGGTGACCATGGCCAGCGATCTGGGCCGTGCGGACGATGCCGAGCTGGCATTGAAATCCGTGGATAAGGCCATCGTGGCCTTGAGCGACGAGGTGGATTATTGGGCCCCACTCGTCAACGCCGCTAAGATTCGCATGTACGCCCAGACGCGCAACCTGCAGGAGCTACCGCCGAGTACCCGCCAGATCGTCGAGGCCAAAATGCGCGAGAAGGACTTTAACGAGAAAGAGGCTGACGCCCTTTTGGCTGAGGCGGTGCTCCATGCACGATGCGCCGTCAACGGGCGCATGATTGAGATCCGTGCTGCCAAACCCGCCCAGGTCTTTGAGCAGGTGCTGGCGCAGCTGTGCGATGTGGTCTTTGAAAAGGCCGGCTATATCGGCGCGCCGGTCACGAGCGATTCCGATATCCGCTCCACTCTGGCGGGCAACGTTCAAGCGGGGCTCGCTGGCATGAACGCGGGTAACACGCGTGCGCTCAAGGAGGTTGAGGACTACCTCAAAGTACAGCACCAGCGCCATCTGGATACCACTATGGGCGATATCCAGCGCCAGTACCAGCAAAGGCCCTTTGGCTGGCGCGAGGTCGACATCGCCAATGTGGTGGCGCAACTTGTGGTGGAGCAGCGCGCGCAGGTGCTGTTTGGCGGCCAGACGGTTCAAGCTAACGATAGCCGCATGGTGGCGCTCCTGCGCAAGGATGCCGATAAGGCCCAGGTGCGCTTGCGCGTGCGCATGAGCGACCGGTTGCTGCGCGCCACGGGCGAGCTCATGCGTGATCTGTTTGATCTCAAGACCGTGCCCTCCAACGAGGATAAGCTCGTGGCCGAGCTCAAAGAGCGCCTTGAGGGCTTGCGCGAGGCGTGCCTCGCCATGGCACGCGACTGCTACACGGGCATCAAGCCGGCCTACCCGTATCCCGGTGAGGACGAGTGCGAGAAGATGCGCTCGGAGGTGGCCGACGTCCTTAAGGACCAGAACGAGGCCGAGGCGTTCTTGACCACGTTCACCAAGCATGAGGACCGCTTGCTCGATGCCAAGGAAGACTTTGATAAGGTGGTTGAGTTCTTCGAGTCCAACCAGCGAACAGCGTTTGACCACGCCAAGGATTTCTTGAGCCGCACCGAGGGTATCGAGTATGCCTCCGATGACATTTCCAGCGCGGTTGAGAATGTGGCAAAGGTGCGTGAGGTTCTCAAAGATCCCAAGCCCTACGGCCGCATTAAAGACCTGCAGCCGCTTATGGATCCCGTCGAGGACGACATGAAAAAGCTGCTGGGCATCCGCCGCAATGAGTTTTTGTGCCGAATCGAGAACGATCTGCAAGACCTGCAGGCACAGGCTGAGAGTCAAAAGGGCTTTGTCAATCAAGCCAAGGATGCCATAGCAGACGCCGGCGCCAAATACGAGTCGTTCAAAAACCGTGCCCACAGTGCTCAAAGCCTCAACGAGCTGAGTGTTGCCGCGACTAACTGGGCCAACTGGCTCAGCGCAGCAACCAACGGGATGTACGACGCTGTGGATGCGGCCCGCATGCGTATGGACAACGAGCGCCGCACCACCGAGGTCACGAGTACGGGTGAGGTGGTCAAGAAGATCTCCAACAAGGCCGTTGCGTCGTCAGCGCCCACGCCTGCACCCGTGCCCCAGCGCAAGATCAAGACTGTGCGCCGCGCCGATCTGGCCAAGCCGAGTCGTCTCTTGTCCGCAGGGGACGTGGAGCGCTACGTGGACGACCTGCGCTCCCGCCTTATGCAGGCGCTCGCTGCAAACGACGAGATCCGTATCAACTAACCCGCGGAGCCACCGGTGCCAAAGCGCGCACCGGTGGCTTATGGCGTTTAGAAAGGCTCATCAACCATGAACGATTCTGCTCTTAAGAGCTTCTGCACCTGGGCCCGTACGGAGCTCATCAAAGGCGTGGAGGCGCAGATGGTGCGCTACGGCATCACCGAACCTGCACCCGCGCCCGTTGGGTCCGAGACCGTCAACGGCCTGCCCCTAAGTCCGGCTGAGATTGAGCAACGCGACGAACTACTGCGCATGCAGGCAGAGGTGGGTCACGAGGCGCTGCGCGACCGAGCGGCCTACACCTGGTTCAACCGCATCGTGGCCATTCGCTTCATGGATGCACGCGGATGGCTCCCCAGCCGTATGCGCATGCTAAGTCGTGCGGACGGCAGCCATGGCAGCGAGGCCGTGGAGAACGCGCTGGACGTGGAGATAGCGACGGCCGATACCGATCGCATAGCCGAGCTCAAGATGGCGGGCTTGGATGAGCCGCTGTGGCGCTACCTGTTTGTGGCTCAGTGCGAGGAGCTTGCCGATTGCCTGCCGGGTGTCTTTGAGCGCGTGGGCGGAGCCATGGAGTTGCTGTTGCCCCAGGGCCTCATGATGGCCGACAGTGTGGTGGGCAAACTCAATGCCGTCCTCACTGACGAGGACTGGCGCGAGGGCGTGACCGTTCTGGGCTGGATGTATCAGTACTACAATGCTGACGTTAAAGACGAGTTCTTCAAGTCCAAGCGCAAGGCAGCGGCGGCGGACATCGCGCCCGCCACGCAGCTCTTCACCCCCGAGTGGATCGTGCGCTATATGGTCGAGAACTCGCTCGGCCGTCTGTGGATGCTCAACAATCCGGGGAGTTCGCTACGCGAGCGCATGAAATATTACATCGAGCCCGATGCTGAGCATGAGGACTTCATCCGCATCTCGAGCCCCGAGGAGATAACCCTCTGTGACCCCGCATGTGGCTCGGGCCATATCCTGGTCTATGCGTTTGAGCTGCTCTTTCATATGTACGAAGAGCGTGGCTATCGTGAGCGCGAGATTCCCGAGCTCATTCTTACTAAAAACCTTGCAGGTATGGAGATCGATTCCCGCGCGGCACAGATCGCGGAGCTGGCGCTTGCCATGTGCGCCCGCGAGCACGACCGTCGCTTCTTTAGGCGTGACGTTCGCGCCGACGTTACCGTGCTCTCGAGCATCCCGCTAGGGGAGGACGAGCTGCCGGGTAACAAGAAGCTCGCCGAGGAGCTGAGTCATTTGGGCGAGATCGGTTCGCTGCTCAATCCTTCAGAGGACGAGATCGACGAGCTCAAGGCTGCCGCCGCGAGTTGTTCCGATGACCTTTTTGCCGCTACGGCCAAAACTAAGCTCGAAAGCGCTGCCGCCATCTGCGAGAAGCTGTCCCGTCGTTTTACCTGCACCGTTGCGAATCCTCCGTATATGGGCAGCAGTAGCTTTAACCCCGTCATGAGCAAGTGGGTCAAGAAGAATTACCCCGACGTGAAGAGCGACCTCTTCTCCAGCTTTGTCGTTCGCATGTTCAGTCTCGCCAAGGACCACGGCGAGTGCGGAGTCATGTCGCCTTTCGTCTGGATGTTCATCGGAAGCTATGAGAAGCTCCGCAACGAGATTATCGACAACAGAACGCTTACCTCCCTCATTCAACTTGAGTACTCGGGCTTCGCTGGCGCGACTGTGCCCATCTGCACCTACACGTTTCACAACTCACTCATCAAGGGCTACAAGGGAGGCTACGTGCGCCTTTCTGACTTCGTTGGCGCCGCTGTCCAGGCTCCCAAGGCCCTCGAGGCGATCCGAAACCCCGACTGCGGCTGGTTCTATCGCCGCGACGCCGAGACCTTCAAGCAGATCCCCGGCAGCCCCATAGCCTACTGGGCCGGCGAGGGGTTACTTTCTGCTTTCTCGCTGGGTGGCTCCATTGGCGATTTTTCGGACTACACAGGGTCTCAAAACAAAACAGGTGATAACAATTTGTATTTGCGCTTGTTTTGGGAGGTTGATGCACATTCGGTTGGGCGTAAGGGCTCGTGGGCCACTTATTCAAAGGGCGGTGACTTTCGTCGATGGTTTGGCAATCTTCATTGGCTGGTTTCGATCAAGAAGGACGCAATTGAGTTTTACCGGAGTAATCCGACCTCCAATTTGCTGGCGTCGAAATATTGGTACAGTGAAGGCATTTGCTACACAATGCTGACATCAGGCAAGCCGAGTTTCAGGCTATTTCCACCGACGGGCGGATTTGACATGGCCGGCCCATGTATTTGCAATCTGGGCCAAAACAAGAACTGGGCGTTGGGCTTCCTCAATTGTTCCATCGCTGCCGATGTCCTCAGCATGCTTAACCCCACTCTTAACATGCAAGTGAGAGACATCAAAGCTCTTCCCACGCTTATTTCCGCTGAGCTTCAACCGGCAATTAATAGTCTGGTCGACAGCAACGTAGACATTTCCAAAATCGACTGGGACTCGTTTGAAACCTCTTGGGATTTCAAGCGTCATCCACTGATTTAGGTGTTTTTATGACCGTAGAGAAGAATCAATTCGACGAAGGTGTTAACAGGGTCTCTAGTCTTTTGGCACTGTATGACAGCCTGCAAATAGAAGGATCTGCTAGAACGTCGAAGGAAAAAAGACCGACGGATATCTTGCGCGCTGCGCTCGTTTTGCTTCATTCGGCGGAAGAGGATTATTTTCGTAATATACTCATTCATTGGTATCCCATAAAGGCTGATTCGAAAGCCTTGAGCGAAGTCTCGCTAGCTGGCAGTGATGGAAGAACATCCAAGTACAGCTTTGATAGATTTGCTTCCTTTTCTGGCAAAACCGTCGATGAAGTAATTTCCGAATCTGTGCGTGAGCATTTTTCGCGAATGAGTTTCAACAGCTATAAAGATATTGATAGTCGCCTTAAAAAGATAGGCTTGTCGCTCGGTGCTTATAAGCGACAAGCTGAAATAGATGCGCTAATTCAGCGAAGGCACAAGGTTGTTCACGAAGTTGATTTAATGCAGGACGAATCAAGTGGAAAGAGCCGAACAAGACCTATTAAATCTGCTCAAGTTCGGATTTGGATGGAATGCTCAATGGACTTGGTTCAAACAATTGATGAGCAAGTGAGTGCTTGGGAAAAACAGGAAACACAACCGCTGAAGAAAGCTCCGTCGGCATCGATGAAACCGTTTGCGCTGGAGAAGAGCCGAATGGGGTATAGCCGTGTTTCTTCAATTTCCTGTTGTTGACAACGTCTTATACATTCATTAAGAGGTAACTAATGTCAATCTTACTTTCTGATAAATACGAGGCTCGTAAGGCCGAGGTCAATGCTCGCTTTGAGCAGCTCCGTGCTAACGAGGAGGAGCTCAACCGCATCTTCGCCAAAATTTACAACATGGAGGGCGAAGTGCCCATCGAGGTCGAGGATAAGTACGTCTCGGTGGCGCGCATCTTTGATACCGCCGACGAGATCCCCGAGAGCTATAAGGGCAACAAATACGTGCGCACCAAGCGCGACGAGATCACCTCGCTCATAAGCTATGCCGTGGGCTGCATGTTTGGCCGCTATTCACTGGATGTGGACGGGCTGATTCTGGCCGATCAAGGCGCCACGGTCAACGACTATCTGGCCAAGATGCCCGATCCCGATCACGTGACCTTTATGCCCGATGGTGACAACGTGCTGCCCATTACCGACGATGAGTACTTTGACGACGACACCGTGCGTTACTTTATCGACTTTGTGCGCACCGCGTACGGCGAGGAAACGCTCGAGCAGAACCTGGCCTTTATTGCCGAGGCGCTCGGCGGCAAGGGCACCTCGCGCGAGGTGATTCGCACCTACTTTTTGAAGGACTTCTTTAAGGACCACTGCCAGACCTATAAGAAGCGCCCCATCTACTGGCTGTTCGACAGCGGCAAGAAGAACGGCTTCAAGTGCCTTGTTTACATGCATCGCTACCAGCCCGACCTGTTGGCTCGCATCCGCACCGACTATGTGCATGAGCAGCAGGAGCGCTATCGTGCCCAGATCGGGTATGCCAACGATGCCCTTGCTGGTGCCGAGCGCGGCGAGCGCGTGCGCTTGGATAAGCGCATCAAAAAGCTCAACGACCAGCTCAAAGAGACCATTGCCTACGAGGAGAAACTGCACCACTTGGCAGACCAGATGATTAAGATCGACCTGGATGACGGCGTCAAGGTCAACTACGCCAAGTTTCAGGATGTGCTGGCGAAGATTAAGTAACTGCAGATACGGTAAGGATATTCATGCCCAAGATCGATGTAGAAGAACAGCTCAGGCTGCGATTTTTGCAGCCGTTGTCCTCATGCGCGCCGCGCCGTGTGGTGGTTTGGCACGATGCAGACGGCGAGTTTGCTCCTGAGTTTGAGCGATTGGCTGCCGAGGGTTTCGACGGCGTGGGGGCCGATGCCGGCGTAATGCCTGCTCACGGTGACTTTGAGCGCCCGGTGCGCTTTGTTGAGGCCTGCGAGGGCCGTATGTTTGCCGTCAAGAAGCTCATCAACCGCGATGACCTTGCGAGCGATATCTTGCTGTATCGCCGTTGCCCGCGCGGCAGGCTTGAGGGTGATTGGCTTGCCGATGTTGAGCTGTATGCCGATCAGTTCCAGGCTGACTATCTTTCGCTTTTGGCCGATCAGCTGGGCATCGAGAATATCGACGCCGTGCGCGAGAGCCTGCGCGAGCACAAGACGTTCTTTGAGGCCAAGACCCGCTGTGCTAAGTTTGCCGCGTGTGTTCCGCATGTCTCGGGCGCATCCGATATCGAACTCGGCATCCTTGCGGTGATATTTGGCGGTAAAGAGTTTGTCGACGCGCGGCCCGCGTTTGTACTGCGCGGCTGTATGACCACGCTGCTGCACGAGGGCCCCGAGGCGCTGGCCGAGTTGGTGGACAAGTACTGCGTGCGTGATGTGCTCTCTGCCTTCATCGTGCGTTGCTATGGGTTTGATGGGCCGCTTTACGAGCGTGACTCATTGCTTATGCTTGCATCCCATGTGCTCCTTACGGCGGCATCCACCGCGCTTCCCGAGGGAGCGCTCAAGGGGCTTGAGAGCCATGTGGCTCCCGCCTACGGGCCCTATTGCCTTGAGGCGGTGCGTACGTGGGACCAGACAGCCGATACCCAGGCATCGAGCGAGGACCTATTTGAGATTTGCCGTTTGGTTGAGGACGCCCGCGGACTCTTTGCACGGTTCGAGACCTTGCCGATCGATGTGCTGACCTCGCTTGATGTGTTTCCGTGCGTCAATGAGGCCGTGCTCTCGCAGCTGTTCTGCTCGTTTGCCCAGAGCGCGGACCGTGTTGAGGATGCGCGCGCATTTGCTGCGCGTCGCTGCGACCTAAGCTGGTACCGTCGTGTCGAGAGCTACTTTGACCTGCTTGCCGCTGTGGCCGATATATGCGCGTTTAGACAGGCGCACGCGGGCGGCTTCCATCTGGCGCAGCCCCAGCAGGTGTGGGATGCCTATACGTCCGATTGGTATTCCATGGATGCTGCCTATCGCCATATGTGCACCGCGTATCTGCGGGCGCGCTCCGTCGAGTGCGATACGCTCGAGGAGCCTGCCCGCGCTGTGGCGGACTGGGCGGAGAATCTCTACAGCAACTGGTTCTTGGCCGACGCCAATGCCTGCTGGGCGACCGCTGCGCAAGGGGAGTGGGCCGATTGCGGCTACATCGAGGGTCCCGAACGACAGGATGAGTTCTACTGGCATGTGCTGCCCACCTTTGTGGGCTCTGCCAAAACGACGGTCGTTATCGTGAGCGACGCGCTGCGCTATGAGGTGGCCCGCGACGTTGCGGCACTGCTCGAGCGCGAGCGCGGCGGCAACGTCAAGGTCTCTAGCATGCAGGCGGTCTTTCCCTCCATTACCGAGGTGGGTATGCCCGCGCTGCTGCCGCACCAAGCGCTTAAGCTTGCAGCGGATGGCTCGTTTGTGCTGGCTGACGGCATGCCCGCTGCGACGACTCCGCAGCGCGAGGCTGTGCTTACCCACGTTGAGTCCACGGCCCGCGCCTTGCGCTCGAGCGCATACCTCAACATGGCGGGAACCGAGCGCAAAGCGCTGCTCAAGGACTCCAGGCTCGTCTATCTCTTCCACAACAAGATCGATGCCACGGGCGAGAAGGCCGCTACGCAGGATGACGTTTTCGATGCCTGCGCGGACACCGTGGAGGAACTTGCCGCGTTGGCGCGCCGCGTGTGCACCGACGCCCCGGGCGCGCGTGTTGTCATAACGGCGGACCACGGCTTTATTTACACGCGTCGTGAGCTCAGCGAGTGCCAGATGCTCGGCAAACCGGACCTTCCCGTCCTTGACGCTCCCGTCATGTACGGCAAGCGTCATCTGGTGGTGCCCAACGAGGCCGTGGGCGAGCTTTCGGACGAGGTGCGCGGCGTGTTTGTTAATGTTGACATGGGACGTTTGGGCGCCGGTTTTGAGGGGTTTGCCCCGCGCGAGAACGTGCACTTCAAGCGTCCCGGCGGCACTAACAACTACGTCCACGGCGGCATGAGCCTGCAGGAGCTCTGCGTGCCCGTTATCGGTTTTTGGCGTGCGCGCTCGGGTTCCAAGGACTTTGTCGACACGCGCGCGGCGACGCTGCGCGTGCTAAGTGAGGGACGCCGAGTGACCAACTCGCTCTTCTCGGTCAACTTGATCCAGGAAGAACCTGCCCAAGGTAAGGTCTTGCCGTGCGAGTACGAGCTGGTGTTTACCGATGCAAGTGGCAACGAGGTGAGCGATACGGTCAAGGCGCATGCCAACAAGACTTCTGTTAACTCGCAGGAGCGCGTGGTGCATGCCAAGTTTGCGCTGCATGCGGCGGATGGATTCTCGGCCAAGGGTCCGTACTATCTGGTTTGCCGCGAGCGCGAGACGGGCAAGATCGTTTGGCGCGAGACGTATACCATCGCTGTTTCGTTTGCCCCTGTTGCTGACTTTGGTTTTTAGGAGTGTGCCCTATGTTTGATAGCCATGACGACGATCTGTGGGAAGTTCCCTCGATTGATGCGGATGCGCCGGCGCAGGCTGCGGTGCCTGCAGGGGAGGCCGTGCCTGCCCCGGAGGCTGAGACTGCCGCGGAGGCCGTGGCTTCCGCGCTTGTCCCGGAGCCGACGGAGACCGCTGCGCCCGCTGAGGCCGAGGTGCCCGTCGAGGACGAGTCCTCGACCGATGGCTATGCCCAGGCCGCGGCCGAGGCTCCCGAGGACGACGGTTACGACATGGATGTGCTGGACGGTAAGCTGCTCGAGCACTTTGGCGGCAAGATCGTGCGCAAGGACCTGACGGCCCTTATGAAGCGCGGCGCCAACGTGCCCACCTTTGTGCTGGAGTACCTGCTGGGCATGTACTGCTCAACCGACGACGAGGACGCCGTGGCGGAGGGCCTGGGGCGCATCCGCAAGATCCTCACCGATAACTACGTGCGTCCCGACGAGTCCGAGCGCATTAAGTCCAAGATCCGCGAGCTGGGTCGCTTTACCATCATCGATAAGGTGACGGCCAAGCTCGACGAGTACAAAGACATCTACGTGGCGTCGTTTGCCAACCTGACCATTGAGCCGTTTGTGATGCCGGCCGAATACGTGCGCGACTATTCCAAGATTCTCCAGGGTGGTATTTGGTGCATTATGAGCATCGAGTATCGTCGTCCCATGGAAGAGGAAGATGAGTTTGGCATGGAGGTCTTTGGCGACGATGCGCCGCGCCGCTCCAAGGCCAAGCGCAAAAAGCGCGGGCCCGAGGACTCTCCGTTTAGCGTGGCGTCGCTCACGCCCATCCAGATGCCCAACCTGGACCTGGACGCCATGATCGAGGAGCGTCAGTATTTCTCGCGCGACGAGTGGCTCAACATGCTGCTGCGCTCTGCCGGCTATGAGCCCAGCGAGCTTTCGGAGAAGGAGCGCCTGCACTTTATCGAGCGCATGGTGCCGCTGATCGAGCGCAACTATAACCTGTGCGAGCTTGGTCCCCGCGGCACCGGCAAGAGCCATATCTACAAAGAGGTTTCGCCCTACGCCATTTTGCTTTCGGGCGGGCAGACCACCACGGCCAACCTGTTCGGCCGTATGAACTCCATGCGCGCCGATCGCGTGGGCTTGGTGGGCCATTGGGATTGCGTGACGTTCGACGAGGTCGCCGGCATGCGCTTTAAGGACACCAACGCCGTGCAGATTATGAAGGACTATATGGCGAGTGGCAGCTACGCGCGCGGCCGCGACCAGATTAACGCCGATGCCTCCATGGTCTTTGAGGGCAACATCAACGACACCGTGCAAAACGTCCTTAAGACCACGCACCTGTTTGATCCGTTCCCGCCGGAGTTTAACAACGATTCGGCCTTCTTCGACCGTATCCACTATTACCTGCCGGGCTGGGAGATTCCCAAGATGCGCTCGAGCCTGCTGACCGGGCATTACGGCTTAATCACCGACTGCCTGTCGGAGTTTTGCAAGGAGATGCGTCGCAAGGACTTTACGCACCATATCGACCGGTATTTCCGCTTTAACAGCGACTTTAACAAGCGTGACGAGATCGCCGTGCGCAAGACCTTTAGCGGCCTGGCCAAGCTGCTGTTCCCCGACGAGGCTATGGACAAGGACGACGTGCACTGGCTGCTGGACTACGCCATCGAGGGCCGTCGCCGTGTAAAGGAACAGCTCAAGATTATGGCGGGCGTCGAGTTTATCGACGTCAACCTGGGTTATATGGATGCCGACAACCCGCAGGACGTGCACGTGGTGCGCGTGCCCGAGCAGACCGAGGACACGCTGATTCCCGACGGGCCGCTGCTGTCCGGCCACGTATTTGGCGTGGGCAGGTCGCAGGGCGGCGAGGTTGCCGTATACAAGCTGGAGAACAAGGCCGTTGCCGGCGAGTGCAAGTTTAAGTACGAGGGCGTGGCCTTTAACAAGCCGGTGCGCGATACGCTTGAGGCCGCGTTCGACAATTTTGTGAACCTGGCGAACCGCGTGGCGCCGGGCATGCACATTGGCTCCAAGGATTACCTGCTGTTCTACAACGACCTGCAGAGCAAGGGCCTGTCCGAGGAAGTTTCGCTCGCCGAGTTTGTGGGACTTTGCTCTGCTGCGTGCAACCGCCCGGTGATGCCTGCGCTTGCGATTCCGGGAATCTTGCGCATGTCGGGCTCTATGGACGAGATCCGCGGGCTCGAGGACATTATGCGCGTGGCCAAAAACGCCGGCGCCAAGCGCGTGATATTGCCGCTGAGCGCCATCGCGGGCCTGCAGAGCGTTTCGTCCGAGATTATTTCGGGGTTGAGCCCGGTGTTCTACATGGATGGCGACCCGGTCGATGCTGCGAAAAAGGCGTTGGATCTATAGGGATGCGAGCGTGGGGGCTTGCGTGCGCGAGGTGTTTGATGCGCACGTGAGCCCGCGGGCATGTTGGCGCGCTGCGCGTGAGGAGGCCTTGCCATGGCGGAAGAACGTTCTGTTGGCGAGCTGCTCGATGAGCTCTTTGGCTTTGAGTCGGTAGCCAAGCGTCAGACGGCGCTTGAGCAGTACGATCGCGGGGAGTTATTGCGCAAGGCGCGCTCCCGCGAGCTACTGGCCGTGATCGGGGGCGTCGAGGCTGCCGAGCGTGCTGCGCGTGAGTCTGCCGTGCGGGCCGTTGACGGGTATGTAAGCCGCGTTGAATTTGATTCTCTTGCGCGCGCTCGCAAGCAGGTAGGCGTTGTGGGCCCGTTGCAGATGGAGCGGCGCTATGCTGCCTTTTTGCGTATGGAGGACAAGGCCGAGCTGTTGGCCCACTTGGAGCAGACGCTTGCGTTTATCGAGGTAAAGCTGCGTGCCAATACGGCGGACAGGGTTCGTGCGGCGTACGATGCTGCGGGGGCTTTGGTGCTGCAGGGCGCGGCGCGTCTGAGTGACGTGTGCGTTGTGGATGCGGTGCCCCTGGATGCCGATCTGCTGTGCACGCAGTTGGAGCAGCTGCGTTGTGCCGCCGACGCAACGGACCTTGCCGGCATGATCACGGCGACGTTTGAGTCCGAGCTGAGTGCGACCGGCCCGCAGGGTGCTGACAGGTTTGCGAACGATGTGGCTGGCGATGTCACTGGCGATGTGGCGCTGGAGCGCGAGCTTGCGAATGTGCGTGGCGCTGCGCAGCGATCGCGCTTGGCAGCTCAAGCGTATCGGGCCGAGCGCGCTGCCCGCGTTGCAGGGAGCACGGTGGAGCCGGTATCGTTGCCGAAGTCTGCTTGCGTCGCGTGCGAGACGGGGTGCGATGCCGGAGAGCTTTCCGAGTTGCTCTCTCAGGTTAAGAAGTCGTTTGAGACTTATAGGTGCGTTGTTGCCGATGGCGGGTTGTTCCGTGCCTTTGGCACCGGTTCGCTGCATGGGATTTGCCGGGGTAGCAGTTATTTCGACTACGATGATCGGTTTGACGAAGACGTGTTGGTGGGCGAGTACGACGGTGCTACCAGGCACAATGTCCGGCGCGAGGTTGCGATTCCCGAGCTTGTGGACGAGGCTTCGGCCGACGGCGGCGACTCGCTCGAGGTTGCCGTGGCGCGCATGCGTGAGTTTAACGGACGGCGCTACGATGGGGTGCTGGATGAGGATCCTGCGCGCCATGTGAATGCGTTTTGGTATGGACTCAAAAAGCTCAGCCAGTACTGCGAGGCCGCCGTGCGTGTGGACGAGCGTGCTTGGGATTGCTTTATCGATAAGGTGCAGTTTGCTTACGACGAGCCCGTGGGGCGTTTAGCCACGCAGATGGATGACAAGCAGGTTGCGGCTTTTGTTGCCGCTGTGAATGCGCTCGGCGCTGCTGAGTAGGGGCCTGATCCGGTAGGGGGTCACCATGAAAATCGACATTAATGTTGACCAGCTGCGCGAGAGTATGATCGACCGTGCGGGGAGTGCAGCCGGCGTGGGCTTTCCGGCCGCCATGCTCGACGTGATGGATATCGAGGACGAGTCACCTCAAGAGCTCCTAGCCCGAGCCGAACGCGAAGGCCTCGACCTCCGCGACTTTGCCGTCGATGACGACGCTGAATGATGGCCACCTTTGCTATTGACGAACATATGTTTGTATTTTATACTCATGCTTGAATATACGCCCAACTTCATGGTATAAATTAGGTGGTCATCTCTTAAGAGAGGGCTTCCAAGTGCCGGGGACGTTTTCCCCGGCTTTTTTATTAAGGATTGCCCATGCGAGAGCTGAGTATCTTTATTGATGAATCTGGAAGCGATGATCTTCGTGAAAAATACTATCTTGTTGCCTTTGTTTTTCATGAACAAAATATTCCCATCGCTGAGGGAATAGAGAAATATGAAAGGGCGGTAGCCGATAGCGGATTGCCGCTCCTTCCGTTCCATGCTTCTCCTCTCATGAATGGAAAAGATCAGTTCAAAGACTTGGACATCTGTGAGAGAAAAAGGCTGTTTTCACTATTTCGAGTTATGTTTCGACATTTGCCCATCTCGTACAAGGTGTTTGTATTCAAGACGCATCGGTATCGAACTCTCAAACAGATCGCTGATGCGATGCGGCGTGAAATCATCGATTTCATATTCGATAATTTGAGTTGGTTTCAGCAGTTTGATGCTGTGAAGATTTACTACGACGGAGGACAGGGTTCGGTTTCGAGTGCGCTTCACAAGGCAATCGATTACGCTTTGGCTAAAAATGCAGTTATCTATAAGCCAACAACTTCATCGGATTACTATTTGGCTCAGGCTGCGGACTATATCTGTACCATTGAGTTCACGAGTCTGAAATATCAGGCGAATAAGCAGACTAATACTGACCAGAAGTTTTTTGGTGGTAGTACTGCGTTTAAAAAAGGCTTACTAAAAGAAATAAGAAAGAAGGCTGTCGTCTAATGGACAGGCCTCGTATTGCATAAAAAATGCCGGAGGTAAGACCCCGGCTCTTGGAGGCCCCTCTATTCGAGGGTACCGACATCTTTATAACAGAAACCGCATGTCGGGTCTACACGAGACATTTCGCTCGATTTCCTGTTGACCTAAAAACAAAAATGCCGGGGGGATCCCCCGGCCCTTGACTGCCCTCCATAAAGGAGCGCAATCCATTTATACCATGGTTGCGATGCGAGCGGTGGCTCATTCGGCCTTCTTTTTCCTCAGCTTCTTGCTGAAGTTCTATTTAATGTGACAAAGGGACTGCC
Source organism: Collinsella aerofaciens (assembly GCF_028207065.1). GTDB lineage: Bacteria > Actinomycetota > Coriobacteriia > Coriobacteriales > Coriobacteriaceae > Collinsella > Collinsella aerofaciens_AR. The sequence continues at coordinate 30,120 of NZ_JAQLFP010000019.1, forward strand.
CCTTTGTCATATGGGGCGACGGGGTGTTTGTGCCCACGGCTGTGCGAAAATGCATGATAAACCGTCGTAACGGAGTCCAACGACGTCGCGGCGGTTCTATTATGGCCACCCGCTGGCTAAGTGAGTAGGCTTTTTTGGAAATGCTGAGCACCCGAAGTCTTTTCTTCAACAAACCCGCAGGTCACAGACTTGTGCTTTGGTGACGTAGTCGGCGATTCGACAAAAGCCTACTCACTTAGTCTCGAGAGACACTAACTGTCCTCAACGAGACCCCTGTCGGGGCGATTGATGCTCAAATGTAGCCAATACGGGACGGCTGTCCCTGGCCGCTACGACGCCAGCGTGGCAATGACGGCTTCGTCGCCGGCGTGGACTTGGGTGTTGCCGTCGGGGATGATCGTTTGGCCGTCGCGCTTGAGCATCACGACGATAAAGGGGTGCTTGCCTTGCGGCACGTCGCGCAGGCGCTGACCGGCTAGGCGTCCATGGGGCGTCACGGTGACCTCGCGCAGCGTAACCTCGGCACGCTCCTCAAACGTCGGCGCGGCCATAACCAGAAGGTCGCCTTCTTCGATCACGGTATCCCCGTTGGGCAGCACCGGGTGCGCGCCATCGCGCCGCACCAGGATGACGAGCATGTTCGTAGCGCTGCCAATATCGGCAAGCGAGCGCCCGGCAAACGGATGTCCAGCTCCCACCTTGAGCTTAACAAACGACATGCCGTCTTCGTCGCGGTAGTCGTTAAACGTGCGGCGCACGTCGCCTTCTGCGTCGATCATGTCGAGCTTTTTCGCCACCGCCGGCAGCAGCGAGCCCTGCACCACGATGCTCGATACGGCAATCACAAACACCAGGTCAAATAGGTCGTGACCGCCGGGAATACCGGTCACCACGGCAAAGAGGCTAAAGACGACCGAAGCCGCGCCGCGCAGACCCGCCCAGCTTATGAGCGCAACCTGGCGAGGGTTCGTCTTAAAGGGCGCCAGCAGCACGCCAACGGCGATGGGGCGGCTCACGAAGAGCATAAACGTCATGAGCGCCAGGCCCGGTAGCAGCATTTGCGGCAGGCGGGCGGGCGTCACGAGCAGGCCGAGCAAAAAGAAGATGGTCATCTCGGCCATTTCGGTGAGGGTATCGAAGAAGTGCGCCATCTCGACCTTGCCGGTGATGTCGCTCGCACCCAGCACAATGCCTGCCAAGTATACGGCCAAAAAGCCGTTGCCGCCCAGATAGCTCGGCAGCGCATATGCCACGATGGCCACGGCAAACAAAAAGATGGTCTGCGCGCCCTCGGCCGTTGCGTGCGCGCGCTCAATCAGGCGGCTGGATATCCAGCCGATGGCAAGGCCCAAGCCCACTCCTAGGATGATTTGCTTGGCCAGCAGCACGGGAATGTCGATGTTGCCGCCCGCCGCGAGGGTCGCGAGCACGGCGGTGAGCATGTAGGCGACGGGGTCGTTGGAGCCCGATTCGACCTCGAGTAGCGAGTCGGTGCCACCTCTCAGCGACAGGCTGTGCTCGCGCAGCACGCTAAAGACGCTCGCCGCGTCGGTCGATGCCACGACTGATCCCAGCAGCAGGCCGCCGATCCAGTCGAAGCCCAGTACAAAGTGCGCGAACACGCCCGTGATGCCAGCGGTGATGACGACGCCGAGCGTGCTCAGTAGCACCGCGGGCACGGCGACGGGTTTGGCACGGTCGATGTTAGTGTTAAAACCGCCGTAGAACATGATGAACAGCAGCGCCGTGCTGCAGACGGTTTCGGTAAGTGCATAGTCGCTAAAGTCGATGTGCGCCGGGCCGTTGACGCCCAGCAGCATGCCGAGCGCGATAAAGATGAGCAGGGTGGGGAAGGGGAGCTTTTTGCCGACGGGTTTGATGGTCAGGCACAGAATAATGACGAGCCCGATAAAGAGAAGTATCTGGTTCATGGATGGTGTCCGCTCCTGGGTGGTTTGCGTGGCACGGTCAGTTGTCTGCGGTTATTTGTACCCAAAGATGGTGGGTTTATGGGGGCGGATTGCGGGCGTGCGCATTTTCGACACGAGGCTGCGATGCGAGCGTCGCTGGTCGGGGCGCTGGGCCAGACGGCGTGGCGTGGGCGGCGCGGGTTGGCAGGCGTGCGCTGGCGACCGTTGACGGTATGCAACCCTTTCCAGCTTTATTGCAACGGAGTACAATGGGTAACGTTTAAGTTCAACTTGAAGTTTTAGTTGCGGCTCCGGGCTTCGGTCGCAATGTAAAGAGAGGCGTTCCATGGCGATCTATGTGACATCCGATGCTCACGGGCACGTGCGTGCGCTTGACGAGGCCCTGTCCAAGATTTCGCTGACGTCCGACGATACGCTGTACGTGCTGGGCGACATGATCGATCGCGGGCCCGATCCGGTTGGCGTTATTAAGCTCGTGCGCTCGCTACCCAACGCTCGCGTGCTCAAGGGCAATCACGAGCAGATCATGCTCGACGCCATCATTGGCCAGGATCCGCTCGATGCCGAGACCTGGGATATCAACGGCGGTTGGACTACCCGTCAGCAGCTCAACGACATGGAATTTGAGGCATACGAGGAGCTCGTGCGATGGATGGCCGCGCTGCCGCTCTACGCGGTGGTCGAGACCGAGGAGCGCCCGTATCTGCTGGTACATGCTGGAATCGAGATAAAGGCGGCGCGCGCGTTTTTGCTTGAGCATGGCGTCGATTGTGCCGATGGCGTCGGAGCGGTGGGTGCCGATTGCGAGCTGCTGCAGCAAATGCTCGCGGTGCAGTCGTCCGATGACCTGCTGTGGATTCGTCACGGCTATTGGGATGTGCCGACAGGGTTGCTTTCTGCCGACGGCAAGGGCCCGGTCGTGGTGAGCGGCCACACGCCCACGGTGTCGCTCGGACGTTATTGCGAGGTGGGCGGCCTGGCGGGGCTCGATGAGGAGTCGGGTCGCGGGCGGATTGTACGCCTGGGCGGCGAGGATACCGCCGGTGTGCCCGATCGCATCGACATCGACTGCGCCGCCGCCACTGGGTCGGAGTTTGGCCGCGTAGGTATCCTGCGGCTGGATGATGGGGCTGAGTTCTACGCGAATATCAATCCTGGAGAATGATGGCGCAAGGGGTAGCTAATTTGGGACGGAGCCTTTTTGACTACTTGCCCTTCTGCCCATCAAATGATTTTTCTGGGACGGGGATTAAATAATCATTTGGCTGCCCACTGGCTAAGTGAGTAGACTTTTTTGGAAATGCCGAGCACCCAACATATTTGCCTCAATAAAACCGCAGGTCGCAGACTTGTGCTTTGTCGGTGTGGTTGGGGATTCGGTAAAAGTCTACTCACTTAGTTTTGCATGATGCATATTGTCCGCAACAAGACTGCAGCCGGGGTGATTCCATCGCAAATTCCGGTTCCGGGGGCAGCTAATTAGGCGCCGTATGGGTTGCGGGCTCGTTCTATGCGTTGGCGGATGTGGGCGTACTCGATAATCAACAGTACCAGCAGTGGGGCCATGATGGCTAGGTAACTCACGACGGCGCCCATCAGACCCAGCAGCTTAATCAGGATCACCGGCAGCACCACGCTTACGGCGAAGCAGATCAGGTAGATCTTGGTGACGTCTCCAGCGTGGCGCAGCACCGTGTTGATGGCGTAGATAAAGTCGATGGCCGCGGTGACGCCGCCGGCGACGACCATCAGCAGCGCCAGCGTACGGTAGCGTTCAAAGCTGAGGCCGTACATAAAGCTCATGAGGGAAATACCGGGACCTGCCATAAATGCGGCGCACATGCCGGTGATGACCACGATCGGCGCCATAACGGCAACAATAATCAGGTCAAAGCGACGACGCTTGCGAGGATTAGCCCAAATGCTCGACAAGCGCAGGAGCTGCGGTTTATAGATAAATCCAATGCTCAGCAAAATAGACTGCGCCGGAAAGAACAGGGCATTAAAGTACAGCTGATATTTGTATGCCAGTGTGCCTTCCATCACAAACTTGGGCATGCTCTCGATAAGGTTGAACAAGAACAGTGCACCAAAGAGTGGAGCGCACTGGACAAACAGGTGGCCGACCTCGCGAAGGCTCACGCGGCGCGATTTTTCGGTCTCGAGCAGGGCGAGCGGCGCGGTGACCAGCACGAGCGAGGCGATCGCGGCGATGCCCATGGCCATGGCCGCGATGGGCATGCTGCGCGTGAGGAACAGCGCCACGCTGAAGACCGCGATGACGCCGACGGAGCGTAGCGTTTGGCTCATGCCAGCCAGGTAGAGTTTGTCGGCCTGCTGCAGGCGACCTTCGTACACGTCGGCGACGCCGTCGATGACCTTATACAGGTAGACGCCCAGGCCGATCGTCGCCATCTGCGCGTCATAGCCGCGGGCGCTGCTGTACATGAGGCCGCAGCCTAGGGCGAGCGCTCCACAAAGCCAGCGGTTGAGCTGGTAGGAGGCAAAGGACGTCTTTTCGTCGATGTCCGAGACCTGGAAATTGCGCACGCCGTAGTTGCACGCGATCATGATGAGCGTGCCGGTGACAAAGGCGATGGAGAATTTGCCTGCTTCTTCGGCGCCCACGAGCTGCGTAGACACGATGGTGAGCAGTGGAAACGCCAAGCCCCACACGGCGGTGCCGAGGGTGTTCCAAAGATAGTCGCGACTAGTGGCGTGCTCCTCGTATTCCGCTTCCTGCATGGAGAAGCCGCCGCCGTAGACGGCGCCGAGCAGACGGTTCCACCAAGCGTTGACCATGCGGCGGACGGGGCCGGGCTCCCGATCGCGTTCGCGCCGGCGACGGCGCGTGGCCTGGCTGCTGTCGGGGCCGCCGGCGTTGCGCTGGCTCAGCTCCTGGATGCGCGCGAGCTCTTCGGCCGTGTGGGAGGCGGGGAACAGGCCGTTCTCGATGCGTCCGCCCTGGGCCCTTGCGGTGCCGCTGCCCGCTACGGCGGGGTCGGCGACGCCATTGCGGCGGGCGATGGCGCGGCGAATGCTATCGAGGGGCGTGATGCTCAAAGCGGGGTCCTTTCTATTGCTGCGCTCTAGTATAGACGCGACGGTGTTCGCTCGTGTTTTTGAACGGATTGTTCAATATTTTCGGCAGGCGGCTGTAATTTGTCGGTAAACGTGCCGTCGGCACTTGGGGACGCTCCTTATTTGCCGGCATCTGGGGACATTCCTTGTTTGTTGCCTGTTCAAGAGTGTCCCCAACGACTGGTCATTTAAGAACGTCCCCAATGACTAGGCCGCTTGCGTGCGATTTTTGACCGTTGGGCGGGCGCTTCGTCGTTGCCGCAAAAACGTTTTTGCATATCGGGTACAACGGGCTTTACGTGAGTAAAGTGCGCGCCGCGTCCACGTGTCGCGTTTTTAAAGGAGGCCCCATGCCTGGTGTTACCCCTGCAGAAGTTCTGTCCAACTTTGGCATTACGCTGGTCGAAGACCCCGCCGAGAACCAGCCCCGCCTGCTGGTTGACCTGCCGGCAGCCGAGCTCGTCGAGCACGCCATCCGCCGTGAAGAAGGCCGCATGGCCTCCAACGGCGCACTGGTGATCGAGACGGGGGAGCGTACCGGACGCTCGCCCAATGACCGTTTTATCGCCGACACCCCCGATGTCCACGACAAGATCGCCTGGGGCGCCGTCAACCGCCCGCTTTCGATCGAGAGCTACGAGACCATCAAGGCTGGTATCGTCGACTACCTCAACGAGCGCGATGTGTTCGTTACCCGCGGCATGGCGGGCGCCGACCGCAACCACACGCGCCGACTGCTCGTCGCCTGCGAGCGCGCCAGCCAGGCACTCTTCATTAAGCAGATGCTCGCCCGCCCGCTTGCCCGCGAAATCGCGCGCACCGGCGAGCCGGACTTCTGTGTGCTCGCCGCGCCGGGCTACCAGTGCGATCCCGCCATCAAGGGCCTCAACTCCAGCGCCGCCGTGGTCATCAACTTCCAGGAGCGCGTGATTTTGGTCGCGGGTACCGGCTACTCCGGCGAGATCAAAAAGTCCATCTTCAGCGTCATGAATTACCTGCTGCCCGTCGAGGACGACGTGCTGCCCATGCATTGCTCGGCTAGCATGGATCCCGTCACGCACGAGACCGCGGTGTTCTTTGGCCTGTCGGGCACCGGCAAGACCACGCTTTCGGCCAACCCTACGCGCCTGCTGATCGGCGATGACGAGCACGGCTGGTCCGACATGGGCATCTTCAACATCGAGGGCGGCTGCTACGCCAAGTGCGAGGGCTTGGATGCGTTCCACGAGCCCGAGATCTTTAATGCCGTTCGCTTTGGCGCCATCTGCGAAAACGTGGTGCTCGATGAGGGCCGCAAGCCCAATTACGATGATATTTCGATTACGCACAACACGCGCGTGGCCTATCCCGTCGAGCATATTCCCAACGCGTGGACCAAGGGCATGGGTACCACTCCGAGCGTCGTGCTGTTTTTGACCTGTGATGCCTTTGGCGTGCTGCCGCCCATTTCGCGCCTGACGGCCGACGCCGCCATGTATCACTTTGTGACGGGCTTTACGGCCAAGATCCCCGGCACCGAGGTCGGCGTCACCGAGCCCACGCCTACGTTTTCCTCGCTGTTCGGAGAGCCGTTTATGCCGCTCGACCCTCTGGTCTACGCCAAGATGCTCGGCGAGCGTATCGCCGACGGGCGCACCCGCGTCTATCTGGTCAACACCGGCTGGATCGGCGGCGGTTATGGCGTGGGCCATCGCATCGAGCTTGCCTACACGCGCGCCCTGGTGGCCCGCGCTCTTGACGGTACCATCGAGGATAGCGAGTTCGTGCACGACGATATCTTCAATGTCGACATTCCCACGACGTGCCACGGTGTGCCCGACGGCATCCTGGTGCCGCGCCAGTACTGGCAGAGCACCGCGCGCTATGACGAGGCCGCGCACAACTTGGCGGTGATGTTCGAGGAGAACTTCGAGAAGAAGTACTCGCACCTGCCCGAGTCCGTTAAGGCCGCCGGCCCGCACGCCCATGCGTCCGCCGAGGCCCGTCATCGCGGCCGCGGCCTGCTGGGACTCCGCCACTAGCGTTGCCTCAGGTCCAAAACCACCATAAAGGGGATAGGCACCTTTGCGTTGGTTTTGCTTGGGCGGATGACTCGGGTTACAATACGCCTGACATATCGTCCCCTTCTCCGGATGGGGGCAGCGTAAGCGCTCTTGTGGCGGCACCGTAGGACTTTGAAGGTGGCCGCTGTGAGAGCGCTTTTTGTTTAGGTGCCCTCGCTCGGGCGCGCACAGTGAAGGGAGAGCGTATGAAGGGCTTTGTTGCCGAGAATTCGTTTTGGGAGCTGTTTCCGCAGGCAGCGGTCGGCGTCGTGGTCGTAAAGGGCATGAAGCCCGCGGCCCAGATTCCTCAAGAGGATGTGGATGCCATTGCGGCGCTGCTTGACCGCGCCAACATCGATGCGGAGCGTCATCTGACCAGCGATACTATCAGCGAGAACGCGCCGGTCAAGGCATGGCGCGAGGCCTATCGTCTGTTTAAGACCAAAAAGGGCGCCCGCTGCTCGATCGAGAACTTGCTCAAGCGCGTGCTCAAGGGCAAGCCGGTGGGCCACATCACGCCTGCGGTGGACATCTACAACACGGTGTCGCTGACTTACGCGCTACCCGTAGGAGGCGAGGATTTGCATGCGATTGAGGGAGACCTTCGCTTGAGGGTGACCGACGGTGGCGATGCGTTCTTGCCGCTTGGCGAGGAAGCGGATGACCCGACGCTGCCCGGCGAGCTCGCCTACATCGACGAAGCAGGCGCCGTGTGCCGCTGCTGGAACTGGCGCGACGGCGTTCGAACGGCCCTGTCCGACGATTCGGCCGATGCGTTCCTGGCGATTGAGTGTGTTGAGCCCGAGCGCATGGGGGATTGCCAGGCCGCCATCGATCGCTTAGCCGAGCTGCTCGAGCGGTATTTGGGAGCGACGGTTGTCGTTAAGACGCTTGTGACCCGCAACAATCCCTGTGTGGAGCTATAGCGGCGCCTAGAACCTATTGATGCCCCAAACCACCACAAAGGTGCCTGTTCCCTTTGTGGTGGTTTTTATGTTGATGGGTTAACAAATGGGTCGCGTGGAGGCGGCAGTCGCTGAGTACGGCTAAGATGTTTACCCGTTAGCATCATGCAAGCGAAAGGCGGTCGTCTCCCATGCAGCAGAACGACGAGACACGTTTTGAGGATTTTGTCGGACTGATTGGCGGGCTCTACAAGGAGATTCAGCGTATCAAGACGTCCGAGGGCGCAAGGCTGGGCCTCAAGGGCTCCGACGTCATGTGCCTGTACTACCTGGAGCGCAGCAAGGACGGCATGACCGGCGCCGACCTTGCTCGCGTGGCCGGCGTGACGCGCGCTGCCGTTTCGCGCACGCTGGCGCACCTGGAGGAGGGCGGCTTTGTCGAGGTTGATGACTCGGGCGATGCTGCCGTCAAGTACCGCGCCCCGGTTCGCCTGACCACGCTTGGCGGCGAGAGCATGAACGAGGCCGACCGCATCATCCACGACGTGCTCGACACCACCGGTAAGGCCATGGGCGTGGAACAGCGCGAGCAGATGTATGCGTCGCTGCGTACGATTCTCAACACCCTGCGCGAGATCTAAGACCGCCAAAGCATTTTCTTCCAACTAGCAACTGCATCGTCCCGTTTGAGCGTATACCGTGCCTGGGCATTGCTGTCAACATTCCCTGCGCGAGACCTGCGCAAGAAAGGATTTGTTATGACCGTCCGCATTATTACCGATTCCGCAAGCGATATGTCGCCGGCGGAGCACCCCGCTCTGCGTGTTTTGCCGCTGTCCGTCACCTTTGGCACCGATGTGTACATGGATGGCATCGACATCGATCACCAGCGCTTTTACGAGATGCTCGTGGAGCGCGATGAGCTGCCCAAGACTGGCCAGGTCAACCCGTACGCGTTTTCTCAGGCTATCGCCGAGGTTCGTGAAGCCGGCGATGAGGCTGTGATTATTACCGTGGGCGCTAAGCTATCAGGCACCAATCAGAGTGCCCGTACCGCACTTGCCGAGGCGCCGGGCGGCGACGTGTTTGTCGTGGACAGCAATAACGTCACCCTGGGTGAGCGCGTGCTGGTCGAGTATGCCCTGCGTCTGGTGGACGAGGGCCAGGGAGCGGCCCAGATCGCGGCGGCCGTCGAGGCCGTGCGCGACCGCGTGGTGGTTATCGGCCTGCTCGAGACGCTGGAGTATCTGGTGCGCGGCGGTCGCCTGTCTGCTGCGGCCGGCGCCGTGGGCACGCTGCTCAACGTGAAGCCCGTTGTAGCCGCCGAAGACGGTCTGATCGTGCAGCTGGGCAAGGCGCGCGGTTCCAAGAACGGCCGTAACCTGCTCAACCAAAAGGTCGAAAAGGCAGGCGGCATCGACTTTTCCATGCCGCTGGCGCTGGGCTATACGGGCCTTTCGGACGCTGTGCTCAAGAAGTACATCGAGGACAGCGCCGCGCTGTGGGCCGGCCATGCCGAGAGCGAGCTGCCCATCCACACCATTGGCGCCACCATCGGCACCCACGTGGGCCCCGGTGCCGTAGCCGTAGCCTTCTTCCGCCCCGCCAACTAGCTTTCCGGTCAAAACCACCATAAAGGGGACAGGCACCTTTGTGGTGGTTTATGCTGGTTCCGGTTGAAAGGAGCATGCGATGGCGTCTGAGGGCTTTTTCGAGCGGGTGTACGAGGTAGTCGAGCAGATTCCCGAGGGGATGGTCGCCACCTACGGTCAGGTGGCGCTGCTCGCCGGTCGCCCGCGAAGCGCGCGCTATGTGGGCTATGCGCTGCACAGCAATCCGCGCCCTGGTCAGATTCCCTGTCATCGCGTGGTGTTTGCCGACGGTCGTATCTGTGAGGGCTTTGCCTTTGGCGGTCCCGATGCTCAACGTGAGCTCTTAATGGGGGAGGGCGTGGCGTTTGCCGATCCCATGCGCGTTGACCTGGCTGCCAGCCGTTGGCCGGCCGGGCTCTAGCAGCTCGCTCGTGCCAAAACCACCACAAAGGTGCCTGTCCCCTTTGTGGTGGTTTTCCGTTGCAGGTTTACCTGGGCTAACTTATGGAGAACGTATGACGGCGCGGTTTGACGCTACAAAGTAAACCACGGTGAACTATATTGTTTTCAGCAACGGAGCAGGCAATAGGCGATGAAAAAGCCTGCCCTGTTGAGTTTGATTCGCATTCCTCCCCTCTGTGCGATTCAACGGTGTACTTCGGGAAAGCGCCCGCCGGCTGCCATGGCCGGCGGGCGCTTTCCTGTAATCATGGGACAAAACATCAGGTCCGTTATCCCAAAATGAGGTGCCGACGTTTGGCCTTAGGGCGGCACAAACTTTGATTGTTAGTCCCGCTTGCAGCAACCGATCTTTGTAAACCCCTGCGGCGCCTCTTCGCTCGCGGGGATTCTTGGGCTGTTGCTTCCCAGATACGCCTCTACATGCCGCGCGAACGCTTGCCACGACCACTCGTCTTTATCGGCCTCAAGCCGATCGGGAGAAATCGCGTTGAACAGGCACGTTGGAATCTCGTGCTCGTGCAGATTCTTGGCGATACAAGGCGTGCAGCCCTTGTCGTGGTTGACAGGGTTAAACGGGCATTTCCGGTCGTTGCATGTACAAAACGCAACTGAGCTCATGGGGCTCCTTCCAGTCGGTCGGCTCTGCTGTAAAACGCTGCCGCATGTTAAAACAATAGGGCGTCATTGCTTAACAGAATATAGTCTTAGGGTTCTTGCGACTTAGGGGTTCTGCCGAGCGGCTGAATACCTCGGCGACCGACCTCTGAAGAAAACAAAACCGCCGCAATGAGGATTGTACTCATCGCGGCGGTTTTGTTTGACTGCTGTTTATTGTTCTCGGCTAGTACACCATGCCCATGGCGTCCTGAACCTCGGCCAGGGTCTGCTCGGCAATCTCGTTGGCGCGACGGTTGCCCTCGTGCAGCACGTCCTTCACATAGTCCAGATCGTTCTCATAGCGCTGACGACGCTCGCGGATCGGCGCGAAGTACTCGTTGACGGCCTCGGTCACGTACTTCTTGAGCTGGCCGGAGCCGCCCATGCCGATCTCCTCGGCAATCTCGACCTCGGAACGGCCGGTGCAGATGGCGGCGGTTGAAAGCAGGCCGGACACGCCGGGGCGATTCTCGGGATCGAACGTGATCATGCGCTCGGAGTCGGTCTGGCTCTTCTTGATGCGCTTGGCCGTCTCCTCGGCGGTCATCGAGATGTTGATGGCGTTGCCGTAGCTCTTGCTCATCTTGCGCCCGTCCAGGCCGGGCAGCAGCGGGGTCTCGGACAGCAGCGCGTCGACCTCGGGGAACACCTTGCCGTAACGGTTGTTAAAGCGGCGGGCGATGGTGCGGGTGAGCTCGATGTGCGGCAGCTGGTCGCGACCGACGGGCACCACATTGCCCTTGCAGAACAGGATGTCGCAGGCCTGGTGCACCGGGTAGGTGAGCAGAAGGCCGGTGAGCTCGTGGCCCGAGGCCTCCATCTCGGCCTTGACCGTGGGGTTGCGCGCCAGCTCGGCCTCGGAGACCAGCGACAGGAACGGCAGCATGAGCTGGTTTGCGGCGGGTACGGCGGAGTGCGCGTAGATCATGGTCTTGTCGGGGTCGATGCCGCAGGCAAGGTAGTCCATGACCATGTTGTACACGTTGTCCTGGATGTGCTCGGTCGTATCGCGGTCAGTGATGACTTGGTAGTCGGCGATGAGCACGTTGGTCTTGGCGCCCATGTTCTGCAGCTCAACACGGCCCTTGAGGGTGCCGAAGTAGTGACCCAGGTGCAGACGGCCGGTGGGGCGGTCGCCGGTGAGCATGGTGAACTTCTCGGGCGTTTTGGCCAGGCCCTCGCGAATGGCGTTGCTCTTTTGCAGCGCGACTTCGTAGCTGTTCTCGTTTGGCATGATTGCTCCTAACGTATGTTCATGGGTCAAGATGATAACGCGTTTATTGGAGGGTCGGGGCGTAAGTACGCGAGGGGCGGGAGAGCGGCGGTATGTGCGATGGGCGCGGCGTGGCTGCGCGTTTGGCCGGCGGCGCCTGGGCGCAGCCTCGGCAGCTTACCCTAGCGCCTGTGGTGGCGCTCCTCCCTGCGTTCTTCTGCCGCCTGCTCCTCCTGCTTAAAGGCGGGATCGTCGGGGGTGACGAGCTCGTCCTCGTGCGTGCGCTTGTTGTAATGGTGGCGCAGCACGGGCTCAAACAGGTGCAGGTGCTTGGCAAAGGCCGCCGAGCCAATGGCGAGTACGGTAAAGATGAGCACGCGCATGGGCACCTCGACCTGGTTAATCGCGGCGGCGCCGGCCGAAAGCATGATGCACCAGGCGTAGATGAGGAGCACTGCCTGCTTTTGGTTGTAGCCCTCTTGGATCAGGCGGTGGTGGATGTGGCCCTTGTCGGCCTGCCCGATGCTAATGTGGGCGCGCTTGCGGCGCACGATGGCGCTAAACGTGTCGATGATGGGCACGCCGGCAACGATGAGCGGGATGATAAGCGAGGTGAGCGCGGCGGTGCGGCTCACGTTGAGCAGCGAGATGGAGCCCAGCGCAAAGCCCAGAAGCAGCGACCCCGAGTCGCCCAAGAAGATGCTTGCGGGGTTGAAGTTGTAGCGCAAAAAGGCCAGACAGGCGCCAAAGAGCGCAATGGAGAGCGCGGCGGCGTCGATGCGGCCCGAGAGAACGGCCATCGAAAACATGGTGAACGACGCGATGCCGCAGATGCCCGTGGCTAAGCCGTCGAGGCCGTCGATGAGGTTAATGATGTTGGTGAATGCCACCAGATAGATCACGGTGATGGGGTAGGCGAGCCATCCGAGCATGATTTCGCCGGGGGCAAACGGGTTGACGATGACGCCGATCCGCAGGCCGCCGATACAGGCGATAAGCGCGGCGAGGACCTGTCCGGCTAGCTTTTGCTTGGGCTTGAGCTGGAAGACGTCGTCGATAGCGCCGGTCGCAAAGATGACGGTAAAAGAAAGCGCAAGTATGGGGTAGCTGATGTGCAGACGGGGGTGGGGCACCAAAACGGGCGGCCAACCCAGGTACCAGGTGCCTAGGATTTGCACAATACAGGCAACGACCAGGCCCAAAAACACCGCCGTTCCGCCCAAACGCGGGATGGGCTTGGTGTTGATGCGGCGCTTAGAAGGATAGTCGACGGCGTCGAGCTTAATTGCCAAGCGCTTGACCAGGGGCACCGTGAGGAAGGTCGTGATAAAGGCCGCCGCTGCCACGCATAGATACGGTATGTAGCTCGGGGATGAAGCCATGAATCTAAAAACCGCCAAGCGTCGAAGGAAAAGGTCAAAGGTTGCTAAGCGCAAAGGGCATAGCCGAACCATGATACTCGACCAAGGGGGGTGCATGGAATTGCACGCAGCGATAATCACGCGCTTACCAGATATTGGGATGTTGTCGATGGATTGTCGGGATACCGGCGGGGATCCATATGGGCTGTAATGGTGGTTTTCGGCAAATAAAAACCACCCCCCACGTTACGAAAATGAACCCACCTAAAACAGGTGGGTGCCCTCATCGACTGTTCCAGCGTCCTTAACAACGAAGGATACCTGTACTAGGTACGACTGTGTGGGCTCCCTAAATAAACGCGACGGTTCACCCAGTTGCTCCGCGGGGGGCGGAATACCTACATCATAAAGCGGCACTTTATCGATTCCAGTCTTGACATTACAAAAATCGTGTCGGACGATTACGGCGCCTTGGGCTCGAGCCGTCTGTGCGGTTGGTCCCTTTACGTTTGAGCTGCTGAATCGTTGTTTTGGAGCATGTTTTTATGTCGACGCCGTTGACCGAACTTTTTTCGCCCGCCTGCCATTTGTGTCCGCGCCGTTGCGGTGCGGTGCGCGACGAGGGTGCGCACGGCGTATGCGGTGCCGATGACACGCTCAAGGTGGCCCGCGCGGCGCTCCATATGTGGGAGGAGCCGCCCATTTCGGGCGAGGCCGGCTCGGGTACGATTTTCTTTAGCGGCTGTTCGCTCAAATGTATCTATTGCCAGAACCACGAGATCTCGACGGGCAATTTTGGGCTTGAGATTTCGCCCGAGCGCCTGGTCGAGATTATGCTGGAGCTGCAGGACCAAGGTGCCAATAACATCAATCTGGTGACGGCGACGCATTATGCTCACCTGCTGCCGGCCGCGATTGCCGCAGCTCGGGAGCGCGGACTGGTCATTCCAATCGTCTACAACACGAGCGGTTATGAGCGTGCGAGTGCCGTGGCGGCGCTCGGCGATTTGGTCGACGTGTGGCTTACCGACTTTAAGTATGCCAATGCGGCGCTTGCGCAGTCACTCTCTCATATTAAGGACTACCCGCGCGTGGCTGTGTCGGGTCTGGCCCAGATGGCGCGCGAAATTGAGCGCCGCGGGGGAGAGCTGGTAGACGGGGACGGGCTCATGAAGCGCGGCATAATCGTGCGTCATCTGGTGCTGCCGGGGCATGCGGACGATTCGTGCCGCGTGTTGGACCTGGTGTGGCAGACGATGGGCGACGTGCCGATCTCGGTCATGAACCAGTACACGCCCAATGCCCTCATGCGCGAACAAGGCGGCGACCTGGCGCGCGCCGTGACGCGCGAGGAGTACGAGCAGGTGCTCGACCATGCCGACGACCTGGGCTTTACGACGATGTTTTGGCAAGAAGGTGGAGCGGTAGACGAGAGCTTCACACCGGCGTTCGACACCACCGGCGTCCTCACCAGCGCAAAGTAGTGCGCTCGCCGATGATTTTTCTGGGACGGGGATTAAAAAATCATCGAGAGGATCGCCTGCTCGAAAAGTTGTCAAAATAGCCGCGTCCCAAAAAGACTGGGTATTGGGCGTTGACAGTTGGCGAGCCGTAGGTAAAATATCAACTTGTCTTGGGGACGTAGCTCAGTTGGGAGAGCGCTGCCGTCGCATGGCAGAGGCCGAGGGTTCGACTCCCTTCGTCTCCACCCTTGGATTTGATAAGCCGCTGACATTGTGTCGGCGGCTTTTTTTAAAAGAAAGGGCTGTACCATGGCCAAGCTTGAGTCCCAACCACTGTCTGCCGAGGAACGCGCCGAGTTGGAAGAGCTCCGCGCCGAGAAAGCTCGTCGCGAGGCCCAGGAAGAGGCACGCCGCGAGCGTGAGGAGCTGGCCGCCCTGCGTGCCGAGCGTGCGAAGGCCGAGGAGGCCGCCGCGAACGTCGCCCCCGCGCCCAAGCCCGCCGCCGCGAAGCCCGCGCCCACCGCACCTAAACCTCAGCCTAAAAAGGTCGCTCGTTCCAAGTCCGTCGAGCCCAAGCCGAGCCGTGACGAGATGACCTTTGCCCAGCGCATGGTCACCTCCAAGGAGCCTACGGGCGAGAACGAGATCCCTGGCATGGCGCCGGCTCAAAAAATCATCATTGTCCTTGCCCTCATCGCGTTTGTCATCTTTATGGGCTACACGATCCTGACCAGCATGGGCCTGCTCTAGCCCATTCGCGCTGGGTGCCATGCCCGAACACTCTGCCCTTTTCCAACCCTCAACCTCTGCACAACGCATCCGAAAGGTCGCCCCATGGCTTTGACCGACATCTCGCATCCCACCGACATTGCAATGCTCACCGATCTGTACGAGCTCACTATGGCCCAGGGCCTGTGGGAGAGCGGCAAGGCCAATGAGCAGGGTTGTTTTACCGCGTTTTACCGCGACCATCCTTTTGGCAGCGCCTATGCCGTCATGTGCGGCACCGCCGAACTGTCCGAGCTGGTCGAGAATCTGCGCTTTACGCCCGAGGACATCGACTACCTCGCCTCGCTCCAGGCCCCGGCCGGCGGCGCGATGTTCAAGCCTGGATTCCTCGACTACCTGCGCAATTTCCGCGCGCATGTGAACATCGACGCCGTGCCCGAGGGCGAGCTCGTCTTTCCGCGCGAGCCCATGGTTCGCGTCACCGGCCCCGCGCTGGAGTGCCAGCTGCTTGAGACGGCGCTGCTCAACATCGTTGGGTTCCAGACGCTTGTCGCCACCAAGACGGCGCGCGTGGTGCTGGCGGCGGACGGCCGTCCCGTTGCCGAGTTTGGCCTGCGCCGCGCTCAGGGTCCCGATGGCGGCTTGGCCGTCGCGCGCGCGAGCTACGTTGCCGGCTGCTCCTCTACGTCCAATGTGCTCGCCGGCCGCCGCTACGGTATTCCCGTCTTTGGCACGCATGCGCACAGCTGGGTGATGAGCTTCGACTCCGAGCTCGAGGCATTCCGGGCTTTTGCTAAGTCGAGTCCCAAGAACTGCACGCTGCTCATCGACACCTACGACGTACGCGAGGGTTGCGAGCATGCCATTACGGTTGCCAAGGAGATGGAGGCGGTGGGCGAGCGTCTGTCGGCTATTCGCATTGACTCGGGCGACCTCGCCAAGCTCTCCAAGTATGTTCGTGGCCGTTTTGATGCCGAGGGCCTGCCCTATGTGGGGATCTCGGTTTCTAACGATCTGGATGAGTACACGATTCAGTCGCTGCTCGACCAGGGCGCGCCCATCGATAGCTTTGGCGTGGGTACCAAGCTTGCGACCTGCTATGACCAGCCGGCGCTGGGCGGCGTGTACAAGCTTTCCGCCCGCCGTGCGAGCGAGGCAGATCCATGGACGCCGGTGGTCAAGCTCTCTGAGCAGCCATACAAGCGCACGATCCCGGGTGTGCAACGCGTGCGCCGTTATTACGACGGCTTTGGCGGCCCGGTCTGCGACATGATCTACGACGAGGACCATCTGGCGGGGGAGGGCGCCGCGCGCGGCAATACCCTTGTGGCCGTGAACGATGCCGCCCTGGTGACCGACGTGTCCGAACTCGAGTATCGCGAGCTGCTGGTGCCGATCGTGCGCGATGGCAGTGCGGTGGCTCCGCGTGAGAGCATCCAGGACGCGCGCGAGCGCTGTGCTTGGGCGCTCGACCATCTGGACGCAGCTTTCAAGCGCTTTCTGTACCCGCAGACCTATGTGGTGGGTATGGAGCAGGGCCTGGCTCAGGTGCGCGACGAGCTCGTGCGTAAGAACATGGCCGCGGCCTCTGCCTTTCCCTGGGCTCACTAATTCCTTGGGCGGTAGGGGCGAGTCACGCTTCCCTGGCCGCCGGCTCGGCCGTTCGCTGAACAGTTGATTGGTTTGACGTATGACGACTTCTTATAAAACGATGGTGGTAAAGATCGGTTCGTCCACGGTGGTGGGCGCCGACGGCAAGGTCAACCGCGCCTTTATCGGCGGGCTTGCCGATCAGGCCGCAGCGCTGCGCGAGCTTGGCTGGCGCCTGGTCGTGGTGAGCTCGGGCGCCATTGCCTGCGGCTATCCCGTGCTGGGCTTCGACCGTAAGCCGGTCGGTGACCTGCCGAGCCTGCAGGCCTGCGCCTCGGCCGGTCAGTGCATCATCTCGTCGGCCTACGACGAGGAGTTCCATGCGCGCGACCTGCTCACCTCGCTCGTGCTGCTCACGCGTCACGACACGGCGCGCCGCACGTCCTACCTGCACGCGCGCGACGCCCTGCTGCGCCTTGTGGAGCTGGGTGTGGTGCCGGTCGTCAACGAGAACGATACCGTCACCGTCGATGAGATCAAGTTTGGCGACAACGACACGCTGGCGGCGCTTGTGAGCTGCCTGGTTTCTGCCGATCTGTGCGTGACGCTCTCGGACATCGATGGCCTCTACACCGCCAATCCGCACGAGGATCCCACGGCCGAGTTCGTCCCGGTCGTGCATAAGATCGACGCCAAGATCATCGCCTCGGCGGGCGATTCTTCCACATCGGTGGGCACGGGCGGCATGATTACCAAGATCCGCGCGAGCCGCATTCTCATGACGGCGGGCATTCAGAGCGTGATTTGCTCGGGCGAGGAGCCCGATGCGCTCGTGCGTCTGGCCCGCTGCGAGAGCGTGGGTACGCTGTTCGATCCGCCGGCGGAGCGCCTGGACATTGCGCCGCGCAAGCTGTGGATCGCACTGGGCGACAAGGCGCACGGCTCGGTGACGGTCGATGACGGCGCCGCGAAGGCGCTGGTCAGCCGCGGTTCGTCGCTGCTCGCGGTGGGTATTCGCGAGGTCGATGGCGTGTTTTCCGAGGGCGATGTGCTCGACGTGTGCGACCCGAGCGGCATGGTTGTCGCCCGTGGTATCGCCGAGGCCGATTCGGACGTGCTGGAGCTTGCCGCCGGCCGCCGCCAGGACCAGATTGCCAGCAACCACCTGCTCGCAGACCTGGCCGAGAAGCCCGCGATCCATAGGGACAACTTGATAGTGTTTGCATAAAGAGAGGCAGCGCTGCGGCTCGTTTTGCCAGCAGTGCTGCCTCTCCTTTTCCGGCACTTGGGGACGTTCCTTATGTGCCGGCACTTTGGGACACTCCTTTGCTAGAAGATCTGGCGCAGGTCTCCGCGGTTGAGGGCTTCGTCGAAGAGGTGCTTGAACACCACGCTGCCGTGCAAGCCGTCGTGCTCGAACTCGTTGGTCACCCAGGCATGCGAGTTGCCCACGCGACTGAGCGTATCGAGCTGCATGCCCGAGTCCACGTACATGTCATCGAAGTACACCGCGGCCTGCAGGGGCACCTCGTTGCACGCCAGGCGCTGCGGGTCGTAGATCTTGTCCCAGCTTGTGTCTTCCATAAGCAGATCCATCGCCGGCTTGAAGGGCTTAAGTTCGGGCATCTGCTCAAACATCCACGGGAACATGGCCTCGCCGGTAAACATGAGCGGTCGCGTGAGCGTGTCGAACTCGGCACGACGGGCCTTCTCTTCTGCCGCGGCCCAGCGAATGGGCATGGTGTCGCCGTCGGCGTAGATGAACTCCTGAAGCGTCCAGTACAGCGGATTCGTGCGCGTGTTGGTGCGCTCGAAGGCGCGCATCAAAAAGCTGTCAGATACCGAGGCGCCGCAGGCCAGCGTGCCGTCGCCGTCAACAAAAGCGTGATCGATAATCCAATGCATGCGCTCAAAGCTCGGCTTCATGCCAAAGTCGCTGCCCATGAGCTGTAGGCGTTCGACCGTCATCGGCGAGCCGTCGGGTAGCACGGGCTTTTGCTCCTCGAGGGCATCTGCCAGGGCCGCCACGCGCTCGACGTCGGCGGGGTAGCGGTTGTAATACTGCTGCGTCTTGGCGGCCATGCGCGGGAAGGTGTGCGCGTAGACCTCGCTTGCGCTCGCCGGTACGTGGGGGATGCCGCCGCAGGTAAAGCTTGCCGCCACGCCCTCGGGGAAGAGCGACAGGTAGCTCAGCGTCAAAAAGCCGCCGTAGCTCTGCCCGAGCGTGACCCAGGGCCTGCCGCCAAAGCCCACCAGGCGCAGGTACTCAAAATCGCGCACGATGGAGCTGGCGAGGTGGCGCTTGAGGAAGTCCGCCTGCGAGCGGGCAGCATCGGAGCCGGCCGCCTCGGCGCGCTCGCCCAGTGCGGCAATCGTGCGCCCGTCTACACAGCTGCTGCGCCCGGTACCGCGCTGGTCGGGCAGCACGACGCGGAAATGCTTGACGGCCTCTTCGATCCAGCCATCGCTTGTGGGCGACAGCGGACGCGGGCTCTCGCCACCGGGGCCACCCTGCAAAAAGAGAAGGAGCGGCAGGTCGTCGTTGATGCGGTCGGGTGCGCAAACCACGCGGTAGAAGAGCTTGATGCTCTCGGGCGCGCCGGCGATGGGTGTCGGTATAGCGCCGCGGCGCATGGTGCTGCCGACGGCCAGGAGCATCGGCTCCAGGCCGCGCCAGTCGAGGGGGACGTCGATGCTGTGGTCCTCGACATACAGGCCGGGGACGTGGTACGAAGTGATGAGGGCCATGTGAGTCTTCCGTTCGTTGCGGTGTTTCGGGTTGACCAATTCTACCGCCGCGGGCGAGGCCATGCGCAAATCGGCTACCATGGTTGCAAACTTCTAGGAGAAAGGGCCGCCCATGTCGGTCGATATAGCCACGTATGTCCACGATCTTGCCGTTGCCGCTAAGGCAGCGTCGGCCTCGCTTGCCACGGCGAGCGACGAGCAGCGCCAGGAGGCCGTGCGCGCCATGGCCGCAGCGCTGCGCAACGGTATCGACTCCATCGTCGCCGCCAACGAGCTCGATATGTCCGCCGCGCGCGATGCGGGGACCTCGGCGGGGCTCCTCGACCGTCTGCTGCTGACGCCCGAGCGCGTTGAGGGTATGGTCGCCGGCCTGGAGAAGCTCGCCGAGCTGCCCGATTCTGTCGGCCGCGTGCTCGACCACCGCGTGCTCGCAAGCGGCGTGGACCTCACCCGCGTGAGCGTGCCGTTGGGCCTGGTCGCCATGGTGTACGAGGCGCGCCCCAACGTGACGGCCGACGCCGCGGGCATCTGCATCCGCACCGGCAACGCCTGCATTCTGCGCGGCGGCTCGCTGGCCTATCACTCGTGTGCCATGATTGCCGAACTGCTGGCCGATGCGCTCGAGGCCAAGGGCTTCCCGCGCGAGGCCGTGTCGATGATCGAGTCTACCGACCGCGAGGCCACCGGCGAGCTCATGAAGCTCCGCGGCGTCGTCGATGTGCTCATTCCGCGTGGCGGTGCGGGCCTGATCCAGCGCTGCGTGCGCGAGTCGCTCGTTCCGGTGATCGAGACGGGCACGGGTAACTGCCACATCTACGTGCATGAATCCGCCGACTTCGATAAAGCGCTCAATATTATCGTCAACGCTAAGACGCAGCGCGTGGGCGTGTGCAATGCCGCCGAGTCGCTGCTGGTCGACCGTGCCGTGGCCGATGCGTTTTTGCCCGCGGTCGTGGCCGTGCTGCATGACCACGGCGTGCTCATTCACGGCGACGAGGCCACGTGCGCCGCATGCGCCGACGCCGGGCTTGCCGAGGGCGATGACTACGTTGCCGCGACTGAGGAGGACTGGGGTCGCGAGTATCTGGCGCTCGAGATGAGCGTGAAAGTCGTGGCAAACGAGGACGACGCCATCGCACACATCAATCGCTACGGCACGATGCACTCCGAGGCCATCGTTGCCGAGGACACGGATGCTTGCGAGTGCTTCCTGGACGCGGTCGATGCCTCGGCCGTGTACGCCAACGCCAGCACGCGCTTTACCGACGGCGGCGAGTTTGGCCTGGGCGCCGAGATCGGCATCTCGACCCAAAAGCTCCACGCCCGTGGCCCCTTTGCCGCCGAGGCCCTCACCACCTACAAATACAAGCTCCGCGGCACCGGTCAGGTCCGCCCCTAACCCCTCGTAAACGAAAACCGCCACAAAGGTGTCTGTCCCCTTTGTGACGGTTTTAGGTGGCGTGGGCGGTTAGGCCTGGAAGGTATCGCGGTCGGGGGCGAAGGACTGCATGGCCGCGATGGTACGGTCGAAGAGCTCGGGGAGCTCCCAACCCAGCATCTCGGCACCCTGCGTAATCACATCGCGCGAGCAGCCGGCGGCAAAGCGCTTGTCCTTGAATTTCTTCTTGAGCGACTTGGTCGTAAAGTCCATGACGCTCTTACTCGGACGCATGATGACGGCAGCACCGATCAAGCCGGTGAGCTCGTCGCAGGCAAACAGGATCTTTTCCATCTGCAGCTCGGGCTTGGGCAGCGAGGTGTTGAAGTCCGACGTGTGCGTCTGAATGGCGCGAATGAGATCGGGAGAGGCGCCCTCGCCTTCAAGGATCTCGGCCGCATAGATGGTGTGGTTCATGGGGTCGTCCTCATGCTCCTCCCAATCTAGGTCGTGCAGCAGACCGACGATGCCCCAAAACTCCTCGTTCTCGGGGTCGAACTCGCGCGCAAAGTAGCGCATGGTGCCCTCGACCGTTTCGCCGTGGGTGATGTGGAACGGGTCCTTATTGTGCTCGTTGAGCAATTCGAACGCACGGTCGCGGGTGATTCCGGCGGAAAGTGGCTCTGCCATAAAAGACTCCTTGTGCTCGCAGGTATCGCTAAGAATGAATACTACTAGAACGACTAGAACGAAAAAACCACCACAAAGGTGCCTGTCCCCTTTGTGGTGGTTTTTGGCGCGGATGGGTTAGTTGAGGGCGGCTTGGGCTAGGCGGGCTTCGGCGGCCTCCTCGGTGACGCCCAATGCCACGGCGAACTCCTCGATGGAGCGGCGCTTGGCTTCCTTGAGTACACGCATATAGTAAGAGCTGGGCTTTTTATCGGCTTCCTCGGCCTGGCGAATGCGGTGCATCATGGTCTTTGCCACGCGGACCGTCTCGGGCGCGCCCAGCTTGAGCTGCTGCTTAAAGTGTGTCTCTTCAAGCGAGCTGTTGCGCTCGGTAAAGGTGTCGCACTCCAGCTCGTCATAGTGGCTCAGCAGATGCTCGGCATCTTGCTGAGAGATGGCGGCATGCAGACGGTCGGCCTGCGCCACGGGGTACATAAGGATCGTCTGCGCATGCCCTTGCTTGGCCTCGAGCAACAACATGGGCTGCGGCGTGTCGTCCCTAAAACCGACGACGGTGCAGACTCCCTGACCCGGATGAATGACGTGTTGACCGATTGAGAACATGCTACCTCCAACTTATACGAATTTACGTATGTCTAGAATAACACGCTGACGTGCGCAAATCCTCGCTTTATGCAGGAAAAGCACACAACTCTGATAGGTAAGAGTATTCGATAAAAGACACAGCTCATTCACACCTTTATGCATTTTCAACGCGTGCATAATCTGCAGGCAGACCGGCATCTTTGAGTGACTCCATACAAGCTGTAGTCAATTTTGTGCATATGCAATTTCGATTGGCTTTACCCTGCGACAGTGCCCCTCGCTTGTGATAGAGTGCTACAAACTCTGGCTTTTGCCCTACGAGTGACCAAGAGCTCGGGGGGCTTTAACACAAGGAGGATCTATGCCCGAGAAGATTGAAGAGCTGGTACGCGCTGCGCTTGCTGCGGCCCAGGAGGCCGGCGACCTTTCCGCATTTGAACTTGACGATTGCGCTATCGAGCGACCGGCTGACACTTCTCATGGCGAGTGGACCTCTACCATGGCCCTGAAGTCCGCCAAGCTGGCCCACTGCGCCCCGCGCAAGATCGCCGAGGCCATCGTTGCCCATATGCCCGAGGATCCCGCGATCGAGAAGGTTGAGATCGCAGGCCCCGGTTTCATCAACTTCTACCTCTCCGTTGCCGTCAAGAATGCCATCTTTGGCGAGGCTCGCGAGAAGGGCATGGACTTCGCTAAGTCCAACGTCGGTGGTGGCCTGAAGACCCAGGTCGAGTTCGTTTCCGCCAACCCCGTCGGCCCCATGCACATTGGTCACGGCCGCTGGGCCGCTCTGGGCGACTCCCTTTGCCGCGTCATGGACCACGCCGGTTACGACATCCAGCGTGAGTTCTACATCAATGACCACGGCTCTCAGATGAACACCTTCGGCAACTCCATCAGCACGCGCTATATGCAGCTTGCCGACATCATCGCCAAGCAGGGCGTTGATATCGACGAGGCTCACAAGCTGCTGATCGCCGACCGTGACGCCTTTGTTGCCGACGAGAACGACGAGCACCCCGAGACCCATCCGTATCAGGACAACTTTGCCGAGACCTTGGGCAAGGACTCTTACGGCGGCGACTACATCATCGACGAGGCCGCCGAGTTCTGGCGCACCGACGGCGACAAGTGGGTCGACGCCGATCCGCAGGAGCGTATGGAGAGCTTCCGTGAGCGCGGCTACGTGAAGATGGTCGACAACATGCGCGACCTCTGCCACGCCGTCAACTGCGACTTTGACCGTTGGTACTCCGAGCGCTCGCTGTATGTGAAGGACACCGAGGGCGAGACCGCCGGCACCTCCGCCGTCGACCGCGCTTTTGAGAAGCTCGACAAGATGGGCTACCTCTACACCAAGGACGGCGCCCTGTGGTTCCGCTCCACCGATCTGGGCGACGACAAGGACCGCGTCCTGATCAAGTCCGACGGCGAGTACACCTACTTCGCCTCCGACGTCGCCTATCACTGGGATAAGTTCCAGCGCGTCGACCACGTCATCGACATCTGGGGCGCCGACCACCACGGTTACATCGAGCGCGTCCGCTGCGTCTGCGACGCTCTGGGTTACCCCGGCAAGTTCGAGGTTCTACTGGGCCAGCTCGTCAACCTGCTGCGTAACGGCAAGCCCGTCCGTATGTCCAAGCGCAAGGGCACCATGGTGACCCTTCAGGAGCTCGTCGACGAGGTTGGCTCCGATGCCGCTCGCTACACGCTCATCTCCAAGAGCTCCAACCAGATGGTCGACTTCGACATCGAGGCCGTTAAGAAGCGCGACAACTCCAACCCGGTCTATTACGTGCAGTATGCTCACGCCCGCGTGTGCTCCATCCTGCGCCGTGCCGCCGACGTTACCGCCGAGCAGGCCGACGAGATGGGCATGAAGGCCGTTGCCGCCAAGGCCATCGGTGAGAACGTCGATTACTCGCTGCTGACCGACCCGACCGAGCTCGCCCTTTCGCGCAAGCTCAACGAGCTCACCGACCTGATCGCCAGCTGTGCTCGCGATCGCGCCCCGTTCCGTCTGACCCACTTTGCCGAGGAACTCGCCGGTGACTTCCACAGCTTCTACGCTGCCTGCCAGGTGCTGCCGAGCGAGGGCCGTCCCGTCGACCCCGAGCTTTCGCGTGCCCGTCTGGCCGCTTGCGATGCCGTCCGCGTGACGCTCGCCCTGGTGCTCACCCTCGTTGGCGTTTCCGCGCCCGAGCAGATGTAACCTGCGGGTCATTTGACCGTGTAGGTTTGGTTTAACTGAGCCCTATAAGCCCGATCCCCTACTGAACTGCGTCCCAAATCTTGGACGCCCTAAATAGCGACTAGGCCGCGAGGGCCTGATTCCGGAACTCCTCCGGGGT